>NZ_CP083956.1:2916267-3610651 GCF_006442795.2 Mesorhizobium sp. B1-1-8
AACAGGGAGTGCTGGCGCTGCTTCCGGTCTATGGCACGCATTACGGCATCGCCGAGGCCAGGATGTCGGCGCTGCTGTCAGTGATGATTGCCGGCAACATCGCCATGCAGGTGCCGCTTGGCCTGCTCGCCGAACGTCTGACGGCGCGCCTGGTGCGGTTCGGCTGCGTGCTGGTGACGATGCGGGGCTGCGTGCTGCTGCCGGTCTTGATCGAGACGCCGCTGATCTGGGTATGCGTGTTTGTCTGGGGCGCTGTTTCCTACGGCGTCTACACCATGTCGATCATCGAGCTCGGCGAGCGCTTCAGCGGCTCGGCGCTGGTCGCAGGCAATGCCGCCTTCTCGCTGATGTGGGGCGTCGGCGGCATCCTTGTGCCGCCGCTCACAGGCGGCGTCATGGATGCGATCGGCGCGGCCGGCCTGCCGGTGACGCTGGGCGCGATCTGCGCGGCGCTGGCATTAGCGACCATCGCCCGAAGGCGGATGGTGTAAATCAAATCGATGATCGGCCAGGCTTGCGGCACATTGCGGCTTGAATGTGAGCGCATCGAACGCGATGTAGGCAGGGCTGCAAGACAATCCGGAGACCTGCATGACCAGCTTGATGACCAAAGGCCAGCCTGAACAGGCGGCCGACGATCCCTTCCTCTGGCTGGAAGAGCGCAACAGCAAGGAAGCGCTCGACTGGGTCCATCGCCAGAACGAGCTGACGGTTGCCGAATTGCAGGGCGATCCTTGCTATCAGCCCGCCTTCGACACCTCGCTCGACCTGATGACGGCCGAGGACAATATGCCGGTCGGGTCGGCCCTTGCAGGCCACGTCTATAATTTCTGGCAAGACAAGACCAATGCGCTCGGTCTGTGGCGCCGCACGAGCGTCGCTTCCTACAAGACCGACAAGCCTGAGTGGGAGCCGATCATCGATTTCGATACGCTCTCCGCCAAGGAAGGGGTGAAATGGGTGTTCGGCGGCGCCAGCCGGCTCTATCCCGATTTTAACCGCTGTCTGCTCTCCATGTCGCCGGACGGCGGCGACGCCAGCGAGATGCGCGAGTTCGACATCACAACCAAATCCTTCGTCGAGGACGGCTTTCGCGCGCCGGCTTCGAAGTCGGGCTTTTCCTGGCTGGACAAGGACACGGTGATCGTGTCGGCGGCGTTTGAGGAGGCCGACAAGACGCAGTCCGGCTATCCGCGGGTCATCAAGCTCTGGCGGCGCGGCACCAAGCTGGAGGATGCAACACCGGTTTTCGAAGCCGAGAAGCAGCATCTTGCGGTCGGCGGCGGTGTCGAGTTCGATGGCGACAAACGGCATGTGCTGTTGGGCAAGACCATCGACTTCTTCACCTCGCACAGTTTTCTGCGGCTGACTTCCGGCGAGAACAGGCGCATTCCGCTGCCGGATGACGCCACCGATACGGCAATCTTCAAGGGACAGCTTGTCTTCGGCGTGCGCAGCCCCTGGACAGCGCCGGACGGCATGCACTGCCTGCCCGACGGGCTCTATTCGGTCGATTTCGACCGCTGGATCGAGACCGGCAGCTTTGAGCCGGTCGAAATCGTGCTGAAGCCGGCGCATCGCGTTTCCATCGCCGGGCTCGCCAGGACACAGGACCGGCTGTTCATCAATCTGATGGACAATGTGCGCGGCAAGGTCGTCGCCTGCGACCGCACCGCCGATCGCTGGTCGCTGAAGCCGGTCGCGCTGCCGGACAACGGCAATGTCGGCATCAGCCATGCCGAGCATTTCGGCGCCAGCGTCTCCTTCTCCTTCACCGATTTTCTGACGCCCAGCTCGATCATCTGGTCGGACGACAATGGCGAGACTTTGAAGACCGTGAAATCGCAGCCGGCCCGCTTCGACGCCTCGCCCTACATTTCGGAACAGTTCGAGGCGCGATCGAAGGACGGCACGATGATCCCGTATTTCGTCGTCAGGCGGCGCGACCTGAACGGGCCGGTGCCGACGCTGCTCTACGGTTATGGCGGCTTCGAAGTGCCGCTCTTGCCGGGCTATGCCGGCATTCGCGGCAGGCTGTGGCTGGACAAGGGCAATGCCTATGTGCAGGCCAATATCCGCGGCGGCGGCGAGTTCGGGCCGGCCTGGCACCAGGCGGCGCTGAAGGGCAAGCGCCAGAACGCTTTCGACGATTTCGCCGCTGTCGCCGAGGACGCGGGCAGGCGCGGCATCACGACCGCCGCGCAGCTCGGTATCCAGGGTGGCTCGAATGGCGGACTGCTCACAGGCGTGTCGCTGACGCAGCGCCCCGAGCTGTTCGGCGCCGTCATCATCGACGTGCCGCTGCTCGACATGCTGCGCTACACCGAACTGCCGCCCGGTGCCTCGTGGATAGCCGAATATGGCGATCCCTCGAAGCCGGAGGACGCGGCCTGGCTGGCGGCCTATTCGCCCTACCAGCATGTCGCGGCCAACGTCGCCTATCCGCCGGTGCTGCTGATGACTTCGACCGCCGACGACCGCGTCCATCCCGGCCATGCGCGCAAGATGGCGGCGCGGCTGCAGGAGGCCGGCCATGCCAATACGCTGTTCTTCGAGGAGACTGAAGGCGGACATGGCGGGCGCGGCGACCGCCGGCCGCAGGCCGCGCAAACGGCCATGCGCTATGTCTTTCTGCAGCGGGCGCTTGGCGGATTAGCTTGAATTTGTAGCCTCGCGCGGCTTAATGTGCCGGCATGGTCCGCATCAGCACATCAGGCGCCTTCGGGGTCGCGGTGACGCCGTCACCGCGCACGCTGCGTGCCGAGCTTTTGCGCCTGTGCGCCCGCATCGGCTATTCGCCGCCCATCCTCCTCTGACGAATCCGCCCCGGCTGTTGCCGGATTGATTCAAGAGGAAAGATCAAAATCATGACCTACCAGAACTATTCGCTGAAGCAGCTTCAGCAGATCGACGCCGCGCATCACCTTCATCCCTTCACCGACCATAAGGAACTGCGTGAGGCCGGCTCGCGCATCATCACCCGCGCCGACGGCCCGTTCATCTACGATTCCGAAGGCGCTGAAATCCTCGACGGCATGGCCGGCCTTTGGTGCGTCAATGTCGGCTATGGCCGTGACGAGCTGGCCGACGCCGCCTCCGCCCAGATGAAGGAACTGCCTTACTACAATTCCTTCTTCAAATGCTCGACGCCGACGCCGGTGCTGCTGTCGAAGAAGCTTTCGGAACTGGCGCCAAAGCATGTCGGCCAGGTGTTCTACGGCTCCTCCGGCTCGGAGGCCAACGACACCGCGCTGCGGCTCGTCCGCCACTATTGGGCACTGGAAGGCAAGCCGGAGAAGAACCGCATCATCTCGCGAAAGATGGGCTATCACGGCTCGACGATCGCCGGCACCTCGCTCGGCGGCATGGAGCCGATGCACAAGCAGCTCGGCGGCGCCGTGCCCAACATCGTCCATGTCATGATGCCCTATGCCTATGAGCTGGCGCTGCCCGGCGAAAGCGACCATGATTTTGGCATCCGTGCAGCCAAGGCGGTCGAGGACGCCATTCTCGAAGCCGGCGCCGACAAGGTCGCCGCTTTCATAGGCGAGCCGGTGATGGGCGCCGGCGGGGTGAAAATCCCGCCGATGAGCTACTGGCCGGAAGTGCAGCGCATCTGCCGCAAATACGATGTGCTCTTGATGCTGGATGAGGTGATCACCGGTTATGGCCGCACCGGCGAATGGTTCGCGGCACAGACTTTTGGCGTCGAGCCCGACACCATCACCACCGCCAAGGCGCTGACCTCCGGCTACCAGCCGCTGTCGGCGCTGCTGGTGGGCGACCGCATCGCCTCGACTCTGGTCGGAAAGGGCGGCGAGTTCTATCACGGCTACACCTATTCCGGTCATCCGGTGGCCTGCGCGGTGGCGCTGAAGAACCTTGAGATCATCGAGCGGGAAGGCCTGGTCGAGCGGGTCAGGAACGACACCGGTCCGTATTTCGCGCAGGCGCTGCAGGAGCATATCGCCGGCCACAGGCTGGTCGGCGAGGTGCGCTCGATCGGCCTGATGGGCGCGATCGAGATCGTCAAGGACAAGGCGACCAAGGAGCGTTATTTGCCGTCGGGAAGTGCCGCTGTGATCGTGCGCGACCATGCGATCGCGCAAGGCATGATGCTGCGCGCCACCGGCGACACGATGATCCTGTCGCCGCCGCTGATCTGGACACGCGACACGATCGACATGGCCTGCGAGCGCATTGCCAGGGCGCTCGACCTCGCCGAGGCGGATTTGCGCAAGCGGTAGGCTAGGCAAAGTGATCGGGCGCCTCGAGTATGGGGCGCCCGGCGATCGATCGGCTGGGAGCGCCTTGCGTTAGAAACGCAAAAACCGCGTCCCAAGGGGAACGCGGCTCTGCCAAGAAACGCATGGCACTACGCTACTGGAATACTTGCGAAACGTACGGGCTCCGGTACGCGAGACCTGATCCGGAGCGCCGGGCGGACGTGATGTCCGCCTCACAGTCCGTTTTAAAGGCACATCGTTACCGGGGAGTTATCGAGAGCTTAAGCAAATCTAAATTTGCCGGCTTACCGCCGAAAATTTTCACTAATAAGCCTTTGAAAGCAGCAATTTACGTTTTGTCACCGCGCAGGAAATTTATGATGCCGGAAAAATCGGCCCCGGCATTGCCTTGCGCGTTGAACAGCGCGTAAAGCTGCGTCGCCTCGGCGCCGAGCGGCGTCACCGCGCCGGCGCCCTGGGCGGCTTCCTGCGACAGTTTCAGGTCTTTCAGCATGAGGGCCGCGGCAAAGCCCGGCTTGTAGTCGCGGTTGGCGGGCGACGCCGGCACCGGGCCGGGCACCGGGCAATAGGTGGTCAGCGACCAGCACTGGCCGGAGGAGGTGGAGGCGACGTCGAACAGCGCCTGGTGCGAGAGGCCGAGTTTTTCGGCGAGCACGAAGGCTTCGGCGACGCCGATCATCGAAATGCCGAGAATCATGTTGTTGCAGATCTTGGCGGCTTGGCCGGCGCCATCGCCACCGCAATGGACGATGCGGCCGGCCATCGGCTGCAGGATCGGCTCGGCGGCGGCGAAGGCCTGATCCGAGCCGCCCGCCATGAAGGTCAGCGTGCCTGCGGTGGCGCCGCCGGTGCCGCCGGACACCGGCGCGTCGATCGACGGCAGGCCGTGTCTGGCGGCAATGGAATGGGCCTTACGCGCCGATTCGACATCGATGGTCGAGGAATCGATTAGCAAAGCGCCTTTCTTCGCCTTGGGCGCGATGTCCTCGTAGACTGACAACACATGTCTGCCGGCGGGAAGCATGGTGATAACCATGTCGGCATCTTTCACCGCGGCGACGGCGTTGGCCATCACCGTCACGCCGTGCTCTTTCGCGATCGCAAGGTTCTCAGGCACGAGATCGAAGCCCAGCACTGCATGGCCAGCCTTGACCAGATTGGCGGCCATCGGGTTCCCCATGTTGCCGAGACCGATGAAGGCGATAGTTGCCATCGTTGTTCTCCAGAATATTTGTCGTCAGCGTCCGATCAGGGCCCGTGCGATGATGACGCGCATGATCTCATTGGTGCCTTCAAGGATCTGGTGAACGCGCAGGTCCCGCACCAGCTTCTCGATGCCGTAGTCGTGCAGATAGCCGTAGCCGCCAT
Organism: Mesorhizobium sp. B1-1-8; assembly: GCF_006442795.2. Lineage (NCBI taxonomy): Bacteria > Pseudomonadati > Pseudomonadota > Alphaproteobacteria > Hyphomicrobiales > Phyllobacteriaceae > Mesorhizobium > Mesorhizobium sp. B1-1-8. Next base: position 2,921,883 of record NZ_CP083956.1, read on the forward strand.
GCAGTTGCAGCGCGTCGTTGGCGACGTCGAAGCCTATATCGGTGACGAAGCGCTTGGCCATCGCCGACCATTTGCCGGCGTCCGGCGCCTTGCGGTCGAGCTTCGAGGCGGCGGCGTAAAGGAAGATGCGGGCCGCCTGCAGCTCCGTCTCCATGTCGGCCAGCTTGAACTGCAGCGCCTGGAACTGGTTGATCTTCGAGCCGAAGGCCTTGCGCTCGGCCGTATAGGCGAGCGCCTTGTCCAGCGCCGACTGCGCGCCGCCGAGCGAACAGGCGGCGATGTTGAGCCGTCCGCCATCGAGACCAGCCATGGCGATGCCGAAACCGGCGCCTTCCGCAGCCAGCAGGTTTTCGGCCGGCACCTTGCAGTCTTCGAAGATGACCTGGCGGGTCGACTGCATGTGCCAGCCCATCTTGTGCTCATTGGCGCCGAAGGAGAGGCCGGGCGCGTCCCTCGGCACGACAAAGGCCGAAATGCCTTTCGGGCCCTCGGCGCCGGTGCGCGCCATGACGACATAGAGATCGCTGTCGCCGGCGCCGGAGATGAACTGCTTGGCGCCGTTGAGCACATAATCGCCGCTGCTCTTCACCGCGCGCGTCTTGAGGGCCGCGGCATCCGAGCCGGAGCCGGGCTCTGTCAGGCAATAGCTCGCCAGCCACTCCATCGACGTCAGTTTCGGCAAGAAGCGCCAGCGCTGCTCGTCTGAGCCGAAGCGGTCGATCATCGAGGCCGCCATATTGTGGATGGAGATGAAGGAGGAAAAGGCGGGGTCGGCATGGGCGAGCGCCTCGAAGATCAGCACGGCGTCGAGACGGCCGAGCGCCGAGCCGCCGACATCGTCGCGCACATAAATGCCGCCGAGGCCGAGCGGCCCGGTTTCGCGGATCACATCGGCGGGAAAGTGCTTTGCGCGATCCCAGTCGAGCGCGTTCGGCGCGACGCGGTCTGCAGCGAAGGCCCCGGCCATCTCCTTTATGGCGCGCTGCTCCTCGGTGAGTTCGAACTGGCCGGTGCCGGCATCGACCGCCGCGTCCATCGCGTGCTCCCTGTCGTTTCAGACCTTCTGGCCTGTCGTTTTTGGCTTTGCGCGCTGTTCAATCTAGACCAATGATGCCGCCGCGCAACCCGGCCGTCCGCGGAGCGGCTGTGCATGGATTGATCAACGGAGCCGCACGTGCCTACAGTTTTCGATGAGTTGCTGGAGCGCTTGCATGGCTATCTGGCCAATGTCGACAGCGATCTGGTCGCGGATACCGTCGCCCGCATCGACTGGGACATGCCCTCCCGCTCCCTCGAACCTCGCCCGCTCGACTGCCTTCGCTATCTCGACCGGATCGCGGAGCTTGCGCCGCCGGACATCCGGCCTGTGGCGCGGTTCGTGGCGGATCATCGCGACGACTTTCGCTGGGGCCAGACCTATACCGCCGCCGATTTCGGCCAGGAATTCATCGACAATTACGGCTGGCTGGAGGTGTTCGGCACACGCGGGCATTTCGTCAATGACGAAGTCGCGGCAGGCCTGCTGATCCTCGGGCCCGACATCGTCTATCCCGACCATCATCACATCGCCGAGGAGATCTACATCCCGCTGACCGGCGGCACTGAATGGCGCATGGGCGAGGGCGGTTTTCATGTTCGCGCGGCAGGCGAAGTAATCCATCATTTGTCCAACGTCAGCCATGCCATGCGAACGGGCAAGGAGCCGCTGATGGCGCTCTACATCTGGCAGGGCGGGCCACTGGCACAGACATCCACAATACGCGACGCCGTCGCGGGGGGCAGGGGCTGATGGCCAAAGCGATCATGCTGCAGGGCACCGGCTCCGATGTCGGCAAGACCGTGCTGGTGGCGGGGCTTTGCCGCGCGGCAAGGAGGCGCGGGCTGAAGGTCCGGCCGTTCAAGCCGCAGAACATGTCGAACAATGCCGCCGTCGCCGACTTGCCGGGCGACAACAGAGCCGGAGGCGGCGAGATCGGCCGTGCGCAATGGCTGCAGGCGATGGCCTGCGGCGTCGCGCCGACCGTGCATATGAACCCGGTGCTGCTCAAGCCGCAGAGCGATATCGGCTCGCAGGTCGTGGTGCAGGGCAAGGTGTTCGGCGAGGCACGGGCGCGCGACTACCAGGCGATGAAGGGCCGGCTGATGGACGCCGTGCTGGACTCCTGGGCCAAGGTCGGTGAGGGCGCCGATCTCGTCATCGTCGAAGGCGCCGGCTCTGCGGCCGAGATCAACCTCAGGAGCCGCGACATCGCCAATATGGGTTTTGCCACGCACGCCGACGTGCCGGTGATCCTCGTGGGAGACATCGACCGAGGCGGCGTGATTGCGTCCGTGGCCGGCACGCATCTGATCCTGCCGGAGGGGGACCGGCGCATGATCGCCGGCTACCTCATCAACAAGTTCCGGGGCGATGTTTCGCTGTTCGACGACGGGATCAAAGCGATCGAAAAATTCACCGGCTGGCGCTGCTTCGGCGTCGTGCCGTGGCTGAAAGCGGCGGTAAGATTGCCGTCGGAGGACTCGGTCGTGCTCGAACGGCTGGCCTCGGGCGAGAAGCGGGCGCTGAAGGTGGCAGTACCGACGCTGGCGCGCATTGCCAATTTCGACGATCTCGATCCGCTCAAGGCCGAGCCGCAGGTCGAGGTGGTTTTCGTGCCGCCGGGCAAGAAGCTGCCGGAAGATGCCGGGCTGGTTGTCATTCCCGGCTCTAAATCGACCATCGGCGATCTCATAAAATTCCGTGAGAATGGCTGGGATCGCGATCTCATCGCCCACCGCAAGCGCGGCGGCTATGTGGTGGGCATCTGCGGCGGCTACCAGATGCTCGGCCGGATGGTGCGCGACCCCGACGGCATCGAAGGCAGCGTGACCGAGGCGGAAGGCCTTGGCCTGCTCGACATCGAAACGATGATGGAGCCGGAAAAGACGGTGCGCAATTCAAGCGCCCGGTCGGTGCCGTTCGGGCTGCCGCTCGAAGGCTACGAGATCCATCTCGGCCGCACCACCGGACCGGACACCGCCCGGCCGTCAGCGATCATCAACGGCGTCGAGGACGGCGCGATCTCCGCCGACGGCAAGGTGATCGGCACCTATCTGCACGGCCTGTTTTCCGCAGATGCCTTTCGCGCTGCATATTTGGAAAGCCTCGGCGTCAGAAATGGTGGCATCGACTATCGCGCCGAAGTCGGGCGGGCACTGGACGAGGTCGCGGCCGAGTTGGAGAGGCATCTCGACTGCGACGCGATCTTTGGGTTGGCGCGGTAGTTTCTCGATGCCTTGAGCTGCGTTCGTTCGCGAGTCCTGTACCTTGGCGATTAGCCGAGTCACGTGTGCCGTCGTCATCCACGGGCGAAGCAAGGAGCGAAGCGACGCAGCGCAGACCCGAGGATCCATTCCGTGACGTCGAGGTGTTGCAACGGTGCAGAATTCTGCTCCGCCGCGCCCTTCGATCAACGTAACGGCATGGATCCTCGGGTCTCCGCGACGGAGCTTCGCTCCTGCTTCGCCCGTGGATGACGAAGTTTAGACGCCGTCGCTAACCTCGATTGCCGGCGGTAGACCTACGCTTTCTCTCTGAGCCCGATGGCGAAGGCTTCGGCGAAACTGATCACCAGCGGCACGGTCAGCGAGGCATATTCGACAATGCGGAAATGTCCGGGCAGCGTCTCACGGTAACCGCAGATGTCGGTGACGATGCCGCCCAGCGGTAGGGCAGGTGTGAGCCTCACCATCTCGAACCTATCGGCGACGGTCCGATTGTCTTTTCGATGGCGCTCCGTCTCGACGGACATGGGATGATTCTATCAGACCGTGTCCTGGAATCAAAAGCGCCCGGCCGGGCCGGGCGCTTCGAGTCGCCTAAGATTCGCGATTTCAAGCACCACGCATCAGGCAGCCGCCGGCGAGCACAATATAAGCGATGAGGACGATCCACACCGCGGCAAGAGGGATGAACGCAAGAATGCCAAGAGCGGCGAGAATGCCGATGATGGCGATGATCAACGAAATAATGAACACGATTTGGGTGGGTGCACTGAGGTTCATGTCTAGTCCCTTCAACATGATTCGTACGCACCCAGTCTATCAGCGGCGCCGTCACACACCAATTAGCTGGCGCAAAGGATTCGCAGGGTCGGCGAACAGCTTGATCGCCAGCGCCAGGCAGACGACAAAAATAGCAGCTCGATCAGTCTGGCGCCGATGCGGATGGCCAGCCCTGCGTCGACGCGGGCGCGCCGAGGAACCCTGTTTGCGCAAGACCGATTCCACGCTAACAAAGAGATCGGAATCGCAACGGGAGGCTGATGGCGATGGCGCTGCTCGACCAGATACGATCGATCTTCGACGGCGACCCCGGCGTGCGCAAGGTGGCGGACGATCCGGTGCTGTCGGCCGAACTCCTGATGCTGTTCCGGATGATCCTGGCCGACGGCTCGGTCGCGGAGAGCGAGATGATCGCCTTCCGGCGCATCTGCAAGGATGCGTTCGGCATCCCCGAAACCTCGATCGACAGCGTCATCGAATATCTCAACGACTACGGCTACGAGACCAACGGCTCGCAGGCAATCGCGTTGTTTCACGATCTTGACGTGGAGCGGCGCAAGCTGCTCGCCCGCCATATGGCGGAGATCGCCAAGGCCGATGCCAAACTCGCCGAAAGCGAGGTCAAGTTGCTGCGCCGCACGCTGGATCTGCTCGACATCAGTCCCGTCGACCTGGTGAAGCCGGAGGGCTGACGCTTGAGCAAACAGTTCGCTGGCGCTGGGAGCGTTTGAATGGCCTTTGCCGACAGCTATCTTGGGCGATTGCGGGCGTTGATCGGGAACCGTTTGGTGCTGATGCCAGGCGCGCGCATCGTCATCGAGCGCGCCGACGGCTGCATCCTGCTGCAGAAGCGAACTGATTTCGGCGTGTGGGGCCTGCCTGGCGGCAATGCCGAGGAAGGCGAAGGCTTGGAAGCGGTGGTGATCAGGGAGGTTGTCGAGGAAACCGGGTTGATCGTCAGCGATATCGAACCGTTCGGGTTCGGCTGCGACCCACAATATGAAACCATCCAGTTTCCGAATGGCGATCGCACACAGTTTTTCGCGCTGGTGTTTTACACGCGCTCCTTCGAAGGCGAGCCGGCCGTCACAGATGATGAAAGCACTGCGGTCGGCTGGTTTACGCCCGACGGCTTGCCCGAAATGCTGCCCAACATGGCGCGCAGCATAGAGGCCTATCTGCGGTTCAAGGCCTCCGGAAAATTCCAGATGATCTGAGAGGCTAAAGCATGTTGCGTGAAAAAGGGTTCACGCGACATGCTTTAGGTCTTTGATTTAAGCATGTCTTTGTCCCGAAACCGCTGCACACTTTCGGGAGACATGCTTTAACCTTGTTCCTGCAACCGCCGAGCGATGGCCCGATGCAGGTCAGGGGCAGCGGCAACAAGCGCCTGTGCTGCTTCCGAACGCGGATGGTCGAGCACAGCGCCGGTCTTGCCGCGCTCGACGATCTTGCCTTCATGCATGACCAGCACCTCGTCCGAGATGGCGCGGGCGACCGTCAAATCGTGGGTGATGAACAGGTAGGCGATGCCGAGCTTCTGGTTGAGCTCGGCGAAGAGGTCGAGGATCTGGGCGCGTATCGACACGTCGAGCGCCGAGACCGGCTCGTCGGCGACGACCAGCTTCGGCCGCGTGATGATGGCGCGGGCGATCGACAGACGCTGGCGCTGGCCGCCCGAGAATTCATGCGGATATTTATCCATGTCGCGCCGGTCGAGGCCGACCTCGTGCAGCGCATGCGCGACCATCTCGCGCCGCTCGGCTCTCGCCGGCTGCTTTTCCAGAAGGTGCAGCGGCTCAGCAACCAGCTTTTCGACTTTCTGGCGCGGATCGAAGGAGCCGTAAGGGTCCTGGAACACCACCTGCATGTCACGGCGCGCGGGCTTCAGCTCGGCCTCTGTCTTGCCGGTGATGGTTTCATCGCGAAAGCGGATCGTGCCGGCCGTCGGCTTGTCCAGCGCCAGGATCATGCGGGCAAGGGTGGACTTGCCGCAGCCAGAACGGCCGACGAGGGCCACCGATTGGGCCGGTTCAATGGTCAGCGAGACATCGTCGACGGCGCGGATCGGCTCTGCCGGCCTGAACAACGATTTGCGCCGACCCGGATAATCCCGGCTGACGCTCTCTACCTCGAGCAAGGGCTTTGCCGAACCGGCAAGGTGCGTCTTAGGCCGTGCCGGCACATGCGTGGAAGCCAGGGCCAGCTCACGCGTATAGGGATGCGACTGCTCCGACAGCGTGCGCGCGGTGTCGCCGGCTTCCATCACCTCGCCACGGCGCAGGATGGTCAGGCGATCGGCTATCTCGGTCACCACCGCGAGGTCGTGCGAGATGAGCAATAGGCCCATGCGGTTTTCGGCGACGAGATCGCGCAAGAGATCGAGGATCTGCGCCTGCAGCACCACGTCGAGCGCCGTTGTCGGCTCGTCGGCAATGAGCAGCTTCGGTTTCAGCGCGCAAGCGATGGCAATGACGACGCGCTGGCGCTGGCCGCCGGACAGTTCGTGCGGGTGGCGCGACAGCGGGAATTTTGCCTCCGGCAACCCGACCCGGTCCAGCATTTTTCGCGCCCGCTCCTCGGCCTCGGCGCGACTTGCCTTGGTGTGCCAGCGAATGCCTTCGGCCACCTGCTCGCCGATCGTCTTGACCGGGTTGAGCGCCGTCATCGGCTCCTGGAAAACCATGCCGATGTCGTCGCCGCGCAGCGCGCACATCTGGTCCTCGCTTGCGGCAAGGATATTGATGCCGTCGAAGGTAATTTTTCCGTTGGGGCGTGCGAGGTGCGGCAGGAGCCGCATGATTGTCAGCGCCGTCATCGACTTGCCCGAGCCCGATCCGCCAACCAGGCCGACCACCTCGCCGGGCGCGATTGCGAGCTCGACTCCCTTAAGGATCGGCGTGCTGCCGATCGAGAGCGACAGAGCCTCGATCTCGAGCAGGCTCATCGCCGTCGCCGCGATTTCGGGTCAAGGATGTCGGCGATGCCGTCGCCGAGCAGGTTCAGGCCGAGCACGGTGATGACGATCGCCATGCCGGGAAAGATCGCCATCCATGGCGCCGTCACCATGCGCGTCTGCGCGTCGAACAGCATGCGGCCCCAGCTCGGCATCGGTGGTTGCGCGCCGAGGCCGACATAGGAAAGGCCGGCCTCGGCGAGGATGCCGAGCGCGAACTGGATGGTGCCCTGGACGAGCAGCAGCGTGGCGATATTGGGCAGGATGTGCTCGATCGTGATCCCGGTCATGCCCTTGCCGGCGGCGCGCGCGGCAAGGATGAATTCGCGTGGCCAGATTGCCAGCGCGCCGGCGCGGGCGACACGCGCGAACACAGGGATGTTGAAGATGCCGATGGCGATGATGGCGTTGATCGCGCCGGGGCCGAAAATGGCTGTGATCATGATTGCAGACAGCAGAGCAGGGAATGCGAAGACGAGGTCGTTGATGCGCATCAGCGCTTCGTCCGCGAGACCGCCGCGCGCCGCGGCAAGGGCGCCGAGCGGCACGCCGACGCCCATGCCGATGCCGACAGCGACCAGCGCCACCGCGATCGAATTGCGCGAGCCGACCATGATCATCGACAGGATGTCGCGGCCGAAATGGTCGGTGCCGAACCAGTGCGCCAGCGACGGCGCCTGCGTCTTGTCGGCGATCACCAGCCTGGTGACGTCATAGGGCGTCCAGACGAAGGAAAGCAGCGCGACTGCCGCCACCAGCAGCGTGATGACGAAGCCGATCAGGAACGAGCGGTTGCCGAACGCCTTGGCCAGAACCCCGGCAAGCGTCTCCTCGGGCAGGTCGACGCGCATCGTCATTGCCGGCCCCTGAGCCTAGGGTCGACGAGGGCATAGGAGAGATCGACGAGCAGGTTGACGGCGATCACGGCGGCGACGAGCAGCATGACGACGCTCTCGACGACGACCAGGTCGCGTTGGGTGATGGCCTGGAACACCAGCCGGCCGAGGCCGGGCAGGTAAAAGACGTTCTCGATGATGATGGTGCCGGCGAGCAGGAAGGCGAATTGCAGGCCGAGAATGGTGAGCACCGGGATCATGGCGTTGCGCAATGCATGGCGCCAGAGCACCGCGCGGTAGGGCAGGCCCTTGGCGCGGGCGGTGCGGATATAGTCTTCGTTCAGCACCTCGATCAGCGCCGAGCGGGCGACGCGCGCCAGGATCGCCGCCTGTGGCAAAGCTAGCGCAATGGCCGGCAGCATCAGCGATTTCAGCGCCGGCCAGAGGCCAGCGCTCCAGCCGGGAAAGCCGCCGGCTGGCACCAGCCGCAGCCAGACGGCGAACAGATAGATCAGCATCAGCGCGAACCAGAAGTTCGGTACCGCAACACCAAGCTGCGCCGCGCCCATCGCCACGGTATCGCCGGCGCGGCCCTGGCGGCTGGCGGAAAACAGGCCGACCGGGATGGCGATCACCGTCGAAAGCGCCAGCGCGATCAGCGCCAGCGGCAGGGAGACGACAATGCGCTCGCGCACGAGATCGATAACGGGGACCGAATAGGTGTAGGAGCGGCCGAAATCGAGGCTGAGCAGCCCGCCCGCCCAGTGCAGATAGCGCAGGATGAGCGGCGCGTTGAGGCCCATCTGGTTGCGCAGCAGTTGAACCTGATCGGCGCTGGCGTTGAAACCAAGCATCAGCCGCGCCGGATCGCCGGGCAGGATCTCCAGCACGGCAAACACCACCATCGAGGCCAGCACCAGGGTAAGGGCGGCGATGATGAGGCGTTTGAGCAGGTAGGCGGTCACGGCGCAGCGACCCGGCGATCGCGCCTTTCGGCCACAGCCGTCAATCCGTCCATTTCACCTTGGTGAGGTCGTTGGCCTGGATCGGGGCATTTTCCCACAGGCCTTGCAGCCTGGTATCCCAGACGCCGACCTTCGGCAATTCGTAGAGGAAGCCGACCACGGCATCGTCGGCGAGGATCTTCTGCGCTTCGCCGAGCAGTTCCTTGCGCTTTGCCTCATCCGAGGTGAGGTTCAGGTCGGCGATGATCTTGTCGAAGGTGGGATTGTCGTAATTGAAGTAATAATCCTTGCGCGAATAGATGTCGATGTCGTTGGGCTCGGTGTGGGAGACGATGGTCAGGTCGTAGTCCTTCTTGGTGAAGACCTGATCCAGCCACTGCGCCCATTCGACCGGGATGATCTCCAGATCGATGCCGACATCGCGCAGCTGCGAGGCGATGATCTCGCCGCCAAGCCGCGCATAGGAAGGCGGCGGCAGCTTCAGCGTCGCCTTGAAGCCGTTTTCGAGTCCGGCCTCCTTCAGCAGTTCCTTGGCCTTGTCGACATTGTGCGGATAGAGGCCGGTCAGGTCGACATAGTCCTTGTTGGCCGGCGACATGTGCGAGCCGATCGGCACGCCCAGCCCCGCCGAGGCGCCGTCGATGACCGCCTTGCGGTCGAGCGCGAAGGAGATCGCCTGCCTGACCTGCAATTTGTCGAAAGGCGGCTTCTTGTTGTTGATGGCGAGGATGGTCTCGCCCTCGGTCGAGCCGATCACCACCTTGAAACGCGGATCACCCTTCACCTGCGAGAGGCTGTCGGGGTCGAAAAAGGGAAAGGCCTGGATGTCGCCCGACAGCAGCGCCGGAACGGCGGCGGCGGCATCCGGCACGATGCGGAACTCGACCTTGTCGAGGAAGACCGGGGCGCCCCAGTAATTGTCGGATTTCACAAGCGTGATTGAGGAACCCTTGGTCCAGGCCTGGAACTTGAACGGGCCGGTGCCGATCGGCTTTTCCTTGTTGGTGTCGGCCGATCTGGGCGACACGATCACCGCGTCGCCCCAGCCCATATTGTAAAGGAAGCCTCCTTGCGGGTTCTTCAGCGTGACCTTGACGGTCGCCGCGTCGATCACCTCGACCTTGTCGATTTGCGCGAACAGGCCCTTTTGCGCATTGACCGAGTTGTCGGCGCGGGCGCGGTCGAGCGAGAATTTGACGTCGTCGGCGCTGAAGTCGGTGCCGTCATGGAACTTCACGCCGGTATGCAGCTTGAAAAGATAAGTCTTGCCGTTATCCGAAATGGTCCAGCTTTCGGCGAGGTCGGGCAGCACCTCGCCATTCGGCCCGATGCGGGTCAGGCCTTCGAAGACATTGGCATAGAGCACCTCGTCGATCGCCGCCGCCGCGCCGGCGGTCGGATCGAGATGCGGCGGCTCGAGCGGAATGCCGATGACGAGGTCGGTGCGCGTGGCAAACGCCGGAGCGGCGGTGGCGAGTGCCAGAACGGCCGCGGCCAGAATGGTCTTCCACAGTTTCATCGCACCGACTCCCATTTGCCAGAGCCTTATCCATCCCGACGGAAATCGGAATGGGGCTCGATGTTTGGTTGAGCATGATCTTTCCGAAAACCGGTTCCCACTTTTCGGGGATCATGCCCTGTGCTCAAGCCTGGCGGATAGAAGCGTGATTTCGCGCGGGAGTAAATTGCGTTTCGTGTTGTCCGGCCGAACGGGGAGAAATGTTTTTCGCCATCGCCGGTCAGGCCGTCGTGCCGCGCAGCAGCAGGTTGAGGCCGATCGCCATCACCTTAGCCGACTCCACCATGTCCGAAATGCCGACCCATTCGTCGGGACGGTGGGCGAGGTCGAGAATGCCCGGACCATAGGCGATGCAGTCATAAAGGTGGCCGATGCGGGCGATGTGCTTCTGGTCGTAGGTGCCGGGCGAGATAACGTACTCCGGCTCGCGATCGAAAACTTCCATGATGCCTTGCGCGACGGCCTTGACCACGGGCGCGTCGCGCTCGGTCATCAGCGGCAGCACCTCCATCAGGTCGCGGATCTCGTAGTCGAATTTCTTGCGCTGGCGCTTCAGCCGCTCGAGGATGCCAGTCACCTCGCCCTTCACCGTATCGAGGTCTTCCTCGAGCAGGAAGCGGCGGTCGATGGTCAGGCGGCACCAGTCGGGCACGTTGGGCGAGGGCAGGCCGGGGCGAAAATCCTCGGTCTGACCGCCATGGATGGAATTGATGTTCATGGTCGAGCGCCTGGCGCCTTCGGGCACCACAGGCATGCGCGTCACCTTGCGGTCGAGCGCCGGGAACAATTCGTCCTCGAAAGCCTGCAGCACGGCGCCCATATGGCGCACGGCATTGTCGCCGAGGAACGGCATCGAGCCATGCGCGATCTCGCCCTTGGTCTCGATCTCGGCCCACCAGACGCCGCGATGGCCGAGGCAGATGCGATCCTTGTTCAGCGGCTCGGGAATGATGACGTGGTCGACCTTCGGCTTCGAGAAATAGCCGAGCCTCGCCAGATGCGCGACGCCGCCGAAGCCGCCGGACTCCTCGTCCGCCGTGCCGGATATCTCGATGGCGCCGGGAAAGTCGGGATAGACTTCCATGAAAGCTTCGGCGGCAATGATCGAGGCGGCAAGCCCGCCCTTCATGTCGCAGGCGCCGCGGCCGTAAACCCTGCCGTCCTTGACCAGCCCGGCGAAGGGATCGACGGTCCAGCCGTCGCCGGCCTCGACCACGTCGATATGCGAATTGAAATGCACGCAAGGACCCGGCGAGCGGCCGTCGAAGCGGGCCACGACATTGATGCGCGGATAGCGGTCGGTGTCGCCGGGCGTGCCTTCGGCGCGGATGAACTCGATCTCGAAACCGAGTTTCCGTAAGCGCGCGCCGACATACTCGGCGCATGGCCCATAGGCCTCACCCGGCGGGTTGACGGTCGGAAAACGGATCAGGTCGGCGGTCAGCGCTACCAGCTCGTCGAGCCGGTTGTCGACGGCCCTCAGGAGTCGTTCCTTCATCGGACAATTGAAGAAGGAACGCGGCATTTTTGCAAGCAACCTGCCGCGATCAGTGTGTATCGGCCAACGCAATCCCGGAACGCCTAAACCGTCGAGGGTGCATGTGGCGGCGGCAACTATAGCGGGAAAATCGTTCAAATTCGTCGTTGTGGGTTGGCGAATTTATCAAGGAGTGTGTGCTACTTAACGCACCTGCCGGTGAAACGATGGAAAGAAACCGCGTGATGGCGGGGGGCAATCAAAGGGGTTTGATCGCATGAAAAAGTTCGTTCTCATGGCAGCCGTTCTGGCAGCAGCGCTGCTTGGCACGTCATTCGCAAGCCGGGCGGCCACGCTGGTCGCCAACATCGACGTTTCGACGCAGACCATGACCGTCAGCAGATACGGCCAGGTGCTTTACCGTTGGGACGTATCGACCGCGCGCAAGGGTTATTTCACGCCGCGCGGCTCCTACCGACCGCAATGGACCGCCCGGATGTGGTATTCGCGCAAATACGACAACTCGCCGATGCCCTATTCGGTGTTCTTCCACGGCGGCTACGCCATCCACGGCACCGGCGCGGTGAGGTATCTCGGGCGCCCGGCCTCGCATGGTTGCGTGCGCCTGCACACGGCCAACGCTGCGACCTTCTATACGATGGTAAAGGAAGTCGGCTTCGGCAATACGCGGATCGTCGTCACAAACTGATCGCTTGTGAAACGCCGGTCTTTAGGATTGGCCGGTTGCTTCGGGTGACCGCCCGCGCTTGCGGCGGCGGCCACTGATTTCCCAGCGTTTGTGGAACCACATCCACTGGCCGGGGTCCTCGCGCACCCAGCGCTCGACAATATCGGCGAGCACCTGGGTGGTGGCATGGACGTCGACGCTGCCGCTTTCGGTGCGCGGCAAATCGAGCTTGTCCTCGATCTCGAGGCGGAACCGATTTCCCGGCAGCCTGACGCAACGGGCCGGATAGACGTCGCAATCATAGTGGCGGGCGAGCATGCCCAGCATCGGATTGCTCTGGCATGGACGGCCGAAGAAGGTCGTGTCCACGCCGCCGGAGAATTTCTGATCGACCAACACGCCGATGTTGCCGCCCTTTTCCAGGATGGCGGCAAGGGCGAAGGATGCGCCGGTGGAGGAAGGCAGCAGGCCACCCATCGATGAGCGGCGCGTCGAATGGATGTAGTCGGCGAGATAGGGGTTGTTGGGCGGACGAAACAGTGCCGTGATATTCATGCCGAAAGTGGCGGCGGCCACCGGCAGCAATTCGAAATTGCCGAGATGGCCGGTGAACAGGATATGCGGCTTCTTCTCGCCGGCGATCTCGGCGAAATGCTCGACGCCGCTGACTTCGACCCGGCCCGGCTTCGCGGCATTGGGATCAAAATCGAAGAGGGCGTCGAGAAAGATGTATTCGGCGGCAAGCCGGGCCATGTTGCCCCACATGTCGGACGCGATGGCCTCGATCTCGGCATCGCTCTTTTGCGGATAGGCAAGGCGCAGATTGTTCAACGCCACACGGTGACGCCCGACCATCGGGCCGATGCGGCGGGCGACGCGGTCGGCGAAATTGAGCGCCCGGTCCGGCGGCAAAAGGCGCAAGAGCGAGATCATCGCCATGGCGAGGCGGGCGACCAGCCAGTGTTCCATCTGGCGCAGCCGCCGACCGTAGCGGAACATGAAGTCCCGGCGGGCTTTTTTGAGCACCTTGCCGACCATTTTGCTTAAGAGACGCGCAGGATGATCTTGCCGAAGACGTCGCGGCCTTCCATGCGCTTCAGCGCGGCGTCGATATCGTCGAAACCGACCTCGGTATCGATGACAGGGGCGACGAGGCCGGCCGCCATCTTCTGCATGGCATCGGCCATGTTCTCCATGCGGCAGCCGAACGAGCCGAGCAGTTTCAGCTGCTGCTGAAAAAGCTGCATCAGATTGACCTGCGTCGACACGCCCGAGGTCGAGCCGCAGGTGACGAGCCGCCCGCCGCGTTTCAGGCACAGCATCGAGCCGGCAAAGGTGTCGGCGCCGACATGCTCGAAGACGACGTCGACGCCCTTCTTCCTGGTCAGCTTGCGCACGACGCCTTCGAAACGGTCCTCGCGGTAGTTGATGACATGGTCGGCGCCGAGCGCCCTGGCCTTGTCGATCTTGTCGTTCGAACCGACCGTGGTGATGACCGTGCAGCCCATCTTCTTCGCCAATTGGATTGCCGCACTGCCGATGCCGGAGCCGCCCGCGTGCACCAGGACAGTCTCGCCGGGCTCGAGTTTCGCATTGTCGAACAGCATGTGCTCGACGGTGCCGAAGGTGACGGGCGCGACCGCGGCGCCAATCTCGGTGACGCCGGGCGGAGCCGGCACCAGAAGGCGGGCAGGCAGGTTGATCTTTTCCTGCGCGAAGCCGTCGAGATGGAAGCCATGGACGCCGGAGACGTGCTCGCAGAGGTTGTCGCGGCCTTCGCGGCAGGCGCGGCAAAGGCCGCAGGTGCGCGCGCCATAGATCGACACCAATTGCCCCGGCAACAGGCCGGAGACGCCAGGACCGACCGCTTCGACCTCGCCGGAAGCCTCCGCCCCGACGACCAGAGGCAGCTTGCGCTTGGCAAAGGCCATGCCGCGCCAGCCCCAGACGTCGATATGGTTGAGCGCCACCGCCCGGATGCGCAGCGTCACTTCGCCGAGCGAAGGCGGCGGGGGAGGCGGCAGGTCCACCGTTTCAAGCCGGCGGTCCTCGATAAGTTGCAAAGCGCGCATTGGGCCTGTCAGTTTTGTCGAGCGGAAAAGGCTCGCTTAGACCGGTTCCCGCGCCATGACAAGGCAGGTGTTCTGGCCGCCGAAGCCGAAGGAATTCGACAGAACCGTGCCGACTTCGGCGTTGCGCTTGCTGTTCGGCACGACGTCGAGCACGATCGCCGGATCGGGATTGTCGTAATTGATCGTCGGCGGAATGACGCTTTCGCGCATCGTCATCAGCGAGAAAGCGGCCTCGACCGCGCCGGCCGCCGAGAGCGTGTGGCCGATCATCGACTTGTTCGACGAGATCGGCATCGAGCCGATGCGCTCGCCGAAGACGGTCGACAGCGACAGATGCTCCATCTTGTCGTTTTCCGGCGTCGAGGTGCCGTGTGCGTTGACATAGTCGATCTCGTCTTCGCCGAGGCCGGCATCGGCCAGCGCTGCGCGGACCGCCGCGATCGCCGGCGAACCGTCGGGCTTGGAACGGGTGCGGTGGAAATCGTCGGCCTTTTCGCCGCAGCCGCGCATGATGCCGAGGATGGTGGCGCCGCGGGCAAGGGCCGCTTCCAGCGATTCCAGAACAAGCGCGCCGGAGCCTTCGGCCAGCACGAAGCCGTCGCGGTCCTTGGAGAACGGCTTTGACGCCTTCTCAGGGATATCGTTGTGGGTGGAAAGCGCCGACAGCAGCGAGAAGCGGATCAGCGCCTCGGCGGTGGCGGAGCCGTCGGCGCCGATCGACAGCGCCTTGTCGCATTCGCCGCGGCGGATGGCCTCGACGCCGAGCTGGATGGCGGTGGCGCCGGAGGCACAGGCCGTCGAGAGCGTGATCGGCAGGCCGCGCGTGCCGAAGCGGTCGGCCAACCTGTCGGCGATCGAGCCGAACTGCGTGGTCTCGAAAACGTCGAGCTCCTTCAGCGCGCGGGCCACGCGCAGCAGCCGCTCGGCGCCGGCATCCTGCTTGTCGGAATTGTAGAGCGAAAAGCGGTCGGCCCAGTCGAGCTCGACCGGCGGCGAGGCCAGGAACAGCGGTCCGCCGAATTCACTGGAATCAAGACCAGCTTCCGAGACCGCCTCCTGCGCCGCCGTTTCCGCCAGCTCATAGGTAAGGGGGCTTGCGCCCCTGGAACTCGAGGGGAGGAAGTCGACCATGCCCGAAATGCGGGTGTTCAGGTGATCGACCGGAAAGCGGGTGATCGGATGGATGCCGGACTTGCCCGAGGTCAGCGCCGCCCAATTGTCAGCCTTGCCGACGCCGAGCGACGTCACCACGCCGATGCCGGTCACGGCAACGATCGGCCTGCCCATGTGGTCTGTGAGATTGGCCATGTTTTGTCCTGACAATATCGATCGCAGCTCAGGCCGCCTTGATCAGCCCCATGCCCTCGAATTGGTGATAGCCGATCGCCGTTGCAAGAACGGTTTCGGGAACGCCGCCAAACGGCTTTTCCGCCGTGGCGTCGAAAGCGGGATAACCTGCTTTGCGGTCGACGGCCATCGCGGCGAGCGCCACGGCAAAAGGAAATTGTGCTTCCTTGATATGGCCGGTCAATGTCGAGAAGGCGCGCGCGGCGAGCCCGGGATTGGCGTCGAGCGCCGCTTTCTCGGCAGCCGTGGCGGCATGGGCGCCGGAGGCACCCGATATGGTCAGCAATTCGCCGGCGGGCAGCGCTGCCTGTTCTAATAGCGCGGCGATCGCGGTGTCCAGCTCGCCATGCCGGCGCCTGGCGCGGCCGGAAACAACCGGGCCGAGTTCGGCGTAGATCTTGCGGCCGCGGCTTTGCGCATGCCCGCGCTGCTCTAGTACCAGGAAGGCGCCGCCGGATCCCGTCACCACGCCGCCGCCTTCAGCGCCTTGCCGCTGCCAGATCGGCTTCCAGGCGCCGCGATGCAGATAGCCGGCGAGCTCGTAGCCGAGCAGCATGTCGGAATGTTCGGTCTGGAAGGCGCCGCCGACCAGGACATGGGTCGACTGGCCGGAGCGGATGCGGGCGGCGGCCGTCTCGACGGCAGCGACGCCGGCGCCCTCCTCGCCCATGAAGGTGCGGGAGGAACCGGTGACCTTGTGGACGATCGAAATGTTGCCGGCGAGCAGGTTCGAAAGCTGGGCCAGAAACAGCGTCGGCCGCAATTCCGTCGTGAGCTTCTCGTTGAGCAGCACGTCGCGGTCGTTGCGGCTTTCGGAAGCGGCGAGAATGGCGGCATCGACGGCTTCGTCACGTTCGCCGCCGCCGGCAGCCACCACCATGTCCATGGTGGCGCAGAGCTCGTCATTGCCCTTGATGCCGGCGTCGTCAAGCGCCAGACCGGCGGCATAGGTGCCGAGCCGCTGCCAGGTTTCCATCTGGCGCTGGTCGCCGCGCTTGGCGATCTGCAGGTTCCAGTCGATCGCGGGCAGGGGATGGATGGTGTAGGGCGCAAAGCGCGCGGCCTCGAGCACCGGCTCGAGGCCCGGCTGGGTGAGCTTCTGCCAGTGCGCATCAGGACCCTCTCCCAGCGAAGAGACAAGGCCGATGCCGGTGATGACGACGTCGTGGGAGCTCATGGGCGGCTGTTGTGGGTCAGTCGGCAAGGCGCGTCAAGATTGCGCCGAGTTGCCTCAGGCGGCCTTGGCCGCAACCAGCGCGTCGATCTTGGCGCAGAGGTTCTTCATGACGAAATAGTCGTCGGTCGAGGCCTTGCCGTCATTGACCTCTTGCGTCCACTTTTCCAGCGGCACCTTGATGCCGAATTCCTTGTCGATGGCAAAGACGATGTCGAGGAAATCGAGGCTGTCGATGCCGAGATCGTCGATGGTGTGGCTTTCGGGCGTGATGGTGTCGATATCGATCTCGCTGGTGTCGGCAATAATCTTGGCGACTTTCTCGAACGTGGTGGACAAGGGCTCTTCCTTCGGTTGCGGGCGGAATCTGTCCGCATCTTGTTTGGGCGCTGTCTAATCGGTTTTTCCGGGCAGGAAAAGGCCGAATGCGCCGCGCGCAAATGGGATGCCGGGTCTGTGAACGCAAGAAGGGCCGCCGGTCGGCCCGGCGGCCCTTCCCATCACGTCATGTCAGCTCAGCTGTCGCGGAGCTTGACTAGGTCGTTCAGCAGCCCGCCCGTCCCGTTGTGGACGGTCAGGCGCTCGACCTTGCCGGCGATGGCCTCCAGAGCCTCGAGCTCCTTCAGCCGCAGCATCACCGGGTTCTCGGCCATCACCTTGGCCGTGTTGAGCAGCGAACGCGTGGCGTTCGTCTCCTCGCGGCGGCGGATGACGTTGGCCTCGGCCTGCTTTTCGGCCGAAACCACCTGGTTGAGGATTTCGCGCATCTCGCCCGGCAGGATGACATCCTTGAGCGCGATATCGCTGACTTCGACGCCGATCGCGGCCATGTCGGCACGCACCTTGGCCGCCGCCTCTTCGTCGACCGTCACCTTCTTTTCAAGGATCTGGTCGAGGGTGAGCGCGCCAAGCGTCTTGCGGAAGGCGTACTGCAGGGCGCGGTAGAGGGCTTCCGTGAAGTCCTTCACCGTGCTCACCGCCTTGACCGGATCGACGACCCGGTATTCGGCGGCGATGTTGACGCGGATCGTCACGCGATCCTTGGTCAGCACTTCCTGCCCGGCGACATCGAGCGACTGGCGCTTGATGTCGACGACCTTCACCTGGACCATGCGTCCGACGTTCCAGAAGGCGTGCACGCCCGCGGCAAGCGTGCGGGCGAACACGCCGTCGACGAACAGCAGTCCGACCTGGCCGTCCACGACCGGATGCAGGAACATCAGTTCCGTCTTCCGGGCCTGGCCGATCCGGCGCATGACCGCCGGATCGATGGCGAGATCGGCCGACGTGTCGACCAGCGTCACCTTCCACGGTCCGGCATCCGTCCACAGCACGAGCTTGCGGTCCGGCGCCAGCACGGCATGCAGGTTGCCGTCCCGCTCGATGACGGCGACGTCCGTGCGCCCGGTGCGAACGACGGTGAAATGACGCGCGGCCACGGCCGGGAGCTTGTCGAACAACGCCTTCTCGTATGCCGAAACGAATTCCGGGTTCTTCAGGTCGTGCCTGGACACTTCCAGGTTGCCGCGCCGGTTGGCGAGCCAATGTTCGCCCGGCATCAGAACAGCCTGGATCTCACCCTTGTAGAGGGCGACGGCACGCTCATTTTCCTTAACAAGGACGCGCTGGCGTCCAAGAACCTTTTCGAGAATGGTCTTCATTGTCTTACTCCTGTCGGGCATGGCCCCATGCGAGGCGTCACGTCATGCGTCGATCGTCCTTTCGTTTCTCGTTTCCTTTTCCCGGCACGAATGATCCGGAGACCGGTGGCATTTGCACACGGCGGGCCTTCGGGAGCGGATCGCGGGACGGCAAAGCGGGCGCCGGAGGCCGAAGCCTCCTTTGCCGGCACCGCCGCGCCTTGATCGTCACCGCGGGCCTAGCCGCGAGCCGATGGCGCAAGACACCGCCGCCCGGCGAGGCCGAAGCCCCTGCCGTCCGTAGAGTCCTCGCATTCCGGTCCCCGGACCGTTTTTTCGAATAACACCGTAAAAGGGTGCCTTGGCTTACCAGGCCAAATGGAGAAGGATTCGAACCTTCGGCCGTCAGATTATGAGTCTGATGCTCTACCCAACTGAGCTATCCGTGTCGTGGGTGTGGGAATTGAACCCTGCCTCCGGACCCAAATCCGGCGCTCTCCATGAGCTACACCCGCAATCCCAACACCCGAAACGGCGCCGTACACAGCGCGGCAGAGCCGTCTGCGCGGGCGGAGGCGAAAGCTCCAGCCGTTGTGCTCGCTTCGGTTTTCGTGACCGGGAGCGCGCCTATAGACCCTGCGACGGGTTGTCGCAAGCGGCATTGTCGCGGCAGATTTGCGGCTTCTTTCCGCTGTGACATTTCGGCACCAATTTCATCGGTCACAGCCTTGTTTGTACCAATGTACCATGATAACAAGCGTTATGGTTATAGAACGTATACAGACTGGCGTGCGCCTGGAGAAAAGGCTTGTGAAAGTGCTCAAGGCTCTGGCCGAGCATCACGACATGAGTCTTGGCGAGCTCATCGAGGGCATCGTGTTGCATGCTTTCGAGGGGCGAGCGCCGTTTTCACCGGCGACACTCGAGACAATCGATCAGCTGAAGCGCATCTACGGGCTGGAGCTCCGCGCGGCGGATAGCCACCAGTTGACGGAAATAATGGAGGAGTCCGGTGACGAGCCATCTTGAGCGCAGCCACAGGATCGATCTTGCAGGTCCTGTCGAGCGCGTCTTTCCATTGTTCACGCCCATGGGAGAAAAGCTGTGGGTCGATGGCTGGAATCCTGAATTTCTGCATCCGCGAGACGGCGAGACGCAAGAAGGGATGGTGTTCCGGACCGGCCACG
This sequence comes from Mesorhizobium sp. B1-1-8, assembly GCF_006442795.2. Classification (NCBI taxonomy): domain Bacteria; kingdom Pseudomonadati; phylum Pseudomonadota; class Alphaproteobacteria; order Hyphomicrobiales; family Phyllobacteriaceae; genus Mesorhizobium; species Mesorhizobium sp. B1-1-8. Next base: position 2,941,788 of record NZ_CP083956.1, read on the forward strand.
GTGACGAGCTCACGCTTTGGGCTTGCACGGATTGGCAGCCGAAAGAACACTTTGTGCGCTATGCCAGGGTGACGCCGGGATCGCGTTTCGGATTTGTCGAAGTAACCTGTCTTGATAAAGGCCCGGACGGCACGCAGGCTTCCATCGCCTATGCGTTCACGGCGCTCGGTGAGCAGGGACAATCGTATCTGTCGAAGCTGACCGAGGATGCCTTCAGGGATATGATCGAAACGTGGAAGGTCGAGATCAACGCCTGGCTATTGAAAAATGGGATGGCCAGCCACCACGCCTAGTCAGAACGTGACCCGTCCGAGTACCTTGAGGCCGTCGCCCTGCGGTTCGACGATCACCGCTTCGCCCTCGCGCGGCGCGATGCCGGTGAGCGCGACGATGTTTTCCAGATGCGTGACCATCACCAGGTTGTCAGAGCCGGAATAGTTGCGGATCTCCTTCATGACGGCCTCGAGCTGGGCGGCCTTCTCTTCCGGATCGGTCTTGAGCAGGTCGAGCGGCGCGAAGGGCTGCGGCTCGTCCTCGAAGGCGATACGCGCGGTATCGAGGCAGCGGCAGTAGCGGCTGGAGAGCACACGCTCGATAGGCGCCGCGCGTGCCGCGAACAAGGCGCCGATCCGGCCCGCCTGCTGCTTGCCGCGCTCCGACAGGTTGAGTTGGGTAATGCAGCTGTCGATGTTGAAATTGGCGGGATCGGTTGTACCGGTGACCAGCGCATGGCGAAGCAGCACGACATGGCCGCCGTCGCGCAGCAGCGCCCAGCCCGCATCGGTTGCGTGGGCAAGGCTCGGAACGGCAAGAAGGAAAAGCGCAAGGGCAAGTCGCAGCATCGGGAGTCCTTGTGGCGGCCCGAGAGGCCCGGACCATCGTTGGCATATAGGGATCGCAAAGCCGCCTGAAAGACAAGCAGAGGAAGCGGTGGACGGGCGCAAAGCCGTTCCGCGGAGCGATTGCCCCGCCGTCGGGGCTCGCCTATCACGGGAAAAATGTCACCGCTTGTGGAAACAGTCCTGTTCGTCTTCAGTCTGGTCGCATTCGGCTATCTCGCCGGGTTCACAGGCTACCTCAAGCCGGCGAGCGGCGAGGGCATAGCCGAATTCGCCGTCAACGTGGCGATGCCGCTGCTTCTGTTCCAGACGATGGTGAAGTCGGATTTCCACGGCGTCGCGCCGTGGTCATTGTGGGGCGCCTATTTTGCGGCCGTCGCCATCACCTGGGCCGCCGGTCATCTGCTGACAACGCGTGTGTTTGGGCGCGATGCCCGCGCCGGCATCGTCGGCGGTGTGTCTTCTGCCTATTCCAATATCGTGCTGCTCGGCGCGCCGTTCATCCTCGGCGTCTTCGGGCAGGACGGGTTCGAGGTGCTGTCGCTTTTGGTCTCGGTTCACCTGCCGATCATGATGATGGCCTCGATTATCCTGTTCGAGATGTTCGGGCGAAGCGGCGGCGAACCAGTCCATCCGTTGCGTGTCATCAGAAGCTTCCTCAAGCGGCTGTTCGTCAACCCGCTGATCATCGGCATCCTGGCGGGACTTGCCTGGCGCCTCACCGGCGCTCCGCTGCCGGATCTTGTCGAGCGGCTCGTCGATGCGCTGGCCGGCACGGCGGGACCGGTGGCGCTGTTTGCCATGGGTTTCAGCCTGCGCCGCTTCGGCATCTCCGGCAACGTCCGGCCGGCGCTGGCGCTGTCGGCGCTCAAATTGTTCCTGATGCCGGCGATGGTGCTGGCACTCGTCTGGCTGCTCGGCCTGCCGCCGCTGACGGCGAAGGTCGCGGTGGTCGTGGCGGCGCTGCCTTCGGGCATCAATTCCTATCTCATCGCCGTCCAGTTCAACACCGGCCAGGCGCTGGCGTCGAACCAGATGACGATCGCAACGGCAAGCGCGGTGCTGACCACGTCCTTCTGGCTGACGGTTGTCGTCCATGTGTTTGGATAACGGGCGGAACGGCCCAACCGCTCTCGCCTTTGCTGGCCCAACCCCTATATGCCATCATGCGATTGCTTGCCGGGCTTTCCCTCGGTAAGAGCAACGTGGCAGCGTGGCCACGTGCACGCTCATCGAAATTTCCAGAAAAACGGCCGATCAGCGCGCCGGACGGAGGCCAGACCATGCTTCAGAAAACCAGCCATTTCATGCGCCAGGCCAATCTCATCAAGGGCGAATGGGTGCAGGCCGACAGCGGACAGACGGTCGACGTCAACAATCCAGCCACGGGCCTCAAGATCGGCACCGTGCCGAAGTCCGGCAGGGCCGAAACCCGCCGCGCCATCGAGGCGGCCGAGGAAGCCTTCAAGAGCTGGCGCAAGACCACCGCGCTGGAGCGCTCGAAGCTTTTGCGCAAGCTGCACGATGCGATGATGGACAATCAGGATGTGCTGGCCGAGCTGCTCACCATCGAGCAGGGCAAGTCGCTGTTTGAATCGAAAGGCGAGATCGGCTCGGCCGCGGGCTACATCCTGTGGTTCGCCGAGGAGGGGCGCCGCACCTATGGCGACATCGTGCCGTCGCCCTGGGGCGACCGCCGCATCCTGGTGACCAAAGAGCCGGTCGGCGTCATCGCCGCCATCACGCCGTGGAATTTCCCGTCCTCGATGCTGGCCCGCAAGCTCGGTCCCGCACTTGCCGCCGGTTGCACGGCCGTGGTCAAGCCGGCCTCGCAGACGCCGTATTCGGGGCTCGCCTGGGGCGCGCTGGCCGAGGAAGTCGGCTTCCCCAAGGGCGTCATCAACATCCTGACGGGCTCGGCCGCCGAGATCGGCGACGAGATCTGCGCCAATCCGCTGGTCAAGAAGATCACCTTCACCGGCTCGACCGAGGTCGGCAAGATCCTGATCCAGAAATCGTCGACGACGGTCAAGAAAGTGTCGATGGAGCTCGGCGGCAATGCGCCGTTCCTGGTCTTCGACGATGCCGACATCGATCGTGCCGTCACCGGCGCCATCACCGCAAAATACCGCAATTCCGGCCAGACCTGCGTGTGCACCAACCGCTTCCTCGTCCAGGCCGGCATCTACGACAAATTCGTCGAGAAGCTTGTCGTTGCCAGCAACAATCTCAAGGTCGGTTCCGGCCTGGAAGAGGGCGTGCAGCAGGGACCGCTGATCGACGAGAAGGCGGTCGAGAAGGTCGAGGAATTCATCGCCGATGCGACGTCGAAGGGCGGCAAGGTCGTCGCCGGCGGCAAGCGCCATGCGCTCGGCGGCTCGTTCTTCCAGCCGACCGTCATCGCCGACGCGACTCCTGGGATGCGCTTCATGAAAGAAGAGATTTTTGGGCCGATCGCGCCGGTGTTCAAATTCGAGACCGAGGAAGAGGCTGTAGCGCTCGCCAACGACACCGAGTTCGGCCTTGCCGCCTATTTCTACACCGGCGACCTCGGCCGCGCTTTCCGCGTCATGGAAGGGCTGAAATACGGGATGGTCGGAGTCAATGAAGGCCTGATCACCACACCCGAGGCGCCGTTCGGCGGCGTCAAGGAATCCGGCCTCGGCAAGGAAGGCGGACATCAGGGCATCGAGGACTATCTCGATACCAAATATGTCTGCATCGGCGGCCTCGGCCTCTGATTGCGGTGCGCGATTGGGGCAGGCGGCCAGCCTGCCCTTGACAGCGTTGGGCCGGCCGGCCGAAGTCCACGGATCAACGAACTGACTTTTCGGGCACAGCGATGAAGGATGGCGAGGTCTTCGGCACGACGCAGGCGGGCGAACCCGTTCGCCGCTTCACCATTCGCGGTGGCGGCATCACCGCCAGCATCATCGGACTCGGCGCCATCGTCCAGGATCTGCGGCTCGCCGGCCATGACGCGCCGCTGGTGCTGGGCTATGACCGTTTCGAGCCCTACGAGACCGACCGCGCCTTCTTCGGCGCAATTGTCGGCCGCTATGCCAACCGCATTCGCGACGGGCGTTTCACCATCGCCGGCAATCGCTACCAGACGGAGCGAAATTTCCTCGGCAAGCACACGCTGCATGGCGGCTCGGAAGGTTATTTCCACCGGCCCTGGACCGTTTCGCTGCATGGCCGCGACTTCGTCACGCTGACGCTGCACGATCCCGACGGCACAATGGGCTTTCCCGGCGCGCTCGACGTCACCTGCACCTACCGGCTGAAGATCCCCGGCACGCTCAGCATGGAGCTGACCGCCACCTGCGAGGAGCCGACGCTCTGCAACCTGGCGCAGCATTCCTATTTCAATCTCGATGACGGCGGCGAGGGCGACATCCTCGACCACCGGCTGATGCTCAACGCCGGCGCCTATACGCCCGTCGATGCCGAGATGATCCCGACCGGCGCGGTGAAGCCGGTCGACGGCACGCCGTTCGATTTCCGCCAGGCGCGGCCGCTGCGCATGGAAACGGAAGGCGAGCAGCTTCCCTACGATCTCAATTTCTGCATGGCCTCGACCCGTGGGCCGCTCCACCAGGCGGCCTGGGTGCAAGGTGCCGCCTCCGGCGTCGAGATGGAGGTCTGGACCACCGAGCCCGGTCTGCAGCTCTATATCGGCCAGCATGTCGCGCCGACCTCGCCGGGGCTAGGCGGGCGCCGCTACAAGGCGTTCTCAGGTTTGTGCCTCGAGGCACAGACCTGGCCGGATGCTCCGAACCGGCCCTATTTCCCGCAGGCGACGCTGTGGCCGGGGCAGATCTACCATCAGGTGACGGAATACAGGTTCCGACTTCCCTAGATCGGTTCACCCTTTCACGGAAAGGCTGAACCGCTCCATCTTTTTGTTTGACGCAATTCCGGACGGAAAACCGCTTCACACTTTCCTGGAATTGCTTCTGGGGCGATCCAATGTTCGATCGGACGTTCAAGCCGCTGCTGGCCTTTGTCTTTGCGCAATTCTGGGCGGAAAGTCGGCTGGGACTTTCCCCCGAAGTGCTCCGGGATCTTCGGAACCTCAGCGCTCGAACGCCGCCTGCAGCATCTCGAACGGTGCCAGAGCCCCGCGCACCTGCACGACGGCCGCAGCGACACGATGCGCGCGCGTCGCTGCTACCGCAGTGGCGTGGCCGGCGAGACGGGCGGCGAGATAGGCGCCATTGAAGGAATCGCCGGCGCCGGTGGTATCAACGGGTGCGGCGACATGGATTGCCGGGATGTCCTGCAGCGCTCCGTTCCCGGCAATCAGCGCCGGCGCTTCGCCGTTCTTGACGACCACTTCGCCGACGAATTGTCTCAGACGCCGCGCCGTCGCTTGCGGCGACTGATCGCCGAACAGCATCTGCTCGTCGGGGAAGGTCGGCAGCGCGATATCGGTAACGGCAAGCGCCGCAAGCATCGCGGCTTGCGCCTTCTCGCGGTCCTGCCAGAGTCGTGGACGATAGTTGGGATCGAAAGCAATGAGGGAACCTGCGGCGCGAGCCGCCGCAACGGCTGCAAGCAAGGTCTTGCGCGACGCGTCGTCCAGAATTGCCAGGGTGATTCCGGAAAAATAGACAAGCGCCTGGCTTGAAAGGCTTTTCGCCAGCGCCGCGGGATCGGAAGCCAGCTGGCGCGCGGCTGCGTCGCTTCGCCAATAGGTGAACGCGCGTTCGGCACCTGTCAGCGTGATGGCGTAAAGGCCGGGCCGGGCGCCGGCTATGATCGGGCTGCTGCCGATGCCGATGCCGTTTTGGGCGAAGAACTCGATCTGGTCGCGCGAGAACGGATCGTCGCCGAAGGCCGAGACATAGGTCGCCGGCCGGTTCGGGCTCAGGGCATGCAGGGCCCACAGCGTGTTGAAGGTATCGCCGGCAAAGCCCATGCGCCAGTTCGCGCCGGCCTGGCCCGACAGTTCGAGCATGCATTCGCCGATCGACGCGACACCTAATGCGGCCATGCAACTTTCCTCCTGAAAACTTTGTTGCTGTAGCTTTTTGCAAACGGCAGCGCCATGCTTGGCGAAGGCCGTTTTTTGCGCCAGAAGCGATTTCCCACAGGCGGGGCGGGATGCGACATGCGGCCCGTGACGTTATCAGCCGAAGAGGAACCGGTTTGGCATCGATATGGCGTTACATTCTCGTGGCTCTCGGTCTGGCTGCCCTGCTGGTTGGCATCCTGGCCGTCGTCTATCTGACGGCGCCACATTCGGCGCAAGTCGCAGGTCCCGACACGTCGCGCTCGAAGAAGACGGCGGCCGGACTGTTCGTCGCCGGCTTCGAGCCCGAACATGGCGTCATCCGGCAAGGCGAATTGCAGTCCTGGCTGCTGACGCTGAAGACCGCCGCCGGCGCGCCGGTGGAGGGCGCGGCGATCACTGTCTCCGGCGGCATGCCGCAGCACAATCACGGCCTGCCGACCAGCCCGCAGGCGACCGACTATCTCGGCGACGGACGCTACCGTATCGACGGCGTGAAATTCACCATGGGCGGCTGGTGGCAATTGCGCTTCGCCATTTCGGCGGCGGCGGGCTCAGATTCCGTCGTCTTCAACATCGTGCTGTGAGCGGCCGATGAGGCGTCTTGCCACCATCACAGGCCTGCTCGCCCTGATGGCGCTCGCCCTGCTCGGCGGCTGCGGCAAGCCGCAGTTCAGCGATGCCGAGAAGAAGACCATCGCCTCGCTGGCGCTGAACACGCTGCCGGCGCTCAAGGCGGACACCACCAACCAGTATGCCGATGTGCCGGCTGCGGCGGCGCTCGGATCGACGTTGTTCTTCGATGCCGGCATGAGCCACGACGGCACGGTCTCTTGCTCGACCTGTCACAAGATCGACCGCCAGTTCCAGGACGACCTGCCGCAGGCCGTCGGCGTCGGTCGCACCAACCGCCGTACCATGCCGCTGGCTGGCGTGGCGCACGATCCGTGGTTCTTCTGGGACGGCAGGCGCGACAGCCTGTGGGCGCAGGCGCTGACGCCGCTCGAAAATCCGCTGGAGCAGGCGGGAAACCGCGCCGCCTTCGCGCATTACATCAAGAAGCGGTTCGGCGAGCGCTATGAACGCATTTTTGGGCCGCTGCCGGATCTTTCAACGGTGCCGGCCAATGCCAGCCCGCTCGGCAGCGATGCCGAGAAGGCGGCGTGGAGCGCCATGCCCATTGGCCAGCAAGAGGCGGTCAATCGCGTCTATGCCAATATCGGCAAAGCGATCGCCGCCTTCGAGCGGTCGATCGAGCCGCAGCAGACGCGCTTCGACCGCTTCGCGATCGACCTCGCGACTGGCAGCGAGCCAACCGGCGACGCCGTTTTCTCGGCGCAAGAGATGCTCGGGCTCAAGCTGTTCATCGGCAAGGCCAACTGCGTCACCTGCCATAACGGACCGCGCTTCACCGACGACAGTTTCCACAACACCGGCGTGCCGCCGGTCAAGGATCTGCCGCCGGACCGCGGCCGAGCCGATGCGGTGGCGCAAGTCCAGGCCGATCCTTTCAACTGTTTCGGCGAATTCCGCGATGGCGACGCCAGCGCCTGCCGCGAACTGCGCTTCATGGTCAAGGACGGCCCGCAACTGACGCGCGCCTATAAAACGCCGTCGCTCAGGGGCGTGGCCACGCGGCCGCCTTACATGCATGCCGGGCAGTTTTCCTCGCTCGACGAGGTTGTGGCGCACTACACGAAAGCGGCACCGAGCGTCGAGGGCGCCTCGGAGGTCCACCCGCTCGATCTGTCCGATCGCGAGCGCGCCGCGCTGGTGGCGTTTCTCAAGACACTGTCGGAGTGAGTTAGCGGTCCTTCACCGTCTCCATGGCCACGAAGGTCGAGGTCTGGGCGACGTGGGGGAGGGCCGAGATGCGCTCACCGAGCACGCGGCGATAGGCGGCGATGTCGGTGGTGCGGACCTTCAGCAGATAGTCGAAGCTCGACGCCATCATATGGCATTGCTCGATCTCCGGCACGGCTTGCACCGCACGGTTGAAGGCGTCCAGCGCCGCCGAGCGGGTGTCGGACAATTTCACCTGGACGAAGGCGACATGGCCTTCGCCCATGCGCTCGCGGTCGATGATGGCCCGATAGCCCCGGATAAAACCGTCTTTCTCCAGCCGCTTCACGCGCGCCTGCACCGGCGTCTTCGACAGGCCGACCTTGGCCGCCAGTTCGGACATCGAAAGCCTGCCGTCGCGCCCGAGCGCGGACAGGATGTTACGGTCGATGCGGTCCAATTGGTCTTCTATCATCGGTCTGGTGGTCAAAGTGATGGGAATTGATCCTATATCATAGTCCAAATAGACTGCTCTGACGATTTCTTTGGACCGACCTGCGCCCTTGGCTGTGCTAGCTTGCGCCAATCGGTCCGGTGGCCGCCAGACCGCTCCCTAACGCTTGCTTTCATGGACCCGACATGCCGCTCGACGCCATCCGCCAGCAGATCCGCGCCAATTATTTGCCCGATGAAGACGAAGCGGTGAAGCGCCTGTCGGGGGCGGCCGGGCTTTCGGCGCAAGACCGCAAGGCGATCTCTGCCCGCGCCGCCGACCTGGTGCGCGCGGTGCGCGGCTCCTCCGATCCGCGGCTGATGGAGGTTTTTCTCTCGGCTTACGGCCTGTCAACGAAAGAAGGCGTGGCGCTGATGTGTCTCGCCGAGGCGCTGCTGCGCGTGCCCGACGCCGAGACGATGGACGACCTCATCGCCGACAAGATCGCGCCGCACGACTGGTCGGCGCATTCGGGCGGTTCGAGCTCGATCTTCGTCAACGCCTCGACCTGGGCGCTGATGCTGACCGGCCGCGTGCTCGACGAAGGCGAGGGCGGCATCGAAGGCACGTTGCGCGCCATGGTGCGCAGGCTTGGCGAACCGGTCATTCGAAAAGCAGTCGCGGCTGCCATGCGCGAAATGGGCGAGCAGTTCGTGCTAGGCCGCACCATCGCCGAAGCGGTCAAGCGCGGCAGGCCGATGACGCAAAAAGGCTATCTCTACTCCTTCGACATGCTGGGCGAGGCGGCCCGCACCGAAGCGGATGCGCTGCGCTATCACAAAGCCTATGCGGACGCGATTTCATCGCTCGATTCCGGGTCGAACGGTCCCGATATCCGCCAGAACCCTGGCATCTCTGTCAAGCTTTCGGCCCTGCATCCGCGATACGAGGTGGCGCAGAAGGAAAAGATGCTGCCGGTCATGGCCGAGCGGCTCTTGTCGCTGGCGCTCGCAGCGCGGCATTCTCGCATGGGGCTCAATATCGATGCCGAGGAGGCCGACCGGCTCGACCTGTCGCTCGATGTCATCGAACGGGTGCTGGCCGAGCCGGAGCTCGCCGGCTGGAACGGGTTCGGCGTTGTGGTGCAGGCCTATGGCCCCCGCGCGGCCTTCGTCATCGACTGGCTCCATGCGCTCGCCAAGAAATACAACCGCAACATCATGGTGCGGCTGGTCAAGGGCGCCTATTGGGACACCGAGATCAAGCGGGCGCAGACGCTCGGCCTTGCCGGCTATCCGGTCTTCACCCGCAAGGCCAACACCGACGTGTCTTACCTGGCCTGCGCGCGAAAACTGCTGTCGATGACCGACCGCATCTATCCGCAGTTCGCCACCCATAATGCGCATACGGTGGCCGCCATCCTGTCGATGGCGACGGACCGCGATTCTTTCGAATTCCAGCGCCTGCATGGCATGGGTGAGGCGCTGCACGAGACGGTGCGCAAGGCTGAACGCACGCGCTGCCGCATCTATGCGCCGGTCGGCGCCCATTCCGACCTGCTCGCCTATCTGGTACGGCGGCTGCTGGAGAACGGTGCCAACTCATCCTTTGTCCACCAGCTGACCGACGAAGAGGTAGAGCCGGAGGAAATCGCCCGCGATCCGCTTGAGGCAGTGGAAAAACAAGGTCCGGCCGCCAACCCGGCGATTTTGCGCCCAGCCGCGATCTTCGGCACCGGCCGGCGCAATTCCAAGGGGTTCGACATCACCGATAGTGTGACGCTGGACGCCATCGAGAAGGCCAGGGCCGCATTTGCCGGTGCCGGCCGCTGGCGTGCCAAGCCGATCACGCGTGCCGCCGGTTACGGCAAGCAGCGCCAGATCATCAATCCGGCAAAGCCGGACGAAGTGGTCGGCACGGTGCAGGAGGCGGCGGCCAAGCAGGTGGCGACCGCGGTACGCATCGCCGTCGAGGCGCAGCCGGCCTGGGCCAGGCGCCCTGTCGCCGAGCGCGCCGCCATTCTCAATCGCGCCGCCGATCTTTATGAAGCCAATGCGGTCGAATTCTTCGCGCTTGCCACCCGCGAGGCCGGCAAATCGCTCGCCGACGGCGTCGCCGAAGTGCGCGAGGCCGTCGATTTCCTGCGCTATTACGCTGCCGAAGCTGCCAATGCCGAAGCAGGCACCGTGGCACGCGGCGCAATCGTGTGCATCTCGCCGTGGAATTTCCCGCTCGCCATCTTCACCGGCCAGATCGCTGCTGCGCTCGTCACCGGTAACTCGGTGATCGCCAAACCGGCCGAGCAGACGCCGCTGATCGCTTTTCGCGCTGTCGAGATGCTGCGCGAAGCCGGCATCCCGGAAGACGTCATCCAGCTGCTGCCGGGCGATGGCCCATCGGTGGGCGGTCCGCTCACGGCCGACCCGCGCATCGCCGGCGTCTGCTTCACCGGCTCGACCGAGGTCGCCAAGCTGATCGAGAAGCAACTGGCCGAGACCGCCGCGCCCGACGCCATGCTGATCGCCGAAACCGGCGGGCTGAACGCCATGATCGTCGATTCCACCGCGCTGCCCGAACAGGCGGTGCGCGATATTCTCGCCTCGGCCTTCCAGAGCGCCGGCCAGCGCTGCTCGGCGCTGCGCGTGCTCTATGTCCAGAAGGACGTCGAGAAGAAGATGCTTGAGATGCTGAAGGGCGCGATGGAGGCGCTCAATGTCGGCAACCCATGGCTGATCTCGACCGATGTCGGACCGGTCATCGACGACGAGGCGCAAGGCTCGATCAGCGACTATTGCAAGAAGAAGGCGCTTGAGGGCCGGCTGATCGCCAGGCTGGAAGTCCCGGCCACGGGCCGCTTCGTCGCGCCGCATGTCTTTCGCGTCAAAGGGATCGAAGAGATGGAGCGCGAGGTGTTCGGCCCCGTGCTGCATGTCGCGACCTTCGACGCCGACGATATCGACGCCGTCATCGCCGCCATCAACCGCAAGGATTACGGCCTGACCTTCGGCCTGCACACCCGCATCGAGGGCCGCGTCCAGCATTTCGTCGACGGCATCCATGCCGGCAACATCTATGTCAACCGCAATCAGATCGGCGCCGTCGTCGGTTCGCAGCCGTTCGGCGGCGAGGGGCTGTCGGGCACCGGGCCGAAGGCCGGCGGGCCGCATTATCTGCGCCGCTTCCGCAGGGGACCAGAGGCCGGCACGGAGGTCGGCGAAGGCCACAAGGTGACGGCAACCGAGCTTGCCGACAATCTGCCTGACCCGACGCTTGGCGGTTGGTCGACGCGGCCGGACCGTGTGGCGATCCTGAGGAAGCATCTGCGCGGCAAGGGTGCTGCGGCGATCGCCGCCGCCGCCGGCCTCGATTTCGGCCAGGTCGACCTGCCCGGGCCGACGGGGGAAGCCAACACGCTGTCGCTGTCGCCACGCGGCCGCGTGCTCGCCCTTGGGCCGGATGCCGACACGCTGCTTGCCCAGACAATCCAGGCGCTCGCTGCCGGCAATGCCGTTCTGGCGGTAGCGCCGGGCGCGCCGGCGGCGCTGTCGACGCTGACGGGCAAGGGCCTGCCGCTGGCGGCGATCGACGGCCGGCCCGACCCGATCGAGGCACGCTCGCTGCGCGTCGATGTCGTCGCCTTCTCCGGCACGCCGGAGGCAGCGCGCGTCGTGCGCAAGGTGATTGCCGAGCGTGCCGGACCGATCGTGCCGTTGGTCACAGAGGTGTTTTATCCCGCCGCCTACGCGCATGAACGAGCCGTATGCGTCGACACTACAGCCGCCGGCGGCAATGCCAGCCTGCTGGCGGCGGCATAGCAATGCACCTCAGCGGAGGCTTTAAAATGGACCGATCCGCGCCTTGAACACCCAACTCGATCTTCCCGTCTCGGGTGGAATGGGAGGGAACGGGGCTTGCTGGCGCACCAGTTTCAGAGCGAATTGATCGAGCTCGACAGATCCTGAACTTTCGGCGAGTTGCAGGTCGCCGATGCTGCCGTCGGCCATGACGACGAAAATGACCCTTGCATTGTTGCGAGCCTCGGCCTGGATCGATTTCGACACGCGACGGCTGGCGCGGGCAAGCTTCTTCTGGACTTCACCGCTGTAGTGAGATTCCATGGCATTGCCGGTGGCCGCCTGTTTCTTGCCCTTGCTGGCAACGCCCCCCGCATCGCGCGCATCGCCATTTGCCGTGCCTCGCGAATCAGTGGCTTGACTTGACCCGGCCGATCCGGCGGGCGCGCTCGGGGCCGGTGGCTGCGCGGGTTCGGCAGGCGTCGCTTCGGTGGCTTCCGGCCGGATCGCGGGCGCTGCCGGCCCACTGCTCGCGGCGGGATCATCCTGGCCTGGGGTCTTGGCCGCCAGAATATCCGGTGCGCGGGTCGATTCCTTGACGGCTTCCGGCATCGCCGGCCCGCTTGCCGGTTGCAGCGCCTCCCCTGGCGGCGCGGGCTGGACGGTCCGGGGTTTGGGCGGCTGCGGATCCGGCACCAAGGCAATATTCACCGCTGCGGGCCCCTGATCATCCAAGGCGCTGCCGAGGACGTTTGTGCCATTCTGATCGGCGCCTTCGGCCTGAATCGCCTCGATGGAATCGAACGCCCCGGCCGGTGCGATCAGGAATGCCGCGGCAACAGCGGCATGGAGCAAGCCGGAGACGATAATCGCCAGCATCCATTTGCGGTCTCCGGCCCAACCCGTCGTCTGCGCAAGCGGCTCGGCCGGCGGGATCGCCAGTTCGCTCTCGGTGTCGGGAAGGGGGTTGATGTCCTGCATGTCTCGCGACGAGACCTGCCGCAAGCGGCGCGAAAATGTCAAATCAAGATCGGTTGCCGCAAGCGGGGTGCCCAGCCGATGCCGGCCGGGGCCACGCAAAGGCGTCTCGTGCCGGCTCGAAGCTCCCGCCGTCAGCCTCCAAAGCGCAGGGTTGCCGCCAGCTTCAGCGTGATGCCCGGTTCATAGACGACCGCGGTGGTGCTGCCGTTCAGCGGGTTGGCGTATTTGACGTCGAACAGATTGTCGGCGCGGAAATCGACCTTGAGACTGTCGGTCGCCTGATAGCTGGCAAAGGCGTTGACCAGCGTATAGTCCTCGGCCACCGGATTGCCCTTGGGCTTGCCATTGTACTGCACCTCGCCGCCGACGGTCAGCTTGTCCTCGAGGAAGCGCAAGCCGAGCTGCGCCGTCACCTGCGAGGAGGGGATGGTGGCAAGGTCGGCCCGCTCGCCTTTGTAAGAGATCGTGTGACCATTGGTGATCGAGGCCGAGAGGCCCGCATAGCCCCAGCCGGCATCATAGACGCTTTCCAGCTCGAAGCCGTTGATCTTGGCCTTGGCGAAGTTCTGGTACTGGAAGCAGATCGGGATACCGGGGCCGAACGGGCAGCCGCTCGTCGGATCGAAGGGCGACAGCGTCACGCCGTCGATGTAATCGTCGACATTGTTGTTGAAGTACGCTGCTTTCAAACGAAACGCGTCGCCGGGCTCGAAAATGTCGTTCTGCCTGTAGTTCACGCCGAATTCGACCGTCTTGCCGGTTTCGGGCCTGAGATTGGGATTGGGCAGGAAGGGGAAGGTGACGCCGGCCGGGTGGTTGCCGCTGATCAGCGTTTCCGTCAGCGAGGGCGACCGGTAGCCTTCGGCATAAGTGCCGTAAAACTGCAGACCGGCAAGGCCGGCGCTTTCGAAGGGCGAGACGCCGATTGTGATGCGCGGCGACAGCCGGTTGCCGGATGTTTCGTGGGTGTCATCCTTCAGGCTGTAATTGTCGTAGCGCAGGCCGGTGATCACCTCGAGCCAGTCCCAGGTCAGCTTGTCCTGGATGTAGGCGCCGGAGACGTTGCGCCTGCCGCTAGGCGTGTAGAAGCTGTCGCCGCCGGCGCTGCCGCCGGTATCGACATCGTCGCCGACCCAGTCGCCGCCATAGGTCAGCTCATGCGCGACGCCTCCCGTCTCGAAGCGCGACGTGTTCCAGACATCGATGCCGCTTGTGCCGACATCGAAGGTCGACAGCGAGCCGACCGGCAGCACGACGGGAAGGCCCGTGGCCGGGTCGAAGCGGTTTTGCGGAACAAGAGTCGTCAAGTCGAGATTGGTCTTGTTGTAGGAGGCGTTGATGTGCAGGTCGAGCCAGCTCCTGGCGTCGTCGGTGATGTTGTAACGGGCGGTAAAAGTGTTCGACTTCAAATCGACGTCGTTCGCCGGCACGCCGCCGCTGGTCTCCGTCCAGCCGTCGCTGGAGCCGACCCAGCCGAGCTTCAGTTCGCTGTTCTCGCTCGGGCGGATGGTGGTCTTGAGCAGGCCGCTCAGCACATCGAAGCCGGTGCCGGCAACGGTGTCGCCGCTGCCGTTCTCGTAGTCGCCGTAGTTGCGGTAGACGATGTTGCCCAGCGCATCCCAATTCTCGTTCAAGCGGTAGGCGCCGGTGGCGATGGTGGTCCAGCCCTTGCCGTTGCTTTCATAGCGCCCGGTCACCGAAGCACCCCAGGTCTCCTCTGGCTTCAGAAAATCCTCGGCGTCCTTGGTGTCGAAGAAGACGACGCCGCCGATGGCGCCTGATCCATAAGTATTGGCGACCGGGCCGCGGATCACATCAACGGATTTGATGAGCTCGGGATCGACGTAGAAGGTCGATTGCGTGCCGTGGTCCGAGCGCTGGAAATCCTGCCTGGCGCCATCGACGATCACCGCGACGCGGCCGAAATCCTGCAGGCCGCGGATGTTGATGCTGGAGCTGACGCGCCTGGCGTCGGCCTGCACGGCGACGCCGGGCACGCCGAGCAGCATTTCGTTCGGCGTCGTCGCCATGCGGCGCTCGAGCTGCTCCCGGTCGACATGGCTGGCCGAGGCCAGCGACTGGATCGCCGTCTCGCCGGTGCGGCTGATTACGAGGATCTTGTCGAGCAGCGTTGCCTCGCCGGGCGCCTTCTCGTCAGTCTTTTTCGATTGGTCGGCCGGATGCTCGGCCGCCGGCTGCGCTGCCTGTTGGGCGTTTGCGGCGGGCGTACAGAGCGCGATGACCGCGGCTCCGGCCATCAACACTGCAATGCTGCGCGCCATCGATAGAAAGCCCGGGCTCGCATCCGCCAGCCCCGTCCAATTCACCAACCCCATGCCCCAACTCCAGATTTTCAGGCTCGATGCTGGCTGGCGTGGGGCTCGCTCGCATTTTTGATCACGTCCGGCGTCTTAAATGTTGACTCATTTAGTCCGGTAATGCACTGCTATTAAACATGACCATTCCAGTCAAGAAATGAATCGGCATTTTATGTGAGGCCCGGCCAGACGGCCGGCACAGGAAAGGGACCAACCCGATGAACACGCACAACCCCAACGATTTCCGCTATCGCGTCCGCCGTTCAGACGATACGGCCGAACGTTTCCAGCGGGTGCCGATGGCGGTGAGAACGCTGTCCAGCAACATGCTGTTCCAGGGCGAGCACGAGATCGGCATCGAGCATCATGGCGCGCTTTACCGCCTGAAGATCACCCGCCAGGGCAAGCTGATCCTCAACAAGTAAGCAAGATCAGCAGTCAGAAGACGAGCATCCAGAAGACAGGCAGGTGGACGGCATGGACCAGCGCGTAAAACCCTCGCCGGGTGAAATCCGGCGAGCTCGGGAGGACAATCCAAAAATGCGCGAGCGCGATCTTGCGGCGCAATTGGGCATTTCGGAAGCGGAACTGGTCGCGGCCTATTGCGGCCTGGGCGCAATGCGCATCGAGCCGCGTGTCAACGACCTTTTGACCGGCCTCGAAGCGGTCGGCGAGGTGATGGCGCTGACCCGCAATGAAAGCGCCGTGCACGAGAAGATCGGCGTCTACGACAAGATCGTCACCGGCAACCACAATGCCATGGTGCTCGGCGAAAACATCGACCTGCGCATCTTCCCGAAAGTGTGGGCGCACGGCTTTGCCGTCGAGAAGCGGGACGGTGGCGACATCCGCCGCAGCCTGCAGTTTTTCGACGCGGCCGGCGAGGCACTACACAAGGTGCATCTGCGGCCCGCATCGAACCTCTATGCCTATCAGAAACTGGTGGCGGGGCTGGAATCGTCGAACCAGGAGCCGACCGTCGCGATTGCCCCAAGCGCGCCAGAAAATGATGGCGAGATCCAAGGCGCGGCCGCAAGCATCGACGATCTGCGCGACCGCTGGAGCCGGCTGACCGACGTGCATCAGTTCTTCGGCATGCTGAAGACGCTGAAGCTCAGCCGCCGCGAGGCGGTGCGCATGGTCGGCCAGGATTTTGCCTGGCTGCTCGACAGGGATGCCGTCGGCGCCATGTTCCACCACGCGGTCAAAAGCGAGATGCCGATCATGTGCTTCGTGGGCAACCGCGGCTGCATCCAGATCCATTCCGGCCCGATCAAATCGATCAAGTCGATGGGGCCGTGGATCAACGTGGTCGATGAGACCTTCCACCTGCACCTCAGGACCGACCACATCCAGGAAGTCTGGGCGGTGCGCAAGCCGACCAGGGGCGGCCATGTCACGTCGCTCGAAGCCTATGACGCCAACGGCAGCATGATCATCCAGTTCTTCGGCAAGCGCCACGAAGGCGAGGGCGAGCGCGAGGATTGGCGCTTCCTTGCTGAAAACCTGCCCCGCATTCCCAGCCCGACCGCTGCATAAGGCAAGACCCAATGCGTGTTGTTTTCAGTTTCCGCTCGGCGCTTGCGCCGATGCTCGGCGCTTTGCTTGCCATCGCCGCTCCACCCGTCGAGGCCAACGAAGGTACGACAGCCTTCTCCGACACCTCGCGGATAGCGTCCATCGGCGGGTCGATCACCGAGATCGTCTACGCGCTCGGCGAAGAAGGCCATCTCGTCGCCCGCGATTCAACCAGCCACTACCCGGAGGCGGCGCTGAAACTTCCCGATGTCGGCTATATGCGTGCGCTGTCGCCGGAAGGCGTGCTGTCGGTCAATCCGAGCGGCATCCTGGCCCTGCACGGCAGCGGCCCGCGGAAGGCGGTCGATGTGCTGAAGAAAAGCAGCATCCCCTTCATCGAAGTGCCTGAGCACTATAGTCATGGCGGCATCCTCGAAAAGATCCGTATCGTCGGCATGGCGCTCGGCGTCGAGGCGAAGGCCGAGAAGCTTGCTGCCGCGACGGACGCCAAGCTGAAGGCGGCCGAAAAACAGACCGCCTCGATCAAGGAGCGCAAGCGCGTCCTGTTCGTGCTGTCGATCCAGGGTGGCAAGATCCTTGCCGCCGGCTGCGACACCGCCGGCGACGGCATCGTCAAGCTGGCCGGCGCGGTCAACGCGGTCAAGGGCTTCTGCGGCTACAAGCAGATGTCGGACGAGGCGATCGTTACCGCAAGGCCGGATGTGATTTTGACGATGAAGAACGCCGGGCCGCCGGTCTCCGAGGATGAGCTGTTCGCCAACCCTTCTATCGCCTCGACGCCCGCGGGCGCGGCGCGCAAGGTGATCAGCATGGATGGCGGTTATCTGCTCGGCTTCGGACCGCGCACGGCTGACGCCATCCACGACCTTGCCGTCTCGCTATACGGCAACCAGGTCACGGACTGACCGGCGATGGCCGAACAGTCGATCACAGGCGCGGCGGGTAGGGCGACGGCAGCCGATGGCGACCGCTCGACACGGGCAAGGCTTGTCATCCTGCTTCTGTGCCTGGCGCTTGCGCTTTCCATGTTCGTCTCGCTGACGTCGGGCGCCTCCGATGCGTCGCGACTGGTTTACCGGCGCCGTGCCGGATGACGCGGTGCTGGCCGCGCGCGACCGGCTGATCGTCTATGACATCCGCATGCCGCGGGTTTTGCTCGGCGTGCTGATCGGCGCGGCACTCGCCGTCTCTGGCGCGGTGTTGCAGGGCCTGTTCCGCAACCCGCTTGCCGATCCAGGCCTGATCGGCGTCTCCGCCGGATCGAGCCTCGGCGCGGTGGCCATCATCGTGCTCGGCACGACCTGGCTTGCGCCGCTCACCATTGCGCTTGGTACGCTCGCCTTGCCGTTGGCGGCGTTCTTCGGCGGCCTGGCGGTGACGTTGCTGCTCTATGCCATCGCCACACGCCAGGGCCGGACGTCGGTTGCCACGATGCTGCTTGCCGGTCTCGCGATCGCCGCCCTTGCCATGGCGCTCACCGGCGTGCTGATCTTCGTGGCCGACGACCGGCAGTTGCGCGACCTGACCTTTTGGCAGCTCGGCTCGCTTGCCGGCGCGACATGGCCGAAAATCGGCACAGTCGGGGCGGTGATCGTGATGGCGCTGGCAACGATGCCGTTCCTGGCGCGCGGCCTCAATGCGCTGGCGCTCGGCGAGGCAACCGCCGGCCATCTCGGCATTGCGGTGCAGCGGCTGAAATACACGGCCATCGTCGCGGTGTCGGCGGCGGTCGGCGCATCGGTCGCCGCCAGCGGCGGTATCGGCTTCATCGGCATCATCGTCCCGCATCTGCTTCGCCTGGCGATCGGTCCGGACAACCGCTATCTGCTGCCGGCATCGGCCTTGCTCGGCGCCTCGCTGCTGTTGCTCGCCGATGCGGTCGCCCGCACCATCGTCGCCCCGGCTGAACTGCCGATCGGCATCGTCACGGCGGTCGCCGGCGCGCCCTTCTTCCTCTGGATCCTGCTGCGCAAGCGCGGCATCGTCGATTTGTGAGGTGCCGATGATCGAAGCACGCGACGTTTCCGTGCCGCTCGGCGGCAAGCGCATCGTCGCCCATGTCGATTTGACCGCGCGGCCAGGCGAAGTGTCGGCCATTGTCGGGCCCAACGGGTCCGGCAAGACGACCTTGCTCAAGGCGCTGTCGGGCGAGCTTTCCTATACTGGCGCCGTCACTCTCAACGGATGCGACCTATCGACGATGAAGCCGCTGGAAGCCGCCACGCTTCGCGCGGTGCTGCCGCAGTCGATATCGCTGTCTTTCCCGTTCACGGTGCGCGAGATCGTTCGTCTTGGCCTGCTCGGCGGCCGCTCCGGCGTGCTGCCCGGCGAGGACGCGCGCTTGCCCGAACGGGCGCTGGCGCGGGTCGATCTCGACGGCTTTGCCGGCCGTTTCTACCAGGAGCTTTCGGGCGGCGAGCAGCAGCGCGTGCAGCTTGCCCGCGTGCTTTGCCAGGTCTGGGCGCCGGTGCTCGAAGGGCGGCCGCGCTACCTTTTCCTCGACGAGCCGGTCTCCGGCCTCGATATCAAGCACCAGCTGATCATCATGAACATCGCCCGCGACTTCGCCCGCCGCGGCGGCGGCGTGGTGGCCATCCTGCACGACCTCAACCTGACCGCCATGTACGCCGATCGCATTTTCGTGCTGCACGGCGGCCAACTGGCGGCCGCGGGCTCGCCGACGGACGTGCTCAATGACGAGCTGATCGAAAAGGTGTTCGACTGCAGGCTGAAGGTCGGTGCCCTGCCGGCCGCGAACATGCCGTTCATATTGCCGCAATCAGCAGCCTAATCAGGCCGCAGGGGCGCGCTGCTCCAGCATGTCGATGCCGAGCAGGTGACGCACGTTCGGGCGCGCGGCGACGAGATCGGCGATCGTGTAACGCGAGAGCACGGCGAAGAAGGCGTTGAGCGCTTCGCGCAGCGCCGAATTCAGCGCGCAGCTGTCGACCAGCGGGCATTCGGCGGCGTCGTTCTCGAAGCATTCGGCCATGGCGAAACTCTCTTCGGTGACGCGCACGACATCGAACAGATTGATCTGCTCGGCCGGGCGGCCGAGCCTCACGCCGCCGTTGCGGCCGCGCACGGTCTCGACAAGGCCGGCCTCGACCAGCGGCTGCAGGATCTTGAACAGGAACAGTTCCGACACCGAATAGGCGGCGGCGATCTCCGGAATGCGGCTCAGCCGGTCGGTATTGGCGGCGCAATACATCAGGATGCGCATCGCATAGTTGGTCTGGCGCGTAAGCCGCATGGTACCCTCGCGAAACATTAGCGTGGCACGAATATGGCCTATAGTTTGGAACAATTCCAGACTAGGGCGTCGAGATGGCTGAATATTCTCGTCAACTTTCTGTGCCTGACCGCGCGAACCGCGATCGGTGGGCCGGACGGGCATTTCGCCGGCGCAGGCACTAGATAAGCCTGGGTGCAAAAAGGAGCGGCCTGCCATGTCACAATCAGTTCAGGCCTTCGCGCCGGTCCGATTCGACGCCGATGCACAGGCCAAGCTGTCGGCGCTGAGACGCATCAAATTCATTGCCGCGGCGACGCTCGGCCTGTGCGTCGTGGTGTTTGCCCTGGCGAAATCCTTCGAGGGCGCCTATCCTTGGCTCGGTTTCGTTGCCGCCTTCGCCGAAGCGGCAACCATCGGCGGCCTGGCCGACTGGTATGCGGTGGTGGCGCTGTTTCGGCGACCGCTCGGCCTGCCGATCCCGCACACCGCAATCATCCCGGAAAACCAGCACCGTATCGCCGACAATCTCGGCCGCTTCATCGAGGCCAATTTCCTGGCGCCGGAGCCGGTGCGGGAAAAGCTGACCGAGGTCGACTTTGCAGCGCTGGTCGCCGACTGGCTGGCCGACGCTGAACGTGCCGCCGACCTGTCGCGATTCGTCGCCCGGTTGGTGCCCCAGACGCTTGCCGCGGTGGAGCAGTCCGGACTGCGCGACTTCGTCACCAGCCGCATGCTGGAACAGATCGAAAAGGTGCCGCTGGCGCCGCTTGCCGCCGAGCTTTTGTCGGCGCTGACCGAAGATCGGCGCCACCAAAAACTGTTCGATGAATTCATCAGGGTGGTCGGCCGGTTTCTGAATGACGAGCAGGCCTTGGCGACGATGCGCGAGAAGATCCGCGAGGAACTGCCATCGCTGTTCAACCTGTTTCGCGCCGACGCCTATCTGTTGAAGAAGATCGTCGCATCGGCGGGCTCGCTGCTCGACGAGGTGAGAGCCGATCCCAATCACCCGATGCGCGCCGAATTCGACCGCTTCGCGCTTGGCTTTATCGACCGGCTCAGGACCTCGAAGCAATATGCAAGGCGCGCCGAGAAGCTGAAGCGCGACTTTCTCACCAGGCCGGAAGTCAAGGCGCTGGCCGGCGACATTTGGGAAAGCCTGCGCCTGTTCATCGAGCAGGATGTCAACGCGCCGAATTCAATGATCCGCGACCATCTCGCCAACATGTTCGTCGAGGTCGGCCGGCATCTCGCCGACGACACGCAGATCAGGGCGGACATGAACCAGGGCTTCGTCGTGGCGCTCGCCTCATTCGTCGAAAGCCAGAAGAGCGGCGTGTCGAAATTCATCGCCGACCAGGTCAAGCGCTGGGATCTTGCCCAACTGACGCGGCTGATCGAGATGAACATCGGCAAGGACCTGCAATATATACGCTTCAACGGCATGATCATCGGCGGCCTCGCCGGCCTGGTGCTGTACACGGCCGAACGGCTGTTTCTCGTCAATTGACGCGCGCCGGAGGTGCACTATTGTCCCTGATGGGCGCTGCATCCGCGGCGGATCGGGAGGTGAACGACATGGCAAGGCAAACGGACTCCGATACGTTTCTGGAAATGTTCAGCAGGTTCGGCCGCGATCTCAAAGTGCCGAACGTGGACATGCAGGCGATCCTCGACCACCACCGCAAGAACCTCGAGGCGCTGGAAAAGTCGGTCAGGGCAAGTGCCGCCGGAGCCACCTCGGTCCTGTCGCGGCAGCATGAAATGCTGCAGGAGGCGCTGCGCGAGGCTACCCAGATGGCGCAGAACTACCAGGCCCCCGGCAATCCGCAGGACCTGATGACCAAGCAGGCGGAGTTCGCCAGAAAATCGTTCGAGACGACGCTGAAGAACGCCAGCGAAGTGGCTGACATGGTGAGAAGGTCCAACACCGAATCGATCGAAATCCTGCGCGACCGGATCAGGGACGCGATGGCGGAAATCCGTGCCGGCTACGAGAAAAAGTGAGAGGCCGGACCATCCCGGCTTCCCGTAACTTCGGATTGGATTGAAGTAGCGTTGCAACCGACGCTTGCGGCCGGCTGTTTCCGGTCTGCTTAGGTTTTTGATTTCAAGCATGTCTTCGCCCCGAAACCGCTACACACTTTCGGGAGACATGCTTTAATCCGTCAACCCTGCGGGCGAAATCGCAGGCCTGCGAATTGACAGCGACCGCCGGTTCGTGGTCGGGAGACTTGCTGGAGCCACCAGGAAAGCGGGAATGACGGAAAATCGGCCGAGAACGCCGCCGACCTTCGAGCAGTTGCGGACGATGGCCGGACAGGAGATCGGCGTCTCCGACTGGACGACGGTCGACCAGCGGCGCATCGACCAGTTCGCCGAATGCACCGGCGACCACCAGTGGATTCATGTCGACCCCCAGCGTGCGAAACGGCAGAGCCCGTTCCGCACCACGATCGCGCATGGCTATCTGACGCTGTCGATCATCGGCGCGCTGGCACTGGAAATGGGCATCGTGCCGGAGAACACGCAGGCCGCCTTCAACTACGGCTTCGACAAGGTGCGCTTCCTGGCGCCGGTGCGGGCCGGCGCCCGCATCAGGCTGCGCACGACGCTGCTTTCGATGGAGGATCGCGGGCCCGGCCAGTATCTGATGAAGGCGGCAAACACCGTCGACATCGAAGGCGAGCCAAAACCGGCGCTTACCGCCGAAACGCTGGTCATGCTCTACGAGCGCCGCAAGCGGGCAGGGGCCTGAGAGACTGTTTGGAAATTCTCCGGCGGCCATCTGATGGCGTTGGGCCTCATGCCCTCACCGCGCAATACTTATTGCCCAGTTGTAGCAATATTGCTTGACAATATTGCTGCTATCAGTGATATCTGGCCATGAAAACGATCGTTCTCGCCCCTGCCGCCGCCAAGGCCCTCGACAAGATGAGCGAGTCCGCCCGCGTGCAGATCACCGAGGCACTGCATGCCTATGCAATGCATGGCACGGGCGACGCGAAGGCGATGGTCGGCACGCCGACGGTACGGCTGCGCAGCGGCGATTACCGGGTCATCTTCGACGAGGCGGCGACGACGATCACGGTTCTGGCGCTAGGCAACCGCCGGGAAATCTATCGATAGGAGACAGCAATGGGTATTCAGATCATCACTACCGACAGCGGCGACGAACTTGTCGTCATGTCGCGCCGCGAATACGATGCCCTGCTGGCCCAACTGGGCGACGAGGACGCGGAAGACCGCATGACGCTGCTCATCGCGGCCGAGGCGCGCGGCGAACAGGCTCTACCTGAGCAGGTTTCGGCGGCCATGCTGGCCGGCGACAGCGTGCTGAAGGCGGTGCGCAAATGGCGGGGCCTCACCCAGGCGGCGCTTGCCCAGGCAGCCGGCCTCAACCAGGGCTATCTCAGCGAGCTCGAGGCGCGCGCCAAGACGGGCAAGGCCGAAACTATGCAGCGCCTGGCCAGGGCCATGGATGTTCCTGCGGGCTGGCTTGCCTGAAACGCTGCGCAAGGCGGCGGGACTGTAGAGACCAACCATGATGACGAGGAGGGGATCGCGCATCACTCCGCCCTCCAGATCGTCGAGCCCGAGCATGTCGAACATGGTCGTGATGGCGCGCTTGCTTCCGGCCTTCGCCGGCCAAAGCCTTCCTGAGCGTCTACGCCTCGGATCGGCTACGGCCGGCATAGGCCGGTGCTCACGGACTCAAAGCCGGCTCCGCTCCCGCCTTCGCCTGCTGACGCCATTGCAGGCGCCCGCGCTCCATGAAGGGCTACGGCCGGCGTAGGCAGGTTCTCGAAACCGCCACCATATGCCTCGCCGGAGCGAATTTCGAAACAGTCTCTTGGCGCTCCGTTTTCCGGCAGGGCATACGTCAATTTGCCATCGCTTTATCGAGCGCCTTGAAAATCTGTTCGTCCTCGCATTGGGCGACGTTGAAGCGCATGAAGCGGCTGGCGGTGAGCGACAGGCTGAAGGCGTTGCCGGGCGCCAGCACGACGTTGTCCGTCAGCGCGCGGCGGGCGACATCGGCGGCGTCGATGCCGTCGGGCAGGCGACACCACAGGAACATGCCGGCAGGCTGGTCGATCCAGGGCTCGATACCCATCGCCTTCAGCCGGCCCGCGGTCTCGGCCATGGCGCGCGACAGCCGGGCGCGCAGCTGCTCGACATGCTTGCGATAGCTGCCATCTTTCAGCAGCGTCAGCACAAGCTCGGATGAGAGGCGTCCGCCGCCGAAACTCGTGGCGATCTTGAGGTCGGTCAGCCCCTCCATCCAGTCGCGAGGTGCCGCGATGAAGCCGCAGCGTATGGAAGCGGACAACGTCTTGGAAAAGGAGCCGATGTGTACGACATGCCGCAGCCCGTCGAAGGCAGCAAGCCGCGGGGCAGGGGCGTGTTCGAAATCGGCGAAGATGTCGTCCTCGACAATGGTGAGTTCCGCCTGGTCGGCGAGTTTGAGCAACCGGTGCGCGGTGACGGGAGACAGGATCGCGCCGGTCGGGTTGTGGATGCCGGAATTGGTGATGTAGAGGCGCGGCCGATGTTCGGCGAGCGCCTGCGCGAACAGCTCGATGTCGGGTCCGGAAGGCGTGTAGGGCACGGAGACGACCTTGGCCCGATGGGCGCGCAGCAGCGCGTGGAAGTTGAAATAGCAGGGATCGTCGACCAGTACCGTATCGCCCGGTTCAAGCAGGAAGCGGCACAGAAGGTCGATGGCTTGGGTGCCCGATTCGGTGAGCATGATCTGGTCGGGCGAAGCCTCGACGCCGTGCACCGACACGCGGCGGGCGAGAAGCTGCCGCAGCGCCGGCAGGCCGAGCGGCGTACCGTAATCGGCAAGCACCGCATCGTCGGCTCGCGCCGCGCCCCGCAATGCCTGGCGCAGCGCGGCCTGCGGTAGCCAGGAGGCCGGCAGCCAGCCGCAGCCAGGCTTCAGCATTTCCTCGCCCGCCTCCAGAGACTGCCTGGACACCCAGAGCGGATCGACGGCGCGGTCGAGCCGCGGGCCGATCTCGGCCAGTGACAGCGGCGCGAGCTGGCCGGCGGCGTAGAAGCCGGAACCAGGCCGTGAGCGGATCGTGCCCTCCGCGACCAGACGCTCATAGGCTTCGACAACAGTTGATTTCGAAACCTGCAAGGATTTGGCCAGCGCTCGGATCGAGGGCAGGCGGGCCCCGGGCGTCAGCGTGCGCGCCGCGATCCGGTGACGGATCGTCGCCATCACACCCTCGACGAGGGTGCGCGCACCATCGATTTGCAAGGCAAGTTCCGCCATCTGTACTGTCCGCAATGCCATTACAGTTTTGTTGAATTGTACCCCACTGTCTCTGGCGAGGCCATAGCCGCCGGGTTGATAGAGGGCGGAAACAACGGAGCCTGGAATGGACAAGACGGCGAGCGGCTGGCTGAACGGATTCATCGGCGTGCTGATCTTCAGCGGCTCGCTACCGGCAACGCATGTGGCGGTGATGGATTTCGATCCGACGTTTCTCACGTCGGCCCGCGCGGCGATTGCCGGGCTGCTTGGCCTGGCGATGCTGCTTGTGTTCCGGCAGCAGCGTCCGCAGCGCGAAGACATGGTCTCGCTGGTGGTCGTAGCACTCGGCGTGGTCGTCGGCTTTCCCTTGCTGACGGCGCTGGCGTTGGAGCACATCACCACTGCCCATTCCATTATCTTCGTCGGGCTGCTGCCGCTGGCGACCGCGATCTTCGGGGTGCTGCGCGGCGGCGACCGGCCGCGTCCGGCGTTCTGGCTGTTCTCATGCTTCGGCAGCGCGCTGGTCGCGGGCTTTGCCCTGTCGCAAGGCGTGACAGCGTCGCCGGTCGGCGACGGCCTGATGCTGGGCGCCATCATCATGTGCGGGCTGGGCTATGCGGAGGGTGCTGCGCTGTCGCGCAGGCTCGGCGGCTGGCAGGTGATCTGCTGGGCCTTGGTGTTGTCGCTGCCGGTCATGCTGGTGCTGACTTTTGCGACATTGCCAACGTCCTTTGCTGGCATCGGTTCCGGCGCATGGATCGGCCTCGCCTATGTCTCGCTGTTCAGCATGCTGATCGGCTTCGTGTTCTGGTATCGCGGCCTTGCGCAAGGCGGCATCGCGGCCGTCGGCCAACTGCAGTTGCTGCAGCCCTTCTTTGGCCTGGCGCTGGCGGCGACGCTGCTGCACGAGCAGGTCAGCCCGCTGATGATTGTCGTCACGCTCGGCGTGGTGGCGTGCGTGTTCGGAGCGAAGAAGTTTGCGAAGCAGGATGTGCCGCGGCAGGCGCGCGCGAGCTGACCGCGTTACTGAAACTTCGTCACCACACCGATGCCGATGCCCTCGAAACCGCCCATCGCCATCAGCGCGGCGGGCGCTTCCTCGAGGCTGATCTTCTTGCCGACCAGCAGCTCCGGCTTCAGCTTGCCGGCGCGGATCATCTCCATCAGTGCCGGATAGCGGTAGGCCTGGATGCCGTGGCTGCCTAGGATTTCGAGTTCGAAGGCGATGATCTTGCTCATCGGCACCGCGGCCTTGGCGTGCTCGCCCAGCATCAGGCCGACCTGAACGTGGCGGCCGCGGCGGCGCAGATTGGCGATCGAGTTGAACGAGGTGGTCGGGTGGCCGAGCGCGTCCATCGACATATGGGCGCCGCCATTGGTGATCTGCTTGACGGCCTTGACGACATTGGGCGTCGTGGAGGCATTGATGGTCGCCACCGCGCCGATCTTTTTGGCGAACTCCAGCTTCTCGTCGGTGAGGTCGATGGCGATCACATTGGCGCCCATGGCGCTGGCGATCATGATAGCCGACAGGCCGACGCCGCCGCAGCCGTGCACGGCGACCCATTCGCCCGGTGTCACGCGGCCCTGATCGACAATGGCGCGAAACGAGGTGACAAAGCGGCAGCCAAGGCTGGCGGCGGTGGCGAACTCCATCTCATCGGGCAGGCGCACCAGATTGGTGTCGGCGAAATCGATGGCGACATATTCGGCGAACGAACCCCAGGCGGTGAAGCCGGGCTGGAACTGGTGCTCGCAGACCTGGTGGTTGCCCGACGTGCATTCGAAGCAGCGGCCGCAGCCGCCGACGAACGGCACGGTGACGCGGTCGCCGGCCTTCCAGCGGGTCACCTGCTTGCCGACGGCCACGACGACGCCAGCAAGTTCGTGGCCGGGCACGTGCGGCAACCGGATGTCGTCGTCATGCCCCATCCAGCCATGCCAGTCGCTGCGGCACAGCCCGGTTGCCTCGACCTTGATGACGACGCCTTCGGCAGCCGGCTTCGGATCGGGAACGGTCTGGATCGTCGGCGTTTCGCCGAATTTCTCGAAGACGACAGCTTTCATGGAATTGCCTTCATATTTCTCAGTTCAGAATGCGTCAGCTTAGCGATGGCGGTTCGTCGAGGAGCGGCTGCCGTTCGCGAAACCATTCGTCGGCTTCGACATCCCACGGCCAAACACCAGAGGTCGTGGGATAGACAAGCTGCATGACTCGGAAATCCGGACCATCGTAGAACCAGATATCCCAACCGAAAAACTCGGGATAGTGGTCTGGATGAACAGCGCCGAACTGACAGTCGAAGCCACCTCCCAGGAACCCCGAAGCTCGCTCTCCGACATTGAACTGCTCACCACCGCGCACTCGTCGGCAATACTCGTTGATGATGGTCAGGGAAAGCTTTGGCTTTAGCCCTATTACAACCAATTCAGGGACTTTGAAATTGTGCTCTATCCCCACCGAGTAAGCGAATGGCGGATGCTCGTCGTCCTCCAGCACATAGAGGATATGGCAGCCATACTCTTCGATATCGGCGAGCGCCTTGGCCTCGTCCGGGTCCGTGACTTCTCTATTCAGCATCGATCTGTTTCTCAGGAGATGCCCTCTGGAACGCCGGCAGCGCCATGCAGGCTGCGTGGATGCGCGAGATCACCGGATAGGGCGTCATGTCGACGCCAAAGCGCGCGTTGTTGGTGACTTGGGCGGCAAGGCAGATGTCGGCCAAGCCCGGCGCATCGCCATGGCAGAATGCGCCCGTCGGCGGTGATGTGGCCAGAATCTTTTCAAGCGGCTGGAAACCTTCGTTCACCCAGTGCCGGAACCAGTTGACGACGTCCTGGTCGCCTGCGCCGAACACGGTGCGCAGCGACGTCAGCACACGCAGATTGTTCACCGGATGGATATCGCAGGCGATCATCTGCGCCAGCATCCTGACGCGCGCGCGTCCCAGCGCATCCTTCGGCAGCAGCGGCGGTTCGGGCGCGATCTCGTCGAGATATTCGACGATCGCCAGCGACTGCGTCAAAAGCGTGCCGTCGTCGAGCACCAGCGCCGGCACCAGCCCTTGCGGATTGACCGCGAGATAGGTGGCTTCCAGATGCTCGCCGTGACGCAGGTGATGCGGCACATAGGTATAGGTCAGCCCCTTCATCTCCAGCGCGATCCGCACCCGGTAGGAGGTGGAGGAGCGGTAGTAGTTGTGGAGGACGAGGTTGCTCATCGGACTGGGTCACGCTCTCGGCTGGCCGATGGCGATCTCGATGGTGCCGATGCCGTCGACGCCGCCGGTCATTGTCTGCCCCGGCCTGACCGCGCCGACGCCGGCCGGCGTGCCGGTGAAGATCAGGTCGCCCGGTTCGAGTTCCACTGCCTCGCTGCAGGTCGAGACGATGTCGGCGACCGGCCAGATCAGTTCGGCGAGATCGCCATCCTGTTTCACCTCGCCGTCGACGGCGAGCCAGATGCGGCCCTTTTCGGGATGGCCCGACTTCTGCGCCGCAACGAGCGGCCCGCAAGGCGCGGAGCGGTCGAAGGCCTTCGACCAGTCCCACGGCCTGGCCGCTTTCTTGGCCTGGTCCTGCAGGTCGCGGCGGGTGAGATCAATGCCGACGCCATAGCCCCAGACATGATCGAGCGCCCGGTCGCGTCGGATGCGAAAGCCCGCCTTGCCGATGGCGACGACCAGCTCGATCTCGTGATGCAGGTTGGTTGTCAGCGGCGGGTAGGGGATCTCGGCGCCGCTGTCGACCACGGCGTCGGCCGGCTTGGTGAAGAAGAAGGGCGGGTCGCGCTCGTCATTGCCGAGCTCGCGCGCATGCGCCGCATAGTTGCGGCCGACGCAGAAGATGCGGCGCACGGCAAACCGCTCCGCCGAGCCGGCAATGGCAACCGAGGCGATCGCCGGCGGCGGAAGGACGAAGTCTGTCATCGGTGTCTCTGCATCGGGGTATGGTTCCGTTAAGCACATTCGGCCCATTTCGGCGGCCGGGCAAGGCATGACGGCCGCGAAAGCATTGGCCCTGTCGCTGCGTCGAGTTGGCGATGTACTATTTGGCAATAATCTGGCCATGCTCGCGGGACTATCCTGTGCCCGACAAAACCGAACCGATGCCGCCGAACTGAAGCCATGACCGCCGTCAACGATCGCGCCCGCTTCCTGATCATCGACGACCACCCGCTGTTTCGCGAGGCGCTGCACAGCGCCGTGCAGATGGCCTATCCGGATGTCGACACGGTCGAGGCGCGCTCGATCGCCGAGGCGCTCGACCTTCTTTCCGAGGCCAAGCCGTTCGACCTAGCGCTGCTCGACTTGAGCATGCCCGACGTGCACGGTTTCGAAGGTCTATTGCAGCTCAGAACCCGCTATCCGCGCCTGCCGGTGGTGGTCGTGTCCGGCTATGAGGAGCCGAAGATCATTTCCGAGGCGCTGTCCTACGGCGCCGCCGGCTTCATCCCGAAATCGGCGCGCAAGACCGACCTGGCCAACGCCATACGCTCGGTGATGGACGGCGCCATCTACGTGCCGGAAACCTATGAGGGCCAGCCGCCGGACGCCGACAGTGCCGACCGCGCCGACATGGTGCAGCGCCTGGCCAAGCTGACGCCGCAGCAACTACGCGTGCTGCAGATGCTGCGCCAGGGGATGCTGAACAAGCAGATCGCCTATGAGCTGCAGGTGGGCGAGACCACCGTCAAGGCACATGTCTCGGAGATCCTGCGCAAACTCAACGTCTACAGCCGCACGCAGGCGGTGATCGAGGTGTCGAAGCTGGACAATGCGGAGTTGTTCAGGGATCAGGCGGGGTTTTGAGGGATAATTCTCGTCGCTGTTGGCTATGCGTGCGTCGGCAGATCCCGCCTTGGCGTTTGGCTGAAACGCCCATCACTATCGTCATCCACGGGCGGAGCAAGGAGCGCAGCGACGCGCGCAGACCCGAGGATCCATTCCGTGACATGGAAGCGCTGCGGCGGTCCAGAATTCTGCGCCGTTGCACATTTCGGTCGAGGTAACGGCATGGATTCTAGGGTCTGCGCGCGTCGCTGCGCTCCTTGCTCCGCCCTAGAATGACGAGGTCCAGGAGCCTTCAGCTCGTCGCCAACGTTTGCGCCGACTATCCAACGGGCGTTGAGAATCTTGCCCGCTGACAAGCCCGCAATCCTTCAAACTCCTGTGTTGAGGAACTAAGCCAGAAGATGCGCCAGCAGCGCGCGCAATTGCGCGGGCTTCAGCGGCTTGCGCATCAGCTCGATGCCGGCGGCCCGCGCGGCCTTGGCGACGGCGTCCGAGCCGTCGGCGGTGACGATCAGCGCCGGCACCGGGCGGGCAAGATAATCGCGCACCTCGGCTATTGTCGCGGTGCCGAGATCGCCGCCGTCGAGATGCTGATCGGCGATGACGATGTCCGGCACCCAGGCGGTGTCGCCGAGCAGGTCGAGCGCATCGTCTGTCGAGGTCGCGGCGCGCACCTGGCATTGCCAGCGCTCGAGCAGCGAAGTCATGGCGCCGAGCACGTCGGCGTCGTTCTCGACCAGCAGAACCTTGGTGCCGAACAGGCCGTAGCCGCGCGGCCGTTCCATATCGGCGCCGCCTGCTGCCAGATCAGCCGCCGCGCCCATGCCGACCGGCACGTCGATGTGAAAAATCGTGCCGCGCCCGACCCTGGATGAGAATGTCACCGGATGGCCGAGCGCGGCCGCCATGCGGCGCACGATGGCGAGGCCGAGGCCGAGGCCGCCGGCAAGCCCGGCATCGGCAAGCGTCGAGATGCCGCGATGGAATTCCTCGAACACCGCCTCGCGCTGCTCGTCGGGGATGCCGCAGCCGGTGTCGGCGACGTCGATGCGGATGGTGTCGCCGCGATGCCTGGTGCCGACCAGCACGCCGCCGGAGCGGGTATAGCGCAACGCGTTGGAGAGGATGTTTTGCAGGATGCGGCGCAGCAGCGTGCGGTCGGAGCGCACGACGACGTTGACTGGCCGGAATTTCAGGCTCAACCCCTTCATCTCAGCCTCCGGCAGGAAATCCGAGCGCAGCGAGGAAAACAGCGCCTCCAGGCTGACGTCGCCGATCTCGGCCTGCACCACGCCGGCGTCGAGCTTGGAGATATCGAGCAAGGTGCGCAGCAGGTCTTCCATCGTCTCCAGCGAGCGCTCGACCTGGCGGACCAGTTTTTTGCCTTCCTCGCTGGTCTGCACCTCGGCCAAGGCCGAGACCGACAGATGCGCCGCGTTCAGCGGTTGCAGCACGTCATGACTGGCGGCGGCAAGGAACCTTGTCTTCGACAGGTTCGCCAGCTCGGCCGTCTCCTTGGCGGCGCTGAGGTCTATGTTTGACCGCTCGAGCCGGCGCAAGGTGGCATTCAGTTCCTCGGTGCGGGTGCGCACCCGGTTTTCCAGCGAGATCGCGGTCTGGAACAACGAGAAGGCATTGCCTTGCTGATCCATCGAGCGCTCGACGCGGCTGACCAGCGCCGCGTTGATCTTCTTCAGCTTTTCCAGGTCGTTGATGTCGCGCAGCGGCATGGCGAAGCCTATTCGGCCGCCTGGCGTTCGCCGAACGCGATGCCGGTGAAAGTCTGGTTGAGATGCATCGAGCGGTACTGCTCGCCATAGGTGCCGAAGCCGATGACGTTGTTGACCCGGTAGAGCTCGGAAATGTCGCGAAAAACCTGGCGGTTGCGGGCATCGAGCCGGCGCAGCACGCAGTCGAAGCCGAGGATCATGTCGATGCCGCCCAACCTGTCGCTGACGTCTTCGAGCGCGGCGCGCGTGGATTCCACCATGTTCTTCGGCTGGGCGATGGAGAGCACGACGCCGTCGTCGATGGCGCAGAAGAACGACAGCGAGCCGTCGGGATGCATGCGCTGGATCGAGCGGCAGTAATATTCGCCGCCCACCTTCACCACCACCGGATGGGAAGCAAAGCTCAGCGGCGTCAACGTCTGCGGCACGATGCCGACGGAGGCCGCATATTCCTCGGCGGCATTGGTGGCGTTGAACTCGCGCACGATGCGATGGTCGGGATCGGAAGCCGTCACCACCAGCTTCTCGTCGGTCGGAGTGAAATTATCGGTCTTGAAGACGTGGAAAGGGATCTCGGTGGCGATCAGCACGATGACGGCGCTGTCGGAAGCGACCTTGCCGTTCGAGATCAGGCATGTCGTTTCGAACTTCAGGTCGTCGCCGGCCGAGCCGCCGATCAGCGGGATGTCGTCCAGCCCCCAGTGGATGGCCGAGGTCACCGCTTCCTCGGCGTAGGACAAGCCATCGATGAAGCAGAGCGCGAACGTGCCCTTTGTCCCTTCATAGCCGGCGCGGCCGCGCAGCAGGCGCCTCAGGCCGGCGACCTCGCCGGTGATCCTGTCCATGCCGGACGAGGACAGGTTTTCGACCATGGTGCTGGCGGTCGAGAACGACGCCGACGGCAGGAGCAGGGCAAGGACATGGCCTTCCTCCAGGCCTTGCGGGGTGATCTCGCCGGCGGTCGAGCAGCCGGCATAGGCAAGCGCAGGCGCATGGGTCTCCAGCGCCTGCGAAAGCGCTGCCGCGTCGACCAGACTCTGGGAGAAGAACAGCAGCGCGAAGCCGGCGTCGATCTTTGCCGCCTCGGCCGCGATTGCCCGGGCAAAGGCGCCGGCGTCGCGCTCGTCAGTGGTAAGCGCCGAGAGGCCGCATGCGTAGCGCGTGCTCGAACTGGCCAGTTGCTTCTCTCCCGCATTTCCTTCGACGCTGTTTTTGTGCGTGTCGGGCACGCGGGCGTCGAAATCATTGTTGTCTTCGCCACTCATTTTGGCAATGGGCTGCCGCAATCGGGCGTGACCGAAAGTACAATATGCGGCGTTTCGAGCGAACTGCATTCTCGCATCGCCGGGAGGTCTCAAGACACGTTTGCGGTGCATTGCGGATGGAGGGATTGCCGCAGCGCTCGGAACATGCCGGCGGCTGGACGAACCGAGGTAATACCCAGGGAGGTTTCATGTCGGAAATAGCGTTGACTGTGAACGGGAAGCGGGTCAGCGGGGCGGCCGAGGACCGAACTCTGCTTGTGCATTTCCTGAGAGAGAACCTTGGCCTCACCGGCACGCATGTCGGCTGCGATACCTCGCAATGCGGCGCCTGCGTCGTGCATGTCGACGGCAGAGCCGTGAAATCCTGCACGATGCTCGCCGTCCAGGCTTCGGGGTCGACCATCGTGACCATAGAGGGGCTGGCAAACGGCGCCGATCTGCACCCGGTGCAGGCGGCGTTCAAGCAGCATCACGGACTGCAATGCGGCTTCTGCACGCCGGGCATGATCATGGCGGCGACCGACATGATCGCGCACCATCCGGAAGGCCTCGACGAGGCCACCGTGCGCGCCGAGCTCGACGGCAACATCTGCCGCTGCACCGGCTACCATAACATCGTCAAGGCGATCCTCGCTGCATCGCAAGCGATGGCGACGGGGGCGAAGGGTAAGGCGAAGCAGGCTGCTTAGGGGACTAAGGGAGTAGGGCAGTAAGGGAGTAGGTGAAGACACACCGATTTCCCTACTGCCTTACTCCCCTACTGCCCTACTCCCCTAATTCCGGAGGAATTCCATGGGTATCGAAGGTGTCGGCGCTCGCGTGGCGCGCAAGGAAGACAAGAGGTTCATCACCGGCGGCGGGCGCTATGTCGACGACATGGTGGTGCCCGGCATGAAGCATGCCGTGTTCGTGCGCAGCCCGCACGCCCATGCCGAGATTAAGAAGATCGACGTCAAGAAGGCGCAAGCGATGCCCGGCGTCATCGGCGTGCTGACCGGCAAGGAGCTCAAGGCCGACGGCATCGGCAACCTGATCTGCGGCTGGATGATCCACTCAAAGGACGGCTCGCCGATGAAGATGGGCGCCTGGTCGCCGCTGGCCGTCGATAAGGTGCGCTATGTCGGCGATGCCGTCGTGATCGTGGTGGCCGACACCAAGGGCCAGGCGCGCGACGCGGCGGAAGCGGTCGATATCACCTACAAGGAACTGAAGGCCGTGGTCGAGGCCACCAAGGCGCTGGAAAAGGGAGCGCCGCAGATCCACGCCGAGGCTGAGAACAATCTGATCTTCGACTGGGAGATTGGTGACGCCAAGGCGACCGATGCGGCGATTGCGGCGGCTGCTCACGTCACACGGATGAAGATCGTCAACAACCGGCTGGTGCCGAACGCCATAGAGCCCAGGGCAGCACTTGGCCATTACGACAAGGCCGAGGACCACTATACCTGCTGGACAACGTCGCAGAACCCGCATCTGGCGCGGCTGGTGATGAGCGCCTTCTACAATGTCGCGCCGGAAAACAAGCTCCGTGTCATCGCGCCAGACGTCGGCGGCGGCTTCGGCTCGAAGATCTACATCTATCCGGAAGAGATCGTCTGCCTGTGGGCGTCGAAGAAGACCGGCGTGCCGGTCAAATGGGTGGCCGACCGCACCGAAAGCTTCCTGTCCGACGCGCATGGCCGCGACCACGTCTCGATGGTGGAAATGGCCTTCGACAAGGACAACCGGATCACCGGCCTAAGGGTCGACACGATCGCCAATCTCGGCGCCTATATGTCGCTGTTCTCGTCCTGCGTGCCGACCTATCTCTACGCGACGCTTCTGTCGGGGCAGTACGACATTCCGGCGATCCACGCCAATGTGCGCACCGTCTACACCAACACCGCACCCGTCGATGCCTATCGCGGGGCGGGGCGGCCGGAAGCCACCTACCTGCTTGAGCGCACCATGGAGACGGCCGCGCGCGAGCTTGATGTGTCGCCGGCCGTGCTCAGGCGCAAGAACTTCATCACCTCGTTTCCGCACCAGACCCCGGTGATATTGGCCTATGACGCCGGCGATTATGCCGCCTCGCTCGATGCGGCGATGAAGGCCGCCGATTATGCCGGCTTCCCCGGCCGCAAGGCGGACGCCGCCAGGAGAGGCAAGCTGCGCGGCATCGGCATGAGCAACTATATCGAAGCCTGCGGCCTTGCCCCGTCGTCGGCGGTCGGCTCGCTCGGCGCCGGCGTCGGCCTTTGGGAATCGGCCGAGGTGCGCGTCAACGCCGCCGGCACGATCGAGGTGCTGACCGGCTCGCACAGCCATGGCCAGGGCCATGAGACGACCTTCGCGCAATTGGTCAACCAGCGCTTCGGCGTGCCGATCGAGTCCGTCTCGATCGTCCATGGCGATACCGACAAGGTGCAGATGGGCATGGGCACCTACGGCTCGCGCTCGGGCGCCGTCGGCATGTCGGCGGTCGCCAAGGCGCTCGACAAGGTCGAGGCCAAGGCGAAGAAGATCGCTGCCCATCTGCTGGAAGCCGACGAGGGCGACATCGTCATCGAGAACGGCGAGGTCAAGGTCGCCGGCACCGACAAGAGCCTGCCCTGGTTCCAGGTGGCGCTTGCCGCCTACACCGCCCACAATCTGCCGGCAGGCATGGAGCCGGGATTGAAGGAGACGGCTTTCTACGATCCGTCCAACTTCACCTTCCCGGCCGGCTGCTACATCTGCGAGGTCGAGATCGATCCGGAAACCGGCGTGACCGAGATCGTCCAGTTCGTCGCGGCGGATGATTTCGGCAACATCATCAATCCGATGATCGTCGAGGGCCAGGTGCATGGCGGTATTGCGCAAGGCATCGGCCAGGCGCTGCTGGAAGGCGTGCATTACGACGCCAGCGGACAACTGCTGACGGCAAGCTATATGGATTATACGATGCCCCGCGCGGCCGACCTGCCGTCGTTCAGCGTCTCGACCTCGAACACGCCTTGCCCCGGCAATCCGCTCGGCATCAAGGGCTGCGGCGAGGCCGGCGCCATCGGCTCGCCGCCGGCGGTGATCAACGCCGTCACCGATGCACTCGGCGTCGCCGACATCGCCATGCCGGCGACGCCGTCGAGGGTATGGAAGGCGATAAGGGCGAAGAAATGAGTGAGTAGTCAGTAGTGAGTAGGGAATACGGACGCGCTTCATCATGGCGGCCGCTTTTCACTACTGACTACTTCCTACTTCCTACTCACTACTGCCTAACCACTTTAGGGGAGGATCCCATGTACGCAGTCAACTACCACCGCGCCACCTCGGTCGCCGACGCAGCCAAGCTGTTGAAGAATGGCGACGCGAAGCTGCTTTCCGGCGGCATGACGCTGATCCCGGCGATGAAGACTCGGCTCGCGGCTCCCTCCGACCTGGTCGACGTGTCGCGCCTGAAGGACCTTCAGGGCATCGAGGTGTCCGGCAAGACAATCACCATCGGCGCGGCCACGACGCACTACGATGTCTCCAGCAGCGAGAAGCTGAAAAAGGCCTGTCCGGCGCTTGTCCATATGGCATCGCTAATCGGCGATCCGGCCGTGCGTTACAAGGGCACGATCGGCGGCTCGATCGCCAACAACGATCCGGCGGCCGACTATCCGGCAGCACTGCTGGCGCTTGATGCCACCATCGTCACCAACAAGCGCGAGATCGCCGCAGACAAATTCTTCAAGGGGCTGTTCGAGACGGCGCTGAAGGACGGCGAGATCATCACCGCGGTGACTTTCACCGCGCCGGCCAAGGCAGCCTACCAGAAATTCCGCAACCCGGCCTCGCGCTACGCCATCGTCGGCGTGTTCGTCGCCAAGGGCAAGGATGGGGTGCGGGTCGCGGTCACCGGCGCCGGCGAAGACGGCGTCTTCCGAGCGAAGGACATCGAGGCGGCGCTGGCGAAGAATTTCGACGCCTCCGCGCTCCACGGCGTGAAGGTGCCGGCAAAGGGCATGATGAGCGACATCCATGCCTCGGCCGACTACCGCGCCAGCCTGATCGCGGTGATGGCGAAGCGCGCGGTGGCCGCGGCCAACGCCTGAACGCTCCCGGTCAAGCGAGAAAAAGGGGCCGTCGCGGCCCCTTTTTCTTTTGCAGCCACAACAGCTTGCCGGGGAATACCGGCCAGACCGCAGCTTCGCACTTGCACAAACTTATCCCGCACTGCAAAATAAATGGGGCGGAGTTACGAGGCGGGTCCGGAGCGCGGCCATCCGCGCTGCATTCGGATCTCGAGTTGCGAAGGAACGGCATGACCGACATCTCCGCAGCGTCTGTTGCCCTGCCGCGGGCCGCAGTCGACCGGGCGGCAAGAGAGAGGCTGGCCTATCTCGACGGCTGGCGCGGCCTGTCGATCGCACTGGTGCTGATCGGCCATTTCTTCCCCGTCCCCGGGATCAATCTCGGCGTGCTTGGCGTCGAGTTCTTCTTCGTGCTCAGCGGCCGGCTGATGGGCGAGATCCTGTTCATCGAACGCTTTCCGCTGAAGAAGTTCTTCAAGCGCCGCTTCTCGCGCATCTATCCGGCGCTGCTTTTGTTCGTGATTGCCGCCATGATCGGACTTGCCGGCACATATATCGCCTTCAAATGGAAGGCGGCGCTGGCGGCGCTGACTTTTACCTACAATTATGCCGGCATTCTGATCACCCGCGCCGGCGCGCTCGACCATATCTGGTCGCTCTGCGTCGAGGAGCACGCCTATATCACCCTGGCGCTGATCAGCGTGGCAGTGTCGGGGCGGGCGAATGTCGTGAGGCTTCTGGTGATCCTGTCGCTGCTGGCGATGGCCAACGGTGCCGTTTCGTACTGGGTTCTCGGCATGCATTACGAGACCAGCTACTGGCGCACCGACGTGCATATCGCCTCGATCCTGCTGTCGGCCTCGATCTGCCTGCTCAAGGCTGGCGGGCGCCTGCCGGCTTTCCTGCAGAGCCCGCATGTGGCGCTTGTGGCAGGCGCCGGCTCGGTTTTGCTGTTCCTCAATCCGGTGCCGACGCCGGTGCATTACCTGCTGGGCGTGCCGCTGCTGGCGCTCGCCGTCAACGCGCTCGACTTCGCCGGCAACTATCTTACCGGACTGTTGTCATCGCGGCCGATGGTGATGCTCGGCCTGTGGTCCTATTCGCTCTATCTCTGGCAGCAGCCTTTTTACAAATTCGTCGACGAGCGGGGCAGCGCGGCGATCCCGATGCTGGCCGCGGTCTTCGCCTGCGCGCTCTGCAGCTACTACATCGTTGAAAAGCCCGCCCGCGGCTGGCTCAACCGCAATTGGTGAGGTCCTTGTTTCGACGCAATTCCAGATGGAAACCGTTTCACCCTTTTTCCTGGAATTGCTCTAAGCCGCCCTGCCGTTGCGTTGCGTCGCCAGATAGCGGCGCAGCCCGGCTTCGCCGCGCGGCGTGGTCCAGCGGTGATTCCAGGCAAAGGCTGGCCGCAGCAGGGGAGCCAGCAATTTGAGGATCGGTCTCTCCACCGTCACTTGCCAGATGAGCGCCACGTGCGTGCCGGTTGCGGACGGCGACAGTTCCGCGCGCCAGAGGCCGTCGAAATCGCCGAAGGTCTTCACCACCACCAGCCGGCCGGGGTCGAGCTCGGCCGCCTCGATGATAAAATTCAGCTCGTAGGGCAGGGCGCCGCGCGCCCGCGCCCTGGCGCGCGAACCGACGACGCCCTTGCCCTTCCTGTCGAGCGGCACGACCTGCTTGTAGACGTCGCCCCACCAGAGCGGCAGCAATTCGGCGTCGGACAGCACGTCCCACACTTCTTGCGGCATGGCGTCGGGAATGTCCCAGCTCTCGTCGAAGCGGAACACGTTGCTCGGCATGATGTTCGCCCCTGCCAGAGGAGCGGGTACATTAGCCCCGGCTTGTTTTCGTGGCCAGTGGTGTTCGTTCAGCCGGCGGTCGGCCTGGCAAAGTAACGTACCGATTTCTTGCCGCCGTGGATCACCGCGTCGCCGACCTCGGTGAAGCCCAGCGCGGCATGAAAGGCATCCGAGACCGGGTTGGGCGGATCGGCATTCACCTCGCAGGTCACGATGGTCTGGCCGGCACGTCGGACATGATCGAACAGATCCTCATAGAGCCGGCGGGCATGGCCGCGGCCGCGTGCCTCAGCCGCGACCACGACCCGGTCGACATAGACGAATTGCGGATAGCGATCGCGAAACCAGAGAAAGTTCGGGCTGTCGTAATCCGCATCCTGGTCGAAGGTCATGATGAAGGCTTCGAGCGCGCCGATGCGCCGCGCGTAGAAGGCTTCGCCGAGCAGGAAGGACAGCCGCTCGGGTTCGAGCCACGACAATTCGGCGGCATGCTCGTTGTTGAGGACGAGGATGGCGGCTTCGTCGGCAGGCGCGACCTTTTCGATCAGCAGCAATTCCTTCGACATTGTCGTTGCCGGCATCACGCCCTCGCGGCCGCGATCGTTGCCGCCACCAGCGCTTCGTCCGTGACCGTGTTGCGGTATTCGCGATCGAGATCGGTGCCGCCCATGCCGACATTCGGGTTGCGGTAGCGCATGGCGCTCGGCACGTCGGCGAGCGCTGCAAAATGCATTTCCTTGAGACCGGTTCGCCTGCGCACTTCGCCGATGGTGTCGGGCGCCAGGCCGCCGCAGCCGAGAATGATGATGCGCTCGCCGGCCTGGCGGACGAGCCGCGACAGGAGATCCACGCCTTCGAGCGCGGTGTCGCGCTGGCCGCTGGTCAGCACGCGGCCGACCTTGCAGCGGATCAGCGCTTCCAGCGCCTCGGCCGCGTCGCGGGTCATGTCGAAGGCGCGGTGACAGGTGACGTTGAGCGGACCAGCCGCCTGCACCAGTTCGCTCATGCGCACCTCGTCGATGGCGCCATCGGCGGTCAGGCAGCCGACGACGACGCCGGCGACGCCGAGATCGCGAAGGGCGCCGACATCAGCGAGCATCGAGCGGTATTCGGCCTCGCTGTAGAGAAAGTCGCCGCCCCGCGGGCGCACGATGACATGGAACGGAATGGTGGCGCTGTCGAGCGCGGCGCGCACCGTGCCGAGGCTCGGCGTGATGCCGCCTTCGATCAGGCTGGCGCAGAGCTCGACCCGATCGGCGCCGGCGGCCTGGGCGGCCAGCAGCCCGTCTATGCCTTCGACGCAGATTTCGATCAGGGGCAGTCGGGCGTCGGTCACCAGCGTCCATCCATGCTTCAACAGATGGCCAGCCCTAGCATTGCGGCGATCGCCGCGAAAGCCGCAACGATCGGTCCAGCATGAAGCCTTCCCCTCAAAGCCCAGCCTCAAGGGCCGTCTGGTTATTGCCGCAGGATGGTATTCCTTGCGCCCTGTTCGACCTGGTCGATCACCAGCAGCCTGACCGGATCGGCGCCGATGTTGGCGGCCTGATGCCATTGCCCGATCATTTCGACGATGAAATCGCCAGTCTTGTAGGTATTGCTGGCGCCGGTCTCGATATTGGTAACCTTGAGCGTGCCTGCCTCGACATAGGCATAGCGCGGGAACGGATGCTTATGCACCGGCAAGGTGGCGCCCGGCGCGATCTGATAGATCGAAACCTGAACCTCGACATTCTTTTGCGGCAGCGTGATCGGCTGGCCCGATGCCGTCGTCGTCTTCGACGCCAGCGGCGTCACCACGACGGGCGCGCCGCTGCTGTCCAACGCAAGCGCGGCGGTCGCCGAAAGCGCGGCCATGAGCAGCGCCGATA
The DNA here is from genome assembly GCF_006442795.2 of Mesorhizobium sp. B1-1-8. NCBI lineage: Bacteria > Pseudomonadati > Pseudomonadota > Alphaproteobacteria > Hyphomicrobiales > Phyllobacteriaceae > Mesorhizobium > Mesorhizobium sp. B1-1-8. The sequence goes on from NZ_CP083956.1 coordinate 2,982,490, forward strand.
CCAGCATGTTTCGCATGATGTCCTCCAGAAGCCGGCAGCATCGCCCGGCGATCTCCCATGCGCAAGTCGGCGAGGGGATCATCGGCGATGGCCATCGGGCGGCGCATCGACCCGCCGGAAGGCTGAAATTATCGCGTCGGTGACTGTCTTAGTTCCTTCATTGGGCTGACCTACAAAGCGTCATCAGACAGCGGAGTATGCCATGGATACCTCAGATCTCGACCAGCTCCAGACCGCCTACAAGGCAGCGGTGGAGGAATGGATAGCGGCGATCAGACGGGAAGAGGAACTCGCCTCCGTCAACCATTCACTGGCCGAGATCGACAAATGGGAGGCGGCGCACTTCCATGAGGATGAGGTGCGCGGCAAGGTTCTGGACCTGAAGAAAAAATACGAAGACGCGCTGCGCAAGGAACAGTTCGGCTTCTGAACCTGCTTCCAAGCGGGCCGGCGTTTGCGCATTAAAGGGAACGAGAGGGTGGGTTAGCCAGTTAACTCGATATGCCTACCAAGGTCAAAGAACCGCAGCCGAAGTCCGACCAGAGGAAGCGACCTCTCCGTCGTCCCGATCAGGAAGCATCGCCAGAGCCCGATCATGTCGATAAGCCGCCGCGCGACGCGCGGGAGGCGCCGGCACCAAATCCCAACGGCGACAAGAAATCCTGAGCGTTCCGCAGGCCAAAAAATGGGCCGGCAGCCTCGAAGGCCGAACCCATCCTACCCTGGCGGAATGGGCAGTCGCGCTCGCTCAAGAACGCGGCGTCGTGCGAACGCGCGTTTTCGCCGGCATAGGCATTTCCCGCTGCCACAGGTGGTGCCGGACATCGCCGGCACCGCGTCCTTGATGCGCCGGATTCATCCTCTAGTTATTCCGTGGGCGCGTAGTCGCGAGTGCCTGGGGGCACCGGCGGTTTCGACGTTCTGACCGTATACGCGGAAGGACGGCTGGGCCGAGGCACCTTTGGAGATTGCCGTGCGTCAATCGCTTGGATTCAGCTTGGCTTATTTTGCATTCGCTTGCTCGATCGCGGTAGCTTGCGCAGGAACTGCAGTCGCCGGCCAGCACGGCGGAGGACATGACGCTGGCGGCCAGCACGGCGGGGGACACGACGCTGGCGGCCATCAGGGTGATGACGGAGATCATGATGCTGGCAGCCGTCACGGCGAAAGTGGCAACCACGGCCAGCACAAAGGATCTTCCAGCGATCCCGTCGGCGACAGCGGCAGTCCGCCGTCGAACGATCCACCGTCGGACGATCCGCCGTCGAACGATCCACCGTCGAACGATCCCGGGATCAGCACCACTCCAACGGCCGCAATACCGTCAACTCCAGCCGCCACAGCTGCCATCGTCGATCCGTCCGCGGACGGCGGACATTCGCTCGACCTCCCGCCCGCCCTGCAGCCTCCCGAAGACAGCACCATTCCACCGGCGGTCAATCCAGTCGAAGCGCTGCCGGGTGTCCCGGATAAAGTCGTTCGCGCCTGCCATGAGGCAATCGAGCAGGCCGCTGCCAAGTTTGGCGCAGCCAGCGTGCGCGTCAGCAGCGCAGGTTCCATACGTCGATTGAGCCAACGCAGGATCTCGGCCCCCATTCAGGTCAGCATCGACTATGTCCATCAGGGGCGCGTGGAGACGCGTCAGGCGCCGGTCGGCTGCGAATTGAACGCGAAAGGCAGCGTGATCGGTCTGACATAGCGCAAAGCGCGGAACTCCTTGCCGACGAAATTCATCTCGCCCTCCCGGTTTTTCCAGGAAGAGGCCGCGCCATCGTGACCTTTCCCTGCGTCCGGTGTGTTGCGAGGGTGCGAGGCCAATGACTAGAGCGTTTCACCGTTTCACGGAAACGGCGAACCGCTCTACCTCTTTGTTCTACGCAACTCCGAACGGAAGGCTACGGCGAAGTCGCCGAACCTAACCGTGTCACACTTCTCCTGGAATTACTCTAGAGCCTTCACCGCCGTCGCGGTCGTTTGAACTCAATCGAGCGTCGGTTGCCTTGGCCGGAGGGGAAAGGGAAGCGTGATAGAACGCACGCGGATCGCCCGCGACGAGTTGCGAACCTTGCTGCGCATAGTCGTCTTCTGGCTGACGGCCTTCACCTGACCTGTGCCGGCCGATGCGCGGCCGGAACTCGGCTTCAGTGGCGGCTCAATCTGCGCGCTGCGGCGCTCAGCCCTGAGCTTGTCATTGTCCGCGCGCGCGGCGGCCAGGACGCGGGCTAGAGAAACAGTGGCTTCGCGTTGCCTGTCCAGAGCTTCGTTCAGCCTGGTGACCTGTCCCAAAAGCGCTCGGGACGTGCCGCGCTCGAGGCGGGCTTTATCGAGGTCGTCATGGGTCGAGGCCGCTGAAGCGCGCGCCTGTGCCAGAGCATGCGCCGTCTCGGTCGCAGTCTGCTCGGCACGCTCTTTCGCTGAGACAGCCCTGGCGCGTTCCTGTTCAGCCGCGTCGCGCTCGGCACGGGCTTTATCGAGGTCGTCATGGGTCGAGACCTCTGAAGCGCGCGCCTGTGCCAGAGCCTGCGCCGTCTCGGCCGCAGTCTGCTCGGCACGCTCTCTCGCCGAGACAGCCCTGGCTCGTTCCTGTTCAGCCGCGTCACGCTCAAGGCGGGCTTTATCGAGGCCCTCATGGGTCGATACTGCTGAAGCGCGTTCTCGTGCGAGGGCCTGCGCGGTCTCGGCTGCGGTCTGCTCAACCCGTGCTGCACCGGTCCGTTCCCGCTCAGCCGTGTCCGCGATCGCGGCCTTGGACTGTTCCATCGCGGCGAGGTCAGCACGAAGGGCCTTCGACTTCCGGCGCTCGTCGTCAAGCATTCCGCTTGCTTGCGCCAGCGAAGCCCTGGCTTTGGCGCGGTCCTCGGCGGCCGTGGCCTCAAGCTGTGAAATTTGCGCCCGCGCTTGGGATAGATCGCGCGCCATCAGTTCGGTTCGCTGACGCTCCCGATGAGCGGCGGGCATCTGTGTAAAGGCATAGTTGATGCTCTCGGCCAGCAGCGTGCGAGCGTCCCCCGCAATGCGCCGCAATGCGTCGAGTGTGCGGGCCGCCGCGAGTTCGTTGCGCAAACGCTCCCCGTATGCGCTGTCGGCGGCTGCCATGCTTGTCCTCAGCGCGTCGACCTGCTTGCGCGATTCGAAGAGCGCACTCTGCAGAGAGGCGCTTCTGGCGCGCTCTTCTTCCACAGCTCGGCGCTCCTGGTCGGCCAATTCCCTCGCAGCGGATGCCTGAGCACGAGCTGCTTCGACTTGTGCCTTGGGAGTTGCGAGATCCGGGCCAAGCAATCCGACATTCGTACGTCCATCTCCCTGGGCTGGTCCACGCATATCCAATGCAGCACTCGCCGGAGCCTCAAAGCTTCGCGAAAGATCTGGATGGTCCTGGGCCTGCGAAACGGCGGGGGCGCTTTCGACCCAATTTTGTCTCGTCATCGCATAGCCAAGCGGCACGGCCAGGCAGATTGCGGCGACGCCCAGGCGTGACACAAGACGGATGGCCCCGCGACCGCGAGGAGGTGAGGCCGTGGCAATGTTTGCCGGGGAAGCGAAAGCATCGAGCTGGTCGCCTGGCGAACTCTCCGAAGCTTCGGAGAGTATGTCGAAATGCTCGATTCGCACCCCGAACTGACGGTAGTTGGCATCCTGAGGCCGGGCATCCGCGTCCGAGGGCACGGCAGCCTGAGAAGAAGCAGGCCCGGTTGCCAGGTCGACCGGGCGTTCCCAAACCCAAGGGACCTCCTCGACGGGAACAGGCCTGCATTCTTTCAGATAGGCATTTGGTTTCAGGCGACGCCGTTGCACCGCGATAAGGGCATGCCGGACCATAAGAAAGACGCCAGCCAGTGCAAGTATCACCATCCCGCCCAGGATGGCTAGATCCGTGTCATTTGTGTAAATTCCGGCAAGATGATTTGGCATCGCCGTGCCCGTCTGGTCTTGGGGTGCAATTTTTAAGCTCGTGAAGCGGTGTTCGGGTCCTCGCCCTGGCTAAAGCCTCTGCCTGCTCTCGAAGCTGTCGCCGCTTCGAGGCCCCAGTGCTGTGCGAATGTGTTGTTGCATTGCGGAGCGCCGGTCGTGCGTTGATAAAAAGATGCCGGCGCAGATGATTTTTGCTCGAAACGAAACTTGCAGATGCCGTCGCCGCCGGTTGCCGGCCGGCGCCAGCGCAACACTCCGAAAAGCCGACACGCACCTCTCCATTGTCAATGTCCCAAGGTTCTCCCACGATGCGTGCAATCCGCCATTTCGGAGCCTGGGCGGTCCCACCGTGGGCTTTAAGCTAGGTCACAGACTTCGACGGTCAACAATCTCGGCAGTATTTCGGCCATGCAGAACGGGCCATTGTGGTGCCCGCTCTTCGTAGCGGGTCTGAGTCTCCGTTCAGGAGTTCGTCGTCGAAGATTGTGCAGCAGGCTGAGCAGGAGCCGATCGAATCGTGATTCGAGGTTCAAACTCGCAATCGCTTGTCGCGCCTGGAGGAAAGCGCGGGTGCTCACAGTGGAGCACGACGTTCGCAGTTTTGTGAGCGACCCGAGACATAGGTGACGATTTGTACCGGACACATGGGTAACACTTTTGGCTTTTGGCCGGAGGTGTTGATGCCGTGGAGAGAGTGTTCGGTGATGGAGGAACGTCTACGTTTTGTCGCCCGCCTTCTGGATGGCGAAGGCATGAGCGAAGTGTGTCGGGAGTTCGGGATTTCCCGCAAGACCGGCTACAAGATCTTCGGCCGCTATAGGGAGGAAGGGCTCGAAGCCCTATGCGACCGCTCGCGCCGGCCGGTCCGCTAGCCAACCAGCTGCCCGACCCGGTCGAGCGGCTGGTCGTCGAGGCCAAGCGCGACAAGCCGCATTGGGGCGCCCGCAAGATCAGAGAGCTCCTGGTGCGCAAGCTGGCCGGGGACGTGCGTATTCCCGCCAAGAGCACGGTGCACGCGGTGCTCGACCGTCACGGCCTTGTGAGCCAGGCCCGCAAGAGGAACCGGGGGCGAACAAGGCCGAGGGCACGCCGCTCTCGCAGGCTGTCCAGCCCAATGACCTGTGGTGCGCCGACTTCAAGGGCGAGTTCAAACTCGGCGACGGCCGCTACTGTTACCCCCTGACGGTCACCGATCAGGCCTCACGCTACCTGCTTCTCGCCGAAGCGCTTGAAGCGACAAAGGAAGCTCCGGTCATCGAGGCCTTCGTCCGGCTCTTCAAGGAACGCGGCCTGCCGCATGCCATCCGCTCCGACAACGGCGTCCCCTTCGCTTCCCCCAACGGCCTCTACAACCTCTCGAGGCTCTCCGTCTGGTGGCTGCGGCTGGGGATCGCGATCGAGCGCATCAGGCCCGGTCATCCGCAGCAGAACGGCCGCCACGAGCGCATGCACCGCACCTTGAAGCAGGAGACCACGCGGCCGCCGGGCATGAATGCCCTCCAGCAGCAGGCCAGGTTCGACGCTTTCATCAGCGAATTCAATGAGGAACGGCCCCACGAAGCCATCGCCATGAAGGTGCCGGCCGAACTCTATAGCCCCTCGTCACGGCCCTATGATGGCCTGCCGGAGCTGACCTACCCCTTCCATGACAAGGACACCATGGTCACCGCCTGCGGCCGCATCTGCATGATGAGGAAGAAGATCAACGTCTCGACCGTGCTCGCCGGTCAGAGGCTCGGAATCAAGGAAGTCGACGACGGCATTTGGCTCGTCAGCTTCATGCATTATGATCTGGGATATGTCGACCTGGAGCAGAGGACCTTGCAGACGATCGACAATCCGTTCGGCACGAGATTGTCACCCATGTCTTAGGTACGAACTGTTACCTATGTCTCCGGGCCGTACATTGACGAAAATGGCTCCCCGGGCCGGATTCGAACCAGCGACCAACCGGTTAACAGCCGGTTGCTCTACCACTGAGCTACCGGGGAACAGCGCTCTTATGTAAGTGGCGCAGCCTATAGCAAACCCGTTTCGGCTTTGCAAAGAAGCATTTCGCAATTTTTTTCCAGTTTTCGTGCGGCCATTTGTGCCATCGTTGTAGCGTGCCCACATATGAACGGCTTCACAGTTGTGCGGAACAAAGCGGTGGCTGCCGCTTTTGGCGTGGGAAGACAGACGGATCGGGGCCTCGACATGACGGCAGCAGACGACAATGACGCGCCGGCGCGGAAAATCAGCGTTTTCGGCCGCGAATTCACCATGCCGCGCTCGCGCGGCTTGAGGATCGCGATCGGCGTGGTGCTCACCATTGGCGGCATTCTCGGTTTCCTGCCGATCCTCGGTTTCTGGATGATTCCGCTGGGGCTGCTGGTGCTGTCCTATGAATTCGCGCTGGTGCGCCGCCACCGGCGGCGCTTCGTCGTCTGGTGGGAGCGCCGGCGCCGCCCGGACTGACAGGCATGTTTCGGAATGGTCCGGCAAGTCGCCGTCATCGCTCTGGAAACTGGCCGAAACCGATCGGCAACCACTGTTGCCGGTGCGGCAATCGAAAGCGCCGCGAATGAAGCGCCAGCGCTTGACGACCTTTCACCGCCAACATAATGAGTTCGCTCGGAACGCCGGGAGCATTACGAGGCCTCGTGGCGGAGTGGTTACGCAGAGGACTGCAAATCCTTGCACCCCGGTTCGATTCCGGGCGAGGCCTCCAAATGCCCGGGCTCCGGCGCGACCGCGCAGGAGTGGAGTTCCAGTCGAATGAAACCGCGAATTTAAACGCGGGGAGAGCGGGTGGTTGGGACATGAACGCTGATTTCTCCGAACGCCGCCTGAAGATGGTCGATGGCCAAGTTCGCACCACCGATGTCACCAGCGCACCGCTGATCGAAGCCATGCTCGTCACCCCGCGCGAGGCGTTTGTCGGCCCCGAGCAGCGCGACCTCGCCTATATCGACGAGGACATCCGCATTTCGGACGGCGCCAATGGCGGCGGCGCCCGCTATCTGATGGAGCCGTCGCCGCTTGCCAAGCTCTTGCAGCTGGCCGAAATCGGCGACAGCGATTCGGTGCTCGATGTCGGCTGCGGCACAGGTTATTCGGCGGCGCTGCTGTCGCGGCTTGCACGCGCCGTGGTTGCGCTGGAAAGTGATCCGGCGCTGGCGGAAGCCGCGAAATCGACGCTTTCGAGCCTGGGCTGCCACAACGTGACGGTGGTGACCGGACCGTTGCCGCAAGGTCATGCCGCTACCGCGCCTTACGATGTCATCGTCATCGGCGGCAGCGTCGAGGAGGTGCCGGCGGCATTGCTCGACCAGCTCGCGGAGGAAGGACGCCTGGTTGCAGTGGAGGGGCAGGGCAACTCCGGCGTGGCCCGTCTGTTTTTCAAAGCAGGGGGGGTTGTAACCGGAAGACGGGCATTTAATGCGGCAATTAAGCCACTACCGGGGTTCGAACGCATCCATGCGTTCGAATTCTAAGTAATTTTGCCTTGCAGCGAAGGCGTTGTCATGATCGTTTTCGCCCGAACAATCGTTGCTGATTGCTAAACCGGGGATTTTCGGGGGCTTTCAGCGGGGGAACGATAAACAACGCGGCGCTGGCTGATCCACAAGGGTGGGCTGACGTGGCGTGGTTCCCATGCAAAGCGAATGAGGGAAATAACGTGCCGCCTGTACGAAAAAGCATTTTAGCTGCCATCCTCGTTTCCGGCACGGCGCTTTCGCCGCTGGCCGCCTCGGCCGAGACCATCACCGGCGCGCTTGCCAAGGCCTACCAATACAATTCCCAGCTGAACTCGGCGCGGGCTGGTACGCGCGTCACCGATGAGGGCGTCGCCATCGCCAAGTCGGGCTGGCGTCCGACCATTACCGGATCCGCGAGCATCGATTACACCAGCAGCCATGCTAACCGCCTGGGCCGGAGCTTGGCCATCACCACCGGTAATTTTGGCGTGCAGATCAATCAGACGCTGTTCGATGGGTTTCAGACCAGCAACAACGTCGCCGCCGCCGAATCGCGGGTCAAGGCTTCGGTCGAGAGCTTGCGCAACACCGAAGAGAACATCCTGTTCAACGCGGCAAGCGCCTACATGGATGTGATTCGCGACCGCCAGGTGGCGGTGCTGACCGAACAGAACCTGCAATTCCTGACCGAGCAGGCGCGCGCCGCAAGGTCGCGCTTCGAGGTCGGCGAAGGCACCCGTACCGACGTCGCGCAGGCCGACGCTTCACGCGCCACCGCCGTGGCGCAGCTCGCCAGCGCTCGCGCGACGGCGCTGGCCAGTGCCGCAACCTATCACCAGATCGTCGGCGACGAGCCCGGCAAGCTCAAGGCAGCAGCGCCGCTGGCCAGGCTGTTGCCGTCGAGCATCGACAGCGCTTTCACCATTGCCGCCGCCGAACATCCCGCGATACTGGCAACCGAGCATCTCGTCGATGCGGCGGCGTTTTCGGTGAAATCGAACGAAGGCGCGCTGTTGCCGCAGCTTTCGGCTTCAGCGGGTGTCTCCAGTGCCTATCGCAACACCTCGCCCGGCACCTTCTCGAGCGCGACCGACGGCACCACCAACTCAGCCAATATCGGCGCAACGCTGACGGTGCCGATCTATTCGGGCGGCCGCACTTCCGCCCTGGTGCGTCAATCCAAGGAATCGCTGAGCGAGGCCCGGATCGAGGTCGATGTCAACCGCGACCAGGTGCGCCAGGCGGTGGCCGCGGCATGGACGCAATATACCGCCGCCCGCGAAAGCGTGGACGCCAACAGGCAGGTGATCGAAGCCGCCCAGCTGGCGCTCAACGGCGTCATCGAGGAGCGCAATGTCGGCCAGCGCACGACGCTCGATGTCTTGAACGCGCAGAACGCCGTCATTACCGCCAAGATCAACCAGGCGAGTTCCGAGCACGACGTCGTGGTGGCGAGCTATGCGATCCTGTCGGCGATGGGCCGCCTGTCGGTCGAACGCCTCGGCCTGCCGGTCACGAAGTACAAGCCGGAAGAGCATTACAACGCCGTCAAGGACAAGTGGATCGGGCTGCGCACGCCGGACGGCCGCTGATTTTTCGGCATCGTTTTCAGGAGTGCCGCGTGTCCGAGGGATGCGCGGCGTTTTTGCGTGACCGAGCCGAATCATCCGGTTGCTGGGTGGCGCCGACCTAATCTGTTGAAATCCCCTAATCTGTTGAAATCCAAAGTCTCCCCAGATTGGGGATTCTCGGATGGCGATCGGTCGGTTACGCTGTCGCCATGATTCGATCCGGTCGAGGCTGGAACGGAAATCTGTAACGGGTCACAAGGGCGGCGGATGTGACGATGGCGACGGCAAGCAGCGCACAGCGCGAACCTTCCATGGAAGAGATACTGGCTTCGATCCGCAGGATTATCGAAGACAGCGACACCGGCCGCAAGCAGCCGGTCGATGCCGGTGAGCCGCGCCAGGATCTCCAGCCGGCGCCGGCGGTGGAGCCGGTCGCCGAGGTCGATGCCTTCCGCTCCGAATTGCATGCCGAAACCACCCCGAAAAAGCCGGTAAGCCTGGCTGAGGTCCAGGCCCAGCTCGCGGCGGCCGATCCGGCGGTCCGGCGCGTCGAGACCCGTCCGGAACCGGTGAAGATCACACCGGCGCCGAGGACCTTGGCGGAAGTCGGGGCCAGGATCGCCGCCGAACCCGCCGCGCCGGCGGTTGCGGGCCAGCCTGTCGCGGCAAGCGCGCCGCAGACCGCGGACAGCATCGTCGCCGATTGGCGACGCGAAATCGCCGCCGCCGGCGGCAACACGGTCACCGCCAAAACGGCTCAGCGTGTGCAGGAAGCCGCGCCCAAGGTCGGAATAGAGGAAGTCGAAATCGACGAGGAGGAGGCGGATGCACCGGTGGTGGAATCCATTGCCGCGCCTTCCAGCGTCTCCCGCGCGCCGTCGCCGGACGCGCCGCCGCCGGCTCGGCCGGCGATCCTTTCCGAGCATGCCGGACGGCAGGTCGCGGCGGCGTTCGGCGAGCTCTCCGACGCCTTTGCCAGCCGCAGCAAGAAAACCTTCGACGAGATGGCCGAGGAGATGTTGCGGCCGATGCTGCAGGACTGGCTCGATAACAATCTGCCGACCCTGGTCGAGCGGCTGGTGCGCGAGGAGATCGAGCGCGTGGCGCGCGGCGCGCAGTAAATTTTCCGGCCGTTCAGGATGAGACGCCGCCCCTCGGGCGGCGTTTTTGTCTGGAAAGGATTCGAAAACCGCTTGGGTGGCATCGCCGAGGGCGTGGGATTGCCGGCCGCCGTGGCGGACCTATCTTGTAAGAGCAGGCCGCTCCCCGCTCGCGGTTGACTCGGCCAAGACCTTCCGATTTACACCGGACGCATCAATTCCCGACAGTTCGGACTTCCTCCATGCTTGAAAAAACATACGACGCCAAGACCGTCGAGCCCAAGATCGCCAAAGTCTGGGAAGAGGCTGACGCCTTTCGCGCCGGCGCCGGCGCGGAGGAAGGGGCCGAAGCCTTTACCGTCGTCATCCCGCCGCCCAACGTCACCGGCTCGCTGCACATGGGCCATGCGCTCAACAACACGCTGCAGGACATATTGGTGCGCTTCGAGCGCATGCGCGGCAAGAATGTGCTTTGGCAGCCCGGCATGGACCATGCCGGCATCGCCACGCAGATGGTGGTCGAGCGCCAGCTGATGGAGAGGCAGATCCATCGCCGCGACCTGACGCGCGAGGAGTTCATCGAGAAAATCTGGGAGTGGAAGGCCGAATCCGGCGGCGCCATCCTCAACCAGCTGAAGCGGCTCGGCGCCTCGGCCGACTGGAGCCGGGAACGCTTCACCATGGACGAGGGCCTGTCCAAGGCAGTGCTGGAAGTCTTCGTCACGCTCTACAAGCAAGGCCTGATCTACAAGGACAAGCGCCTTGTGAACTGGGACCCGAAGCTGCTCACCGCCATTTCGGACCTTGAGGTGGAGCAGCACGAGATCAACGGCAGTCTCTGGCATTTTCGGTACCCGATCGAATGCGTGACGTTCGATCCGGAAAATCCGAAGACTTTCATCACGGTTGCGACGACGCGTCCGGAAACCATGCTCGGCGACACGGCGGTGGCCGTGCACCCCGACGACGAGCGGTTCCGCGACCTGGTCGGGAAAAACATCGTCCTGCCGATCGTCGGCCGCCGGATTCCGGTGGTCGCGGATGAATATTCGGATCCGGAAAAAGGGTCCGGCGCGGTCAAGATCACGCCGGCGCACGACTTCAACGATTTCGAGGTCGGCAAGCGCCACAAGCTGCCGGCGGTCAACATCCTGACCGTAGAGGCGGCCATCAAGCTGAAGGACAATGAGGATTTTCTCGCCGGCCTCGAGGTCACGCCCGAGCGCCAAACTGTCTGGGACGAGCTCGACGGGCTCGACCGCTTCGCCGCGCGCAAGAAGATCGTCGAGCTGATGGAAGAAGGCGGCTTCCTCGACAAGGTCGAACCGCATCACCACGCGGTGCCGCATGGCGACCGCGGCGGCGTGCCGATCGAGCCGTTCCTGACCGACCAGTGGTACGTCAACGCAGCCGAGCTCGCCAAGCCGGCGATCGCCTCGGTGCGCGCGGGCGCCACCCGCTTCGTGCCGAAGAACTGGGAAAAGACCTATTTCGATTGGATGGAGAACATCCAGCCCTGGTGCATTTCGCGCCAGCTGTGGTGGGGTCACCAGATCCCGGCCTGGTACGGGCCGGACGGACGCGTCTTCGTCGAGAAGACCGAGGAAGAGGCGCTTGCCGCGGCAATCGAATACTATCTGGCGCTGGAGGGGCCGTGGAAGGCCTGGGTCGAGGACAGACTGGAGAATTTCGAGCCGGGCGAGATCCTGACGCGTGACGAGGATGTGCTCGACACCTGGTTCTCCTCGGCGCTGTGGCCGTTCTCGACGCTTGGCTGGCCCGACCAGACGCCGGAGCTGAAGACCTATTATCCGACCGACGTTCTGGTCACCGGCTTCGACATCATCTTCTTCTGGGTCGCCCGCATGATGATGATGGGCCTTCACTTCATGGACGAGGAGCCGTTCCACACCGTCTATGTGCATGCGCTGGTGCGCGACAAGAACGGGCAGAAGATGTCGAAATCGAAGGGCAACGTCATCGACCCGCTCGAGCTCATCGACGAATATGGCGCCGACGCCTTGCGCTTCACGTTGACCGTCATGGCGGCGCAGGGCCGCGACGTGAAGCTCGATCCGGCGCGCATCGCCGGCTACCGCAATTTCGGCACCAAGCTCTGGAACGCGACGCGCTTCGCCGAGATGAATGAGGTCGCGCGCAACGACGACTTCTGGCTGAACGATGCCAAGCTCGCGGTCAACCGGTGGATCCTGACCGAGCTGACACGCGCGGCGCGCGCCATCACCGAAGGCATAACCGCCTATCGCTTCAACGAGGCGGCGGGCGCCGCCTACCGTTTCGTCTGGAACCTGTTCTGCGACTGGTATCTGGAGCTTCTGAAGCCGGTGTTCATGGGCGCCGACGAAGCGGCCAAGGCCGAGAGCCGGGCCTGCGTCGCCTTCGTGCTGGACGAGATCTACAAGCTGCTGCATCCGATGATGCCCTTCATGACCGAGGAGCTGTGGGCGCAGACGGCTGGCGAGGGCAGGGAACGCGAGTCGCTGCTCTGCCATGCCGCATGGCCGTCGCCGGATTTCGAGGACGACGATGCCGCCGCCGACATCAACTGGCTGGTCGAGCTTGTCTCCGGCATCCGCTCGGTGCGCTCGGAGATGAATGTGCCGCCGGCGGCCATCGCGCCGCTGATGGTGATCGGCGCCAATACGCTCACGCATGAGCGGCTGGAGCGCCATGCCTCAGCCATCAAGCGGCTGGCGCGGGTCGGCGACATCGCGCTGGTCGACGCGCCGCCGAAGGGATCGGCCCAGATCGTGCTCAACGAGGCGACGGTGAGCCTGCCGCTCGGCAGCCTGATCGACCTTCAGGCGGAGGCCGCACGGTTGCAGAAGGAACTGGCCAAGGTGACCGAGGAGATCGCCCGCCTGCACAAGAAGCTGTCCAACGAAAAGTTCGTCGCCAACGCGCCCGAGGAGGTGGTCGAGGCCGAGCGCGAAAAGCTGGCGGAATATCGCGCGGCGCAGGAGAAGCTTTCGGTGGCTTTGACCAGGGTCCGCGACGCCGGCTGAGCCGCCGGATTCGACCTTCGCCGGAGGCTTCTTCCGGTACGTCGGCTGCCTCGGAAAGAGGCATGCCGTTGCGTTAATTTTGACGTAAACGGAAAGTTTGCGCCCCATTGTTGCCATAATGTAACAATGGGACCCATCAGCCCCCAAAACGGGCCGTTTTTGTGCATTTTTAGCCGATTTTTGTCACTTTTTGCGGCTGATAAATGCTGACGGGCACGACTTAGGCGCCAACTACCATGGCGAAAATGCGTGCTGTCAAGATGTACATGTACAGCTCTTGAAAACGTTGTTGCGCCGTTAACCCGAATTGGTTCTAGCTTGATCCACTCGTATTTCGGGGAGGGAAATCTATGGACGTTCTGCGGCTCAAAGCACTGCTGGGGGCAGGGTGCTTTTCGCTGGCACTGATCGGCGCGGCGATGCATCCGGCGCATGCCGGCGGCCTGGAGCGCGGCGGCTACGACATCGACCTTCTGTTCGATCCGGCGCCGTTCGCGACGGAAGCCGAAGCGACCTACGTGATGCCGGATCGCAAGTACAAGAACGCGCGTGGCCCTGGTGGCGCCGACCTCGGCTTTGGCACCTCAGCCAAGGGAGCCGAGGATTATTGGGTGCCGCGCATCGGCGTCAAAGCTCAGGTCGTCCAGGGCGTCGACTGCATGTTCGACTATTCGCAGCCTTGGGGCGCGCATACCGCACCCGGCGTGTGGAACGGCGCGTTTTCCAACATGGAAACCGACATCAAGAGCGACAACTACGCGGCAACCTGTTCCTACAAGATGGATGCCGGCAAGGGTCAACTCCGCTTTATCGGCGGTGTCTTCTATCAGAAAGTGTACGGTTTCAAGGAAGACCTGGTGTCACCGTTTGTACCCGACTTCGGGGGTACTGGTCGTGTCGATCTGACGAGCAATGGCTGGGGCTGGCGCGCCGGCATTGCCTATGAAATCCCGGACATCGCCCTGCGCGCTAGCCTGGTCTACAATTCGAAGGTCAAGCTCGACAACATCGAGGGCACGCTGGACTTGACGAACGTTGGCCTAGGTACGATCCCGATCTACGGCTCGACGCAGTACATGCCGGATGTGGTGGAACTGAAATTGCAATCCGGCATCGCACCCGGCTGGCTTGCCTTCGGTTCGATCAAGTGGGTCAACTGGAGCACGCTGCAGAGCGTGCCGATCTGCCCGAAAGGCGTTCCGACTTCGCTTTGCTTCAGCAACTCGCCGGCAGAAGTGACTTCGCTCGACCTGATGTATCGTGACGGCTGGACTGTCTCGGGTGGCGTCGGCCACAAGTTCAACGACCAGTGGAGCGCTGCGGGACAGCTTTCTTGGGACCGTGGCACCTCGCATGGTTATGGCGCGCAAACCGATACGTGGACCGTCGGCGGCGGGGTCGCTTATACACCCCAGCCCAACATTGAGGTTCGCTTGGCGGGTGCAATCGGCGTGATGACCAGCGGTCATTCCGGTACATTGATTGGCCCGAATGGCAAAATCATTGGCGACGACGCCAGTTACGATTTCGGCAACGACTTGGTCACGGCGATCTCGGGCGGCGTCAAGATCAAGTTCTAAGTTTCTGAAAATTCGAGAAAAAGGCCGGGCAGCGCCCGGCCTTTTTCTGTCCAGCCGATGCTTCAAGCCGATCTCTCAGCGCGATGTTCCAGATTCGCCGCACGATCGGTGCCCCTCACGATTGTGACGTTTTGGCAACAGTTTATGAACAACCCCTGCGCTAAAAGTCAGGTCGGGAGGACTGCCCATTTCCCGCCATAAACCCGGCGCACCTCGAATTGTCTCGGGAGGCGCGCGCCAGCAAGGCTCGGCGATGAGGCAGGCCGCGGGGTGTGCGGCAAGGACGAGTATGGACGCCAGAGTAATCTCCAAGGCCAAGCTGCCCAGCCGCCACGTGACCGTCGGCCCGGCGCGTGCGCCGCATCGCTCGTATCTTTACGCCATGGGACTGTCGGCGGCCGAGATCGCGCAGCCGCTGGTCGGCGTCGCCAGCTGCTGGAACGAGGCCGCTCCCTGCAACATCTCGCTGATGCGCCAGGCGCAAGTGGTCAAGAAGGGCGTCGCCGCCGCCAACGGCACGCCGCGCGAATTCTGCACCATCACCGTCACCGACGGCATCGCCATGGGCCACCAAGGCATGAAATCGTCGCTGGTGTCGCGCGAGGTCATTGCCGATTCGGTAGAGCTCACCATGCGCGGTCATTGCTACGATGCGCTGGTCGGGCTTGCCGGCTGCGACAAGTCGCTGCCCGGCATGATGATGGCGATGGTGCGGCTCAACGTGCCTTCGATCTTCATCTATGGCGGCTCGATCCTGCCCGGCAGCTATCGCGGCCGGCAGATCACCGTGCAGGATGTGTTCGAAGCCGTCGGCCAGCATTCGGTCGGCACGATCGGCGACGCCGAACTGCTCGAGATCGAGCAGGCAGCATGCCCGTCGGCGGGCTCCTGCGGCGCCCAGTTCACCGCCAACACCATGGCCACCGTCGCCGAGGCAATCGGCCTGGCCTTGCCCTATTCCTGCGGCGCGCCGGCGCCCTACGAGATGCGCGACCGTTTCAATTTCGCCTCCGGCGAAAAGATCATGGAACTGATCGCAAAGAACATCCGGCCGCGCGACATCGTCACGCTGAAGGCCCTGGAGAATGCGGCCACCGTCGTGTCCGCCACCGGCGGCTCGACCAATGCCGCGCTGCATCTGCCGGCGATCGCGCATG
Source organism: Mesorhizobium sp. B1-1-8 (assembly GCF_006442795.2). Classification (NCBI taxonomy): domain Bacteria; kingdom Pseudomonadati; phylum Pseudomonadota; class Alphaproteobacteria; order Hyphomicrobiales; family Phyllobacteriaceae; genus Mesorhizobium; species Mesorhizobium sp. B1-1-8. The sequence continues at coordinate 2,998,297 of NZ_CP083956.1, forward strand.
AGGCCGGCATCAAGTTCGACCTCTTCGACGTGGCGGCGATCTTCGAGAAGACGCCCTATATCGCCGACCTCAAGCCGGGCGGCAAATATGTCGCCAAGGACATGTTCGAGGCCGGCGGCATTCCGCTCTTGATGAAGACGCTGCTCGACCACGGCTATCTGCACGGCGATTGCCTGACGGTTACCGGCCGCACTTTGGCCGAAAATATGGAGCATGTTGCCTGGAATGACAGCCAGGATGTCGTGCGTCCCGCCAACCGGCCAATCACCAGGACAGGCGGCGTTGTGGGCTTGAAGGGAAACCTTGCCCCGGAAGGCGCGATCGTGAAGGTCGCGGGCATGTCGGAACTGAAATTCTCCGGTCCGGCGCGCTGCTTCGATTCGGAAGAGGAGTGCTTCGAGGCAGTCACGCAACGCAACTACGAGGAAGGCGAGGTTCTCGTCATCCGCTACGAGGGCCCGCGCGGCGGCCCCGGCATGCGCGAGATGCTGTCGACGACGGCGGCACTCTACGGTCAGGGCATGGGCGGCAAGGTGGCGCTGATCACGGACGGGCGCTTTTCGGGCGCCACCCGTGGCTTCTGCATCGGCCATGTCGGACCCGAGGCGGCCGTCGGCGGGCCGATCGGACTGATCAAAAATGGCGACGTGATCTCGATCGATGCCACGAAGGGCACGATCGAGGTGGCGCTGTCGGACGCCGAACTGGCGGCGAGGGCAAAGAAATGGAAGGCGCGCGAGACCGATTATCAGTCCGGCGCCATCTGGAAATATGCGCAGACCGTGGGGTCGGCCCGCGACGGCGCGGTCACACATCCGGGCGGCGCCAAAGAAACGCACTGCTATGCGGACATTTGAGGTGTTGAGGTCGTCTGTCTTTTCGGCACTGGTCGCGATAGCGACCTTGGGCGCCGTCGGGCAGGCCATGGCCTTCGACGACAAGGTGTTCGACGACAAGACCGGCGTCAAGCCGCAGTCGAGCCCGTGGGCGGTGTTCCAGTTCGGCTTTTCGGCCTACAAGAACGGCCACAAGGACCAGGCGGTCGAGGCCTATAAATACGCCGCCGAAAACGGCCAGATCGGCGCGACGTGGAAGCTTGCGCGCATGTATGCCGAAGGCGACGGGGTGGCGCGCGACGACTACGAGGCGTTCAAGTTCTTCTCGGAGATCGTCGACCAGGATGTCGAGCCCGGCTCGCCGGAGGAAAGCTATGTCTCGGACGCGCTGGTGGCGCTTGGCGACTATCTGCGCAAGGGTATCCCTGGCAGCCCGGTCACCGAGAACGAGGTCGCGGCGCAGGAATATTATATGCGCGCCGCCGCCAACTACCGCAATCCGAACGCCCAGTTCGAGATCGGCCAGATGTTCTTGAAGGGCGAGGGCGGCGTCAAGGCCAGCGTCAAGCAGGCCGGGCGCTGGCTGCAGCTGGCCGCCGAGAAGGGCCATGCCGGCGCGCAGGCGACGCTCGGCAATCTCCTGTTCCAGAGCGGCAAGATCGTGCGCGGCCTGGCGATGATGACGGCGGCGCTCGAGCGGGCTCCGCCGGCCGACCAGCCCTGGATCCGCAGCATGCAGGAAGAGGCCTTTGCCGCCGCCGGCGAGGCCGACCGCCGCACGGCGATTTCGCTGGCCGACGATATCCTGACCAAGGGCGGCGGCGACCAGTAGAAGGCTTTGAGGTCAGTTCTCGGTCGGTTCCGTCGGCACCACGCCCGGCGCCGGCGTCGACGTCGACGTGGGATGGAGTTTTGGGGCTGCTCCAGGGCACCCATCCTCGATCTTCGTCCAGGACGTGTTGTTGAGGACCATGTCGCAGCGGGCGAGGTGGGTTTCACCGGCGAGCGTCAGGCACGCCGTCTCGCCGACCTTGAAGGACTTGCCGTTGGCAAGACACTCCGGCGCGGCGAGCGCCGGCGCCGCCGCGGCAAGCGTCCACAAAAGGCAGACCGGGTAAGCAACAAATCGTATCATCACGGCACCCCCTGACACGACGATAACGCACCAAACGTGCGATTTGTGGCGATATCAGGATTTGGCGAGCGCGCGACGCTTTTCAGACCGGCCGCAGCGCCAGATCGATGGCCACCGGCACATGGTCGGAGGGCTTTTCCCAGGCGCGCACATGCTTTTCGACAGAGGCGGAGGAAAAGCGGCTGGCTGCCTCCGGCGACAAAAGCAGATGGTCGATGCGGATGCCGTTGTTCTTCTGCCAGGCGCCGGCCTGATAATCCCAGAAGGTATAGACATCGGGCGAGTCGGTGACGGCGCGTACCGCTTCGGTGAAGCCGAGGTTCTTCAGCCGGCGGAAGGCTTGCCGGGTCTGCGGCTGGAACAGCGCATCGCTTAGCCAGTTCTCGGGGAACCTGGCATCGGCGGGTTCGGGGATGACATTGTAGTCGCCGGCCAGCACCAGCGCTTCCTCAAGCCGCAGCCGTTCCTCCGCCCAGCGCTCCAGCCGCGCCATCCATGACAGCTTGTAGGAAAACTTCTTCTCGTCATCGATCGGATTGCCGTTCGGCAGATAGAGCGAGGCGACGCGCAGCGCGCCCTTGTCGGTCGAGAACACGCTTTCGATGAAGCGGGCGTGGTCATCCACCTCGTCGCCCGGCAGGCCGCGATTGACCTCGTCGAAGCGGAGTTTTGAGAGAATGGCGACGCCGTTGAAGCTCTTCTGGCCATTGGTCTCGACATTGTAGCCCAAGGCCTCGATCTCGGCGCGCGGGAACTGGTCGTCGAGCGTCTTGATCTCCTGCAGGCAGACGATATCCGGCGCGCTCTCGGTCAACCAGTGGGTGAGATTGCCGATGCGGGCGCGAACACCGTTGATGTTCCAGGTGACGATCTTCATGGGGACCTCAAGGCTGTTCCGGCGCAATGCGTTCGACCAGGCCGATCGTATTGCCTGCCGGGTCCTTTAGAAAGGCCATCCACTCGCTTTCCCCTGCCGGACCGAACTGGCCCTCGGTGTCGCGATGGACGAGCATTGGCGGTGCGGTGAAGGGAACGCCCGCCGCGTTCGCCTCGGCATGGAAGGCTTCGAGGCCGGAAATATCGAGATAGACGGTGCCGGCCGGCACGCCGTCGGTGAAGAGCAACCGCACGCCGCCGGCCATGATGAAGGCCATGCCCGGCGGATCGTAGCGCGCATGCACGCTCATGCCGAGCACGTCGCGCCAGAAGGCAAGCGTCGTGTCGAGATCGCGGCCGGCCGACAGCGCGACCTGGCGGACCGCGCCGACGACAGGCATAGCGTTTTCTTCAGATGGAGAAGCTGGTGCCGCAGCCGCAGGAGGCGACCGCGTTGGGGTTCCTGATCTGGAACGACTGGCCCATCAGGTCGTCGACGAAGTCGATTACCGAGCCGCCCATATAAACCAGCGACAGGTCGTCGATCAGGATAGTCGCGCCGTCCTTCTCAATGGCAACGTCGTCGTCGTTTGCCGCTTCGACCAGATCGAACTTATAGGAAAAGCCGGAGCAGCCGCCGCCCTCGACGGAAACGCGCAGCGCCGTCTTGCCGGGTTCGCCGGAAACGATCCTGGCGATCCGCTTCGCGGCGGCGTCGGTCATCTCGACCTTCATGGCAGTCTTGGCATCCGCGCCCATCGGCGTCACCTTGCTTTCGGTTTCATATGATAGGTATGAAGCGGACGGGGCCAAGTCAACTGGTGGTGAATGGGCAAGGATGCTCTCGGCGACATCGGATTCGGCTATCGGCCGCGCGCGCCCTATGCCAGCGACCCGGCGCAGTCGCGCGGCCGCCTGTTTCCCGAGGCCGAAAGCCCGACCCGTACGCCATTCCAGCGCGACCGCGATCGCATCATCCACTCCACCGCCTTTCGCCGGCTGAAGCACAAGACGCAGGTGTTCGTCGCGCATGAGGGCGATCATTACCGCACGCGGCTGACGCATTCGATCGAGGTGGCGCAGATCGCCCGCGCCTTGGCCCGCGCGCTGCGGGGCGATGAGGATCTCGCCGAAGCGGTGGCGCTGGTGCATGATTTCGGCCACACGCCCTTCGGCCATACCGGCGAGGAGGCGCTGAATGACAAGATGGCCGCCTGGGGCGGCTTCGACCACAACGCGCAATCGCTGCGCGTGGTAACGCGACTCGAGCGACGTTATGCCGAATTCGACGGACTGAACCTCACCTGGGAGACGCTGGAAGGATTGGTCAAGCACAACGGGCCGCTGACCGATGCCGGCGGCAAGGGTCTCAAGGGGCCGGTACCGCAAGCGATCCGCGACTATTCGGAGCTGCACGACCTCGAACTCAACCGCTTCGCCGGCATCGAGGCGCAGTGTGCTGCGATCGCCGACGACATTGCCTACAACACCCATGACATCGACGACGGCCTGCGCGCCGGCTTCCTGACGCTGGATATGCTGGACGAGGTCGGCTTGCCGGGCTCGATCCTGAAAGGCGTGCGCGCGCGCTATCCGGCCCTCGATGACGTACGCACCGGCCATGAACTGATGCGCCGGCAGATCACCTTGATGGTCGAGGACGTCATCACATCGACCTCCGCCAACATCGAGCGCCTCAAGCCGCAGAGCGCCGATGCGGTCAGAGCGGCGGGCGAGACGCTGGTGACATTCTCCGACGGCATGGCGGCGGGCGAGAAGGAACTGAAGGCATTCCTCTACAAGCATCTTTACCGGCACAGCGAAGTGATGCGGGTGCGCGCCGATGCCGAGCAGATCGTCCGCGACCTGTTCGATGCCTATTTCGCCGATCCGCGCGCCATGCCGGACGGCTGGCGCGAAGGCCTCGATAGGGCGCAAGACCGCATCAAGGCGCGCAGCGTCGCCGATTTCCTGGCCGGCATGACCGACACCTACGCCCTCAAGGAGCACCGGCGATTGTTTGACCATACGCCGGATTTGAGCTAGGGCGGGCACGATTTTGCCGGCCAGGCAGCCGGTCACTCCTTTAAAGCCGCCAGAGCATATCCAATGAACATCTTCGCCGATTTCAACGCGCGAATCACAAAAGCCGTCGAAGCCCTTGATCTGAAAGACAAGGAGGGCGGCTCGCCGGACCTGTCGCGCATTGCGGTGGAGCCGCCGCGCGACGCAAGCCACGGCGACCTTGCGACCAATGCGGCGATGGTGCTGGCCAAGCCGACCGGCCAGAACCCGCGTGTGCTCGCCGAGAGGCTGGCCGAGGCGCTGCGCGCCGATGCCGATGTCGCCTCGGCCGATGTCGCCGGGCCGGGTTTCGTCAATCTGAGGCTGAAGGATGGGTTCTGGCAGGCGCATCTGGCAGCACTTCTCGGCGAAGGCCGCGACTACGGCCGCTCCAAGGTGGGCGGCGGCCGCAAGGCCAATGTCGAATATGTCTCGGCCAATCCGACCGGCCCGATGCATGTCGGCCATTGCCGCGGCGCCGTCGTCGGCGACACGCTCGCCAATCTGATGGCTTTCGCCGGCTACGATGTGACCAAGGAATATGTCATCAACGATGCCGGCTCGCAGATCGACGTGCTCGGCCGCTCGGCCATGCTGCGCTATCGCGAAGCGCTCGGCGAAAACGTCGGCGAGATCCCGGCCGGTCTCTATCCGGGCGACTATCTGGTCCCTGTCGGCCAAGCGCTGGCCGAGGAGTTCGGCCTCGGCCTGCTGGAGATGCCCGAAGAGGAAGCGCTGGCGATCGTCAAGCACCGGACGGTCGACGCGATGATGGCGATGATCCGCGAGGACTTGGCGCTGCTCAACGTGCATCACGACGTGTTCTTCTCGGAGCGCACGCTGCATGCCGACAACGCCAAGAAGATCCGAGCGGCCATCGCCGACCTGACCCTCAAAGGGCATATCTACAAGGGCAAGCTGCCGCCGCCGAAGGGCGAGAAGCCCGACGACTGGGAAGATCGTGAGCAGACGCTGTTCCGCTCCACCGCCGTCGGCGACGACATGGACCGGGCGCTGGTCAAGTCGGACGGCTCCTTCACCTATTTCGCGGCCGACGTCGCCTACCTCAAGGACAAGGTCGAGCGCGGCTTCGTAGACCTGATCTATGTGCTCGGCGCCGACCATGGCGGCTACGTCAAGCGGCTGGAGGCGCTGGCGCGCGCGGTTGCCGGGGACGAGGTCAGGCTGACGGTTCTGCTTTGCCAATTGGTCAAGCTGTTTCGCGGCGGCGAGCCGGTCCGGATGTCAAAACGGTCAGGCGATTTCATCACCCTGCGCGAAGTGGTGGAGGAGGTCGGTCGCGATCCGATCCGCTTCATGATGCTCTTCCGCAAGAACGACGCGCCGCTCGATTTCGACTTCGCCAAGGTGACCGAGCAGTCCAAGGACAATCCGGTGTTCTATGTCCAGTACGCCTCGGCGCGCTGCCATTCGGTGTTCCGGCAGGCGAGCGAACAACTGGGCGAGGCAATTTTCGACCGCAACCGGCTGGCTGCCTCGGCCGCCTCGCTGACCGATGAGGGCGAGATCGGCCTGATCCGGAAGCTGGCTGAATACCCACGGCTGATCGAATCCGCGGCGCTTTCGCTGGAGCCGCACAGGCTTGCCTTTTACCTCTACGATCTGGCGTCCAGCTTCCACGCACATTGGAATCGGGGCACTGACAACCCTGACTTACGTTTTGTTAAGGTTAACGACCGACAATTGACGTATGCCAGACTAGGGCTGGTGCAGGCTGTTTCGGATGTTTTGACCTCCGGCCTGACGCTGATCGGGGCAGACGCGCCCACCGAAATGCGTTAGGTTTGACTAAAAAACCTGTCACCTTTTGCCCACATTGCGCTGGTAAGGGCCAACCCTGCGCGACGTCCATGGCGTCCGAATGTGTGCGAGTTCGGGAACAATAATGGCAGACAGAACCCAGCTGAAAGTAGCCGACCACAACGACATCGCCGCCGATGACCCGTTCGCGGAGCTGACCAGGATCATGGGTTTCGACCCGCGCCAGCCGGTGAGGCCGCAGGCGCCCGCGGTCGAAAAGGCTGCGCCGGCAAACCAGGTTGCGGACGAAGCCGACTTCGACATCGACCTTGAAAAGGAGCTGATGGGGGAGTTCGGCGCTGCCGATGACAGCGCGCTTGCCGCGTTCGAACCTGCCAGGCAAGAGCCGGCTTTCGAAACCGTCAGGCAAGAGCCGGCTTCCGAAACCGTCAGTGCCCCTGCCAGCGAGGACGAGTTCGCCGCCTCCTTCGAACAGGATTTTATCTTCGACGATGCGGCGGATCACGCCGACAGTCACTTCGCGCCAGTCCGAGCGCCGGAGCCGGCCGCCGATATCGCCTTCGACGATGATTTCGACAAGGCGGTCGCCGGCTCGCTGGATGTCTCGCCGCTGGAAGACGATTTTTCCATCGACGACGAAATGGCCGCTTCGCTGGATGAGGGCTTCCGGCTTGATCGGCATGTGCCCGAGCTTGATCAGCATGTGGGCGGCAACGCCGATGACGCCGTCGGGGCCGCACCGGTGACCGAGGCAGCCTTCGATGCCGATTTCGACAATGCCGTCCAGATGTCGCTCGAGGACGAACTGGCCTTCGACGATCATATGCCGGAGCAGCCGCCCGAGGTCGCCGAAGCCCGGCCGGCCGAGGTCCATGCTGCAGCCGAACAGCAGACTTTGGACGAAGATTTTGCCGGCCATTTCGACGAAGCGCTGGCCGATGTCGACATGGATCTCAGCCAGCATCAGGATTTGTCCCCGGAAGACTTGCCGCAGGAAGACTTGCCGCGGGAAGACTTGGCCCTTCAAGGAAATTTGGCCCGTCAAGAAGATTTGACCGTTGAGGAAGACTTTGTCGGTGAAGACAATGTTGGCCAGGAACCGGAACTGCCATCCGACGATGAGCAGGCACCGGTCGTGGAAGCGCCCGCCGAGGCGGCGCATTTCGCTGCCGAACCCGACGCCGATCCGGAACCCGTGACCGGCCAGGCCTTCGAAGACGATTTCGAACTCGACTTCAGTCAGGCGCTGAGCGAGGAGCCCGAGGTCCGTGTTGCGGCTGCAGCCGCTGAGGCGCAACCCTCGTTCACGGCGCCCGCAGTCCCGGCATTCACAGCTCCCGCGGCCCCGGCACCGGTTCCGCCGGTTGCCGCTGTCGAGCCGGCAAAGCCCGCCGCCAGCGAGCGGAGCCTGGAAGACGAACTCAATGCGCTGCTCGGCGCCATGACCGCGCGGCCGATTGCGGCCGCCAGGGAAGTCGCCGCTCCGGTCGCCAGGGAAGCAGTTGCTCCGGTCGCCAGGGAAGTCGTTGCGACGCCGCAGCCGGTTGCTCAGCCCGCGAGTTACGGCCAGAAGGTCGAGCAGAAGATCGAGCCGGCTGACAACCTCGACTGGGATCTCGACGAAGACAACCAGGCGCGGAACGAGCAGGCCGCGGAAGACGCCGACCTCGACGCGCTGCTTGCCGGCGAGCTCGACCGGCAGGATTTCGGTGCGGCACACGGAACGGAAAGTGCCGAGCCGAGCATCGATTTCGATGACGAGGCTTTCGACGCCGCCTTTGCCAAGGGCATCGAAGCGGATCAGCACGCGCCTGTCGCAACGGCTGCCGACGTTCCGGCAAGAAGCCCGGTCAATTCGGCCGACTGGCGGCAATCCGTGCCCGCCGAGCCGGTGCGGTCGTCGTGGAGCCGGGTGACTCCGGTCGCCGCGCCTTCGCAGGCTTCGTTTGCCGTGCAGCCGGCGGCCTCGGCGCCGCAGATGTCGGCTCCTGCCTATCGCGACGAGCCGGCCAACGACTATTCCGCCTATGCAAAGCCGGCCCAGGCGCCGCAGCCTCGCCGTTACGATGACGTGCCAGAGGTCGAGACGGTCGATGTGCCGGAGCGCGTGGTGGCGCTTGCCGACGATCTCGACATACCGGAGCTCAACTTCGAGGAAGATCAGCCGGCGGCACCCGCCTATGACGATCTCGATGCCGAGTTTGCGGGCCTGCTCAATGACATGAATGCGACCGAAATCGCTCCGGCGCCCGTGCAAGGCCGGGGCTACAGTGACGATTCCTACAATACCGGGTTCAAGGTCGGCTACGATCGTCGCGAGTTGCGCGCCGAAACGCCTGCCGCCCCCGCAGCCGCTTCGTATGCGATGGCCGCCAACGACTTCGACGTCGACAATCTGCCCGGCAACCAGCCGGTTTCGCAGGCGGACGATTTTGCCGTCGACGAGCTCGATTACGATCCGGAGCTCGACGAGGCGATGACCGTGCCCGGCCTCGCCGAGCATGAGGCGGCGAAGCCGCGCCGCCGCGGCCTGATGATCGCAGCCCTTGTCGGCGCCGTGGTGATTGCCGGCGGCCTTGGTGCTCTTGCCTTCTCGTTCGGCGGCAAGGGCGGCAGCGCAGCGCCGGTGATCGTCAAGGCCGACAACGCGCCGATCAAGGTCAAGCCGGAAAATCCCGGCGGCACGGTGGTGCCGAACCAGGACAACAAGGTCTATGACGCGGTGGCCAAGGGCACCAAGCCGGCCGAGCCGGTGCAGCAGAAGCTGGTGACCAACACCGAGGAGCCGGTCGACCTGGCGTCCAAGGAGCCGCCGCAGAGCCGCGTCGTCGACCTGTCGCCGGACGATACCGACACTGCCCCGGGCACCGACGCCGCGGGCAATCCGGACGCCGCGGCGCCCGGCAGCACTCAGGCGGCCGCGCCTGAGAGCGCTCAGCCGGCCGCCCCGGCGCCGAAATCGGAAGATCGCATCGCCCAGGTCCTGCAGGAAGCCGACAAGGCGACCAATACCGATGTCGTCGCCGTGGCGCCTCGCAAGGTGAAGACCATGATGGTTAAGCCCGACGGCTCGCTGGTTCCGCGCGAGGATCCGGCACCGGCTGCCGCGCCGGCGGTTGCGGCGGCCGAGCCGGCCGACCCGGCACCGCAGCACGTCGCATCGGCGGCACAGCCCGTCGCCGCGCAGACAGGCACGGTAACGGAGGCAACCGACCAGCCGGCCGATCAGGCCGACGCCGGCCAAAGCGAGACGGCCAAGCCGACGCCCGCGGCGAAGCCCGCCGCTGCGCCAAAACCCGCAGCTGCACAGAAAGTCGAAGCCAAGGTCCAGTCCGCCAGCACACCGGCGATGGTGCCGGTGGCGCCGCAGCGCCCGTCCGACCAGCCGGTCGACGTGGTCGGCGAGGTCAAGCCGGATCAGGTCGCCTCCATCGACCCGGCAGCGGCCGGCGGCGGTTCGTGGTCGATGCAGATCGCCTCGCAGCCGACGGTGGAAAGCGCCCAGTCGACCTACCAGGATCTGCAGCGCCGCTATGGCAGCGTGCTTTCCGGCCGCACGGCCAGCATCGTCAAGGCCGAGATCGCCGGCAAGGGCACCTTCTACCGCGTCCGCGTTCCGGCCCAGTCGCGCAACGATGCGATCAATCTGTGCACCAGTTACAAGGCAGCAGGGGGCAACTGCTTCGTGTCGCGCTGATCCGCTCGAACCAACCAGAAGCCGGCGCCGCCGCGAGGTCGCGCCGGCTTTTCGTTGTGGACGGTTTTCAGCAAAGGATCGCCTGCGGGCAGGGGTGATTCCCTTTGCTGGCCTGAAGCCCTAAGCTTCGATTCATGACCGAATCAAAATCCATGATCCTCGGCTGCGCCGGGAAAGCACTCACGCCAGAGGAAATCCGCTTCTATCGCGGCGAACGTCCCTGGGGCTTCATCCTGTTTGCCCGCAACATCGGCGAGACCGAGCAGATCCGCGATCTTGTGGCGTCGATGCGCGATTGCGTCGGACGCCCGGATGCGCCGGTCTTCATCGATCAGGAAGGCGGCCGGGTGCAGCGGCTGCGGCCGCCGCTGGCGCCGAACTATCCGGCCGGCGGCGCGCTCGGCGCGCTGTGGCGAAACGACCGCGAGGCCGGCCGGCGCGCTGCCTGGCTGATGGCGCGGCTGCATGCCTTCGATCTCCTGCGCCACGGCATCACGGCCGATTGCCTGCCGGTGCTCGACGTTCCGGTCGAAGGCGCCAGCGACGTCATCGGCGCGCGCGCCTATGGCAAGGAGCCCGAGCCGGTCATCGAGCTTGGCCGGGCCTCGGCCGAGGGCCTGATGTCGGGCGGCGTGCTGCCGGTCATGAAGCATATTCCCGGCCATGGCCGCGCCTTTGCCGACACGCATTTCGCGCTGCCGACGGTGGACACGCCGCTGGCCGAATTGCGCAAGCATGATTTCGCCCCGTTCAAGGCGCTCAATCGATTGCCCATGGCGATGACGGCGCATGTCGTCTACAGCGCCGTCGACCCGGACAATCCGGCGACCACCTCGGCCAGGGTGGTCAACGAGGTGATCCGGGGCGAGATCGGCTTCGACGGGCTGTTGATGAGCGACGACACGTCGATGAAGGCACTTTCTGGGGATTTCCCGACAAAGGCAGCGGCAATCCTTGCGGCCGGCTGCGATCTCGTCCTTCACTGCAACGGCGTTTTCGAGGAAATGTCGGGGATCGCGTCGCGCACGACGGCGCTCGAAGGCAAGTCCCTGGCGAGAGCGGAGCGGGCGCTGACCTATGTAAAGGGCCGCGACGTCGCCGAGGAAACGGCGATACGCGCCGAATTCGCCACCTATTTCGAAGCGGTGGCCTGAACCGAAGGAAAGCAGGGCAGTGGCGGAGACATTGGACAGTAAGGCCGCAAAGGCCGCACCGATGGACCGTCTGTGGGCCGAGAACGACGATTCACGCCTCACCGGCGACCCGTCGCTGGTGGTCGACGTCGCCGGTTTCGAAGGGCCGCTGGACCTGCTTCTGCATCTGGCGCGCAACCAGAAGGTCGACCTGGCGCGCATCTCCATTCTGGCGCTGGCCGAGCAATATCTGGCCTTTATCGAGAAGGTGAGGGCGTTGAGACTGGAGCTTGCCGCCGATTATCTGGTGATGGCGGCGTGGCTTGCCTTCCTCAAGTCGAAGCTTTTGATCCCGAAGCAGCCTGGCGAAGAGGGCGAGAGCGGCGAAGAGCTGGCGGCGGTGCTGCAGTTCCGGCTGAAGCGGCTGGAAGCGATGCGCGACGCCGCGGCACGGCTGGTCAACCGCAACCGGCTCGGCCGCGACGTCTTTGCGCGCGGCATGCCGGAAATGGTCATTGTCGAGAAGCGCAATGCATATTCGGCCTCACTGTACGACCTGTTGACCGCCTATGCGCAACAGCGCCAGCGGCAGGTCATCAACAATGTGACGATCGCCAGGCGCGCGGTGTGGTCGCTGAAGGATGCCCGCGACGTGCTGGCACGGCTGGTCGGGACGCTGAGCGACTGGACCGCGCTCGACGGTTTCCTGATCGAATATCTGGCGGCGCCGGAAGAGAAGCGCACGGCGGTCGCCAGTTCTTTTGCGGCAACGCTTGAAATGGTGCGCGAGGGCACATTGGAAATGCGGCAGGAGCAGGTGTTCGCGCCGCTTTACCTGCGCGGCCGCGCGCAAAAGGCAAGGGCAATCGAGGTGGTATCATGAGCGAACGCGCCAACGCTTCGGTCATCCCGTTCAAAATTGAGGAACCCGAGGACGAGATGGTCGAACAGGGCTCCCTCGAGAATCCTGCCGAGCGGCTGCAATTGTCGGAGGCGGTGCGCATGGCCGAGGCGATTATCTTTGCCAGCGCCGAGCCGGTCAGCGAAAGGCAGCTGGCGGCGCGCCTGCCCGAAGGCGTCAACATTGCCGCGGCAATGGCCGACCTGCAGGAAATCTATGCCAGGCGCGGCGTCAACCTGGTGCGTGTCGGCGACGCCTGGGCGTTCCGCACCGCCTGCGACCTCGCCTTCCTGATGAGCCGCGACACCGTGCAGCAGCGGAAGCTGTCGCGCGCGGCGCTCGAGGTGCTGGCGATCATCGCCTACCACCAACCGGTAACGCGCGCCGAGATCGAGGACATCAGAGGCGTCGAAACCTCGAAGGGCACGCTGGACACGCTATTGGAAACGGAATGGGTGAGAATGCGCGGCCGGCGCCGCACGCCTGGCCGGCCGGTGACCTATGGCACCACCGACGCCTTCCTCGACCATTTCGCGCTGGAGGAGATTCGCGATCTGCCCGGCATGGAGGAGTTGAAGGGCGCCGGGCTTTTGTCGACGCGCATGCCGTCCAACTTCTCGATGCCGGTGCCGCCGGCCGATCCCGATGCGCTTGCGGAAGACGAGGATGCGCTGACCGATATCGACCTCGAAGAGCTCGGATTGTTGACGCCCCGCGTTACGGAAGATTGACCGCAAAAAAGCCGCTCTTGGGTGGTCCACCGCGAAGGCTGCGCGGATTCGTAGCAAGCCGGTGCCGCCGAAAGTGCGTGACATCCGCCAGCCCGTTCACCAACTTTGTTGCGGTTGTGTTTGAATCCCAAGGCGAAAACGCATAGATCAACGCTAGGGAAAAACGTTCGAGAGAGATTTGCAATGGGTTCACTATCGATATGGCACTGGCTGATCGTGCTGGTCATCGTGCTGCTGGTGTTTGGCCGCGGTAAGATTCCGGAGCTGATGGGCGACATGGCCAAGGGCATCAAGAGCTTCAAGAAGGGCATGGCCGACGACGACGCCGCCGACGACAAGCGTACCGTCGAGCATCGTGCGGACGAGACTGTTTCGGCAGTGAAGGAAAAGGCCAGCAAGAGCTGAGCCCAAGGTTCTAGTCGGAACAAATAGCCATGTTTGAAGTCGGCTGGACCGAGATGCTGGTGATCGCGATCGTCATGATCGTGGTCGTCGGGCCGAAGGATTTGCCCAACATGCTGCGCACGTTCGGCCGCACCACGGCGAAGCTGCGCGCCATGGCGGCCGACTTTCAGAAACAGTTCAATGAGGCGCTGAAGGAAGCCGAGCTTGACGACGTCAAGAAGTCGGTGGACGCGCTGAGAGGCCTCGACCCGGCGAGCGAGATCCGCAGGCAGCTCAATCCATTCGAACAGGCTGCGGCCGATGTCCGCGCCGGCGTCGATACGATGATGAAGCCGAAGCCGGCCGCGGACCCCGCCGCGCCTGCTGCATCGGAGCCGCAAGCCGGCGAGCCGCTCAAGAATGGCGCAACGGATATGCCTGGCGTCAACGGGACGGAGGCGGTTCCGGCCGCGCCGACCTTTCCGGCCATGACCGATGCATCGGTGACTGCGGCCGCTCCAGAGGCAGCCGCGCCTGCCCAGCCGGTGAAGAAAGCCGCAACATCCAGAACGAAGACCGCTGGTGCGGCGGCGAAAACAGCATCGTCCAAGGCGCCGGCCGCCAAAGCCGCGGCAAAGCCTTCGCAGGCCGCCACGAAAGCCGCAGTGCCCAGCAGGAAGGCTGCGCCCGAAGCCAAACCCGCCGCCGTGAACAAGCCGGCTGCGAAAAAGGCCGAAGCCAAGAAGACGGCGGGAGCGCCCAAGTGAGCGTTTCGGATACGGAAAAGGACGAGATCGAGAAATCGTCGGCGCCGCTGATCGAGCATCTCATCGAATTGCGCCGGCGCCTGATCTGGTCGCTGGGCGGCTTCTTCGTCGCTTTCCTCGTCTGCTTTTTCTTCGCCAAGCGCCTGTTCAACTTGCTGGTCGTGCCGTTCAAATGGGCGACGCAATGGGCAGGGCTCGACCCGCACAAGGTCGAGCTGATCTATACCGCGCCGCAGGAGTTCTTCTTCACTCAGGTGAAGCTGGCGATGTTCGGCGGCATGGTCGTCGCCTTTCCGTTGATCGCCACGCAGATCTACAAGTTCATCGCGCCTGGCCTCTACAAGAACGAGCGCAATGCCTTCCTGCCGTTCCTGATCGCGTCGCCCATTCTGTTTCTGATGGGCGCCTCGCTGGTCTATTTCTTCTTCACGCCGATGGTGATGTGGTTCTTCCTCGCCATGCAGCAGACCGGCACCAACGACCAGGTGCAGATCTCGCTCCTGCCGAAGGTGTCGGAATATCTCAGCCTGATCATGACGCTGATCTTCTCCTTCGGCCTGGTGTTCCAGTTGCCGGTGGTGACCAGCCTGATGACGCGCGTCGGCCTGCTGTCGTCGAGGGCGCTGGCCGAGAAGCGCAAATGGGCGATCGTCCTTTCCTTTGTCGTTGCCGCGGTGCTGACGCCGCCCGATCCACTGAGCCAGTGCGGCCTCGCCATCCCGACCATCCTCCTTTATGAGGTCGCCATCTGGTCCTCACGCCTGATCGAGCGCAGCCAGGAACGCGAGCGCGTTGCTCGCGAGAAGCAGGATGCGGATGAGAGCGTGGCGGAAAAAGTCCCCGACGAGCCTCCGACACAGGCAGCCTCGTAGGGCGTCGCGACGGAAAACGATAACCGCCGCCCGACCTCCATCTTGCATCGATCCTGGATGCGGTTTACGCCCTCTGGCCTGCAACGCATCGCCATCAAGCGATGCGTTTCAGTTTTCGTTTTGAGCATGTCGTTATCCCAAAACCGCTGCACACTTTTGGGCGACATGCTACCTTGGAGCGCTCAGAACCATGCTTGACATCAAATGGATTCGCGACAACCCGAAGGCTCTCGCCGACGCGCTGGTGAAGCGCTCGTGGCCGGCCGGGGACGCGCAGTCCACGGTCGATGACCTGATCGCCAGGGACGAAGCGCGGCGCGAGCATCTGACCGAGCTGCAGGTCAAGCAGGAGCGCCGCAATGCCGCCTCCAAGGAGATCGGCAACGCCATGCGCTCTGGCGATTCAGCGCTTGCCGAAAAGCTCAAGGCAGAGGTCGGCGAGATCAAGGCGTTCATCCAGAACGGCGAGGCGCGCGAGCGCGAGCTCGACAAGGCACTGAACGACGCGCTGGCAGTGCTGCCCAACGTGCCGCTCGACGACGTGCCGGTGGGCAAGGACGAGCACGACAATGTCGTCAAGCGCATCGTCGGCGAGGTGCCGACGCGTCCCAACTGGGTGAAGGAGCATTTCGAGATCGGCGAAGCGCTCGGCATGATGGATTTCGAGCGGGCGGCGAAGCTATCGGGCTCGCGCTTCACCGTGCTGAAGAGCCAGCTCGCCCGGATGGAGCGAGCGCTCGGCCAGTTCATGCTCGACCTGCACACGACCGAGCACGGCTATGAAGAGATCCAGCCGCCGCTGATGGTGCGCGACGAAATTTTGTATGGCACTGGGCAGTTACCGAAGTTCGAGGAAGATCTTTTCAAAACAGAAGGCGAAGCGCCCAAGGAGGGTTCTGTTCATTTAGGACCTGAAGATGGTGATCCTCGCGAGCTCAATCAGCTCTTCGATATGGTTTTCAGCCATCAGAAGCGCTCGGACATAACGGCACTCATTCACAAGATCTGGCACGACAATCCAAAGCGGCAGCGAGAAGTTGAGGAACATTTCTTAGGGAGGCGTTCTTTCTGGCTCATTCCCACCGCCGAAGTGCCACTGACCAACCTCGTGCGCGAGGAGATCACCGCGCACGAAAAGCTGCCGCTGCGCTACACGGCGCTGACGCCGTGCTTCCGCTCGGAAGCCGGCTCTGCCGGGCGCGACACGCGCGGCATGCTGCGCCAGCACCAGTTCTACAAGGTCGAGCTGGTTTCGATCACCGACCAGGAGAGCTCGCTGGCCGAGCATGAGCGCATGACGCAATGCGCCGAGGAGGTCTTGAGGCGGCTCGGCCTGCCGTTCCGCACGGTGACGCTGTGCACTGGCGACATGGGCTTTGGCGCGCGCAAGACCTATGACATCGAGGTCTGGCTGCCCGGCCAGAATGCTTATCGCGAGATCTCGTCCTGCTCGGTCTGCGGCGACTTCCAGGCCAGGCGCATGGATGCCCGCTACAAGGACAAGGACGGCAAGGGCAACCGCTTCGTCCACACGCTCAACGGTTCGGGCACCGCGGTGGGCCGCGCTCTTATTGCTGTCATCGAAAACTACCAGAATGAGGACGGCAGCGTAACCATTCCTGAAGTGCTGCGGCCTTACATGGGCGGTCTCGCCAAGATCGAATCGAAATGACTTCATGCGCATCCTGCTGACCAACGATGACGGCATCCACGCCGAAGGACTGGCGTCGCTCGAACGCATCGCCCGCACGCTGTCGGACGACATCTGGGTAGTCGCGCCGGAGCAGGACCAGTCCGGCTATGCGCATTCGCTGTCGATCTCGGAACCGCTCAGGCTGCGCAAGATCGGCGAGAGGCATTTTGCCGTGCGCGGCACGCCGACCGACTGCGTCATCATGGGCGCTAAAAAGATCCTGCCCGGGGCGCCCGACCTCATCCTGTCCGGCGTCAATTCCGGCGCCAACATCGCCGACGACGTCACCTATTCCGGCACCGTCGCCGGCGCCATGGAGGGCGCGCTGCTCGGCGTGCGCTCGATCGCGCTTAGCCAGGCCTATTCCTATGTCGGCGAGGACCGCGTCGTTCCTTATGAAACGACCGAGGCGCTGGCGCCGACGCTGCTTAAGAAGCTGGTGGCGGTGCCGCTTCCCGAGGGCGTTCTGCTCAACGTCAATTTCCCGAACTGCGCGCCCGATGAAATCGAAGGCACGGTCGTCACCTCGCAGGGCAAGCTGGTGCACAGCCTCTGGGTCGACGAGCGCCGGGACGGGCGCGGCCTGCCGTACTACTGGCTGCGCTTCGGCCGCGAGCCGGTCGAAGGCAGGAAAGGCACCGACCTTTACGCGCTGCACAACCGGCTGGTGTCGGTGACGCCGCTGCAGCTCGACCTCACCGCCCATGAACTCCGCGACCAGCTGACCAAGGCGTTGTTGTGAATAGGGTTTTGGCATGAACATGGCTGTCGACGACCGCGAAGGTTTTGCCGCTTTCCTGCTTCGGCTGCGTGGCCGGGGCATGGCGCCCAAGGCCCTGATTGCCGCCTTCGAGGCGACGCCGCGGCGCGGTTTCCTCTCCGCGCAGTTCCATTCGATCGCCTGGTCGGACGGCATGCTGCCGATCGAATGCGGTGAGGCGATTGAGGGCGCGGATCTGCAGGCGGCGGTGATCGCGGCGCTCGCAATCGAGCCGGGCAACCGCGTGCTCGAGATCGGCACCGGGTCGGGGTATACGGCTGCGGTGATGTCGCGGCTTGCCGCGCGCGTCGTCACCATCGATCGCTACAAGACCTTGACCGAACAGGCCAGGCAGCGCTTCGAGGCGCTCGGCATCGGCAACGCCTTAGCGCGCCAGGCGGATGGCTCCAACGGCCTGCCGACCGAGGGGCCTTTCGACCGCATCGTCGCCTGGGCGTCCTTCGACAGCCTGCCGCGCTTCCTGCTCGACCAGTTGTCGAGCGGCGGCATCGTCATCGCGCCGATCGGGCCGGAGGAGGGCGAGCAGGTGCTGGCCAAGCTGACCAAGGTCGGCAGCCGTTTCGAGCGTGAGGACATCGGCATGGTCAGGCTGCAGCCGATCCTGCGCAGCCTCGCTGCCGTCATTTAGCGGACTACCGGACATCCGCCAAAACGCCGTCGAATGTTTTAAGAAAATTTTCGTCGGATTCTAATGGGTTAACCCGCCGGTAACATTAACACGCTTTAATCGGGCCAGTTTGTACCGGGTCTGTGCGGGTTAATGCGATGCAATTCAATGTTTTGAAGGCAAACGGACGCATTCTGGCGCGTGGCTGCGCCCTCATCCTGATCGCCGGCGCCGCAGCCGGGTGCAGCTCGCAGGCGATGCGCTTCAATGGTGTCGATGACGTCTTCACCTCATCCACCAACAACCAGCGCGCCATCATCAACAAGCAGAATGCCGACCAGCCCTATCCGGGCGACACATCGGTCGCGCCGGCGCCGGTCGACGGCAGCCACACCCAATCGGTGAGCCGCTCCAGCCTGGAGCCGGTTTCGGTCCAGCAATTGCCGCCGCCGTCGCAGGCGGCCGCTTCACCCGCCAGGCCGATGCGCACCGCCGCGGCTCCGGCGCCCGCGCCGGCTCCTGCCGCGCCGCACCTGGACAAGACGGCGACCGGTACGGTCACGCCGGCGACGAAGCCGTTCAAGACCGCCGAGCCTGATGCAACGCGCGCCGCAAATGCGACGCCGCATGCCACAGAGATCGTGGTCCGCGAGGGCGAGACGCTGTCGGGCCTGGCGCAGCACTATCATGTGCCCGCCGACGCCATCGCCAAGGTCAACGGGATCGACCCGAAGAAGGGCATCCGGAGCGGTCAGAAGATCGTCATCCCGGCCTATGCTTATTCGAGTAAGGCGGAGCCGAAAGTGGCCGACGCCAAGCCCGCCAATGCTCCAAAGAAGCCCGCCAGCGGGCAGGACAAAGTCGCCGTTTTGCCGCAGCAGCCGAAGGTCAAGGACGGCAAGTCCGCCGCGCAGATCGATGCGTCGGCAGCGGCAAGCGGCTCGAAGAACGCCAGGCCCGCGCCGCAAGTGGCCGCCGCCAAGCCGGCAGGCGCCGGCGGCAGCTATACCGTTCAGCAGGGCGACAGCCTGTCCTCGATCGCCAGGAAGACGGGTGTCAGCGTCACCGCGCTGAAGCAGGCCAACGGCATGGAAAACGGCCTCTTGAAGATCGGCCAGACGCTGAAGGTTCCGGCCGGCGGCACCGTTGTGGCCTCCGCCAAGCCTGCGGTCGATCCGGTGACGACGGCGACGACGCCGCCGCCGGCAAAGGCCACGCCGTCGGAGACGCTCGCCTCCTACACGCCGCCGAAGAAGGACGCCAAGGTCATTCAGCAAGCCGAGGATGAAGACGCGGTGGCGCCGGATGCAACCGGCATCGGCAAGATGCGCTGGCCGGTGCGCGGCCGCGTCATCTCCAGCTTCGGCGCCGGCAAGGACGGCGTCGACATCGCGGTGCCGGAGGGGACGCCGGTCAAGGCGGCCGAGAACGGCGTCGTCATCTATGCCGGCGACGGCCTCAAGGAATTCGGCAACACCGTGCTGGTGCGCCACGAGAACGGTCTGGTCACCGTCTACGGCCATGCCAGTTCGATCGAGGTGCAGCGCGGCCAGAAGGTCAAGCGCGGCCAGGAGATCGCGCTGTCCGGCATGAGCGGCACCACCGACTCGCCGAAGCTGCACTTCGAGGTGCGCAAGAACTCGGCCCCGGTCGATCCGACCGGCTATCTCGAATAGAACAAGAACCGTTTGCGGGCCGCCTGACCTCCAGTCCGATCCCGCCGTCTTCGGCCCGCTCCGTCAGGAGCGGGCTTTTTCAATTCCAGATCAATCCTTGAGCGGTCTGCCGAGCCGCCCGGCGAGGTCCTGCGTGAACTGCCAGGCGACGCGGCCGGAGCGGCTGCCGCGCGTCGTCGCCCATTCCAGCGCCTCGGCGCGCAGCGTGTCGGGATCGATGGTCAGGCCATGATGACGGACATAGCCGTCGATCATGTCGAGATATTCGTCCTGCGAGCATTTGTGGAAGCCGAGCCAGAGCCCGAAGCGGTCGGAGAGCGAGACTTTTTCCTCTACCGCTTCGGACGGATTGATCGCGGTCGAGCGCTCATTGTCGATCATATCGCGCGGCAACAGATGCCGCCGGTTGGAGGTGGCATAGAAGATCACATTGGCCGGCCGGCCCTCGACGCCGCCTTCGAGCGCCGCCTTGAGAGACTTGTAGGAAGTGTCGTCATGGTCGAAGGAGAGGTCGTCGCAAAACAGGATGAAGCGATAGGGCGCGGCCTTCAGCAGCCCCATCAGCTTCGGCAGCGTGTCGATGTCCTCGCGATGGATCTCGATCAGCTTGAGTGGACGGTCGAGCTTGTCCGAAGCGTTGACTGCGGCATGCACGGCCTTGACCAGCGACGATTTGCCCATGCCACGGGCGCCCCACAAAAGCACGTTGTTGGCCGCGTAGCCGGAGGCGAAGCGCTCGGTGTTGTCGACTAGGATGTCGCGGACGCGGTCGACACCGCGGATCAGGCCGATGTCGACGCGGTTGACCTTGTGCACCGGTTCCAGAAAGCCGGGATCGGCCTGCCAGACGAAGCAGTCGGCCACCGCAAGGTCGGTCTGCGGCATCGGCGGCCGGGCGAGGCGGGAGACCGCCTCGATCAGGCGGTCGAGCTTCTTGTTCAAGGCATCCAGGCCGGTGTCGGTCATCTGAGGTCTTTGGTCTGGCATTTCAGGTGCGGAAACGGTTTTCCAGGGGCGCGGCAAGAACCGGCTCCAAGCTTTTGTTGGAACATGCTCCTTTCGGCAAGCCCGATACCGTTTCTCGCCGAGACGCTCTAGCATGGGCCAAACGGCTGGAAAAGCAACGGATTCGCTCCCTCGCGCAGTTGCATTGGCAACTTTACCGACTATATTCCGGCCAAATTTCGCGGGGCCGCCTCGGAGCGGTTTGTCATCATCCAGGAGTATCTTGATGTTCGTCACACCGGCATACGCCCAAGGCGTCGGCGTCTCGCCCGACATCTACCTTCAGATTTTGCCGTTTGTCCTGATTTTCGTGATCATGTATTTTCTGATCATCCGGCCGCAGCGCACGCAGCTGAAGAAGCGCCAGGAAATGCTGTCGGCGGTGCGCCGCGGCGACACGGTGGTGACCGGTGGCGGTTTCGTCGGCAAGGTGACCAAGGTGATCGACGACAACGAGCTGGAGATCGACCTTGGCGGCGGAACCAAGGTGACGGCATTGCGCTCAACGATCTCGGATGTGCGGGTCAAGGGCGAGCCGGTGGCGAACCAGAACGCCAAGAAGTAAGCTGGAGACAAATGGTCCTGGGGCAAAGTAATCTGCCGGTAATGGGCAACGCCGAATGCGATTTTCGCGCCTCACGAAGATCCTGATCGGGCTGGCCGTCGCCGTTGTGATTATCTTCGGCCTGCTCATTGGCGCGCGCTCCATAAAGCCCGATGGGCCCTTCGACGACCTTCTTGCTTGGGTGCCGAAGCGGCAGACGCGTTTCGAACGGCAGGGCGGTTCGCAGTTTCTGCTTGAAGTGGACAAGAACGATCTGATCGAGTCACGTCTCGAGACGGTTCTCGAGGACGTCCGCTCGCTGCTGAGGAATGCCAAGATAGGCTATCGCGGCCTTTTCGTATCGGATCGCGAGTTCAGGGTTCATATTTCGGATCCAGCTGAGATCGATGCCGCCAAAACGGCCCTGAAAATATTCACCGATCCGATCGCCGGAGATAATCCGATCAGGGAGTTCGTGCTCGATGAGCCCGAACCGGGATTACTCAGGCTCACGCTGACAGGTGAGGGCATGAAACTGCGGAACTCGATGGCGATGGTTCCCTCAATGGAGACCGTCAGGCTCCGGGCCAGCGAAAGCGATTCCGAACCGATCGTGCAGCAGCAAGGTGATGACCGCATCCTGCTCCAGGTGCCGGGCCTGCGGGACCCGCAAAGGCTGAAGGAAATTCTCGGCCGGTCCGGCAGGCTGACATTTCAGATGATCGATACGTCCTGGCCGATTGAGGATGCGCTCAAGAACCGGCCGCCGCGAGGGTCTTCGGTGCTGTTTTCACAAGACGAGCCGCCAGTTCCTTATCTGGTCGAAGATCGCGTCATTGTTTCCGGCGACAACATCGTCGATGCACGGGCGACATACAACGCGGCCATGGATGCGCCTGTCGTTTCGTTCCGGTTCGATGCCAAGGGTACTGCGCGTTTCGGGGAGGCGACCTCGCAGAATGTCGGCAAGCCGTTTGCCATGATCCTCGACAATCAGGTGCTTTCGGCCCCTATCATCCGTGAGCCGATCCTTGGCGGTTCCGGCCAGATATCGGGCAACTTCACCAAGGAGAGCGCGGATGATCTTGCTTTGATTCTGCGTTCCGGTCCGATGGCGGCATCGCTGAAAATAGTCGAGGTACGCACGATAGCGCCCGGCGGCGTTCAGAATTAGAATTGCAACCGACAGAGGCGATGACACCAAGCGCGATTCCAGCGAGCGCACCAAATTGACCTCAGCGCGCTCGACAATCGATGACGTGCGGGTTAAGGGCGTGCCGGTGGCGAACCGAGACGCCCAGAAATAACCGAATTATCGGCGGAATAGTCCGCCAGCATGCCCTGACGGACGACGATATATGCTCTATTTTTCGCGCCTGAAGATGATCCTGATCTGGCTGGCCGTGGCCGTCACAGTGATCCTCGCCGCGCCCAACCTCTTCCCGGCAAGCATGCTGGCGCAATTGCCGAGCTGGGTGCCGAAGCGGCAGATGACGCTTGGCCTCGACCTGCAGGGCGGCTCGCACATCCTGCTGCAGATGGATCAGAACGATCTGATCAAGGACCAGCTGCAAACGACGCGCGACGAAATCAGGACGCTGCTTCGCGATGCCAAGGTCAACTACACCGGACTTTCGGGGTCCGGGCGTGTTGTGCAAGTGCGCATCAATGATCTGTCCCAGGTCGATGCGGCAAAGGCAGCGCTGAAGCCGATAACGAATCCGGTGAATGCCAGCCTGTTTACCGGCGGCTCGGTTCAGTCGATGGCGTTGGATGATTCCGAGCCCGGGCTTCTCAAGTTCACCGTTACCGACGCTGGCATCAAATACCGGACGTCGACGGCGCTGTCGCAGGCAATCGAGGTCGTCGAGCGACGCGTCAATGCGCTTGGCACCACCGAGCCGATCGTGCAGAGGCAAGGTGACGACCGCATTCTCGTACAGGTGCCCGGTCTTCAGAACCCGCAGCGACTTAAGGATATTATCGGCCAGACCGCCAAGCTGACGTTCCAGATGGTCGATACCTCGATGCCGGTCCAGGATGCAATGAAGGGCCGCCCGCCGGCAGGCGATGCAGTCCTCTATTCGCAGGACGATCCGCCGGTCCCTTATCTGGTCGAGAACCGGGTCATCGTCTCGGGCGAGGACCTCTCGGCGGCGACGCCGACGTATAATTCGCAGACCAACGAGCCGGTGGTTTCATTTACCTTTAATTCCCGGGGCGCGACCCGCTTCGGCCAGGCGACATCGCAGAATGTCGGCAAGCCGTTTGCAATCATTCTCGACAATCAGGTGATTTCGGCGCCTGTCATCCGGGAGCCGATCCTGGGCGGGAGCGGGCAAATTTCCGGCAATTTCACCGCTGAGAGCGCCAACGATCTGGCCGTGCTGCTGCGTGCCGGCGCCCTGCCGGCAAAGTTGACGATCATCGAGGAGCGCACGGTTGGTCCGGGCCTCGGCCAGGACTCAATCCATGCCGGCAAGGTGGCGGGCGTGATCGGCTCGATACTCGTCGTCGCCTTCATGTTCGTCGCCTATGGCTTCTTCGGCTTTCTCGCTAATGTCGCGCTGGCGGTCCACGTCGCTATGATCGTGGGGCTGCTCTCGCTGCTCGGCGCCACGCTGACCTTGCCGGGTATCGCCGGTATCGTGCTGACCATCGGCATGGCGGTGGACTCCAACGTGCTCATCTATGAGCGTATCCGCGAGGAGCGACGAAACGGCCGCTCGGTGATCCAGGCGATCGACACCGGCTTCTCCAAGGCGCTGGCGACCATCGTCGATTCCAACGTCACCTCGCTGATCGCGACGGTGGTGCTGTTCTGGCTGGGCACCGGCCCGGTCAAGGGCTTTGCCATCACCTACGCCATCGGCATCCTGACCACGGTCTTCACCGCCTTCACCTTCACCCGCATGCTGGTGTCGATCTGGCTGCGCCGTGCGCGTCCGAAGGAATTGCCGCGCGCGCCGGTCACCTTCATTCCGCCGGGAACGAAGATCCCGTTCATGGGCATCCGCCGCTGGACATTCGCGCTGTCCAGCACATTGTCGATCCTGTCGGTCGTCGGGTTCCTGACGCTTGGCATCAACTACGGCATCGACTTCAAGGGCGGTTCGCTGATCGAGGTGCAGTCCAAGCAAGGCGACGCCAATCTCGGCGACATACGCAGCAGGCTCTCGGAGCTCAACATCGGCGAGATTCAGGTGCAGCAGTTCGGCGCGCCGAACGACGTGCTGATCCGCGTCGGCACGCAGGACGCCGGCGAGAACGCTGAGCAGACCGTCATCGATAAGGTGCGCGGCGAACTGCAGGACCAGTACGACTTCCGCCGTGTCGAGGTGGTGGGGCCGACCGTTTCCGGCGAACTCGCCAAGCAAGGCACGATCGCCATGCTGATCGCGCTGGTCGGCATCCTGCTCTATGTCTGGTTCCGCTTCGAATGGCAGTTCGCGGTCGGTGCCATCGTCGCCACGGTCCACGATGTGGTGATGACGATCGGCTTCTTCGTTCTATCGGGACTGGAGTTCAACCAGTCTTCGCTGGCGGCGATCCTGACCATCATCGGCTATTCGTTGAACGACACCATCGTCGTCTATGACCGTGTCCGCGAGGATCTTCGAAAATACAAGAAGATGCCGCTGCCGCAGCTTCTCAACAACGCCATCAATGAGACGCTGTCGAGAACAACGCTGACCTCGGTGACCACTACTTTAGCGCTGCTGGCGCTGGTGCTGTTCGGAGGCGAGGTGATCCGCTCCTTCACCATGGCGATGCTTTTCGGCGTGGTGTTCGGCACCTATTCGTCGATTTTCATCGCCGCGCCGCTGCTGATCCTGTTCAAGCTCAGGCCGCAGGCCGCGACCGCCGACGAGGAGAAGAAGCCGGTGAACGGCAAGGCCGTGGCGACCTGACGTCATAGATCAGGATAACGTTTCGTTGAACCGTCATCCTGATCTAACCTTTTGTCGGAGCATGATCTTTTCCGAAAACCGGTTCCCACTTTTCGGGATCATGCTCTAGAGCCGGATGATTTCAGGTCGAGTCGACCTGAAATCTGAATCCGGCTCTAAATCAAAGAGATGGAGCATGATGTCGTCCGAAAACCGCTCCACACTTTTCGGCATGCTCTAGATCGATGGCCAAAGGCATTGTCATCCGCGAAGCGCATTTCCCCGGCCGTGCGCCAATCGAAGCCTATGGCAATGGCGGCTTCCGCTTTGCCGACATGTCGCACCGCGGCTCGCTGTTGTGCCTGCCGTCCGGCATTCACGGATGGGAGCCGGCCGATCCGCTGGCGCTGAAGGCATCCGACTTCGACAAGCTTTTCGCCGAGGCCGACAAGGTCGAGATCCTGCTGGTCGGCACCGGCAAGGATCTGCGGCCGCTGCCGGCTGCCTTGCGCGCGGCACTCAAGGAGGCGGGCATCTCGGCCGACCCGATGTCGACCGGCGCGGCGGTGCGCACTTATAACGTGCTTTTGGCCGAAAACCGCGCTGCGGCCGCGGCGCTGATCGTCGTCGACTGAATGGCCGGCACACCGAACATCGTCGTGGACGCGGTGCGCGCCGCCGACCATGACCGCTATCTCAGCGCGCTCTATGCGCCGGCCGATAAGCGCGATGCGATGCTTGCCCTTTATGCCTTCAATGCAGAGATCGCCGGCGCGCGCGACCGCATCCGTGAGCCGTTGCCGGGCGAAGTCAGGCTGCAATGGTGGCGCGATGTGATCATGGCCGGGGGCCAGGCTGATACCGGCCATCCTGTCGCCGATGCGCTGAGGGCGACGATTTCCGCCCATCGGCTACCGAAGACGGCTTTCGAGAACATGCTCGAGGCGCGCATCTTCGACCTCTATGACGACCCGATGCCGTCGCGCACCGATCTCGAAGGGTATTGCGGCGAAACCGCCGCGGCGCTCATCCAGCTTGTGGCGATGGTGCTCGATCCGGTCGAGGCCCCGCGCTCTGCCGAGCTGGCGGGCAGGGCAGGCTGCGCGCAAGCCATCACCGGTCTTTTGCTACTCTTGCCGCTGCATCGCAGGCGCGGACAATGCTACGTGCCGGCCGACATACTTGCGGCAGCCGGTTCCTCGCCGGAGGAATTCGTGAAAGGCGACGGCGGCCCCGGCGCGGAACGCGCCGTGGCGGCGATGATTGCGCTGGCCCGGGAGCATCTCAACGCTTTCGAGAAGGGCACGCCGGCGCTCCCGGTGTCGCTGCGCCCAGCCTTCCTGCCACTCGCGCTGACACGCGCCTATCTCGACAAGATGGAGACAGCAGGCCGGTCACCCCTTGGCCGTACTGCGACGCTCTCCACCTTGCGCCGGCACTGGCTGTTGTTGCGTCATGCGATGCGCGGCTGGGCTCCCTTTTTGACGTAAACGTCAATCGTGCTAGGGAGTCTCCCGGCCGGACCCGCCCGTCGAAGAAACGCGAGCCGCCGGAGGAGATGCCTTTTCATGAGCCTGCCCGTGCTGGTCGTCCTTGTCGTGTTCGGCATTGCGCTGTCGGTCGCGGCCGTACATTTCACCGGCGGCACCACGACCGCGACGTTTGCCAGCGCCGATCAGGCGCTCGCGCGTTTCGCCGAGGATTTTCCCGATGAAAAACCAGCGTCCGTGCGATTGACCGCGGACGGGCGCGCAGCGTTTCTCGATCTTGGCCCAGCGCGCTGCGGCATCGTCCAGAGTATCGGCGATTGTTTCCTGACACGCATCCTCACGCCGCGGGATGTTCTTTGCCTGACGACGGAAGGAAACGCGGTCGCCGTGAGAATGGACGATTTCACCTGGAAGGGCGGGCGATTTGTTTTTGGCAGCGCGGCCGACGCCAGGGCGGTGGCGACCTCGTTGCAGACGCAGGACCAGATCCGAAAGGCCGCGTGATGGATGACTATAATTTTCCGCAGGTCACCCAGCTTGCCATCCCGTTCTTCGTCGCCGCGATCCTGATCGAGCTCTGGCTGGTGCGTACCGGCCGCGCCAAGGGATCGTTCGAGACACGCGACACGCTGACCAGCCTGATGATGGGGACGGGCAACGTCGTGGCCGGCCTGCTGCTCGGCGTGGTGTCCTATTGGGCGTTGCTGTGGCTATGGCAATACCGTTTCTTCAACCTCGGCCTGTCGATCTGGGTGTTCCTCGCCGCCTTCCTGCTCGATGATTTGCGCTACTATGTCTATCATCGTATCGCGCACCGGGTGCGCTGGGTGTGGGCCGAGCACGTCAACCACCATTCCAGCCAGCACTACAACCTCTCGACGGCGCTGAGGCAAAGCTGGACCGGCCTCTTCACCTTCATGTTCGTGCTGCAGGCGCCGCTGGTGCTGCTCGGCTTCCATCCGGCGGTGATTGCCTTCACCTTCGGCTTCAACCTGGTCTGGCAGTTCTGGATCCACACCGAGGCGATCGGCAAGATGTGGGGCTGGTTCGAATTCATCTTCAACACGCCCTCGCACCACCGCGTCCACCACGCCACCAATCCGCGCTATCTCGACGCCAACTATGCCGGCACGCTGATCATCTGGGATCGCATGTTCGGCACCTTCGTCGAGGAACTGGAGGAAGACCGGCCGCGCTACGGCATCGTCAAGAACATCGGCACCTTCAACCCGCTGAAGGTGGCCTTCCACGAATGGATCGGCATGTTCAAGGATGCGCTAATGCCAGGGCTGACGCCGAGCGACCGCCTCAACTATCTGATCAAGCCGCCCGGCTGGAGCCATGACGGGTCGCGCGACACGTCGGAAACGCTGAAGGCGGCCTATGTGCGGAGGAATCCGTCAGAGGCGGGAAAGCCGGGATTGCCGCCAGCGGCTGCCGAACCGGCGGAGTAGGTACGAACCTAGTCGACGACCTTGATCCGCACCCTCGAATTGTCCGGCAATTCGTTCAACTGACGGTGAACGTTCGCGATGCCGACGAATTGCTCGCTGACCGGAGTCACGAACATGTTGTCTACGTCGAATTTTCCCTCAGCGAAGACAGGCAAGATGGTGAAGCCGTAGCATTCTCCCGCCTTGGGCTTCTTGCCCGCGGCGTGAAGGCGTTCGACAAGCGGCGGAAGGAACCACTCGTCAACGACATCGGGAGAGACCCGGATCATATCCTCAAAACGTGCCCGGTTGTGAGCGATCCGCTGGACCAAGCCCGTTCCGGTGTCTAGCCAATGAACCTCGTTGTTCGGTTGCTCGACAAACATGCCCCCGACCATTGAGCAGACCAGTGGGGTCCAAGGCTCAGGCAAAAGCCACGACCACGCTTTCGCTGTCGCCAGCGCTACATCGGGCTCAAATTGGAAAGCGATGTCCTGCCAAATGACGTCAGCCACAGGTTACTCTGCCGCCTGCGCCTGCGCCGGCAGCCCCAGCCACGCCCTGCAATCGGCCAGCGCGCGCGAGGTGATGGCGTGCCGTTTTGCAATAGTTTTGTCCTTGCCGCGCAGGCGCTTGCCTTCGGTCCTGGGTGCTTCGACCGGCGGGAACAGGCCGAAATTGACGTTCATCGGCTGGAAGGAGCGTTTGCCCGGCTCGTCGTCCGAAACGATGTGACCGCCGGTGATGTGGTTGAGCAGCGCGCCGAAGGCGGTCGTTAGCGGCGGCACCGCCGGCGCGTGGCCGAGCCGCTCGGCGGCGGCGAAGCGGCCGGCGAGCAGGCCGATCGCCGCGCTCTCGACATAGCCCTCGCAGCCGGTGATCTGGCCGGCAAAGCGCAGGCCGGGCCGGGCCTTGAGCTGCAGCGAGGCATCGAGCAGCGTCGGCGAGTTGATGTAGGTGTTGCGGTGCAGCCCGCCGAGGCGGGCGAACTCGGCCTTCTCCAGTCCCGGAATGGTGCGGAAGATGCGCACCTGCTCGGCATGCTTCAGCTTGGTCTGAAAACCGACCATGTTGTAGAGCGTGCCCAGCGCATTGTCCTGGCGCAACTGGACGACGGCGTAGGCTTTCACCGCCGGATTGTGGACATTGGTCAGGCCCATCGGTTTCATCGGACCGTAACGCAGCGTCTCGACGCCGCGCTCGGCCATCACCTCGATCGGCAGGCAGCCGTCGAAATAGGGCGTGCCTTCCCATTGCTTGAATTCGGTTTTCTGGCCTTCAACCAGCGCCTGGACGAAGGCAAAATACTGCTCCTTGTCCATCGGGCAGTTGATATAGTCCTTGCCGGTGCCACCGGGTCCGACCTTGTCGTAACGCGACTGGAACCAGGCCGTGTTCATGTCGATCGTGTCGAAATGCACGATCGGCGCGATGGCGTCGAAGAAGGCGAGCGCATCGGCGCCTGTGGCTTCGGCGATCGACCGGGCAAGCGAAGGCGCGGTCAGCGGGCCGGTGGCGACGATCGCCTGATCCCAATCGGCCGGCGGCAGGCCGGGCACCTCCTCGCGCTGAATGGTGATCAGCGGGTGCGCCTCGATCTTCCTGGTCACCGCTTCGGAAAAGCCGTCGCGGTCGACGGCAAGCGCGCCGCCGGCCGGAACCTGGTTGGCATCGCCGGCGCTCATGATCAAGGAGCCGGCGAGCCGCATTTCGGCATGCAGCAGGCCAACGGCGTTGTTTTCTGCATCGTCGGAGCGGAAGGAGTTGGAGCAGACGAGCTCGGCCAAACCGTCGGTCTTGTGCGCATCGGTGCCGCGCAGCGGGCGCATTTCATGCAGCACGACCGGGACGCCGGCTTCAGCAATTTGCCATGCGGCTTCGGAGCCGGCGAGGCCGCCGCCGATGACGTGTATGGGATTTTTGCTCATAAGCGCCGGAATAATCGCTTGGCGGTCCGATTGCAATGTCGCGTGGGCGGTAACGCTCGGCGCCACGCGGCTTCAGCCCCCAAAACAACAACACCCGCCGGGGGAGGAGATCCGGCGGGTGTCGTTTTGGTGGCCGATCTTCGGGAGGAGGTGAAGATCGACCGTATCCGTCATCGCCGGGGAGGAGGTCGGCTTTGACGAAATTTCTTTTCGCTTAGAAGACGAACTGCGTTCGCTTCGGAAACAACGCCCGCCGGGGGAGGAGGTCCGGCGGGCGCCGTTTTTATGGTCAACCCTCGGGAGGAGGTGAAGGTTGACCGTATCCGTCAGGGTCGGGGAGGAGGTCGACCCTGGCGAAATCGCTTGGTTAGATCGCCTTGCGGGCGACCATCTTGATCTCGTCGCGAACGATGCCGAGATCATGGAGCTGGCGGTTCGAAAGCCGACCCAGCTCGGAAACCGTGTCGCGATAAACGCGCCAGTTACGGTAGCTGCGGATCAGGTTCATGTCGTTACTCTCTTCAAAACTGGTTCGGACCATTTGCGGCCCGAAGCGGATTAGATCGCCTTGCGGGCGACGTAGTGGATGTCGTGGCGGCTGATGCCGAGATCGGTCAGCTCACGGTTCGACAGGCGGCTCAGCTCGGAAACAGTTTCCCGGTAGCGGCGCCAGTTGCGGTAGTTGCGGATCAGGTTCATGGTAGTGCTCGTTTCGTCTTTTCATTCCGTTTGTGTACGAACGGAAAATAGGCAGGGTCATATCGATTTAAAAGTGCCATTGGCGCATGGCAGCAATGCAAATTGTGCATTGCAGCATTAATGGCCGGTCGCGCCTGCGACACAAATAAGGCCGAATCGGAAAATGCCGTTGCGTCAATGGCTTGCCGGTAGTGGCCGAAAAAGCACCAGGCTCCTAGGGGAAGGATATGGCGAGCTACGCGACACGGGTGAGGGCCGATATCGCCCGATGGCGGGACGCAGGCCTGATCGATGCATCGACAGCCGCGGCGCTGACTGGCGATGTTGCCGCCCACGAGCGCGCCTCATTAAGCTTCGGCTCGATACTGGCGATGATGGCCGCCCTTTTGTTCGGCGCCGCGATCCTGATCTTCGTCGCCTCCAACTGGGACGCCATTCCGCGTCTGGTGCGGGTGGCGGCACTCTTTGCCGCCATCCTTGCCGGCTATGTCGGCGGCGCGGTGCTGAAGACGCGCGACCACGCCGCGATCGGCGAGGCGCTGTGGATCATTGCCGCCGCTGCGTTCGGCGGATCGATCGCGCTCATCGGCCAGATGTATCACCTGTCGGGCGACGAGGCGTCGGCGCTGGTCACCTGGGGCGCCGGCACGGCGCTGGCGGCGGTGGCGCTGCGCTCGAACCCGCTGACCGTCGCTGCCGTCGGCATCGCCGATGCGTGGCTGTTTCTCAACGGGAGCGAATTTTACTGGCATCCAGGTTTTCCGGATTTCTTCATTGTCGCGGCCATCGTTTTATTCGTCGCTTCGTTCTGGACGCAAAGCCAGGCCGCGCGCCACCTGATCATCCTGTCGATTGTCTTCTATCTTTTCATGCGCGCTATCGATCACGACCACGAGACGCTGCGGATCGCCATTCCGCTGGTCATCGTTTCTGCGTTGGTGTTCGCGGCCTCGGTCTTTGCAGGCGATCCGATCGACAAGGTCCTTCAGCTAGGTGGGCGGCTACCCTTGCATGCCTTGTTTGGCTTTCTTACCGGTCTGGCCATGGTCCAGTTCGAACTGGCGGACGGGAATACCTACAATGGCGGCTTTGCCATTGCCTCGATCGTCGCCTTGGCCGGCATCGTGGCGGCCATCATGCTGGCGGGGCGCGAGAGCCGGGGGCTGCGCTGGCTGGCCTATGCCGGCTTCGCCTTCGAGCTTGCCATCATCTACAGCGTCACCCTGCAATCCATGCTCGATACAGCGGGCTTCTTCCTGGCGGCGGCCGTGCTGCTCGGCATATTGGCGCTGGCCATTATCCGCATTGAAAAGCGCATGAGGATGCCTGCCGGGACAGGAGCAACGACATGACCGGGAAGAAGCTGATTATCTCGGCGCTGGTGCTGGCGCTCGTCCAGATCGGCTTCCTCAGCTGGATCATCGCCGGGCGCGCGGCGATCCTGCGCAACGGCAAGGAAATCCTCCTGAAGGTCGAACCCGTCGATCCGCGCGATCTTTTGCGCGGCGACTATATTTCGCTCAACAACAACATATCGCGCATCCCGGTGAAACTGATCGGCAACATCCCGCCCAACAAGTTCTCAAGCGACGATACCTCGATCGTGGTCCGGCTCAAGAAGGGCGCCGACGGCTACTGGCAGCCGACCTCGGCCTGGTTCGGCCACGCACCGGCGCCGGCCGGCGCGGATGAGGCCGATGTTGTCGGGCATGTCAGCGAAGGCTGGGATTTGCACGAGGAAGCGATGATCACACCAGACTACGGAATCGGGCGGTTCTACGTGCCGGAAGGCGAGGGAATGGCGATCCAGAACGATATGCGCGTGCGGCCGTTCGGCATAAAGCTGGCGCTCTCAGCCAATGGCACGGCACAGATCAAGGCGCTGATGGATGGCGACAAGACGCTGTTCGAGGAGCCGCTTTATTGAAGAGCTAGATGTCTTTGGTGTGAGGAGTTCGACGCGCGTTGACTGCGCCGGTCCTCCTTCGCAAGGCTTCGGAGGACACCTTCGGCTCTTCGAGCCTCAGGTGGCGGCGTGCCACCCGAAGCTCGAAGAGCGAAGGGTGGTGCGGATGAAGGGACTCGAACCCCCACGCCTTTCGGCACTGGAACCTAAATCCAGGGCGTCTACCAATTCCGCCACATCCGCGTCGCCCGGCAATCCCATGTAGCCATCATTCTGTCAATGTCGGCGCCAAAGGATGCTTATCCAGCCAATCGCGAAGATGGTTGAAAATTAGCCTAGCCTGTGACAAAAGGCGTGTCGAATGTGACGGGACGCGACGATCCGCTTCTGCAGAATGTGAGAAGAAGTAGGAAAAACAAAGACTTCTTCACATTTTGAAAGGCGCAGCTCAGGAGAGTTTGAGCCGCTTTAGCGGTCAAATCACCAGGTTCCGTACCAAAAGCCATTTCCGGCAAGATTATACCGGCAGGCTGTGAACGGCTAAGAACCGTTTGGCAGCCTCATTGGTGAAAACAAAGGTTTTAGGATGCAGGTCACCGAAACGCTCAACTCCGGTCTCAAGCGCGAGATCAAGATCACCGTGCCGGCCGGTGACATGGAAGCCAAGTTGTTGGCGCGGCTGAACGATGCCCGCGACAAGGTGCGGATCAACGGCTTTCGCCCGGGCAAGGTGCCGGTGCAGCACCTGCGAAAAGTCTACGGCAAGTCGTTCATGGCCGAGGTGGTCAACGAGATCCTCAACGACTCGACCCGTTCCATCATCACCGGGCGCGGCGAAAAGGCAGCCATGCAGCCCGAAGTGATCATGACCGAGGACGAGAAAGAGGCCGAAAAGATCCTGGCCGGCGGCGCCGATTTCGAATTCCGCCTTAACTACGAGGTCATCCCGGCGATCGAGATCAAGGATTTCTCCGACATCAAGGTGACGCGCCAGGTATTCGAGGTGCCGGAAGCGGAGATCGACGAGCAGGTCAAGCGCATCGCCGAATCGGCGCGCAGCTATGAGCCGAAGGACGGCAAGGCCGCCGAAGGCGACCGCGTGAGCATCGACTATGTCGGCAAGATCGGCGGCGAGGCTTTTGCCGGCGGCGCCGGCACCGACCAGCCGCTGGTGCTCGGCTCGAAGGAGTTCATTCCGGGCTTCGAGGACCAGTTGGTCGGCAGCAAGGCCGGCGACGAGAAGCAGGTCACGGTCACCTTCCCGGAAAATTACCAGGCGGCGCATCTGGCCGGCAAGGAAGCCACCTTCGACATCACCGTCAAGGAAGTGTCCAAGCCGGGCGAGCTGGAGATCAACGACGAGACGGCCAAGAACCTCGGCCTGGAGTCGCTGGAACGCCTGCGCGAGGTGGTGCGTGGCCAGATCGAGAACCAGTTCGGCTCGATGACCCGCCAGAAGGTTAAGCGTCAGCTGCTCGACCAGCTCGATGCCGCCTATTCGTTCGAAGCGCCGTCGAAGCTCGTCGAGGCCGAGTTCAACAACATCTGGGCGCAGGTCAACCGCGACCTCGAAGCGGCAGGCCGCACTTTCGCCGACGAGGACACCACGGAAGAAGAGGCGCGCGCCGAATATATGCGCCTTGCCGAGCGCCGCGTGCGTCTCGGCCTGGTGCTGGCCGAGATCGGCGAGAAGGCCGGCGTGACGGTGTCGGACGAGGAGCTGCAGCGCGGCCTGTTCGAACAGGTTCGCCGCTTCCCGGCCAACCAGCAGCAGGAGGCTTTCGAATTCTATCGCAACAACCCCGAAGCGCTGAACGCGCTCAGGGCGCCGATGTTCGAGGAAAAGGTGGTCGACCACCTTCTCGGCCAGATCTCGGTCACCGACATCAAGGTCAGCAAGGAAGAGCTGATGGCCGACGACGACGAGGCCGAGACCAAGGCCAAGCCGGCGAAGAAAGCCGCGTCGAAGAAGGCCGAAGCCAAGGCGGATGAAGCCGTCGACGAAACGGAAGAGCCGAAAAAGAAGGCCGCGCCGAAGAAGAAGGCCGCCAAGGACGCCGAGTAATACCGTTCCGCAACTGATTTTTGGAAGGCCGCCCTCGAAGGCGGCCTTTTTTATTGCCGGCGTTCATACCGATCCGCCTCGAGCCCGGCGTGAACTCTAAACCTTCGCAAATGTTGGCTTTTCCTACTCCTGGGCTGGATTCCGTGGTATGTAGGTAACGCAATTCCACTGGGGATGCGAATATTGCACTTTGCCATGAAGCGCGGGTGCCGCCGCAACGGGCACGCGTGCACATGGCGATCAGGGAGGAAATGCCATGCGCGCGATTGCGTTCTTAGCCATCATGCCTGTTGTTGCCTTCGTCGTGAATCCGTCACGGGCACAGGATGCCTCGGCGGGTGAGAAGGTCTTCACCAAATGCAAGGTGTGCCACATCGCCGACAAGGACCAGAACAAGGTTGGTCCGTCGCTGAACGGCGTTATCGGCCGCACCGCCGGCACACATCCAGGATTCAGCTATTCCCAAGCCATGATTGAGGCCGGAAAGTCCGGAACCAAATGGGATGAAGCGACGCTGACGACCTATCTCCATGATCCAAAGGCCATGGTCAAAGGAACGAAGATGGCGTTTCCAGGCCTTAAGAGCGACCAGGACGTGGCAAACGTCATCGCATACCTCAAACAGTTTTCCAAATAGCCGGTTCCTTCCGCCACCATCGACGGTCGTCTGCCATGTCGACTCACGAAGGCCACCTCAAGGGCACCAGCATCGGCCTATCGGAAGCGACGGCAGCCGATTTCTTCGCGCTGTTGAAACCACGGGTCATGGCGCTCGCTGTTTTCACGGCTTTCGTTGGTCTCATGGTGGCGCCCGGGGGGATGAATCCGGTCATGGCCGTGATTGCGATCGGCGCGATTGCCGCTGGAGCGGGGGCGGCCGGCGCGCTGAACATGTGGTACGACGCGGACATAGATGCGTTGATGTCGCGCACGTCAAAACGGCCGGTGCCGTCTGGCCGCGTCACGCCAGGTGAGGCGCTCGGCTTTGGCCTGGTGCTTTCCGCGCTTTCGGTGATGACGCTCGGAGTGCTCGTTGGGTGGCTTGCCGCATCGCTGCTCGCGTTCACCATCTTCTTCTACGTCGTGATCTATACGATGTGGCTGAAACGCTCGACGCCCCAGAACATTGTGATAGGCGGTGCTGCGGGCGCGCTTCCACCTGTCATCGGATGGGCGGCTGCCACCGGCGGGATCGGCATCGAAAGCCTTATCCTGTTCCTGGTCATCTTTCTTTGGACGCCGCCGCATTTCTGGGCGCTGGCGCTGTTCAAGGTTGGCGATTACGCCGTGGCCGGCATCCCCATGATGCCGAATGTGGCAGGCCAGGCTTCGACGAAGAAACAGATACTTGTCTATGCGCTCTTGCTGGTACCGGTCGGCGTACTGCCCTGGCTCCTCGGATTTGCCAGCGGGTTCTACGGAATCGCCTCGGCTGCATTGGGTGGCGGCTTCCTTTGGCATAGCTGGAAGGTTCTGACCGCTCCGGGTCCGGAAATGAGACCGGCGAAGGCGCTATTTGCCTATTCGATTTTCTACCTTTTCGCGCTGTTCGCAATGCTGCTTGCCGACGCCATCGTCATGCGCGCGGCAGCTGCGAATTGATGGTATCAGCAGTGGTCGCCCGGAGAGGAGACTGGCAATTGCCGAGGTGAACGCTTGAGCCCCGGCCTTTATGTCGGCAATGTCCAAAATCCCAGGACCAGCAGGACAGCGATGCCAAGCGCGAGTATGAGAAGCGTCCTTGCGTCCATGACCTTCTCCTTCGACATCAAGAATATCGAAAAAAGACTTTCGGAGCCAGCGCCCGATCCGAGCCGCTCCATGCCATGGTCCGATTCCGGAGCGACAAATCCCATGCAAGGGCGTATGTTGACTTAGGTGCAGGTCGCGGTTCGCGTGGCCAGCCATGCCGAACGGCAGCACCCGTGAGCTGCGACCTTGCCGGACCTGGTCTGGAGGGAATGGGCATGGCAAATTTTCATGTAATAGCAGGTGCCAGCGAGACGCTGGAGCATACTAAAATTCGAAAGATCGGTATTTCCGATCTCTTCGACGCGCTCAAGCGTGGCGTCGACGACTTCATGGTCAAGCCGTCGCACATCGTGTTTCTGTGCATGATCTATCCGCTCGCCGGCGTAGTGCTTGCCACCTGGACGTCGGGAGCAAACACGCTGCCGCTGCTGTTTCCACTGGTGTCAGGCTTTGCGCTGATCGGGCCGCTCGCGGCGATCGGCCTCTATGAGATCAGTCGCCGGCGCGAAGCCGGGCTCGATGCGTCCTGGAAACATGCTTTCGAGGTCAGGAATTCTCCGGCGCTGCCGGCCATCGCCGCCGTCGGCATCATGCTGTTTGCGATCTTCATCACCTGGCTTTTGACCGCCAAGATTTTCTACGAGCAGCTGTTCGGACCTGAGCCGCCCACGTCATTGTCCAGTTTCATAGCCGAAATATTCGCCACCGGGCGTGGCTGGACGCTGATCGCGTTGGGTCACGCCATAGGGTTCGTGTTCGCCGTGGTCGTGTTGTGCACCACCGTGGTCGCTTTCCCGCTGCTGCTCGATCGCGATGTCGGCGCCTACGAAGCCGTCCACACTTCGGTGCGCGTGGTCCTGGCCAACCCGGTAGTGATGGCCGTCTGGGGCCTGATCGTCGCCATTGCGCTGATCGTCGGCTCGCTGCCCGTGTTCGCGGGACTGGCGGTCGTGTTGCCAATCCTCGGCCATGCGACCTGGCATGTGTATCGCAAGGTTGTGGAGCCGCCACCCGGCCCCAGACCGGCCAAGTGAGCAAGGCCTGTCGTCGCCCACCGGCGAGCCGTGCAGGTGCGCTCAGAAGGCGGGGTGGCTGAACCGCGCCTGACGTGCGCCTGTGGTCAGGTTGCGGAAATCCTTGCCGCTGACATGCACGAGCGTTTTGTGGTCGCCACCCTCGAAATAGACATCGGCGGCATCGCGCAGGCTTTCATCCAGAATGACTGGCACATCATAGGCGGCGCCAATCGGCGGGACGGCGCCGATGTCGCAATCATCGAAGAGCGATACCACCTCGTCCTCGGACGCGAGCCCAAGGCGTTTGTCCATGACGTCCTGCAGCTTGTTGAGCTCGATCCTGTGGGTGCTTGGAACCACGGCCAACGCATAGCCGAGCTCGTGGTGGACGAGGACGGACTTCGCCATGATGCTGCCGGGCACGTGCGCGGCGATGGCGCTCTGTCTGCTGGTGGCGGTCCGATGGTGCGCGACGGTGTCGTAGGGGATTCCCTTGCCGTCGATAAAATCCCTCAGTCTGTTTGCTATCGTCATTTTTGGCCTCCCTTGCTTGAGTTCTCGACGGAAATCAAAATGGACCGGCGGCCTATTGTTTCAAGGCTCCGGCGGCTGCGGTTCCCGGCTGGTTATGCTGCGGCTGGGGTCGAATCGCGTGTCAGGGGCCGGGCCCGAAAAACGCGATGCGGGTCAACAGCGTATAGTCGGACTCGAAGACCATCATCGTCACGAAGACCAGCACCAGGATCGGCGGCAGAATGATCGCATACATCATCGCCAGCCGCTCCCAGGCCATGTGCATGAAGACGGCAACGATCAGCCCGGCCTTGAGCATCATGAAGATCAGGATCAGTGACCATCTGAGATAGCCGTGGAGGCCGAAATAGTCGACCAGATAGGAACAGGTGCTGAGAATGAACAGCCACGCCCAGACCACCAGATAGAGCTTGATCGGGTGTTCCTGATGCGTGTCCGTCTTGACGACCGCCGTCGCATCATGGGTGGCGTGCAGTACGTGTTGTCCGAGCCCGTTTGCGGTTGCTTCAGCCATGTCTTCCTCTCAAAGCCTGCCTCTCACCAAAGATAGAAGAAGGCGAAGATGAACACCCATACCAGGTCGACGAAGTGCCAGTAGAGCCCCATGATCTCGACGTTCTCGTAACGGCCACGGCGACTGGTGAAGAAGCCGGGCCGCCCAACGTCGAAATCGCCGCGCCAGACCTTTCGCGCCGTAATGATCAGGAAGATCACGCCGATCGTCACGTGAGTGCCGTGGAAGCCTGTGATCATGAAAAAGCACGAGCCGAATTGCGCGGCTCCCCACGGATTGCCCCAGGGCCGTACCCCTTCGGTGATGAGCTTGGTCCATTCGAAGGCCTGCATGCCGACGAAGGTCGCGCCGAGCGCAGCGGTCAAAAGCATCAGGATCGCGGTTTTGCGGCGGTCGCGGCGGTAGCCGAAATTGACCGCCATGGCCATGGTTCCGCTGCTGGAGATCAGCACGAAGGTCATGATGGCGATCAGGATCAGCGGGATCTCCGTGCCGCCGATGCGAAGCGCAAAGACCTCGCTCGGATTTGGCCACGGCACGCGCGTGGAGATGCGCGCGGTCATATAGGAAAGCAGGAAGCAGCCGAAGATGAAGGTGTCGCTGAGCAGGAAGATCCACATCATGGCCTTGCCCCAGGACACGTTCTTGAACGCGCGCTGATCCGAGGCCCAGTCGGCCGCAATACCGCGCAGGCCGTCGGGGCGGGCCATCGAGCTGGAATGCGTCAGTGTCGTCTCGGCCATCGCCGGGTCTCCTAGGTGAGCAGCCGTTGGCAAATGTCGATGAACGTCGCCGCCCAGCCGGCCAGAACGGCGAAGATGCAGAGCCAGACGAAGAGGAGGAAGTGCCAATACATTGCGCAGAGCTCGACGCTGAGGCGCAGCCGCTCCGGACGAGCGCCATTCCAGGCGCCAAAGCTCGTCCTGCCAAGGCCAATCAGACCGCCCAGTATGTGCAGACCATGCATTGCGGTGATCAGATAGAAGAAGCTGTTGGCCGGGTTGGAGGCCAGCAGGTAGCCGTCTTCGGTGAGCTGCCGCCAGGCCATCAACTGGCCGGCAAGGAAGGCGAGGGCGGTCAGTCCGGCCGTTGCAAGACCGAGCCTGACCATGTCCATCTGGCCTCTTCGTGCGGCGACCACGGTACATTGCAGTGCGACGCTGCTCAGCACCAGCACGCCGGTGTTCAGCCAGAGCAGGCGCGGCAGCGGCAGCGGCTGCCAGTCCGGCAGGCCCATGCGCATGAAATAGGCGCTGGTAAACAGCGAGAACAGGCAGCCGACAACGGCGAGGAAGACGCCGAGGCCGATCTTAGCGGTGGGCAGGGCCGACCGGTCGGAGCCGACGAAATCCCCGGCCAGGCCTTGCTCCAGCCACGGCTTGGATGTCAGTCGCTGGTGCGAAAGCCACCAGCCGGCAAAACCGGCGATGACAGCCAAGAAGACCAGGATGACGCTCATGCCGGCTCCCTTGAGGGGGCGAAGGTGCCCGGCACGTTCTGCGGAATGAAGTCCTCCTTGGCCCCGGGTACGCTGTAGTCGTAGGCCCAGCGATAGACGACCGGCAGTTCCTTGCCAAAATTGCCATGCGCCGGCGGTGTCTGGGGTGTCTGCCACTCGAGTGTCGTCGCCCGCCACGGATTGCCGCCCGCCTCGCGGCCATGGCGGATGCTCCATATCAGGTTGAACAGGAACACCATCTGGGCGAAGCCGACGGTGAAAGCCATGATGCTGATGAACGAGTTCAGATGGTGGGCCGACTCCGTCATAATAGTCATGTCGGTCAGTTCGGCGTAGCGACGCGGGATGCCCATCAGGCCGAGATAGTGCATGGGGAAGAAGATCAGGTAGGCGCCGAGGAAGGTGACCCAGAAATGGAAGCGGCCGAGTGTTTCGTCGAGCATGCGGCCGGTTACCTTCGGGTACCAATGGTAAATCGCGCCGAAGATCACCAGGATCGGGGCAACGCCCATGACCATGTGGAAGTGGGCGACGACGAACATCGTGTCCGAAAGCGGCACGTCGACAACCACGTTGCCGAGGAACAGTCCGGTGAGGCCACCATTGACGAAGGTGACGATGAAGGCCAGGGCGAACAGCATCGGTATGGTGAGGTGGATGTCGCCGCGCCACAGCGTCAGCACCCAGTTGTAGACCTTGATTGCGGTTGGAATGGCTATGATCAGCGTCGTGGTGGCGAAGAAGAAGCCGAAATAGGGATGCATGCCGCTGACATACATGTGGTGCGCCCAGACCACGAAGCTCAACGCGCCGATGGCGATGATGGCCCAGACCATCATGCGGTAGCCGAAGATGTTCTTGCGCGCATGGGTGCTGATCAGGTCGGACACGATGCCGAAGGCCGGGAGCGCTACGATATAGACTTCCGGGTGGCCGAAGAACCAGAACAGATGCTGGAACAGGATCGGGCTGCCGCCATTGTGCTGCAACTGCGCGCCCATCTCCACGATCGCCGGCATGAAGAAGGAAGTGCCGAGCGCGCGGTCGAGCAGCATCATCACGCAGGCAACGAACAGCGCCGGGAAGGCCAGAAGCGCCATGACGGTGGCGGTGAAGATGCCCCAGACGGTGAGCGGCAGGCGCATCAAGGTCATGCCGCGCGTGCGCCCCTGCAGCACCGTCACGACATAGTTCAGGCCGCCCATGGTGAAGCCGATGATGAACAGGATGAGCGAAGAGAGCATCAGGATGATGCCCCAGTCCTGGCCGCCCGGCGTGCCGGTCATGATGGCCTGCGGCGGGTAGAGCGTCCAGCCTGCGCCGGTCGGTCCGCCCGGCGCAAAGAAGCTCGAGGCCAGAACGAGCACGGCGAGCAGATAGACCCAGTAGCTCAGCATGTTGACATAGGGAAAGACCATGTCGCGGGCGCCGACCATCAGTGGGATCAGATAGTTGCCGAAGCCGCCGAGGAAGAGCGCGGTCAGCAGGTAGATCACCATGATCATGCCGTGCATGGTGATGAATTGGTAATAGGCCTCCGGGGTAATGAAATCGAACGTGCCGGGAAAGCCGAGCTGCAGCCGCATCAGCCAGGACAGCACCAACGCCACCAGGCCGATCGCCGTCGCCGTCGCCGAATACTGGACCGCTATGACCTTGGCGTCCTGTGAGAAGACGTATTTCGTCCACCAGCTATGCGGGTGGTAGAGTTCCAC
Organism: Mesorhizobium sp. B1-1-8; assembly: GCF_006442795.2. Classification (NCBI taxonomy): domain Bacteria; kingdom Pseudomonadati; phylum Pseudomonadota; class Alphaproteobacteria; order Hyphomicrobiales; family Phyllobacteriaceae; genus Mesorhizobium; species Mesorhizobium sp. B1-1-8. Next base: position 3,040,182 of record NZ_CP083956.1, read on the forward strand.
CTCCCCGACTTCGGCGGGCGGCACAGCATCTGCGGGTGTGACATCGACCATGGGAGCACCTCCGTGCTCTGTTCAGCGGGCCTCGACGGCTTCGAGTTTTGCCGCGACGTCCAAACCGGACGTCATCGTCTTTCCTGACGGTTGGTTTGCCGAGCCTGTTTGCTTGGGCGCCGACAATTGTGCAAAAGTCTGCTGCTGGCCGACCCAGGCCAGATAATCTTGCTCGGTGTCGACCACGACCACGCCATGCATCAGCGGGTGTCCCTGGCCGCACAGCTCGGCACACAAGACCTGGAAGGTTCCGGTCCTTGTCGGCGTGAACCAGAAATAGGTGACCGAGCCCGGGATCATGTCCATCTTAGCGCGGAATTCCGGGATGTAGAAATCATGCAGCACGTCGATCGAGCGCAGCAGCACCTTGACAGGTTTGCCGACCGGCAAATGCAGGTCTGCCGCCTCGACCACGACATCGTCCTGGGCGTTGGGGTCAGTCGGCGCGATGCCAAGCGGGTTGTCGGCCGATACGTTGCGGGTGTCGGACGTACCGAGCTTGCCGTCCTTCCCGGGCAAGCGGAAGCTCCATTGCCATTGCTGGCCAACGACCTCGATATCGGAGGCGTCGCTTGGAACGCTGACGAAGCGGCTCCAGACGAACAGGCCTGGGACCAAAAGGGCCGTGACGCCGACGGCGGTGCCGACTGTCAGCCACCATTCGAGGCGCTTGTTCTCCGGTTCATAGGCGGCGCGACTGCCTTCGCGATGGCGGAAGCGGAAGACGCAATAGGCCATGAAAAGCACGACGGCGCTGAAGACGATGCCCGTGATCCAGAAGCTGATGATGATGGTGTTGTCGATATAGTCCCAGTTCGAGGCAATCGGCGTCCACCACCATGGGCTCAGGAAGTGGAACAACACCGAGCCCACGACGATCAAAACGAGTACAAGCGCGATGGCCATGTCCCGTCCTCCGGTATTTCAATAGAGCGCGAAGGGTCCACCCGAAATACCAAGCCGCATCATGCTCGATTTCCGGTTGAAATTCCAGAGCCGACTATCCGATGAGAAATTGTTGGGGTTGTTCGCGCCTGCAAAACCTCGGATGCCGGGCAAACGCCTCAAATCAGCAGCAGGCCCTTCATCGAGGCGTTGCCCTTGCGGCCGATGATGATGTGGTCGTGGACGGCGATGCCGAGCGGCTTGGCCGTATCGATGATCTGCTTGGTCATCTCGATGTCCGCGCGGGACGGTGTGGGATCGCCTGAGGGATGGTTATGCATCATCCCAAAGGATTCTCCATCGCATTGATATTGTAGATATTTCTCTGAAGCTTGGTGGAACTGGTGCCGGGGAATGGGGCATGTTCCCCATGACCGATCGTGATTGTCACGGCTGATCATCGGTGAGTTCAGTGAGTCGCCTTGATGCACGGCAACTCACTCTGTTCTGTTCGTCCCACGCTTCAAGCTCGTCGATCGGATAGAGGACGGCTTTGCCAATCTTAACGAACGACGGGCCGATTTTCATCGCCCGCCAGTTCCGAAGCGTTCCAACCGAGACGCCGCCGCGATAGCGCTCCGAGACTTCCTCGGCGGTTAGAAATTTGGTGTCCAACGTAAGCCTCCCTTGATCGACAGCGTGGTGTCGCTCGTTTGTGGTCATCGAGCGTGAGGCGAGGTCCTTGAGTGCGATATCGCCCGACGTCACCGTTGGGCTTGCTTGTCATCGGTCGCTCACGCTGTTGCACGAGCGACCATGCAGCACTGAGGTGAAATGCGAGAAGCCTGATTTGGTCCGCGTAGGGAGCACGGATAGTCTGGGTTATATATAGGTCGGTCGAGCGCCTAGGCTCGGCGTTTCCTAGAGCAACGGCGCCGTATTTTTTTAGACGCGCCTCCCATCAAAATCCGGTTCAAATAGGAGTGTCGGTTCGATTCCGACCACCCGCACCGTCTTCTTTCTTCCGAGGAATGCGACCTCAGGGAACTCGAATCTCTTCCGGTCCGCCATCTCCCGCCGTTTTCTAAGCAGAAGCCGACGGCCGCGCCCGCATAGCCGATGCGACCTTTGGCTCGCGAGTTCGCCGGCTTCCTGCCCCCACGTTCGTCGTTTGAAGCGCTGGGTCCGACGCTCCACGGTCCGCGCGTGTCAGATCGTCAGGCTTGGAAGGCCCACCGCCGTGTCCCACGGTGTCGGGGACGGGAAAATCTCCCGCAGGAAAGCGGTGAAGGCCCTGACGTTGGGATTGCCACGGCGAGTTTCCGGCCACAAAGCGGTGATCGCGAAAAGGTCGATCGCGAATTCCGACAGCACCGGCACAAGTTCGCCGCGCAACACGAAAGGGGCCGCGACGTATGTAGGTGATATGCCTATTCCGCCCCCGGCAGTGAGAACGGTGGCGACGGCATCGCTGGAATCCACAGTTATACCGGCATTCGGAATTATCTCGATCGTCCGATCTCCGACGCGAAACGGCCAGCGCAGGCTTTGGCCAGTGCTTTGATATCGGAAATTGACGCAGTCGTGGCCATCAAGTTCCTTGGGATGGAGCGGCACGCCCTTGCGGGATAGATAGCTCGGCGCCGCGAAGGCGCAGATGCGATGTGGCGCGAGTGGTCGAGCAATAAGAAGCGAGTCGACGGGATCGCCGACCCTGATCGCCACGTCTATGCCCTCGTCTATGATGTCGACCAAACGATCGGTAAGCCGGAGATCGATCGATAGCCTAGGGTGGCGCAATCTGAAGAGCGGCAGGGCCGGTGACAGCACGGCAATGCCCAGGGGAAAGGGAGCTGTCACTTTGAGCGTCCCAGCGGGCTCCGCCCTCGCGGCCACCGCGGCTTGTTCCATCTCCTCGGCGTCGCGTAGAAGCCTGAGGGCTCGCTCGTGGAGATCGCGCCCCTCCGGTGTCAACGACAACGACCGCGTCGTCCTGTTGAACAGTCGGATGCCTAGTCGCTGCTCCAGGCGCTGCACGCTTTTGCTCACGGCCGACGGAGAGATCCCAAGCGAATTTGCCGCCGCTGTATAACTCCCCAGCGAGCCCGCGCGCGCGAAGGCGATGAGGCCCGTCAGTCGTTCGAATCCCATTTGTTCCATGGCGGAATTTTTATAGCGCCTAGGAAGCCGATTATCAATGGCATGGACTTGGTCTAATCACCGCTAACCGTCTCTTTGACTTGGAGGAGCAGCAGCTTGAGTTTTGGCTGACCCCTCCGCGTCAGAAGCCCGCGCAGCCGAAATCGACGATATCGAAAGTAATCGGAATGACGAACAGACTAGAAGGTAAGATCGCACTGGTAACGGGCGGCAGCAGCGGTATTGGTTTGGCAACTGCCAAGAACTTGGCAGCCGAGGGAGCCCGGATCTTCGTAACTGGCCGACGACAGGTAGAACTCGACGCCGCTGTGCTCGAAATCGGCCACAACGCAACCGGAGTGCGAGGCGACGCTGGCAGCCTGGCTGATCTCGACGCGTTATTCACGACCATTAGGAACGAGGCCGGCTCTCTCGACATCCTGGTCGCCAATGCCGGAATTTACGAGATGCAGGCCCTGACGGATGTCACCGAAGTGGCATTTGACAAGACGTTCGATCTCAACGTGCGGGGGCTGCTGTTCGCGGTGCAGAAGGCGCTTCCGGTGATGAACGACGGTGGGTCCATCGTCCTGCTCGGCTCGGTCGGCGCATCGAAGGGCTTCGCCGGGTTCTCGGTTTACAACGCCACGAAAGCCGCAGTGCGATCTTTTGCGCGCACCTGGGCCGTCGAACTCAAGGATAGAAAGATCCGCGTGAACGTCGTCAGCCCGGGACCGACGGCTACGCCCGGCTTCGACGTGTTCGCCAACGCGGAGATGAAAGAGGGTCTGCTCGGCATGGTTCCGCTCGGACGACTTTCGGATCCCTCGGAGATTGCCAAGGCCATCACCTTCCTCGCGTCCGCTGACAGTCGATTTATTACGGGCATCGAGCTTTTCGTCGATGGCGGCACCGCGCAGGTCTGACGCATCCCCGCGGGCCGGACGCGCGTGGCATAGGCTGACGGCTAAGCGCGAGATAGCTCGGACCAGGAATCGAAACATGCAGGGGCCCGCAGCATTCGCGGCTGGAGGCCGGGCTAAGGAGAGACGCTGTGACACATCAGGATTCGGAACCAGACTATGACACCGTGATGCGCGGCAACGCCGCCCGCGTATTCGGCGAACGTGACCCCGACAAGCGGCTCGCTGCGCTGGCTGAGTTATGGTCCGTAGACGGCACTTTGTACGAGCAGGAGCCCGTTTCGGGATATCAGGCAATATCTGACAGCATTACCGCACTGTTGGGGCAACTGCCTCCGGATACCGTCTTCATGCCTGTCGGGCCCGCCATTGGACATCATGGTGTCGGGCTGCTGCGCTGGGCGGCCGGACCGCGTGGTGGTGAGCCCGGGCCCGTGAGAGGGACGGATGTCGCGCGGATCGAACATGGGCGGATCCGGGACCTCTACGTGTTCCTTGATCCCCCCGCGAGTGGATCGGCCCACGACCCAGTCGTTGCTACGGAGATTCGGTCATGATTTCGATCGAAGTGAACGGCAAGTCTGTGTCGGTGGACGCCGAAGGCGAAGCTCCTCTGTTGTGGATCCTTCGAGATGACCTCGGACTGACCGGCACCAAGTTCGGATGCGGCATCGCCCAATGTGGGGCCTGCACGGTTCACGTCGACGGCGTGGCAACGAGATCATGCGTTTTGCCTTTGGATGCGGTGGAGGGGAAGTCGATCACCACCATCGAGGGGCTGGCTGGAGGCCGACCCCATGTCTTGCAGCAGTTGTGGATCAAGCATCAGGTTCCGCAGTGTGGATACTGCCAGTCCGGCATGCTGATGGCAGCAGCGGGTCTTCTTGCAGAGAACCCCAAGCCCAGCGATGAGGAAATCGACGCGGCGATGACGAATATATGCCGCTGCGGAACCTATCCTCGCGTTAGGGCCGCTTTGCAGGAAGCTCGCGATTCCGCCATTGGTGGAGGTCGTCAGTGAACCCCATCACGCCAAGCCGGCGCTCATTTCTCAAGACTTCCGCGGCGATCGGCGCGAGCGCTTTCATACTACCCTTCGCTACACGAGCCTTCCCGCAAGGCAAAGGCGAGAGTTTCGTCAGCAATTTCCTTCGCATTGATCGAGACGGGGGGATCGTGATCGTTACGCCCGTCGCGGAGGTGGGCCAGGGGACGTCTACGGCGCTGCCCATGATCCTCGCGGAGGCCTTGGATGCCGACTGGACGAAGGTGCGTTTCGAGCTTGCATCCGTCGGGAAGGAGTATGGCAATCCGACCTTGGGCGGAATCCAGCTTACCGGTGCCAGCACAGGCGTCAGTGCCTTCCATGACCCCCTGCAAAATGCTGGCGCCGTGGCGCGAACGATGCTCATTCTCGCGGCGGCCAAGGTCTGGAACGTTAGCCCGGAAGCCTGCTCCACGCAGAACGGGCGCGTGTTGCTGGGCAACACGAATAAGATTCTGACATACGGTGAGCTGGCGTCGGCGGCGGCTGAGCAGCCCGTACCGAAGGTGGTGGCCCCGGTTGCCTCCTCAAAAAACCGGTTCGTTGGAAACCCAATCCCCCGGCTCGACATCCCTGGCAAGGTCAACGGATCCGCAACGTTCGCGGTCGATGTGCGCCTCCCGGGTATGCTCTACGCCACCGTCGCGGCGTGCCCCACTTTCGGCGGCAAGCTGCTGCGCGACACGCGTTCGGAAGTCCTCAAGCAGAAAGGCGTTCGAGGAGTCGTAGACCTGCCGAGTGCGGTGGCCGTCGTGGCCGACCGTTGGTGGATTGCGCGCCGTTCGCTCGACAGCCTCGGGGCAGAGTGGGCACCAGGCCAGAATGATCACGTCAATGATGAATCTATCAGTGCTCAGCTTTGGGGAGACCTCAAATCGAAGGACGGCGTCGTCGTAAAGACGGCGGGAACGCCGGACGCGGCTTTGCGAACGTCGCAGACTGTCATCACCGCGCAGTATGAGGTTCCGTTTCTAGCACACGCGACGATGGAGCCGATGTCGTGTGTCGCGCGCGTCGACGCCGCGAGCTGCGACGTCTGGGTCGGCTCGCAACTTCCCGACAAGGCCAGGGCAGTTGCCGCCGAACTGACAGGCCTTCCGGAAACGTCGGTCAAGATCCACACTCTGATTGCGGGCGGCGGCTTCGGCCGAAGACAGGAGGCAGATTTCGTCGCCCAGGCCGTCCTCGTCGCAAAGAGTTTTCCGGGTCAACCCGTAAAGCTGATCTGGTCACGCGAAGAGGATATCCAGCACGATTTCTATCGGCCCGCAGGTGTATCCGAGCTCACGGCGGGCGTGACAGGCAGGGACGTCCTGGCATTCAAGCACAAGCAGGCATCACAGACGATCTTGCCTCGAATGTATCCGGCCTTCATGCAGTCATTCGACAGCGTCGTCACCGACGCGATCTTCGCCTTCTACGATTTCCCGAACCAGGAAGCTCGTTGGGTCCGCAGCGAAACACACGTACCCGCCGGCATGTGGCGTTCCGTCGGTGCTTCGCAAACCGTTTTCGCCATCGAGAGTTTCATCGATGAAATCGCGGCCAAGACCGGCGAGGACCCTTATCAATTCCGGCGAGACAGACTTCGTGCCAACGCCAAGGCGCTTAAGGTGCTCGACAGGCTCGCCGAGATCAGCGGCTACAAAAATCATGCCGGTGGCTCCAGGGCCATCGGTCTCGGCATCAGCCACAAGAATCTCGACTGCCTTGTCGCCCAGGCGGCAGAGGTCTCTCTGGAAGGTGGACGTGTTGTCGTTCACAAGATCTGGACGGTCGCCGATCCCGGCCAGATCATAAATCCGGACACCGCGAGAGCCCAACTGGAGGGCGCGGCAATATGGGGACTGTCCGCTGCGCTGTACGGGAAGATTTCCATTGGGCAAGGACGCGTCCAGGAAAGCAATTTCGACACCTATCAAGTCGTTCGTCTCGCGGACACACCAACCTTCGTCACTGAGCTACTTCTGAGTGGCGGGCCTTTCGAAGGTATTGGCGAAGGCGGAGCTCCGAACGTTGCTCCAGCGGTCTGCAACGCGCTCTTTCGCCTGACCGGCAAACGTATCAGGCGCTTGCCTATCGCTGAACAGTTCGCCTGACGATCCACGCGACTTTGCTTCAAGCTGTGGCGTGCCGTCGCGCGGCGATCGATCCATCAAAGACGATGGGCCGGTCACGCCATCCAGAACGGGAATCCCGATTTCGAAACCACCACCGAAATGTGCGGTCTTTCAGTCACCAGACTGGAACCGCTCATTATCTAAAAAGGAACGTCATGAATGCCGCAAATGATCACGAAGGCGGGTAGCGCCTTAGCCTTCCTCCTCGCAATCGCCGCGCAAAATGCGAATGCACAGGACGCGACCGCAGGGGCCAAGCTGTTCCAGCAACGGTGCCAGGCCTGCCATAGTACAAAAGCCGGCCAGCGTGCGACGGTTGGTCCAAACCTGGCGGGCGTCATGGGACGACCGGCAGCATCGACAACCTTCTCCTATTCTACAGCACTCAAGAAATCCGGTCTGACGCTGGATGGGGCCACCATGGACAGCTATCTGGCCGCACCCTCGAAGCTGGTGCCGGGGACGCGCATGTCCACGTCAGTTCCCGACGCGAAGCAGCGGGCCGACATCATCGCCTACCTTGCCACGCTAACGCCTTAGTACCGACACGCGCCCGAAGGCGCGTGGCCAGTCCTATTTGGCCCGGGTGACAATTCTAAGTACGCCAGCGCCATCTCCCGGCGATTGGCTCCCTTTACCTAAACTGCATCAACTGAAACAGGAGTCGATATGATAAAAACTGGCCTCGACGCCCTTCTCGCACCCGAAGAGTGCGTATTGCTGCTGATGGACCATCAGCCTTTCCAGTTCGCCAATTTACACAGCCACGAGCCGACAATGGTGGTCAACAATGTCGTCGGGTTGGCAAAAGGGGCGAAGGCCTTCGGGGTCCCGACTATCCTCACTACAATTAATGCCTCGACCGGCGGCGCGCTCTTGCCTGGTATACAGGCCGTGTTTCCCGAACAGGAATCTATCGACCGTACATTGATCAATACCTGGCAGGATGGACGCGTGGTCGAAGCCATCAAGGCCACGGGCCGCAAGCGGGTCGTCATGGCAGGGCTTTGGACCGAGATTTGTCTCGCCATGCCCGCCATACAGGCGATCGGTGAAGGCTGGGACGTCACGATCGTAACAGATGCTTCGGGAGGTGTAAGTCGTGAGGCCCACGATGTCGCCGTCACGCGGATGGTTAGCGCGGGTGCCAACCCTATGACCTGGCTGGCGGTGCTCGGCGAATGGCAACGTGACTGGGCGCGCACCGCGACTGTTCCCGCGTTCGCCCAGGTGATCGTCGAACACGCGGGCGGTTCAGGCGTGGCGTTCCAATGGGAGCAGCAACTCCTGGCCACCTCAAAACACGGATGAGACCTGCGCATGCCAACTTCGACAGACCCGATCCGCATAGGCTATAGCCTGCCCCTTTCAGGTCCGCTTGGCGGAAACGGTCGTTCGGCACGCCTTGCGCATCGGGTATGGGCTGAGAAAGTCAACAGAAGTGGAGGCCTGCTTGGGCGCTCGGTCGAGCTCATCTGTGAAGATGACCGAACAGACGCCACATTGGTGCCAGGGATTTATTCACACCTCCTCGACGTCAAGAAAGTGGACCTCGTAATCGGAAGCTACGGTACCAACAGCCTGCTGCCGGTTATGCCGCTCATCATTCGAAGCAACCGCTTTTTCGTCGGATTGATGGGCGTGGGCGTAAACCAGGGCTTCAACTACCCCGGCTACTTCGCAATGATACCGCTGGGGCCCGATTCAAACGGGGCCCTCACCGACGGATTTTTCGCGTTGGCCGCCCGCCAGTCGGCTAAGCCCGCGACGGTCGCGTTGCTTTCCGCCGACGCGCAATTCGCGCTTAATCCGATCCTCGGAGCCCGCAGCAATGCTGCCAAGTATGGGCTTCACGTCATCGACGAACGGACCTACGCGCTCGGCACCGAAGACTTTGGGCCCATCATTGAAGCGGTTGCCGCACTCAAACCCGACGTCCTTTTGCTTTGCTCATACCTCGCCGACTCCATCGGTTTGGTGCGGGCGATCTCGCAGAGCCGGTTCAAGCCCAAAATGGTCGGGGGAGCGATGATCGGTCCGCAGAACGCGGATGTGAAGGTGCAGCTCGGGCCGCTGTTGAACGGGTTCGTAAACTACGAGTACTGGGCTCCGGTGCCGTCGATGATGAACGACGACGTGCGCAGTATGCTCGACGAATATCAAGGCCTTGCGCGCGATGCGACCGTCGACAAACTCGGCCACTATATGGCGCCGACTGCCTATTCCCAGCTCCAGGTGCTCGAGCACTGTGTGCGGGAGACCGGAACGCTCGAGGACGCGGCCCTTATCGCTTATGCCCGCAGCGCCAGCTTCGAGACGGTTCTCGGAACGATTCGCTTCGGCGCCAACGGCGAGTGGACATCGCCAAGGGTGCTTCAGGTTCAGTTTCGTGGAGTTGCCGAAGATCCACTCGATCAATTCCGGCAAGGATCTGGACAGGTGGTCGTCTCGCCAGACGACCTCTCGTCTGGCGCATTGCTTTATCCCTACTCGACCACCCTTCCTCCACGATCTTGAAAACGGAGTTAGTTGGCAAACAAGCGCGACTCGCTTGCACCTCAGGATGATCAAGCGGTCAATTAATGCCATTCCAGCACAAATGAAACGATATCCGGCCATATTATTGAACGCACGACGACAAGCTATACCGGGTTCGGTGTACATAAAGGATCTCTGCAATGACCGAAGCCTCTTCGCCGACTAGCCACAGCGGCCCGCTCAAGGACCGAACCGTTCTCCTTTTCGGCGGCACCTCAGGCATAGGCCTTTCCGCTGCGGTGCAGGCTAAGGCAGCCGGCGCGGAGGTTTACGTCGTGGGCACGGACGCGACGCGCGCGGCAAAGGCGGCTTCTGACAATGGGTTGGCAGGTTGGCGCGCAGCCGACGTAACCAACCCGCAAGCCATTGCAGAGGCGATCGCCGACATCCCCCATGTCGATCACCTCGTGCTCCTTGCCGGCACTTTCGTTGCTGGCAAGGTTATGGAAGCAGAGGTTTCCCATCTCCACCGGGCGTTCGACGAGCGCGTTTGGGCCGCCGTGCACACCATCCGAGCACTCGGCAATCGTTTGTCGAAGGATGGATCGGTTACCTTTATCTCCGGCGTGCTGGCGGATCGTCCTAATGCCTACGGGACCGCAGTGCTCGCCGCCGCTTCCGCCGCGATGGAGGCTCTCGCTCGTGGCTTGGCCCTGGAACTGGCGCCCGTCCGTGTGAACACGCTGTCGCCTGGCACCACCGATACTCCGCTGCTCAGCCGGACGCTCGGCGAGGGGCGCGATGCATATGTTCAGACACTGACCGATAAACTCCCTCTGCATCGGCTCGGGACAGCGGAAGAAGCTGGTGCCGCGGTGCTGTTCCTAATGACCAACTCGTCAATGAACGCCGAGACGCTCCATATCGACGGCGCTCAGCGGATCGTCTGAGTTGAAGCGAACAATCTAGAGAAGCAACGTAGATGCCGAGTTTATTCGATCCGATCAGGGTTGGTGCGATCGAGGCGCCCAACCGCATTTTCATGGCGCCGATGACACGGGCTCGTGGCACCCGCGACCACGTCCCCACGAAGATAATGGCTGACTACTACGCTGCCCGGGCTAGCGCGGGCCTGATAATTTCGGAGGCGATCGGCATTACACAACAAGGCCTTGGCTGGCCATATGCCACGGGTTTGTGGTCGCGTGAGCAGATTGCAGGCTGGCGCGGGGTGACCGACGCCGTTCACGGTAAAGGCGGACGGATTTTGGCGCAGCTCTGGCATATGGGCCGCGTGGTGCATTCAAGTTTCCTCGCCGGTGATCGTGCTGTGTCCGCTTCGGGCACCACGGCCCCAGGCCACGCCCATACCTACGACGGAAGACAATCCTACGAGCAGGCGCGTCATCTCCACGCCGACGAGATTCCGGGCATCCTCCAGGATTTCGAACGCGGCGGGCGCCATGCGATGGAGGCCGGCTTCGACGGTGTGCAGATCCATGCCGCGAATGGTTACCTCATCGACGAATTCCTTCGAGACAGTTCCAACTTTCGCGACGACGACTACGGCGGATCCATTCCGAACCGGCTACGGCTGCTCCGGGAGGTTACTCAAGTCGTGTCCGACGCCATCGGCGCGGATCGCACAGGCGTTCGCCTCTCTCCCAACGGCGAAACTCAGGGCGTCACTGACAGCGACCCCAAGCCCGTGTTTTTCGCGGCCGCGCAGACGCTGTCCGAGATAGGGATCGCCCATTTGGAGCTTCGGGAGCCCACGCTCGACGGCACGTTCGGGAAGGGTGACATCCCACCGCTCGCGCCCTTTCTTCGGGGTGCGTTCAAAGGAACCTTGATCCTGAACTCCGATTTCGACGCCGCACGCGCACAAGCGGATTTGGATGGCGGTATCGGCGACGCGGTGGCGTTCGGTCGGGCGTTCATCTCGAATCCGGATCTGCCACGTCGGATCGCGGAAGGCTTGCCAATCGTGCCGGCCGAGACGGCCACTTGGTTTAGCCAGGGTGCCGAAGGATATCTCGACTACCCCGCAGCGAACTGACTTCACGGCGGAAAGGCCCGCTTTGCTTCTTGTGCTTGGCCAACTCTGGCTCGAGCTTGAGTGGCGACCCGGGCGAACTTTATTCTTAACATAGGGGATTACACGATGAGCTATGTCACTACCGCCGACGGGACGCGGATCTTTTACAAGGACTGGGGAGATCGTTCCGCGCGCCCTATCGTGTTCTCCCACGGTTGGCCGCTCACTTCGGATGCGTGGGACGGCCAGATGCTGTTCATGCTGCAGAACGGCTTCCGTGTGATCGCGCACGACCGCCGCGGTCATGGCCGGTCCGATCAGCCGGGCGTCGGAAACGACATGGACACTTACGCCGACGACCTCGGCTCAGTATTGGAGGCTCTCGACCTTGAGAACGCGATGATGGTCGGCCATTCCACCGGTGGCGGCGAGGTAGCTCGCTACATCGGCAGGCACGGCACTGCACGCGTCACCAAGGTCGTCCTCGTCAGCGCGGTTCCCCCCATCATGGCCTCGACGGATCAATGGCCGGGCGGCCTCGATATTTCGGTTTTTGATGGACTCCGGAAGGGTGTTTTCGACAACAGGTCGAAATTCTATCTCGATCTCGCGGTGCCGTTCTTTGGGATGAACCGTGACGGCGTAGCGTTGGACGAGGGCCTGCGCTTGACGTTCTGGAACCAGGGGATGATGGGCTCGATTGTCGGTCAACATGCCTGCATTCGTGAGTTCTCGGAAGTCGATTACACGGCAGACCTGAGGAGGATTGACGTCCCGACTCTCGTCATCCACGGCGACGACGACCAGATCGTACCGATCGGCCACTCCGGGGAATTGACGGCGAAGGTCGTTCCGAACGGCGAACTCAAGGTTTACGCTGGCGCGCCCCACGGGCTGGCTGCCACTCACCAGGACAAGCTCAACGCCGACCTCCTGGCCTTTGCACGACGCTGATTGCTTTCCTGCGCGGTTCGATGCGCCTGGATGTTTGCAATCACTGGATTGAAGGACTGGGAAAGCTTGCGTCCTACAGTCGCCAGAACACGGACAAGATCACTTTCGGATTTGCGGTCGTGAAAGCCGAAGAAGTCGCTAATGCGAAAGGCAAGAAAGCCAAGGCGAAATCGAGTGCTGCTGCGTCTGCCCACGTGAAATATCTGACAACGAAGAACATTGGGTTCGATATCCAGGCTATCAGGAGCCAGTTGAACCGGTAGACCAGAATGATCGGCAGCGCTTCACTACGCGGCAGAGCCAGACATGGGCAGCAGGTAACGCGCAAACTCGGGCCGGATGGCGGCTCTCGGCTAAGATCGACCCTTAAGCAAACAGTCAGCCTCCGGCCTCATTTCAGTCGTTCCGATCGCGGCCCAGTGGGGCCGTTTCTGAGCAATTCAGCTAGCGGCGATTGCCGATATCTCTGGCGCTCAGCAGGTTCGTCAAAGGGTGCAGTGACGCGGAATCGACGCTACGTTGTGGGGCACGGAAGGGCGCATGTCTTGTGCCAACGCCCTCGCAGGTCGCTGGCTATATTTGCGATCTATCAACCGTCGCACGACGGTTGGGCAAACTCGCAAATCTATGATTTCAGGGGAAATTGGATCGAAGCGTGACCAACCGTGATCCGTAACGGTCGGTAGGGTGCCGAGCGGGTTCGTTGTGAATCAAAATACTATGATCAGATTCGTCATATCCATCAAATGCTTGCATGCTCATGCTGAAGAGGTGGGGCCGTTAACTGGGGCGTGTGTCGAGCGACCACTGATGATGTTCCACGCTGGGCATGATCGCATTCGCTCAGTACTCTGACGTCCCGATCAACCACGGATTCCGAACGCTTATCTGTCGAGCCAGCGAACTCGGAACGACTGAACTGCCTCTCTGCTACTCTGGCGGTGCCGCTTTTCCCGCGTCAGTTCGCGTGTGGGTCTGCAGACGAAAGGCCCGATTTGTACCAGCGATCCAACTCGCCGCTCGGATAGAGGATTGCTTTGCCGATCTTGAGGAACGATGGCCCGATCCTCATGCAACGCCAGTTGCGAAGAGTCCCTTCGCTTACCTGTCCGCGATAGCGAGCGATGACTTCTTCAGGGGTGAGGTAGTTCGGGTCAGGCATGGGGGTTATGTTAGCAGAGTTGTGCAACGGCTTGTTGCACCCGCGACCCCGTCGGATCGAGACGTGAGGAGAATGCCGGCGCCGTCACCACGGACTTCTCATCGTGACCCGAAGCTGAGGGCACAGGCGATGATGAGCGCTTTGCGCCTCCTTCCTGCCGTTTCGGGTGATGCAGCTGTTTCCCAGAAGCCGCCATCGCTGGCGCGTGTATCAGATGCAGGACCTATGCTGCACTATTTTTTTGAACGGTCGTGTGCGAGGCTTGGGCTGTGTGCTGGAAATGCTGAAGATGCGTTGCCAGCCATCGCGGTTGAGGCGCTCAAGCCGCCGCCAAGGCAAAGCGGGGCAAGGCGCGCGCAGCTGTCCAATACCTGCCAGCGCATCTGCGATGCGGATTGAATCGACAAGAATTGTTCCGTCAGGAGAATTCGAAGGTATTTGAGGAGATCGCTATCCCTATGAGCCCTCAAGGCTTGCCCAGCGTTCTCGCATTTGAACGCTACGACCCGACTGACGCCTCGCTGAACTGGCTGCGCGAGCGTGGGGTCAACGTCATTTTCGGCAACGCACTCTGGGAAATGCCGTTCAAACGCTTCACCGAGGATGAGCTGATTGCCAAGGCACAGGGCTGTGTCGCCTTGATGGGGGCAAGCGGCACCCGCATCACCCGGAGCGTCTTACAGGGGCTTCCGGATCTGCGCTATATCTCGAAATATGGCATTGGCGTTGACAGCATCGATATCGACGCCGCAACAGAGCACGGCATTCTGGTTTCCAGCACGCCTAACGACTTTCAAATCTTTACGGTCAGCGAGCACGCGGTCGCCCTGATGCTGGCTGTTGCCAAGCAACTCGGCACGTGGACGCCCGAATTCATGCGACGTGGCGGGTGGCGCGGCCTGACACATGGAGCTACGCTGCGCGGCGCCACCGTCGGCATCCTCGGCCTCGGCCGCATCGGCCGTGGCGTGGCGCAACGGCTATCAGGCTGGGAGGCTCGCATCCTAGCCTATGATCCCTTCCTTAAGGAAGCGCCTCTAGGGATCGAACTCGTAGACTTCCTCACTTTGGTGGAGCAATCCGACTTCTTGACGCTGCACGCAACGCCGAGTCCGGACAACCATCACATCCTAAACGCCGCCGCGTTTGCGAAGATGAAACCCTCAGCCATTGTCGTTAACACCGGGCGCGGATCGCTGATCGACTACACGGCCCTGCGAGCAGCGCTGGCCAACGGCCAAATCGCGGGTGCAGCACTCGATGTGTTCGACCAGGAGCCGCCAAAGACCGACGACCCGCTGTTTTCGTGGCCCAACGTCTTGTGCACGCCGCATGTCGCCGCCTGGACGACTGAAGGAACTCAAGCCATCGGCTGGCATGCGGCCAAGAACCTGTGGGCGATGATGAGCGGCGAAGGGCAAGCCGATATCGTCAACCCGCAAGCCAAGCAGCGCAGGAGTGCGGCCTTGCTCGGCGACGCGTGATTTCAGGAAGCTGCGTCAATGCCCACCCTTCTGCATCGATCGTGGGACCCGCAAGTCGACACGTGATTGCGTGGCTTGCTCCCATGTTTCTGCATTGGGTGATGTCTCGACGATCCCACCCTAACCTGAAGGTCAGCTCTCGAGGATTCGCAGCCCGAAACCCGCCGGTCTTCTCTCGGCCCCATTCCGGCCGCTTGAAGCAACGGCTTAGCGCGCCTTTAAAGCTAAGTGCTTGTTTCCATGGATCGGAACGGTGGATTATACTATTGCATGGCGGAGAACAAGAATCAGCATTTCGTTCCCAGAGTGCACCTAGCGCCTTTTAGCGTCTGCGCAGAAGGCAAAGCCATCCATCTGTTGAATCTTGATCGGAAGAAGGTAATTTTCGACGCGCCGGTGAAAAATCAGTGTTCCAGGGATTACTTCTATGGGCAGGATTGGAAGCTCGAAGAGGCCATTCAGGCCGTCGAGGGACACTACGGCCAATGTGTTGCTTCCCTCCACAAACCAGGCGCGGTTATCGACGCGTCGCGTGCCACGGTCTTGAGGCGTTTCGCCTATCTGCAGCATGTCCGCACAGAAGCTGCTGCGCATCGATCCGCAGAGTTCGTGTTCGCCGCAACGAACTTTAGTGGTGTCAGCTTCGAACAACCGACATTCAAGGAGGCCGTGAATACCGCCGTCATTGCGGCGATGCGCCACTACGCACACACGATGACCGTCGTGGACGATCTTAAGGTGCGAGTTGTTCGAAACCTCACGTCAGTGCCTTTCCTCACATCCGACGATCCTGCCGTTCTCGCCAACCGGTGGCATCAGCAGCGTGTGCAAGACAGATCCTTCGGCGTCTCCAGTGCTGGAGCCTTGCTGTTCCTGCCGCTTACGCCAACACTCCTTGCCGTTTTCCTGGATGGTGATGTCTATCAAGCTGAGCATGTCGGCGGCTGGATCAGTGTGTCAAACCCAGCGGACATTCTTGCCTGTAACCATCAGCAGATATTGAACTGTGCGGCAAATCTGTATTTTGGTGATCGGAGTTCGGGAATCGATGTGCAAACGATGGCGGCCTCTGTCGCGCAGCTGAGGCTGCCCAGCCGGTTCGATGTTGTGGTGGCTGTAGCTGACGGCGGGACCGCAACCCACTCTCGCTACGCAGTCGTGGAACCGAAAAACGTCGTCGAGCACGACGATGTGCTTGTTCATGTCAAAGCGGTCAGGCCAATCCCGCCGCGATGGCCCTCGTTCGTCAAGTTTCGCAACAAGCCTTTCGTCTTCACCAATGATACCGGCGCAGGCTTTCGACGTCGGACTACAGCGATATCGCGCCTCCAGAACAGTCCGTGTTGGCGCAAGGTGCGTGGCTAAGGACCAATGCGGCGTCGGCACCTCGGTGATATGTCAGGCGTCCGATTGCTCTGTTTCTTCGAAGACCACGAACAGCGTGTCCTCTTCTTCGTTCAGCGCAACATCGCGTCGGTAAGAGAGGGATTCATTGGGGGCTTGGTAAACAGTCTTTGCCGTTAACCTTGGAAGGCTATCGAAGATCATTTGCGCGGGCTCCAGTTCACCAAAGAAGCCGATCAAGCGGCGATTGTGGTTCCATTCCAAGGCCCAAGCCCACGTCTCTGCGGACGGATGCTTCCTTGTGATGAGTTTGAAGAAACCGTCGGCGGAGATCGCGAGAAAGCGACAGTCCCAGAGCTCGACCGTGCGCATGAAGCCTTTCATTAGCGCATTGCCCCAATCGCTGCGGATGGCCGTCATAACGGGATGATAGCCATGAAGCCAGTACCCGCCACGACGGATGTCATGGTTATAGGTCTGCATGTAGAAAAACGCCATCAACTGCAAGCGCGCCAGTTCAAAGGCACGCTGGTCGTCGATCTGGGGCGGAGAAGAAAATTGGAACGATATGTTGATGCCTGGCCCGAGGCTGCCGCGGATATTTATGCCTTCGCTACTATCCTTCACCGGCTTTCGGGTACGACGACTGCGGGCATCGTTCGCCTTCCGGCGCGCCTCCTCCATCGCGCCCGTGTCATCATGGCCGTAGCGCCCCCAGGCGTCGGGCTGAAGAGTAATCGCAGAAATGTCGTCCTCAAGGTCGGCCTTGCGTGAGTTGCAGCGTTGGCAGGCATTCAGGATTAGATTCCATTGTCCATGCAATTTACCCTTGGGCACGAAGCGGCGTCCGATCACGTGCTCGCGAGAAATGTTGCCTGCCAAAAGGGTGGTGCCGCAATAGACGCAGGCGCGATTGTTGAGCGCTGTCGGTCGCTCCGGCACCATTTCAATTTGGCGGGAATGGGCGGCGGATGATTCCATGTGCAGACGGTACACGATCCCTTGCCTGCCGAACAGATCGGGAACACAATAGTCTGTGTCTGATATCGAACCAGAGTCGCTAGTCGCTCCTCGCCAGCATAGCCGCGATCACCTGCGTTACGGAAGCGACCTGAGCGATGCGGAGTGGGAGATCCTGACCCCTTACATGCCGCCGCGGGCCGGGACAGGTCGGCCGCGCCGATGGTCGATGCGCGAGATCGTGATCGCCATCTTCTATGTACTGCGGGCCGGCTGCGCCTGGTGCCTGCTTCCCAAGTGCTTCCCTCCGGCGACCACGGTTTACGGGTGGTTCCTGCGGTTTCGCCGCGAGGGACTGCCATCAACCATCATCTGGTCATGCAGGACCGCGAGCGGGTCGGGCGCGAGGCCTGCCCTTCGGCGGCAACAGGTGAGGCGTTATTCGCATTACATTCATTTTTGCTAAAATTCTCGGAACCGATGGCGCCCGCCCGGTTTGAATCCCTGTTCAGGGAGTCCGAGTACATGCGTAAACAGACGGGCCAACTCACCTTTATCGAGTTTCAATCGCCGACGCTGGTCCAGAAGGCTCCCGATGACGATGAGTGGCTGCATGAGATCAAATATGATGGCTACCGGACGGAGCTTGTCATCGAAGGTGGCGCCGCACGTGCCTTCACTCGTCGCGGCTACGACTGGTCGCACCGTTACAAGCGTATTGTCCAGACCGCGGCCAACCTGCCGGTCAAATCCGCCATCATTGATGGCGAAGCTGTCGTTCTCGGCAGTACCGGCCTGCCGGATTTTCAAGCCCTTGAGCGGGAGTTGGGGAATCCGAACTCGCCGAAGCTGATGTTCTTTGCATTTGACCTTCTGCACCTCAACGGCCGCGATCTTCGACCACAGCCGCTGGTTCAGCGCAAAGCCGCCCTGCGAGACCTGCTTGAGAAAGCGGCGCCGACGCTGACCTATGCCGAGCATCTGGAGCTGGGTGGTAAAGAGGTGTTCGACCACGCCTGCCGCATGGGCCTGGAGGGCATTGTCTCCAAGCGAGCAGATTCTCCTTACCGGTCCGGTGTCCAGGCGAGCTGGCTCAAGATGAAATGTATCAAGAGCGACACGTTTCCGATTGTGGCATTCGTCGAGAAAATCGGTGCCCGACCGCGCCGCATTGCTTCTTTGTACGTCGGCAGGCGAGAAGGCGACCGGCTGCTTTATGCCGGGAAGGCCCAAAGCGGCTATACGCTGGAAGCAGCGCGGAGCGTTCGCGAGCGCCTTGACCCCCTCATCACCGACAAATCCCCCCTGTCTGAACCAATCGACAAGCCCAAGGCGACATGGGTCAAACCAGTGGTCCTTGCCGAGGTGCAGTTCAGCGGCGTGACGGATCGTGGAATCTTGCGCGAGGCGGTGTTCAAGGGAGTGCGCGAGGACCTTCAGCCCATTCCCGCCAAGCCGCCGTCGCCCTCCAAGCGCAGGTCGGACCGCCAACATGGCGTCCCTCGCGAGAACATACTGCAGCTGCTCCCCGAAGCTGTCGCGCCTTCTAAGGAAGAGCTCGCGCGGTACTGGGAGCGGGTGGCCGATCAGGCTCTGATCCATCTAGGCCGACGACCATTGAAGCTCGTCCGCCATGCTTTCGGCGCCACCTTCTACCACAAGGGACCGCTGCCTCGGATACCGCGGTCCGTGCACCAGCTTCGGGTTCAAAAACGCGAAGGCGGTGAAGGTGTCCGGGTCTGGGTGGATGATTTCGACGGCCTGCTCGGCTTGATCGAAATGGATGCTGTCGAGCTTCATCCGTGGAACGCTACGATTGACGATGTCGAACATGCCGACCGGCTTGTCCTGGACCTCGACCCCGGCGACGGCGTCTCATGGGATGCGGTGATCGAAGCAGCGCTGTCGCTACGCGGCATTTTGGAAGCAGCTGGCTTGGAGAGCTGGCCGAAGGTCACCGGCGGAAAAGGGCTTCACTTAATGGCACCGCTCGCCGCGAAGATGACCCATGACAGGGCCCGCCAACTGGCCAAATCGCTCGCCCAGTGTCTCGTTGACGCCGATCCTGACCGGTACCTGCTGTCAGCCGACCCGGCGGCTCGGAGAGGCCGCATCTTCCTTGACTACCTTCGCAACGGTCGGGGCAATACGGCCGTCGGCGCGTTTTCTCCACGAGCTCGCCCCGGCTTCCCAATCGCTCATCCAGTTACATGGAAACAAGTTGAAGAAGGCATCCGGCCAGATACCTTCTCCATCGTCCATCCATTCCGGGCGGCAACCGGCAAGGCAGCCTGACCGAGTGAGGTTGTGCCTCTCCCCCGCCTTTTCCAAGATAATTGCACCTGTCACCGTTTCCTAATAGGACACAGCGAAACAGGAACTGGAAATGGACGAGGCAAGCAAGCAGATGAATTCCGAGCTGTTGGAACTCACGGCAGATATTGTGGCGGCTTACGTGCAAAAGAACGCCGTGCCTGCGACCAGCCTCCCGGATTTGATCGCCAGCGTTAGTACTGCTCTGTCAGGCTTAATCGAGCCGGTCGCCCCACCGCCGCCAACCCTCACACCAGCAGTGAACCCCAAGAAGTCGGTATTTCCTGACTACATCGTGAGCCTTGAGGACGGGCGCAAGTTTAAGTCAATGAAGCGCCACCTTGGGTTGCTCGGCATGACACCTGACGAGTATCGGATGAAGTGGGGTCTCGCAAAAGACTATCCTATGGTGGCGCCGAGCTATGCGGCCCAGCGGTCGGCCCTTGCGAAATCTATTGGCCTTGGTCGCAAGGCGGCAGCTAAAACCCCGCCCAAGAAGGCACCCGCGAAACGGAAAATTAAAACCTGAAGTCAAGGCATATCCGCACAGGAGCCTTCATCATTCCATGTCGGGCACATCGCCACCCACGAAGAGGGTTGCAGGCTCCCCGTATTCGCCCAGCGAAGGGTTGGCTTCACGCGACCACGCAATGACACCAGCATGCTTGCCCGCCAGTCCCTTCGCGGTCCGTATCGCCCGGTCCTCGGTCTGCTGCTCGGCTGGCCCAAAGACCGGCTGAAGGTCCCCGGTCTCATCCCGGTCGAACGCGGTGACGACGATCAGCTTCGGTGCTTTCTTTTGAGGCAGCAGGTTATCCGACATGTCGTTTCTCTTTCCGCTGGACTAAGAGCCGGTCGAAGGTGAGCGGTGCGGGAGGAAGGATCTCGGTCATCTCGAAAAGCGGCACCAAAGGTACTCCCGGCTCAGCTGTTTTCTGCTTGGCTTTCAGGTCGGTGATCTCCTCGTCGCGCCTCGCGATCCGGCTTTCCAGATTGGCAATGCGCTCCGTCAGGAAATAGCGCCCGACGGCAAATCCGCCGCATCCAAACAATATGGCGAACGAGGCAAAGGGGGCCGGATTTGCCATCACCAGCGCCGCATTACTCTGTATGAATACGATCAGGTCATGCATGGGCAAACCCCGCCGTCATGATGCCGTGAACAGCTCAAGCTGTCGCTGATCCCGCGGTAGATCGTAGTAGCCCGGCGCTCTCCGTTCCGCGTACTGCTCCGCAAGCCTGCAGGGCTCGTAGAAAGCGACGCGCAAGACGGGAACGATCCGCTCCTCATAGAGGTCATGCTCTTCGTCGCTGAGTTCTTCCAAATCGCATCCGGCCAGGTTGTAGGCTACGTCGTCCTCTGGCCGGTTGTCACCGAAATGCCCTGCCTTGCGAAGCGCCGCAAGCACGTCGAGACATGCCTCCTCGAACGTCTCGCTCCATTCATCCGCGCTGTCGTAGCCGAAGGGCGGCACAGGAATCGGTAGCAACTCCACGGCCTCACCCGACAACAGGCGGCGTATCGTCGTAGCCAATGGACACTATCCCTGGATGCCGGTGGGCTATGGCGAGGATCTGGGTCTCGAGCTCGCAATTGTAAGCCATGAGCGCCTTCACAGTCTCAAGCGGGCTATCGTAACGAGCGATTAGCTTCACTGCTTCTGAATGCAGCTCGGCTTTGGCCTCGGCGTCAAAGTACATCGTGCCCATTGAGCTTCCTCCTAGCGTGTCGCGCGGCGTGGCGCAGTGAGCGCGTCAAGTCGTTCCTGCAGGTGCCCATTGAGCACGACTTAAGGGCTTTCATTAAGTCGCCCTTGTGCACCGCAACGAACCTGTCGGCCGTCGCTTGCAGGGCGGCCGCTTGGCGGCTGTCCAGCGTCACAACGTGGTCCATCAGGTCACTCCAAAACGCTTGATGGCGATGAGAACAAAAACAGAACAGTGAGTCAAGACGGAATTGACTCATCGAGGAATTACTTCCTATTTTTCCGATCATGCCGGAACCGAGCAGAGACCGGTCCGACAACATGCCGGCGAGATTAGCTGTCAGCTGGATGTTCCCCCGATGTTCCAACGCGCTACGCAGAAGAGGAACGTCCGGAATGCCCGCTGGCGCGCGTCGTACCAATTGGGGGGCCACCGCCGTTCGCCTGTATTTGCACGCCACACTACGATGGTGGTGGAAACCTGTTGAACCGGCCAGATTTCTGGTTCTCTTGATCGTCCCCGAGCGGGGGCCGTCTGAGTTGGTCCCGACTCAAACGGGGACAAGATGGCTGCTTCGCAAAACGGCACCGAAGGACGAGCGCGCAGTTCGCGCATGCTTCGCACTGCGTTCGGCTCCGCCATCACCCGGTTCCTGGACGATCCGGCCATCGTTGAGGTGATGCTGAACCCCGACGGTCGCATTTGGGTAGACCGCCTTGTGGAAGGTCTGGCCGAGACGGGGGAGACGCTCTCAGCCGCTGACGGCGAGCGCATCGTGCGCCTTGTCGCGCACCATGTCGGCACGGAAGTGCACTCGCGCTCGCCGCGCGTTTCGGCCGAGTTGCCGGATACCGGCGAACGCTTTGAAGGCCTGCTTCCGCCTGTCGTTGCCGCACCGGCCTTCGCGATCCGAAAACCCGCCGTCGCCGTGTTCACCCTCGCTGACTACGTCGCCGCCGGCATCATGAGCACCGGCCAGGCCGCGACATTGCGCGCTGCTGTGGCCGCTCGTGCAAACATCCTCGTCGCCGGCGGCACGTCGACCGGCAAGACGACGCTGACCAACGCTCTGCTCGCCGAAGTAGCCAATAGTGCGGATCGGATCGTCATCATCGAAGATACCCGCGAGCTGCAATGCACGGCGCCCAACCTAGTCGCCATGCGGACCAAGGAAGGCGTCGCCTCTCTCTCCGACCTGGTCCGCTCCTCGCTCCGCCTGCGGCCGGACCGCATTCCCATCGGCGAGGTCCGCGGCGGCGAAGCCCTCGACCTTCTGAAGGCGTGGGGCACCGGACATCCAGGCGGCATAGGCACCATCCACGCAGGATCCGGGATCGGCGCTCTGCGCCGTCTCGAGCAACTCATCCAGGAAGCTGTCGTCACCGTCCCGCGCGCTTTGATAGCCGAGACCATACACGTTGTCGCCGTTCTCTCCGGACGCGGTTCGGCGCGTCGGCTCACCGAACTCACCCGCGTCGAAGGGCTTGGCCCCGACGGCGACTATCGCACCTCCCAAGCCACCTTGCACACCACAGGAGACCATTCATGATCCCCGCTTACCGCCAAGGCACTGCCGCAGCCACGACGCTTGTTCTTCTCATGATCGCCCCTGCGGCCCATGCGGCCGGCTCTTCGATGCCTTGGGAGCAGCCGTTGGAGAAAATCCTTCAGTCGATCGAGGGACCAGTCTCCAAGATCATTGCCGTCATCATCATCATCGTGACAGGCCTGACGCTTGCATTTGGCGATAGTTCGGGCGGCTTCCGGCGGCTCATCCAGATCGTCTTTGGCCTGTCGATCGCCTTTGCGGCGTCGAGCTTCTTCCTCTCGTTCTTCTCATTTGCGGGCGGGGCGCTCATCTGATGTTGACCGCTTTCGAAAGTCTCGACGCGGTGCCGGGCTTCGTGGTCCCGGTCCACAGGGCGCTGACCGAGCACATCCTGCTCGGTGGCGCACCGCGTTCCATCGCGATCCTCAACGGCACGCTCGCCAGTGCGGTCGGCCTCGGGCTGCGACTTTGGCTGCTCGGTCTCCTTATCTGGGCTCTCGGGCATCTCGTCGCGGTGTGGGCCGCCAGACGCGATCCGCTTTTCGTCGAAGTCGTTCGCCGGCATCTGCGCATGCCCGGTCATCTGTCGGTTTGAGGGCTCGGCCATGATGAACCTTGCCGAATTTCGCCATACCGCCAGCCGCCTTGCCGACTATCTGCCTTGGGCCGGGCTGGTCGCGCCAGGCGTCGTGCTGAACAAGGATGGCAGCTTTCAGCGCACCGCAAGATTTCGCGGACCCGACCTCGAGTCCGCCGTAGCCGCCGAACTGGTGGCTGTCGCCTCACGCATCAACAGCGCCTTGCGCCGCCTCGGCTCGGGGTGGGGAATCTTCGTCGAGGCGCAGCGGCATGAGGCGTCGAACTATCCCGAGAGTCAGTTTCCCGATCCGGCCTCCGACCTGCTCGACGCGGAGCGCAAGGCAGACTTCGAGGAGGAGGGGGTTCATTTCATTTCGAGCTACTTCCTCAGCTTCCTCTATCTGCCGCCGGCCGACGAGGCCGCTCGCACGGAGGGATGGCTCTACGAGGGGCGCGAACGGTCCAGCGTCGATCCCGGTGAAATGCTGCGCGCCTTCGTCGAGCGCACCGAACGCGTGCTCTCCCTGCTCGATGGCTTCATGCCGGAATGCCGATGGCTCGATGACGGTGAGACGCTCACATACCTGCATTCCACCGTTTCGACCAAGCGCCATCGCGTTCGCGTTCCCGAGACGCCGATCTATCTCGATGCGCTGCTGGCCGACCAGCCACTCATCGGCGGACTCGAGCCGCGCCTTGGCGACCAGCATCTTCGTATCCTCACAGTCGTGGGCTTTCCGACCGCGACGATGCCAGGCCTGGTCGATGATCTCAACCGGCTCGCCTTTCCCTACCGTTGGACGACGCGCGCGATCCTGCTCGACAAAGTCGATGCCGGCAAGCTGCTGACAAGAATCCGGCGGCAATGGTTTGCTAAACGCAAGAGCGTCGCCGCTATCCTGAAGGAAGTCATGACCAACGAGGCGTCGGCGCTCGTCGACACCGACGCCGCCAACAAGGCGGCCGACGCCGATGTGGCATTGCAGGAACTCGGCGCCGACGTGTCGGGCATGGCCTATGTCACGGCGACCGTTACGGTCTGGGACGCCGACCCGCGCCTGGCGCAAGAGAAACTGCGACTCGTCGAGAAAGTCATCCAGGGTCGCGACTTCACCGTCATGAACGAAACGGTCAACGCAGTCGACGCCTGGTTGGGCTCATTGCCCGGACATGCCTATGCCAACGTCCGGCAGCCACCAATCTCGACGCTCAATCTCGCCCACATGATTCCCCTCTCTGCCGTGTGGGCGGGGCCGGAACGGGACGAGCATTTCGGTAGCCCCCCCTTGCTTTATGGCAAGACCGAAGGCTCGACCCCGTTCCGGTTGTCGCTGCATGTCGGCGATGTCGGCCACACGCTGGTGGTCGGCCCGACAGGCGCCGGGAAGTCGGTTCTGCTTGCAGTGATGGCCCTGCAGTTCCGCCGCTATCCACGCGCCCAGGTTTTCGCCTTCGACTTCGGTGGTTCGATCCGTGCCGCGGTCCTTGCCATGGGCGGGGACTGGCACGATCTTGGGGGCGGGCTCACCGATGGCGCGCAAGCATCTGTATCGCTTCAACCTCTCGCCCGGATCAACGATACCTACGAGCGCGCGTGGGCAGCCGATTGGCTGACGGCTATCCTCGCGCGCGAAGGCATCCCAATCACCCCGGACGCCAAGGAGCATATCTGGACCGCGCTGACGTCGCTCGCCTCGGCACCGGTCGAGGAGCGCACCATCACCGGCCTGAGTGTGCTGTTGCAGGCGAGCGACCTGAAGCAGGCTCTGCGGCCTTACTGCGTCGGCGGCCCCTATGGTCGGTTGCTCGATGCGGAAGCCGAGCACCTCGGCGCCTCATCGGTGCAGGTCTTCGAAATCGAGGGCCTCGTTGGAACCGGAGCAGCACCCGCCGTGCTGTCTTACCTGTTTCATCGGATTGGCGACCGGCTCGATGGGCGACCGACATTGCTGATCATCGATGAGGGCTGGCTCGCCCTTGACGACGAAGGTTTCGCCGGCCAACTCCGCGAATGGCTGAAAACGCTGCGCAAGAAGAACGCCAGCGTGATTTTCGCCACCCAGTCGCTGTCCGATATCGACAATTCGGCCGTCGCACCAGCAATCATCGAGAGCTGCCCGACCCGGCTGCTTTTGCCGAACGAGCGTGCGATCGAACCGCAGATCACAGCCATCTATCGCCGGTTTGGTCTCAACGACCGCCAGATCGAGATCCTGGCGCGAGCAACCCCCAAACGCCACTACTACTGCCAATCGCGGCGCGGCAACCGGCTGTTTGAACTTGGCCTGTCCGAGATTGGCCTCGCCCTCTGCGCCGCATCGTCCAAGACGGACCAGGCTCTTATCGACAGCGTGCTCGCTGAGCACGGCCGCGACGGCTTTCTCGCCGCCTGGCTGCGAGCGCGCAACGTTGGCTGGGCCGCCGACCTGGTTCCAGGCCTGACCCACACCCAACCCATTCCCAACCCACAAGCTGAAAAGGAGCCTCGATAATGAGCACCCCGAAAACCCGCAGACACGCGCTTGTGCTGGCCGTGGCGCTACTCGCCCCGCCAATCGCGATACTGCCCCTGGTTACGCCGGCGCACGCGCTCATCGTCTTCGATCCGTCGAACTATGCGCAGAACGTTCTGACCGCGGCGAGATCGCTCCAGCAGGTCACCAACCAGATCACGTCGCTTCAGAACCAGGCCCAGATGCTGATCAACCAGGCCCGCAATCTCGCGAGCCTGCCGTTCTCCTCTCTGCAGCAATTGCAGCAATCGGTGCAGCGTACGCAACAGCTCCTCAACCAGGCGCGGAACATCGCTTTCGACGTTCAGCAGGTCGACAAGATCTTCCAGCAGCAATATGGCGACATCTCTCTCTCCACGTCCGATCGGCAGCTTGTCGCTGATGCGCGCTCGCGCTGGCAGAACACGGTTGGCGGCCTTCAGGATGCCATGCGTGTGCAGGCGGGCGTCGTCGGAAACATCGAGACGAACCGCTCGCAAATGTCGGCGCTGGTCGGCGCCAGCCAATCGGCCACGGGAGCGCTCCAGGCAACACAGGCAGGCAACCAGTTGCTTGCGTTGCAGGCGCAGCAACTCGCCGACCTCACCGCGGTCATGGCCGCGAACGGCCGTGCGCAGGCGCTGAGCGAAGCCGAACGTGCAGCCGCGGCCGAACAGGGCCGCGAGCAGCGCCGCCGGTTCCTGACCCCGGGCTCCGGCTATCAGCCCAGCACCGCCAGGATGTTCAACCAGTGAGGGTTAGACCGATGGATGGCGGGATGCTCGCTCGCATGGTTGCCGTCATTTTCGTCGCCGTCGCCGTCACCGCGGCTGCGCTCGAGTTGACCGGGAAGAAGGGGAGGCCGGCCGACGCGGCTCCGTTGTCGTCGACTTCGGCACCGAACCCCCTGCGTGAGGGTCTTCGCCGCTGTCAGATCCTCGGCGAGGCCGCGCTGCGCGACCAGGAGTGTTCGCGCTTGTGGGCCGAACAGCGAGATCGTTTCCTTGGATTCGAGACGCCGTTCACGACCTTCGCGGAGCCGGGCGCCTCGCCAGATG
This sequence comes from Mesorhizobium sp. B1-1-8, assembly GCF_006442795.2. NCBI lineage: Bacteria > Pseudomonadati > Pseudomonadota > Alphaproteobacteria > Hyphomicrobiales > Phyllobacteriaceae > Mesorhizobium > Mesorhizobium sp. B1-1-8. The sequence continues at coordinate 3,067,463 of NZ_CP083956.1, forward strand.
GGATCAGGCAGGGGGCTCGATAGGCATGGGCGACACCGGCCTCATCGACCAGTTCCTCGGGACTTTCACTCGATACATCGACAGCGGCTTCGGCCTGCTCGGCGGCGAAGTCGCCTTCGTCGCCACAACACTGATCGTCATTGACGTGACGCTCGCGGCACTGTTCTGGAGTTGGGGCGCGGACGACGACATCCTTGCACGGCTTGTCAAGAAGACGCTGTTCGTCGGCGTCTTCGCCTATCTGATTTCCAACTGGAACAACCTTGCCCGCATCATCTTTGAAAGCTTCTCCGGGCTTGGGCTGAAGGCGAGCGGTACCGGCTTTACGGTTCAGGACCTGCTGCGGCCAGGCAAGGTGGCGCAGACCGGGCTTGACGCGGGACGGCCGTTGCTCGAGGCCATCTCCGGGCTGATGGGCTACGTGTCCTTCTTCGAAAACTTCATCCAGATCGCTTGCCTGCTTTTCGCCTGGGCCCTCGTCCTGCTTGCCTTCTTCATTCTGGCGGTCCAGCTGTTCGTCACGCTCGTTGAATTCAAGCTCTCGACGCTGGCCGGCTTCGTCCTGATCCCCTTCGGCCTTTTCGGCAAGACCGCCTTCATGGCCGAACGCGTGCTTGGCAACGTCATCTCCTCCGGCATCAAAGTGCTCGTCCTTGCCGTGGTCATCGGCATCGGCTCTACGCTTTTCAGTGAGTTTACCCGTGGCTTTGGCGGCGAAAGCCCCACCATCGACCAGGCAATGGCGATCGTGCTGGCGGCCTTGTCACTGCTCGGTCTCGGGATCTTCGGCCCCGGCATTGCCAACGGTCTCGTCTCCGGCGGACCACAACTCGGAGCCGGTGCTGCTGTCGGTACGGGCCTCGCGGCTGGCGGCATGGCGCTCGTCGCCGGCGGCGCCGCGGGCCTTGCGACGCGGAGCGGAGCAGCAGCTTTCTCGGGTGCGGCTTCCGCCGCGCGTGGCGGCTCGTTCCTGGCCGGGGGCGCCTCGGCTGCCTATACGCTGGGCTCGGCCGGCCAAACTGGCGGCGCTGGTATCACCGCCGGGGTGAGCGGTGTTGCAAGCGCTGGCGTCTCCGCCATGGCCTCACCGCTCAAACGCGCCGCCACCCGCGCCAGCCAGTCGATGAAGTCTAGCCTGATTTCCGGCACAAACGTCGCCGTCGCGGCGACAGGTGGATCGTCGAGCCTCGGAACGCTGGGAGGCGGGGCCACACCCAATGGACCGTCGTCCGGCCGCGTCGGCGAAACCGGCAGCCCGGCACAAGGGCCGCCCGACTGGGCCAGACGCATGCAACGGTCCCGGCGCTTGTCCCATGGCATCCAGACCACGGCCCATGCCGTGCGCGCCGGAGAGGCCCACGGCAGCGGAACTTCCATCTCTCTCTCCGAAGGCAAGTGATCCATGAACATCTTTCGAAGACCCGCCGTTCACTACGGCAAGACACCGCAACCCGAGACTCCTTATCAGAAGGCCGCGCAGGTCTGGGACGAGCGGATCGGCTCTGCACGCGTCCAGGCCAGGAACTGGCGCACCATGGCCTTCGGATCGCTGATCCTCTCGGCCGGCCTGGCTGGCTCCATGGTCTGGCAGTCGTCCCGGGGCACGGTCGTGCCATGGGTGGTGCAGGTCGATAACGTAGGACAGGCGCAAGCCGTTGCGCCTGCGACCAGAGACTACAAGCCGACCGATCCGCAGATAGCGTGGCACCTGGCCCGCTTCGTCGAGCAGGTCCGCTCGATCCCGGCCGATCCGATCATCGTGCGACAAAATTGGCTGCGCGCCTATGAATGGACGACCGACCAGGGAGCGGCGGCGCTCAATGATTATGCCCGAGCCAACGATCCCTTCGCCAAGATCGGCAAGCAGCAGATTGCGGTCGAAGTCTCCTCTGTCATCCGCGCCTCCGCGGATTCCTTTCGCGTCGCCTGGATCGAACGTCAGTATGAAAACGGCAGGCTTTCCGTCACCGAGCGCTGGACCGCCATCCTGACAATCGTTGTCCAGCCGGCGACCGACGTCGATCGGCTTAAAGCCAATCCGCTTGGCATCTATGTCAACGCCATCAACTGGTCGCGGGAGATGAACCAATGATGCCGGCATTCCGTGACCTTGCGGCTCCGGCTTATCGGGCGTCCGCCTTCGCAGCGGTCTTGCTGTCGGCCACCGCGTTTGGGGGTTGCGCCACACCTCAGAAGCCACCCCGCATTGCCTACGACGCCTTCGTGCCGCCATTGCCGGACGTCGCGCCTATTGCGACGGATGAGCAGCCGAAACCACTGCACGTTCCACCAGCCTGGAGGCCGGCGCGAGGAGGTGCCGCCGGCGACACGCCGTCCGTGCGCGTCGAGAACGCCAACGCTGCCGCGCGTATCCAGCCGCGCCGTGAAGGGTACTATAACGCCATCCAGATCTATCCCTGGAGTGAGGGGGCGCTTTACCAGGTCTACGCTGCCCCTGGGCAGATAACGGACATTGCGCTGGAGCCCGGAGAGAGCCTGACTGGCACGGGTCCGATCGCGGCCGGCGATACCGCGCGCTGGATCATTGGCGACACCGAAAGCGGATCGGGTGTCACCCGGCGCGTCCACGTGATGGTCAAACCCGCACGCGCGGACATAACCACGAATCTCGTCATCACCACCGACCGGCGCGTTTATATGATCGAGCTGCGGTCAGGCGAGAAGCCTTACATGCCGGCTGTGGCCTGGGCGTACCCGGCCCGGCCGGCGGGACAGGGGCAGACCTTGCCCGCCACGCCGGCCATCCCGCAAATCCCCGCGCGCAACTATCGCTACGGTCTCACAGGCGACGCGCCGCCCTGGAAGCCCGTGGCCGTCTATGACGATGGGCGACGCGTCTACGTCGAGTTTCCGCGCGGCATCGTGCAGGGCGAAATGCCGCCCATCTTCGTCATCGGGCCGGACGGCGATTCCCAGATCGCCAACAGCCGTGTCTACCAGAACATCCTGATCGTCGACCGCCTCTTCGGCGCGGCGGAATTGCGGCTTGGCAGCGGCAAACGCCAACAGACTGTCAAGATCGTCCGCACCGATCGGTCGAGAACGGCTCGACTGCCGCTGACGTCAGGGTTCGACGGGTCGTCCGCAGCCATGGAAGCACCGAAGCAAGGGGGAGGGCAACGATCATGAAAGAATCCGAAACCGCCGCCGCGCCTATGCGGCTACGCGCCGAGCCGCCGCGTGTGACCCGCCTGTCGCGCAAGGTTCTCGCTGGGATCGGCTTCGTTGCGTCCCTTGGCGTCGGCGGTGCGCTGATCTATGCGCTGCAGGTCCGCGACAGGGCAACGCCCGGCGAGGAGCTTTATTCGACCTCCAATCTGCAGCGCGCCGACGGGCTGGCCAACCTCCCACGCGATTATACCGGGCCCATACTCGGGCCCCCGCTGCCTGGAGATCTCGGTCGGCCAATTCTGGAAGCCCAGAAGAAGGGGCAGCCCCTTGTACCGCCGACGATCGCCACACCCACGGTCGACGAAGCTGAACAACGCCGGCAGGCCGAACAGGAGGCGGCCCGGACGTCGCGCGTCTTCTTCGAAACGGGAGCGGTAACGGAGACAACCACCGAACCGCCCGGCAATGCTGCCAGCCCGAGCCTTGCCGGCCTAGACCCTGCTGGACAGACACGACAGGATCGCCAGCTTGCCTTCCTCAATGCCGCCGCCGACCGGCGCACCGTGGCGCCCGACCGTGTCGTGGCTCCGGCATCGCGCTTCGTGCTTCAGGCCGGAGCCGTTATCCCCGCCGCGCTGATAACCGGCATCCGTTCCGATCTGCCCGGGCAGATCACTGCACAGGTGACGGAGAATATCTACGACAGTCCGACGGGCAGGGCGCTTCTGATCCCGCAAGGCACCCGCGTCATCGGCGAGTATGATAACGGGGTTGGCTTCGGGCAGCGGCGTGTGCTGCTTGCCTGGAACAGGCTGATCTTCCCCGATGGCCGCTCCATCGTCTTGGAGCGGCAACCCGGGGCGGATGCGCAGGGCTATGCCGGCCTCGAGGACGGGGTCAATTACCACTGGGGTGAGTTGTTCAAGGCGGCGGCGCTCTCAACCATCCTCAGCGTAGGCGCCGAAGCTGGCTCTTCCGGTCAGGAGAGTGACATGGTCCGAGCGCTGCGCAGCGGCGCTTCCGACAGCGTCAGCCGCGTCGGCCAGCAGATCGTCCAGCGCCAGCTCGACATAGCACCGACACTGACGATCCGGCCGAGCTTCCCCGTGCGTGTGATCGTGACACGCGATCTCAAACTCGATCCCTACGGAGGCTGAAATGGCAAAGCTGAAACTTGGCCCGATCGCGGACGACAAACCCATCAAGGTAACCGTCGAACTGCCCGCGCGGCTACATCGCGAGCTGTCCAAATATGCCGAAATCCTTGGCCGAGAATCTGGACAGCCGTCCACCGATCATGTCCGCCTGATTGTGCCTATGCTTGAGCGCTTCATCGCAACCGATCGCGGCTTTGCGAAAGCTAAGCAGGAGCCTAAGGCTTAGTCGGCGCCGGCTTGGTGGGCAACGTGTCCCGACTTTCTCGGGAACCAAATGCGGTGGTTCTGGTTCGGCGCCATACCGCCCCGGACCTGAATCCGGACGAGGCTTTGGTGTTGCTCCGAGGCCGGAGATCGAGGTGCCTACTATTATTATGGCTTCGACGATTCGCGGCAACCGGGAGCTCGGTACAAGGACGGCCGATGAAAAGGCGCACCAATAGAGAGAGACCGGACCCGAGGTGGAACACCGCGGCCGCCGTCGATAGCGGCTCTTTCCGAGACAAGACGGCCGGCATGGATCCCGCCGCCGCTCCGATGGAAACGGACGCAGAGGCCGGCGGCTCCTCTCAACCGGGGGGGCTCGGTGAACCGCCATCTCCGCTGAAAAAGGGAGAGGCGAAGGGTAATCAAGCCTCGTACGGGACGGCAATGCGTCGCCTTGCCGGGATGCCATCTGCGGATCGAGGCTGGTGGCCCCTCCTCCCCCTCCTAATCGTGGTCATCGTGGCGGCGGTGCTGTTGACGATTTTGGCCACTGTATGAACGTCAGCCACCGAGGTTCTGGAAGTTGCGCCTGCAGACAATGTACCCGGTTCTGGGATTGTGACGCGACCCGCGCCGTCGGGACCTCGGCCGGAGGCCCACATGGGATTGCAACATGCAGTTCCAGCGTTGGTGAGGGAACAAGCCGTGAAGCTGCGAATCTAGCGTAGAAAGATTTCGTTGCGTTGAAGGGCTGTTCGTAGATTCGCGTGCAGCTAAGCTGGCCACGCACCGGAGTCGCGAGCGGGTCCGCTACAACCTCCTGGGGGTGACCTACCAGGGATCTAAAACTAGCGTTGGCGCGGGCGGCTCCTTGGAAAAGCACTATGCAGGCGGAGCTGGAGCGAAGGCAGACAATATCGCATCGAGGGACACATTCAATGCGTTGGAAAACGTCCTGCCCTTCTGCCAGATCGCAACGTAATGATAGAGCGCGGATGGTTCTACCGGTTTCACTCCCAACGCGAACGCCTTGTATTCGCGTGCGATGATTTCATTGGTTATTGAGATGCCGAGGCCTGCCGAAACGAACCCAGCCTCATGGCCGTTCGAATCGTATTCGACCAGGATGTCAGGCTCAATGCCGGTGAAACGCAAGGCATTGAAATTCATCTGATGTGAAGCGAACTGAGGGTCGATATCGATGATAGTTTCGCCGGCCAAGTCCTGCGCTTCGATGCAAGAGTGTTTGGAGAAGCGATGTTCAGGATGAAAGATGCACACGTTGCGCGCGGACCCGAGCGGGGCCCATTCGAACAGGCGGGAATCCAGGGGCAGCCTTGATATTCCCAGATCCGCCACTCCGGACAAGATGTGCACACCGACTTGCTCGTGGCTTCCAGATATTGAGCGGACACTCGACGCGGTCTTGGAGCGGATCGTCGCCACCACCTTCGGCAAGGTCACAAAACCGAACACGGCAGGCGCGGCGATTGCGATCCGTTGCTGCTCGTCGTTTTTCATCGCCGTGATGGACGCTTCCAGCCGATCGAGCGATGTCAGGGCCAGTTCCACGTTCCGCAGGAATTCCCAGGCTTCCTGCAACGGGAGGATGCGGTTTGCCGATCTTTTGAAGAGCGCAATGCCCAGCGCCGCTTCAAGCTGTTTTACCTGCTGACTGACGGCTGGCTGACTTATTCCGACTGCGGCGGCTGCCCGCCGCGTCGAGCCGGTCCTTAACACCTCGCGAAAGACCTGTAGTTGTCGCAGCTTCAAGCCGCTCTGCAGCAACTCCATTCTTGCGCTCCTTCCCGAAGCCTTCCTGAGCCAAGCGGTAGATGCCTGGCCGGCAGATGAGGCGAGAGCCGCTTCGATGCACGATGCCTGGATCGCGTCCGATGCGCGGCGCCTGAATCCACCATCGTATAGTCATTATAGTGACTGGTAAAGCTGAACGTTTGCTTATCGCTATGCGCGCATGCGGCTGGCTAAGATTTTTGGAGCGAACGTTCGCAGGGTCCGCCTGAAACGCGGAATGACCCTGGAAACGCTGGCGACCGAAGCTGGCCTCGCCTACAGCTATGTGGGCGGCATCGAACGCGGTCAGAGAAACCCCAGTCTGGATGTCGCCGAGCGGATCGCGAAGGTTTTGGAGAGCGATCCGGTCACACTGTTTCGAGCAAGCTCTCCGTCGGAATAGCGGCTGCCGCAAGGTTCGGGGTGCTGACAGCACAGGGCAGCCTCTCGCTCGGGCGTCGCGGTCTGACATCGCGCCTGGGCCGCCGCCTGTTCGGCAGGTGAGCCACTCCTGGTCATGGCACTTGCGTCCTGCCTCCCCGTTCTCGGAAGCGACAGGGCAGGGCGGCCCCAGCCTGTGACGCGGCGACTTTGCTCTCGATTGTGCGACGCAAGCGTTGACCCGGACGCTCCGCCCGCCGTCAGCCCTCTTGAGATCTTGCCGCGTCAGCCGCGGAAAATTCGGAACCCACACCGCACAACAATCTCAAGTATATAACGGCACCTTATAGAGTAGATTTTCAAATTTATAGATTGATCGAGATTGTTCAGGATTTTAAGATAGAGAAAGGTTCGCAAATTAACTAGGAATTACTTCTTGAACAATTGGCAACCCTGGGTAATCAGACTTGGCCGGCGTCGCAATTGGAATGGCACGGCTTGCGTAAACGCGAGTCAGGGAAGCGCTCCATGAATGGTTTCGCTGCTCAGTTTATTGCCGCATTCGCGACAACCGTGGGCCTTGCTCTTGTCAGTGGATGCCTGGGTACAACGATCGGACTGTTTCTGGCGATTTCGAAGGGCGCGGCCATGCCCCGCCTCAAGCGTGCTGTGACGGCCTACACGACGATGGTCCGTGGCGTTCCAGAACTTCTGATTATCCTGCTCATCTACTTCGGCGGAACCACCTTGGCCAGCAAGGTCGCCGGCCGATACGTGGAGGTGAATGCGTTCACGGCCGGGGTCATCGCGCTCTCGGTCGTCTTCAGCGGTTATGCGACGGAGGTCTTCCGGGGCGCGATCGCGGCAGTGCCGGCGGGCCAGACCGAGGCGGCGAAATCCCTTGGGTTGAATGCATGGCAGCGTTGGGTGTTCGTCGTTGGCCCGCAGATGCTGAGGCTGGCGCTGCCCGCCTACGGCAACCTGTGGATTTCGCTGTTCAAGGACACCGCGCTGGTTTCGGTCGTCGGCCTCACCGACATCATGCGTGTTGCCTATGTCGGCGCCGGGTCGCTGCGCGCACCGCTGACCTTCTACCTCTCGGCGTCGGCTCTCTATCTCTCCCTGACGACGGTCACGCTGCTGTCGATCCGTTTGGCGGAGCGGCGCTTCCCCGCGTTCGGTCGATAGGGAAGCGTCCCATGAACCTCGGCTTGATGCTCGATGCGGTGGTGGTGCTGTCTTCAGGCCTGCTGCTCACCGTGACTCTGACGGCTTTATCGCTCGCGGCGGGATTTCTTGTCTCCGTCCCGCTGGCGTTCGTCCGTGCCTTCGGCCGCCCCGGTCAATCCCTCACGGTGCTCGCCTACACCTATGTCTTTCGCGGCACGCCCATGCTCGTTCAGCTCTTCCTCCTCTATTACGGACTGAGCCAGATCCCGGCGGTGCGCGCCAGTCTCTTCTGGGTCATCCTGCGCGACCCGTTCTGGTGCGCCCTATTGACCTTTTCGCTGAACAGCGCCGCTCACACCACGGAAATCCTCTGTCGCGGTCTCCAGTCCGTGCCGCGAGGAGTCGTGGAGGCGGCCTCGGCGCTGGGCTTGAAGCGTCTGCAAATCGCCCGTCTCGTCACCTTCCCGATCGCGTTCAGGATCTCGCTTCCCGCCTATGGCAACGAGGTCGTGGGCATGATCAAGGGCTCGTCCCTCGCAAGCACGGTGACGCTGCTCGAGATAACCGGCATGGCCCGACAGATGGTGTCGGCGACATTCGCGCCCTACGAAATCTTCATCGTCGCCGGAGCGATCTACCTTTCACTCACGTCGTTGGCCGTGAAGGCGACCCAGTTCCTGGAACGACGGCTTTCGAGCGAAGGCAATCCAAAACAGCGACGCAAGGCGCGCATCAGCCCGTCCTTGCCTGATCACAAGATCACGACCCCCATGACGTAACCCCGCGGCTTTGCGGCTCACATTCCACCGAAGATCCAAAACCAACCAAAGAGGTGCCTTATGCGCATACCCCTGGCTATTGCTGTTTCCATAGCATCCCTGATGACGGCTTGCCCCGTCAGGGCCGAAATCGAGCGTACGATATCGATCGCCACCGAAGGCGCGTCACCGCCCTGGGACGGCACCGACGCGAACGGCAAGCTTTACGGCTACGATATCGATGTCGGTCTCGAACTGTGCCGCCGCGTCAAGATCAAATGCGCCTTCGTCGCGCAGGACTGGGATGGCATCATTCCCGCACTGCTCGTCGGCAAGTACGATGTCATCATGTCAGGCATGGCGATCACGGAAAAGCGCAAGCAGTCCATCGCCTTCTCGGTTCCTTATGCCGCCGGCTTCAATCAGTTCGTCGTGCGCAAGGAGATTGGGCTCGACGCCGGCGACATCAAGGAGAAACTCAACCTCTCGATGGTCGGGACCAGGGAGAAGGCGATCATCGAACGCCTCAGGTCGACGCTCCGGGGCAAGGCAATCGGGGTCCTGCGCTCATCCAACTCCGAGGCTGTCTTGAAGGATCTCTTCGGCGATATCGTGACGCTGCGAAGCTATGACAGTCTGGACAATTTGAAGCTCGACCTTGCCGCGGGCCGGGTCGATGGCGGGCTGGCCGACTATTTCACCTGGCGGGATTTCCTGGAGACGCCGGACGGCTCGATCGCGGTCTTCTTCGGGCCGGAGCTGAACGGCGGCCTGTGGGGGCCGGGGGTGGGTGCCGGCATGCGCAAGGAAGATGCCGAACTGCTCGGCAAGTTCAACACGGCAATCGAAGCGGCGACGAGGGACGGAACGATGAAGGCGCTGAGCCTGAAGTGGTTCAAGATGGACATATCGCCCACCTTGGCGAAATAGCCCGCCCACCGGCCCCGGCATCGATATAGTGCTGGCCGGGCCGCCAGCGCCCAACTCTCAAATCGTCAAGGCGAGTTTTCCATGGAAGATCCATTTTGCGTGGTCGTTACCGGCCAGTCGTTGATTACCCACGACATCCGTCATGTCCACGACGAGCGGTTCGCCGAGGTCATCGGCTTTCTTCGGCAGGGCGACGTCGTCTTCACCAACTTCGAGTCGACCATCCTGGGGAAGCACGGGGGATGGCCAACCAAGGGCAAGTATTTTGGCTACTCGAAGGCCGAAATGCTCGATGCGTTGAAGGCGATCGGATTCAACGCTCTCGCGCTGGCCAACAATCATGCCTTCGATCTTGGTCCCTGCGGCGTCCTCTCGACGCTGGAGGAAGTTGAAGCGCGTAGCTTCCTGTATGCCGGAATCGGGAATGATGAGACTGACGCGGCGATACCTGGTCGCCGCCGACTGGGTGGCCGCAAGGTCACGCTGCTTGCGGTCGACGCCGGCCCCGGCCCGGCCAATATGTATGCCGCGGACCGCACGCCGCTCCGCCCGGCGCGTCCCGGTGTCAACCGACTGAATACCCTGAGAAAGGTGTGCGTTCCGGACGGGCATTTCCGGCGACTGGCACGGCTTGGCGCCGACCTGCGAAGTTCCGAGCTCGAGCTGACCAATTACGCCCAGCCGGAGGATCCGCCGGCGGTGGCGAGCGGCACGGAGATCAATTTCTACGGCACTATCTTCGCCCAGGCAGCCGGCTTCGGCCGCAGGATCGAGGTCGATCCGCAAAGTGCCGCCACCCATCTGTCCGCGATCCGGCAGGCCTCGGCGAGGGGCGATTTCATCGTCGCCTATCTGCACCATCACCATTGGGAACCCGGCTGGCAGGAGGTTCCGCTCTGGGTGCAGGCCTTTGCCCGGACATGTGTCGACGCCGGTGCTGACCTCTTCGTCAGCCACGGCGCCCCCGTGCTGCAGGCAGTGGAGATCTACAAAGGCGCGCCGATCTTCTACGGCCTTGGGAATTTCCTCTTTCACGTCCATCCCGACGAGACCGAGTGGGATCCGCCGGAGGTATGGCAAAGTATAGTCGCCGCCTGCCGCTATGATGCGGGCGGAGGTTTGCACGCCATCGACCTTTTGCCGGTCGTGATCGGCGGCGACGGTCAGGCTGGTTCGGCAACGAATAGACTGGTTCCCGTCGCCGCCCCTGAAAGCATGGCACGCGATATCCTGGCCGGCTTCGCGATCCGTTCGCGAGCATTCGGCACCGAGATTGCGGTGTCCGGACACTCGGCCACGATCGCATTGTCGGGAGCCCGCAAATTCGGCTGATAGGCGCGGGCTGGGTGTCAGCGTTTCATTCGGCCGGCGGTCTCCGGCCGTTCCCCTGTCTGCGACAACTGTGAGCAAGACGAGCCGCTTCGGTACACCGGCCAACAGGAGGGCGCAGCGACACCTGGCGCCAATGCGCTTGCGTCGTTGGTCAGACCGATTATTCGTAACGAGATTTGTCCATACCTAGGCTACGCTGATCGTCCCGGCCAAAAATGATGGTTGGGGCGAATCCCCCAGCGCTGCGACCGTTTAGAAGAGATGCTTCCCCGAAACACTAGGTCTCCGCCGCTGTCCCGCGCGACGACCACCAACGGGCCTCAAACTGTGCTCCGCCGGAGTTCGGCCGCCAGCGCTTCCAGCACCTGTACGTCGCTGTCGTAGAACTGCCCGGGATAGCGCTCCCGCTGCTGCCGGTAGAAGTCGAGCCAACTCGGCAGATCCGAAATCGGAAAAGTTCCCTGCCATCGGTCCTTCACGATGGTGAAAGTGCCCGCTGCCGAATCGTATGTCGCTGTCGTCTGCATGAGCGAGCTATAGCCTCAGCCATACATTCCCAAAAGTAAGCTCGCCGTTCAGCCCCCCAATGTCCCGTGTGTTGCGCCACCCAAACGGCACAGCAAGGGCAGAAATGCCGCCGAATGGAACCCAATAAGGCGACCCTCGAACGCGCTTTCGGATTAGCCCGATCAGGCAAGTGCAACAATTTGACCAGCCTTCGACTGGATGTGAACGCTATGACCTTCGGCAACTGGAAGGCAAGGAGGCTCTTGAACCAGTTGCTGGCGCTCATTGCTGCCGCTGCGCCACCGCCGCAGGCCGAAGGCTTCTAAACCATCTCGCAGCTACAGCGTGACGTATGGCGATCGCCGAGGGCGCAATATGCGTATCAGAATCGAACAAGCTAGGCATCAGCCTTGCTTCGCCGGCGTGGGCGGAGACGAAATGATGGCGATTTCACGCGAGTTGCTCGGTGTCGATCTGACTTTCCATTGTCCTGGGTGTGAAGTTGCGGTGATCCGAAAAGGATCGTGGATCAAGAGCTCCAAGGTGTTCGTTGCGATTTCTGCAATACGCAAACGCGCCTGACATATGGGCTCAAGCTTGCCATCTTCGAAGCGCATCTGGATCCTGGTCGCCGGCTGGCCTGAGAAAACCGGCAACACGGTCCCGCGTGATAGTCGTTCAGATTTGTGATACGATTCGCTGCATGGGCAAAAGGGCGAAGCACAAAGCAAGACAGGCGATTGCTGAACTATCGTTGGATGACGAGATTCAAACGGAAGCCGCCTACTATGCCCGCAAGTGTGGCATTACCACAGAAGAAGCCTTGCAGATCATGGAAGCGGCCAACCGTCCGCAGCGGTCAAGCGGCGCTTTGGCTGGACAGTCCAGTCCGTAGGCCATTGGCGGCATCTATGGTCCGCCCTGGCGCGCTTTTTATACGCTGCTGGCGCGAAGCATTCCGTTGGCCTTAGCTGCGGCAAGGAAGGCCCTGCGCGCATCGTCGGCTGTGCCAGTGCTTTCCTTGGCAGCAAGGCACGCCTCGACCGCGGCTCGCCACTTCGGGCCACGGCCGTCCCATGTCAGCAACTCTTCAGCCGCCGCGTCGACATTGCTGACCATGTGGGTCGTGCCGATCTGTTTCGACTTGACCGGGACTGGAGGTGAAAACCAGAGCATCGCCCGGCATATGCGGCAATGCCAAACTTCGTCAAGCCTGAAGCACTTGCGCGGCGAGAAGGATTTGCGGCATGCTTCTTCCCCAGGATTTCCGGGAGGACGATGGTGCCAATTCGAAGAAGGGCGAGTGAGGTCGGTATCTTCGATGCTTCTGAACTTGCCTTACTTGGTCGCGTCTTCGACCGTTTGCTGCTGGACAACAAATCTGCAGGTGAGCGCGACGCCATAGCCTCACGGATCATCGCCAATTACATGGCCGGCATCAAAGATGAGGCGGAATTATTGTCGCTCTCCAAGCAGCCCTTGGGCCGGTAGCGACAGCAGGGGGAAGCGTGGCAGTCGCAAAGAAGGATCAGGAGCGCACCAGCTACGCCTGGATGTACGGCGCAGGGACGCAAGGACGGCAAAGGAACGGCAGTTCGGGACTTCTGGCAGGAGTACGCCGAAGCCTGGCTTCAGGGCTTTGATGGTCAGGCAATTGGCGGCGCCGGCGGCAAGTCGGTGAGCGACCAGTTGGAGACGGAACTCGACGAGGCAGCGGTGCAGAAATCAGCCGGAATCTAACCTCCGGGCCAAGCTTATGGGCTGGATGAGCACTCCAGCGCTAAACTACCTGCATAAATGGATAAAGGAGAACGTCCCCGTAAACGCCGCGACCGGCCGTGGTCTGATGACCGATCTTGCCGACAGGCCATATCAGATTTGGCGAACGCGGGGATTTCGCCTCGTGAGATCGATCAAGAGGTGGATCGCCTTTTCGCCGTCGTGGTCGATGCGGTGGCAAACCACCAGGGCGGGTTGGCTGAGTAGTTGAGTTGTAGACGCCCAATGCATCCGATTGAAGCACGGAGGTGTTTTGCGGGGCTACGCCGCGTCTAGCCAAGAACTACCTTGCGCCAAACTCCAGGGCTCGAACCGACGCGGCGCGTGAAAACGCGACAAAGGTGGCTTTGGTCCGCAAAGCCGCAAGCGCGCGCTATCGTCGGCAGAGCCGCATCCCGCCTGCGCATCATGGCCTTGGCCGCTTCGACACGAGCCTCAAGCAACCAAGTATGCGGAGCCAGGCCGGTTGATCGACGAAATGCCCGCGAGAAGTGGCTGACCGATAGGCCGCAAGCCGCGGCAATCTCGCGTAGCGGCGTCGCGCCGGTGAGATCGCCAGAAATCATTTCTTTCGACCGTTTTTCCTGCCATGGGGCAAGCCCGCCCTTCAGCGGTCGCGAAACCGCCTGCATTCCGCCGTAGCTCTGCGCGGTGTGGGCTGCGAGCGCCAGTGTCAGATGGTCTGTAAAGAGTCGATTGGTGCATTCGGGAGTCTGAAGCGCGGGTAGAAGCGTGAGGCCGATGTGCTCGACTGTTTTGTCGAATATGCCCTCGCCAGGCTCATAACGCAGTTCACTTATTCGCGGGACGTTGACCTCATCGGCCAAAGCGCCAAGAGCCGCGCAAGGCAAGTAGAAAAGGAGCGAATGAATGGGTTTGTCCATTACAGCGAGTGGTTCGCGCTTCAGATCGTGGAGCGTGATTTGACCCGCCTTCAGCGAATTTGCTGAAACCTGTCGCCCATCCTCCCAGTACAAATTGTTGGGGAGATCACGAAGCATCAGACATATCATGTAGGCGTCAACGCGTGGAATCGGGTCGCACAACCGTCCGAGGGGCCGGTCCACATAGAGTTCGGTGATCGCGATGTCCGTGCTCTTCAGGGATCGGGTCAGGATGAAAGGGGCGTCCTCGGCGCCGAACTTATGGCCAAGGTTTCGACCGTAAACACTACTTGCAGCCAGCGTATCTGGATTTGCTCCCATCGACCGTCTCGGTGCAAAGTTTCCTCGGTCGGAGAGGATAGGCCGGAATCGGTTTGCCTTCAAACGGGAAGGACTTCACGTCGCGCGAGGTTCTGGTTGATGGGCTACAAGCCGCTCTTTGAAACGTGCGGCTCCTTCGCGCAATCTAGCCAATGAGCTTATCCGGCGTGATCGGCAGGTCGCGAATACGCTTGCCGGTTGCGTGAAAAACCGCATTCGCGACCGCCGCGGCGACACCAGTCGCACCGAGTTCTCCGATCCCCTTGCCACCAATTGGCCCCGCCTTTTCATCGATCTCGTCGACGAAGTGCACCGTGATCTCGGAGGGAATGTCGGCGTTCACCGGGATTGCGACACCGGCGAGGTTTTTCGAAAGGAACCGTCCGAGCGTGGGCTCGAACGCGCTCTGCTCCATCGCTGCCATCCCCCAGCCCCAAACGATACCGCCAAGCAATTGGGATCTGGCCGTGCGTGGATTGACGATCCGCCCGACGCTGTAGCTGCCCACGGCACGACGCAGCCGCAGCAGCCCGAGCGCGGGATCAACACCCACTTCCACAAAGACCGCTCCAAACGTCCGCATGGCATAGCCCGTGCCATGCTGCGTTGGATCGAAGATTCCCAGGCCGGCAATCTCAGTTTCTCCGGCTCGCTGCATGACCTCGCCGACAGACTGCGTTTCGGTCGCGCCGATTCGGCCGATGCGGCCGTCGAGCATCGTCGCTTCGTCAGGCGGCAGATTTGCGAGACGGGCCAGTCTGTCGCGAACCTCCTGCGCCGCCGCAAGCACCGCCGCCCCCACGCCCATCGTCGATGACGATCCGTAGGTCGGCCCGGCTTCCGGCAACTCGGTGTCACCCAACCGCAACTCGATCCTGCTTGCCGCAAGTCCGAGCACATCGGAAGCGATTTGAGGGAAGATCGTCGGAATACCGGTGCCAATATCCTGGGTTCCCGTTTCGATCACGGCCGTGGCATCACGGCGCAAGACTATTCTGGCGCGCGAAGGAAACCGGAATGTGCCCATGAAACAACTCGCCATGCCCTGACCGATGATCCAGTCGCCATCGCGCCGTGGCGAGCCTGCGCGCTCCCGCCAGCCGAACAGGCGCGCGCCTTCCTCATAAGCTTCCCGTAATTTCTTCGAAGACCAGGGCGCCCCGGTTGATGGTTCGGTCTCAGCGTAGTTGATGAGCCTCAAGTCCAGCGGGTCTATGCCGAGTTTCACCGCAAGCTCGTCCATCGCCGATTCGAGGGCCCACATGCCCGGACCTTCGCCAGGAGCACGCATAGCTGTTGGCATCGCCACATGCGCGCGCTCGGCTCGCTGGCTCAGCAGCATGCTGGGCGTCGCATAGAGCGACTTCGATGCTTCCGTTGCAAATTCGATGAAATCGTCGGTCACGGTTGTGAGATTGACGACGTGGTGGGTAATGGCTGCCAGAACGCCTTTGTCATCGGAACCGACGCCTACCTTCTGGACGATGCGAGGCTGGTACCCAAGAAACGAGTACATGTCAGCCCGCGAGAGAACGACGCGAACGGGACGCTGGACAATTTTGGCAGCAAGCGCAGCGAGAGCCTCCTGGGGCCACAGCAGGCCTTTCACTCCGAAAGCGCCGCCCGTATGCTTGGAGATGACGCGCACGCGCTCGGACGGAATGCCAAAGAGTGCGGCCAACCCCATTCGCAAGGCATAGACATGCTGGGTCGAAGCATACAGCGTGAGGGCATCCCCCTCCCACTGCGCAAGGACCGCCGATGGCTCCATGGGATTGTGATGCCGCGGGGGCTGCGAATAGACCGCTTCGACGTGCTGCGTCGCGAGCGCGAGAGTCCTATCCGCCTCGCCCTTGGCGAATTCGGGCTCGAGGTAGAAATATCCAGTATTCTTGGGAGGCAGCGCTATCCTGTCGACGTTGGACCAGAGCGGAGCCACCGGAATCCTGGCGATCGCCGGCGCAATGCTGACATTGACCTTTTCGGCGCCAGCTGCGGCGGCTTCGAGCGTCTCGCCCAGAACGATGGCGATCGGCTGGCCCTCATGGCGTATTTCCTCGTCCTGCAAGGGAAGAAAGCTGTGCGCGAAGGGCGGACCTGCGATTGCAGTCTTGGACTGTGGCATGTCGTGGTGAGTCAGCACACTAAAGACACCCGGCTCCGCGAGTGCGTCGCTACTGTCGATCGCGATTACCTTTCCAGCGGGAAGCGGAGCTGTGACAAATACCGCGTGAAGCATGTTCGGCGCGCGCAAATCGGCGGTGTAGCTCGCCGATCCGGTTACCTTCAGCGGTCCGTCGATCCGCGCGAGTGGCTCTCCGATACCCATCACGAGCCCCTTGCTGCAGCGAGCCGTATGGCTCGCTCGGCGGCGTTCTTGGCGAGCGGAACCTTGTAAGCGTTGTGCGTCAGCGGCCTGGCCGTTGCGAACGACGTATCAAGGGCCTTGCGGATTGCCGGAGCGTCGCCGAGGACAATTCCTGCTAGCGCAAGTTCCGCTTCGACGAGCCGCCAGGGTTTATGGGCAACCCCGCCGAGCGCGATGCTGGCGCGGCGAATGCTATCACCCTGCAGGTCGAGGGCGACCGCTGCCGATACGACAGCATATTCATAAGACTGGCGCTCGCGAAGCTTGAGATATGCCGAGTGAGGCGCGGGCCCTGGCAGTTCAATGCCGACAATCAACTCTCCGTCTCTCAGCGTGTTCTCGATATGCGGCGTCTCTCCCGGAAGCCTGTGCAGATCTTCGGCTTTGATGCGTCGACTACCATCTCTGTGATCGGTGACATAGACGGCATCGAGGGCCGCCAGCGCATTGGCCGGATCCGATGGTTGGGTGGCGACACAGGCCTGGCTCCAGCCGAAGATCGCGTGTTTGTCATTGAAGCCGTGCAGGGCGGAACAACCAGAGCCGGGCCAGCGCTTGTTACAAGGTAGTATTGCCTCTGAACGGAAATAGCCGCAGCGGGTCTTCTGTAGAGGATTTCCACCGACTGTCGCCAGGTTGCGCAGTTGCGCCGATGCCGACTGCAAGATTGCCTCGGAAAGCACCGGATAGTCGCGCGCGACATCGTCGTCTAGCGCGACATCGTTGAGCCGTGTCAAAGCACCGATGTGCAGTCCGCCGTCCGGCAGGCGAGAGACGCCGGTGAGGCCTTCGAGCCGCCCAATATCGATTACGCGGGCGGGCTTCACAATACCGAGCCGAAGCCAATTCAGAAGTTCGGTACCGCCTGCCAGAAAAACGGTGTCAGGCGCGCTTGCCTCCGCCAGTGCTTCGACAATGTCGGACGCTTTGCCGTAGGCGAACGCCTGCATCAGCGATCCCCCTGCTGCGACGCGGCCGCTGCCACGGCGGCGGCAATTTGTGGATAGGACGCGCAGCGGCAGAGATTTCCGCTCATCCACTCGCGGATCTCAGCGGGCGAACGCGCGTGCCCTTCCTTGATGAGCGCGACGGCTGACATCACCTGGCCAGGCGTGCAGAAGCCGCACTGGAACGCGTCATGGTCGATGAAAGCCTGCTGGACCGGGTGCAACTCGCCGTTTCCGGCAAGCCCCTCTATCGTGGTAACTTCTGCACCTTCGATGGAAGCGGCCAGAACCATGCAGCCGTTCACGCGCTGCCCGTTCAAATGCACGGTGCAGGCGCCGCACTCACCGAAGTTGCAACCCTTCTTCGTGCCCGTGAGTTCCAGCTTCTCGCGTAGTAGATCAAGCAAGGTCGTGCGGGAATCCAGCTGCACCTGTCGGCTTTGGCCATTGACGCGCACCGTGACTGTGAGATTTGATCGAAATTCCATGATGGCCGACAAACCCGGGCTCTGGTCGTGTTCTGAAGTATTAGAAAATCTGAGGTCATCACCGTAAAGCCTAGATACGGGCGCCGCTTGGCATTTGCGCACGATTGTCCAAATTGTGCTTGGATCGTTCATTGCACTTGATGCGGATGGATGACCAAGCTGGAACTGGGTGCATCAATTCGCAGATGAGAAGGCAAGGTGGACGGTTCTACCGCAGGATGCCTGCTGACTGCGCCGGGACCAAGGAACCGAAACGTTCCTATTC
The DNA here is from genome assembly GCF_006442795.2 of Mesorhizobium sp. B1-1-8. Classification (NCBI taxonomy): domain Bacteria; kingdom Pseudomonadati; phylum Pseudomonadota; class Alphaproteobacteria; order Hyphomicrobiales; family Phyllobacteriaceae; genus Mesorhizobium; species Mesorhizobium sp. B1-1-8. Next base: position 3,085,883 of record NZ_CP083956.1, read on the forward strand.
AGCTCAGAAAGCTTCTCGAGGCCGAGCTTGGGAGCCGTTTGTCCGCTGCTGCGGCAATCCAGTGTTCACCGATTGCCGAGCAGTTCCCCAGAACCAGCAACTAGGGTTACAGATGAAACCCTGCCGTTGATACGCCGATGCTAGGTCGCACGATGACGTATCAAAGCAGTGAATTTGTGTCCTACGTTGTCAACCATCTTGCGATTCCTCTGCTTTTGCGCGGGATGCGTGTGGCCAGCTAGCGAAATTGGCGTTATGTTTACGTTGACATAAAAAAGCGTCGATCCCTACGATCGAAATAGCCGCCAAAGAGCGGCGGCAAGGCTGCTAAATGTGCAGTGAGCCTCTTGCTCGCGGTGCCGAGGAGCGTCGTTCTTTTGATCGTTCCGCGCTGCGGCTTTGAATTGCTACTTACGCTCTTTAACGCCGTCCAACCACTGTTCGGCTAAAAGAGATCAGCAGTTGCAGGAGCCTGCGATGATGAAAGAGCTAACAAAGGGGTCGGGGGCGAAGGGGGCGCGTGGCATCGTCGGATACTCGCTGCTGGCAGGCCTCTCCATGCCTTCACTCACCCGCCACGCCTCCTCCCATAAGCGCATCATTATTAGCTACATCAATCCTTCAGTCGCTAACCAAGGCTGGATTGTGATCGGGCAGGGGGCAAAGGACGCTGCGATGCAACGTGGTGTCGAACTGCGCACATACGGCCCATCGCAGGGGGGCGACGTCGCCGGGCAGGTCTCGGTAACACAGGATCAAATAGCCGCTGGAGTCCAGGCTTTGGTAATCGCGCCGGTCAACAGTTCTGCCCTTGTGATGGTCGTCAAAGAAGCGAACGCGGCAAAAATCCCGGTGGTCAATCTCGACTCGAGCATCGACGGCGGAGAGTTGGCCTCCTTTGTCGCCACGAACAACTACGAGGCGGCGAGCATTCAAGCCAAGGCAGTCGCTGACCTCATAGGCGCTAGGGGAAAGGTTGTCCTGATCAACGGGTCGCAAGTCTATTCCACTGGCCGCGACCGTCGCAACGGCTTCGTTGACACAATGACGATTTGCTACCCCCACGTCGACATCGTAGAGGTGCAGACTGATTGGAGCGCCGGTCAAGCGCAGCAAGGCCTGCGTGCCGTACTGTCGTCGAATTCGGACATCGTCGCAATCGCGAACGCCTGGGATGGGGCCACGGTTGCGGCAGCTTCGGTGCTTTCTGAGCGGAAATCCGGGGAGCGGATAGTATTAGTGGGCTTTGACGGCGCTGGTGACGCCATTGCTCTGATGAAGCAGGGCAAGGTGGCCGCCATTGTAGCCCAACGGTTGTACAAGATGGGCTATACTGCGGTGGACACTGCAGTGAACGCCGCATGCGGCGAAAAAGTAAGAGCTCGCATTGATACGGGCTCCATTTTGCTAACCCCGCAGACTGTTGATGGCTTCGTCGAGGACAATCCGCACATGATGCGAGTTCATAGAGAAGGTGTCAAACCGTTGAGAATGAACAAAGCCCCAGCTTAATCGTTATTCTAACCGGCGACGATCAGACGGTGTCTAACCGTGAAGCGGCCATCGCCCTGGCTACGCGGACTGCTCAACGGGACATCGAACCGGTGAAATCGAGCAAATTTCCAAGGCTAACCGGCAAAACAGGAGAGACCGGGGTTGCGAAACCTCTGCAGCGAGCCACGATGCGTGACGTGGCAGCGTTAGCGGGCGTTAGCATCAAGACGGTGTCGCGAGTTATCAATGGCGAAAAATACATATCTGACGCGATCGCGAAGAAGGTCAACGAGGCCGTTCACCGCCTCAACTACCGGCACAATTTGGCCGCAAGCCAATTACGTGCGGGAGCCAACTCCTTTGCTGTCGGCGTTATTCTGGTTGATATATCCAACCCATTCTCGGCTGCCGTGCACCGGGCGGTAGAGGATGTGTTTCGCGAAGCCGGAGTGGCTGTCCTGCTCGCCTCGACCGACGAAGAAGCGGAGCGAGAATGGGCGGCTGTTCACGCCTTCTCGAGGCGTCGCGTCGACGGCCTGGTGATCATGCCGGCGAGCCATGACCAAGCCTATCTCAAATCCGAAATCGAAGCAGGAACGCATATAGTTTTCATCGACAGGCCACCGGCTTTCCTCAATGTCGACTTCGTCGTTTCGGATAACCGAAGAGGCGCGAGAAGTGGGGTCGATCATCTGATCCGTTTTGGTCACCGCCGCATCGGCTTTATTGGCGATCGGCCTATGGTCTCCTCATCACAATTGCGCTTCGAAGGCTATGAAGACGCGCTGGCCGCCGCAAATATCGACATGGACGCTTCCATCGTCTGTAAGGGTTTCGCCGATGCTTCGGCCGCGCAAAGAGCCACGGAAGACCTCCTGTCGCGCGATTCCACCATGACTGCGCTCTTCGTAGCGCAGAACGCCCTTTGCGCGCCCGCAATTCGCGCACTCCGCTCCCTCGGTAAGGGACCGAATGTGGCCGTTGTCGGCTTTGACGGTTTCGACGGCGCGGATCTTATTGAACCGGGTCTCACAGTCATCGCGCAGAATCCTGCACTGATGGGTCGAACTGCGGCCTGTATCCTTTTGAAACGCATGAAAGGCGGGAGCCCTGAGCCACATGCGCGAATGCTCGATACACACCTGATTGCCCGGGGTTCAGGCGAAATTCGCGGCCCATTCTTGCGCGACAGCCTATTGGTGACCTGACGCCAAGCTGTTGCGACGTATCGAACAGGTCAGCAAAATCGTCCTCTCTCGAGCATCGCCCGCAGAATTCATAGTCGACCAAATATTGGCCACCGGGCACGCTTGTTGGATGCGATGGTCGGCCTGTCACCCTCTCGAAGTGACAGCACGCCTCCACCGGGCAGGGCTATCACCAACAACTCGAACAAATGCTCGGGTAAAGGACGCTTGATCAGAAAAGCCGGATTGTATCGCAACATCCACTATCGGGCTGGCGCTCATCATCATCAGCGCCTTCGCATGATCGATCCGACGTTCGAGTAGCCAGCGATAAGGTGACCGGTTGAAGCTTTTTCGGAAGGCACGGGTAAAGTGACTCACTGACAGTCCACACTCGCGCGCCAATTCGGACAAATGAAGATTCCCGTTAAGTCGCGCCGCAATCAGTTCGGCGGCACGCCTCGCTTGCCAAGGTGCCAGCCCGCCACCCTTTCTCACCCTCAAAGGTGGAAGGCCTCCATAGGTTCGGAGCACGTGCGCACCAAGGACAAGGCTGAACTGATCCAGCGCAAGAGAGAGGTTCCAATCCTGCGACTCAACAAAGGGAAGCACGTGGCGCGTCAACTGTGCGAGCACGATATCGTGCTCGCACATTGCGAACTTATACGAGCCCAAGGGTTCTATTCCATGATCTCTGGCTATCTCGTCGAGCCCCTCTCTTGGGACGTGGTAATGCACATAATCAAAGCCGGCACCAACCCAGGCGACCGGGTCCGACTGAAGGTCCATTACGATGGTCCGGAGCGACGGAATAAAGGGGACGTCAATCGCCTTTCCGTCGATCCATAGCTCGTAGGCCCTCAAGGGGACCGGAAGGATTGCAACCGAGATAAGGAGCGCAGCTTCGCTGGGAACGCGCGTCGTGCGATCTGGGGTGCCGGTGCTGGATTGCAGGCGGGTGACGGCGAAAGGATTTCCCCCCGGCCACTCAACAGAGACTTGATCGCTTTCCTGTAGATGGAAATGACTGGCGAGATTTTCCCCAAAGGCACCCGATCTGTTGGGCGAATCGTGCAAGACATCGATCGGATGGCTCATGTGGGAGACCCCGTAACCTGAACCGAAACGGCGCAAAGATATCAAAGAATCGCTTGCGGCGCAGCCGAAATGGAAAAAACTGATCCCTTCGGCCAAAAATGATAAAATCGGTAAAGACGTTGGCTTCGTTAAGTACCTATCGATGGGGGCGTTCGGGAAACGCGCATCGGTCCGCGGCCTATCGCTTTCGAAAACTGGATAGGGCTTTGCCACCACGCTGCTCGGTTTAGCGCCCGCGTGACTGTGAGACATCGTTATGGCCGGTCCTCGATCCCCGCTCCCTCCGGCAGGCGTCTATGGTCGGACGCTTGGGGAGAGAATTGGAGTCGAAGAGGCGCCGGCCATCCTAACAAGGTCGTTGCCGCGAGCGGAAATCGGTCTAACCGAAATTCAAGTGGTTCGACCGATTGGGCGATTGTCTGACCCACTACCGCGGATCGACGCCTTTATGATCGCCTTTATGCTAAGTGACCTACCCAACAACTCCTATTGGGAGGGGGGCCGGGAGGTTTCGTCATACTCTCTGCGGGAAGGCATGACCACGGTTCATGATCTGAGGCGGGAACCGTCGCAGATGGTCGACAAGCCGTTCCATAGTCTTTTGTTTTATCTACCATCAGTGGCTCTCAATGCGCTGGCAGACCAAGCCAATGTGCCGCGCATTGACGAGCTTCGGTACAAGCCTGGGGTTGGCCTGTTAGATGAGACGGTTAGGCACCTTAGCTTGGCGCTGCTGCCGGCACTTAGAGCGCCTGAACAGGTGAACCAATTGTTCATTGATCATGTCATGCTCGCCTTTGCAATTCACACCGCGCAAACTTACGGTGGAATGCAGACCCTGATCAAGCCGCTTAGGGGGGGGCTCGCTGCATGGCAGGAGCGACTTTCAAAGGACATGATCAACAGCGATCTCGCCGGCTCGGTGTCACTGCGCGACATTGCCAGTGCATGCGGACTGTCCGAAAGCCATTTCTCTCGGGCATTCCGCAGATCCACCGGCTTGGCTCCGCATGCATGGCTACTTCACGCACGGGTAGAAGCCGCGAAAGAAATGCTTCGGAAGCGGGAGGGATCGCTGTTGGAGATTGCACGTGCGTGCGGCTTCGCGGATCAAAGCCACTTCTCTCGTGTGTTTACACGTCGCGTGGGTCAGAGCCCCGGGAGTTGGCGCAAAGCAATCATTGATTGACACGTTCATGGTTGCTCAGCTTTGCCACATGCCGCTCTGCGGCAGGTAGCCACGCCACCTACTGTCAATGCCCGAGATCACTGACGGCATGAAACCAGCCTCGGGAGCTAGCGCTTCAGGGGGAGAAGAGCGGTTGGTCGTCATGGCAGTTCGACAGCTACTGCTTTTAGGCGATTCTTTGAGTTGACGTTGAAACCGGCGCTTCGCTGCTGAGCAGGTTGTGAGCCGCTCTAATACGAACGCGGACCACGGCGAGGCCGATGAGCTCGCCGAGCCGTCCATCCAGAACCGTCTTCGCCATAAAGGTGCCGAACCCCCTGACTTCCTGGATATTAACAGTGGGAGGCATAAACAATTCCTGTCTCGCCGTGACCACGTCGGTAAGTGCGGGTGCACGATAACGCAGCGCTGCGCGTACAGCGTCCTCTAGCTCGTCTGGCCGTTCGACGCAAAAACCGGAAGCAAAGAAGCAAACAATGCAGCTTTCCAAACAGCGGCCGCTCTCACGCCCTCGAAACGATATAGTTGCTGCTCGTCATCCTTAGCTCGTCGAGCAGGCGTTTCGCCTTTAGCATGTCCGGTGTGCCGAAGCCTTCTGTGAAGCGCCCATACACCACTTCAAGCGCGTTCACTGCCTCTCTCTCTCGCCGATGAATGACGCTGGACTTCCCGAAACTAATCGTAGAGCGAAGCTCCCAAGAGAGCGCGCCTTGACGATGCGCAAGAGCGCCCGCGCGCTGGTAGAGATCGGCCCCAGCGTTCCAGTCTCCGGACGCCTCCGCTACCACGCCCTTGACGCGAAGAATTTCGGCGGTGCACCAGTGCTCGGGGTCATTGATGTCGTCTCCGTCGTTCTGTCGAAGGAACCATTCAGCATCTGCAATTCGCCCCTCTCTAACAGCCGCCTCAGCGAGCTCAGTCCTAATGATCGGGTGGAAGACGCGGTAGTGCGATGCCTCCTGAAGCCGCAAGCCCTCCTCTACAATCCTGCGCCCTTCGTGGAAACGACCGCGACGGGTCTGGCAAAGGCCGAGGATGGAAAGCCCAAATCCTTGACACTGAGGGATTCCATGTAACTCGGAGTGTTCAACGAGTGCTACCATATCAGCTTCGATCTTTTCGATGTCCGATCCGATGAAGTACTGGCTAAAACCGCACCACATCATGGCGACCGCAAACGGCAGTGGAAATTCGAATGACTCAGCCGTAGATACTGCTTCGCGGCTGGTCCGGAGGGCTTGTTCAGGGAATCCGGTCAGCCATAACAGGCATGAGCTACAGCCTAGGCTATCCAGTCTCCGGTCGTAACTAGTGTCCTTCAACATTATCAGTTTCGACGGCTCTGTATCCGCATCGATGAATCGTCCGAAATGCCCAATTGCCTCTTCAAGTCGTCCTAGGAATAATTTCGATTGCCCCACCATCCATTCTGCATGGCCGACCGCACCGGGGGCTTCGGTGCCCCGGGCTATGTTGAGGCATTTCTCCGCTGCAAGAAGCGACGCCGCATAGCGCGGCACGCGAATCAGGCGTGCCCATAATGCGCGGCTCCATTCCATCTGGCTTTTCGTGTCGCCAAGACTGACGGCGAGGCTGAAGACTTTGTTCCAAATGGGTTCGAACTCGGCTATCTCGCGCCCGATGAACAGCAATGTTATCGCGAGCGGCATATAGATTTCCAACTGCTCCGACTGCGACGCGCGGGTATTGTTCAGCGCGTCGGATGCTATCTTCATCCAGTCATAGCATTCGGTCAAAAGTCCCAAGCCGAGCCAGGTCGTTGCCGATGCCCGCGCCAACTGAACTCCCAAGTCGGGATCGCCCTTAGGGCCAAACGACCAATGAAGCGCCGTTCGAATGTTATCTATTTCCGTAGCCAGTGCGCGGGGGGATCGATCACCGCTAGCGTTTTCTGCCAACAGATCTCGATAGTAGATCGCATGTCGCTCCTGCAAAGCGTGCATTTCATCGACCTGCAGCAGCAGCTTCGAGGCCGCATAGGTACGCGTGATGTCCAGTAGACGATAGCGGACAATAGGCCCTGAAGAGTATGCGGAGACCAGGAACTTTTCGCACAGACCCCCGACTGCCGCGACGACCTGTTCGGTCCCAAGATCGCTTTGGACCACCCGTTTTGCGGCTTCCAGAGTAAAGCTGCCGGCAAAAGTCGACAGTTGCCGCAAGACCATACGCTCGGCTTCCGACAGTAGATTGTGACTCCAGTCAAGCATCGCATTGATGGTTTGCTGGCGAGCCGGCGCTGTTCGGCGTCCAGACCAGTGCAGCGCAACCTGACTGCTGAGCAGCGACGCCGTATTGCGAATGCCGTAGACCGCGACGCGGGCAGCAGCGAGTTCAATAGCTAGTGCGATACCTCCGAGCTCACGACACATTCCTCCGACTATTCGCGCATCCTCATCGGTGAGTGCATCACCGAAACCCGCCGTCCCAACGCGATCACAAAATAATCGTGCAGCTGGGTATGCAAGTACTTGGGTTGCCGTAAGCGCTCCATTCGCCGGCGGGCTGACCAGCGGATGCAACAGATGAACTTGTTCCCCTTCAGCTCGTAACGCCTCGCGGCTGGTTGCGAGAATGTGGAGATGCGGTGTTCCCGCGACGAGGCGCTCTGCGATAACCGCGGCCGTCTCGATCAGGTGTTCGCAGTTGTCGAGAATAAGTAGGACGCGCTTATCGCGAAGGTGTGCGATGAGTTCGGGAATCGGATCTTCAGATCGAATTGACAGGCGGAAGGCTGATGTGATCGTTGTAGCCACGACTTGCGGTGAGCCAATCGCACTGAGTTCAACAAAGCAAATTGCTCCAAGAAACTCTTCTAGAAGCAGGTGGGCGACGGACAGTGCCGCGATAGTCTTGCCTACGCCCCCAGCCCCAACGACCGTGACAAATTTCTTTGAAAGCAGCTTCTCGCATATCTCTTTCACATCTTCGTCTCTTCCCACCATCGCCGTCAGCGGGGAGGGCAGGTAATACACTGGTTCGATTGAGAATTCCGCCCTTTCCTCGGTCATGGTTCGGGAGGTCGGCGCGACGAGGCTATAGCCTCGGCCCCGCGCGTTCCTTAGATAACGCGTACCGTCACAGTTGAGCGTTTTACGCAGGGCGGCAATGTGCACGCGAAGGCTGACGTCCTCTACAAAGACGTTAGGCCATACCTTGGCGATTATTTCCTTCTGACTGACCACCTCACCAGCCCTGTCGGCGAGTACAATCAGAATATCGAGGGCGCGACTGCCTAACTTGATCGTCTCGCCATCCTTCGTCAGGCGACGTTGTGATGGGAAGAGCCGGAATGCACCAATGGAGACGACCTCAGACGCCGGCGGAATATGCGGTCCATGCATTGACTAGACATTGCACATTGCGAATGGCCTCATTTGCGGTAGCGCCAATTCATCGAGCGAGCGGCGCTGCGCGAGCCACCCAAACTAGTCCCTTCCTTTTGAGTCGCTCGCATCTGGACAGGCTCAGCGGCACATTAGGACAGGCGCACCAATCCGAGCGAGGAAAGACGCCCATTCATGTAATTTTTGGCCCGATTTGTACCAAAAAAGCCTGGACCGTACACACTGAGCATCACGTGCATATCATTTCGCGGGCACCCGGCGGAGCCAATGCAAGAGAATAGCCGCGATAAACATGCCTGATTTGCAAACTGCTCGCATCGTGGGCGTAATGTGAGGGTCGAAGAGAGCTCCTCATATTCGCTTCAATCTTGGTCGGGTGTGCGGCTATTGCAAGACAGCTATTCAGGAAACTCACCATCTGGGGGAAGCAGATCCTCCAATGCGTATTTGCCCGAGCTGCGGCATAGATCGCGCTCGCGCCGCCATTTCGATGGGCTTTGGCCAAATGCCTCCCTGAAAAGCTTGCATAAATGGGCGTGGTCAGAAAACCCAACGCTCAACGCGATCTCGCTCAACGATGCGGGGCTGGTCAGCATCAGATGACATGCGCCCTCGAGCCGTCGCTTCACAATGTAGGCATGCGGTGGCTCTCCAAAAGCTTGTTTGAACGAGCGTGAGAAGTGCGCGGTGCTTCGCCGCGCAACGGCACTGAGGTCGCTTGCGCGAATGGGCCGGTGTAAGTTCAGACTAATGAAGGCTCGGACACGTGAAATCTGCCAACCTGTCAATCCACCTGCGTGGGAGCCTTTGGGGGCTGAGCGGCGCTCGATCTCGGACTGAAGGATCTGTGATGCTGTCGCAAGCGATGTCTTTGCCGCCTCCTGGTCGCGGTCGAACTCGCGTCGGGCCGTTTCTAGGAGCAGTGCAAGGCTGTTTGCCAGCGAACCAAATTCGAGTTCGGCCAGAGACAGACGACCTGCGGCGTCGCTGTATGGCTGCTCCATAGCGAACCCTCGATCTCATTACTCGAAGTCGGATGCATAGGAGAATGGCCCGAAAAGCCTCGCTTGGCGCGTTAAGTAGTGTTCTGAAGTGTTAATCGGTGCGGCAACCCCCAAAAGGGCACGGGGGTTCGCCGCCGGTAATGCCGATTCCTTTGCGGTAAATTCATTTGTCCGCAGGCATCAGCCCCACCCGGAGCTTGGCAAAATTCCTGTCGCTGGTACCAATGGCTTTCTGCAAAAACCCCAAACCTTGCCCGCAGAATCGCTTAGGAATTGCCGTATTTTTTTCTGAGTTCCTTCTTATTGAATTTGCCCACGCTTGTTTTAGCGAGTTCCTCAACGAAAAGGACCTTGTCGGGTATCCCGTATTTCGAAATAACTCCGACATCGGCGAAGGCTTTCAGGTGCGCCTTTATCTGCGGCTCGGAGAGATCGGCACCCGTGTCAGCATCCCTGATCACAAGTGCCAACGGTCGTTCACCCCATTTAGCGTCTTTGACGCCGATCACAGCGGCTTCCAACACACCCTTACACTGGCAAATGAGATCTTCGATCTGGAGCGATGAGATCCACTCGCCGCCCGTCTTTATGACGTCTTTAATCCGGTCAATGACCCGAACGTACCCGCTCGGCTCTATAACCCCGATATCGCCGGTGTGCAGATAGCCGCCAGCCCACAACTGCTCGGACGCTTCAGCGTTTTCGACATACCCCTGAGTTAGCCACGGCGTACGCACGACGATTTCCCCAGTGGCTTTCCCGTCGTGAGGTAGTGCATTCATGTCCATGTCGACCAGGCGGATATCGACCAACGGTGCAGGCATCCCGGCACTGATCCGGATATCGACCTCCTTCTCGAAATCGCCGGTAAGGTCCGCGGATCTCACCTGGGACATGCAAAGCAGCGGAGCGCTCTCCGACATCCCGTAACCCGCATAGACGTCGACCCCAAGCGCAAGGGCCTGTTTGGCAAGTGCCTTCGACAGTTCGGAACCTCCGATCACCATCTTCAAACCAGCCAGATCGGTGTTTGCATTCATGGCCGCGCCAAGCAGCATTTGGAGGATTGTCGGCACGCCGTGTGTGAACGTCACGCCTTCGGTTTTGATGAGTTTTAGGAGCAAGGCGGGATCGTAGCGTCCCGGGTATACCTGCTTGACGCCAGAGAGTGTCGCTGTCCAAGGAAACCCCCAAGCATGCGCGTGGAACATTGGGGTGATAGGCATATATACATCGTCGCGGCAGAACCGGCCCTGTCTCGCAGCGGCCCCCAGGAAAGCCATTTCGGCCAGAGAATGGAGAACCAACTGCCGATGGCTGAAGTATACACCTTTCGGCGAACCAGTTGTCCCGCTCGTATAAAGGGTAGTGGCGAGAGTGTTCTCGTCAAAGTCCGGGAAGGTGTAGTCCGGCGAAGCGTCGAGCAACAAGCTCTCATACTCGCCGTCGAATGTAAGCCCGCCGGTTTGGGGCGCCGCCCGATCCGTCATCACGATCAGCGTCTTTACGTTAGGAAGTTGCTGTCTGATGCCTTCGAGGATGGAAACGAAATCGTCGTTGACGAGCAGGACCGACGTGCCCGCATGATTGATCGTATAAGCGATCTGTTCCGGCGGCAGGCGGACGTTCGCCGTCTGCAGGACAGCCCCCATCATTGGAACTGCAAAATAGGCCTCCAGAAATCGGTTGCTGTCCCAATCGAGAACTCCGACCATATCCCCGGCGCGAACACCGAGCCTGTCGAGGCTGGACGCCAGCCGCGCGACGCGTTCGCGCAACTGGCGATAAGTGAAGCGCCTTATGTCACGATATACGATCTCCTGATCGGGCGCTTCCATGAGCGGCGAGTGCCATAGCTGCTTGATGAGCAATGGATATTGATATGCGGACTTGGTGGCTTGTGCGAGCCTTCCGGCCATGGCGTCCTCGGATATGTTGCGCGCCAGCGCCAGATGGCGAGCACGCCGCGAATTGGCATCGACGATGGCACGCTCTCCAGGCTTAAACGCGCCCTAGGCGACCCGACCGCTTTTTGACTGCGCCGTTTCCTCGTCCGCCTTGCTTCGCAATTCCAGAAGCCCGAGCAAGACCTCGTCTCGCTCCGCCGCCAGGTCATCGATCGACCGCGAGCCCACCTCCGCATGAACGCCCTCTATTAGCTTCTGCTGGAGTTCCGGCGTCAGTTCTGGCGAGCCTAGGACCTTCCACCAGGCGGTCATTGGTCCAGTGAATTGCTGCAGGAAATGCTCCATGCCGCCTTGGCCGCCCCCAAGGTGGTTGAGCAGCACTTGGCCCATGATGCCCCACCGTAGTCCTGGTCCCCAACTGAGCGCAGTGTCGACGTCGGCGACGCTGACGACGCCTTCGCCCACCAAATGGTAGACTTCGCGGGCCAAGGCAGCCTGCAGTCGGTTCGCGACATGACCCGGCACTTCCTTGTGAAGACGGACCGTTCGCTTGCCCAGAGCCGTGTAGAATTCCGAAGCGCGCCGGATCGTCTCCTCGGACGTCTTAGCTCCCCCGACGATTTCAACAAGTGGAATCAGGTGTGGGGGATTAAACGGATGCGCAATGACGCAACGTTCGGGGTGAAACGGTGCGCCGGACTGGATCTCACTCATCGTCAGACCCGATGAACTCGAGGCAATGATCACATCCGACGGCAGAAGCGCGTCGAGTTCAGCGTAGAGCTTCTTCTTGAAGTCAATCCGCTCCGGTCCGTTCTCTTGGATTAGATCGGCACTCTTGACGGCCTCCTCCAGGTCTGTGGTAAACCCCAGACGCATCGGAGAGGCGCCGGCGGTGAGTCCTAACCTGTCGAGGGCTGGCCAGGCCGCATCGACAAAGCGCCTCAACGACGCTTCGGCATTGGGAGCGATATCTGTCGCCACGACGTCGAGACCCTTTGCCAGGAAGAGTGCCGCCCAGCTCGCGCCGATGACACCCGTACCAATAATGGCGACTTGAGAGATTGGCTTGTTGCCAGCCATGGTCATTCCTCCTTTGCGGGGATTTCAGCGAATGCGATGCCGGATAGATTGCCTTGAGCGAACAGAAGCGTACGTTTTTCTGAGCCATCGAGATGTGCGGAATAGACCGATCCGCCCAGGTCCGTCACGAACATCCGATTGCCGGGAACATCGAGTGCGACACCGATGCCTTCCATTAGATCGCTGACGACCAGCTCGGATTCGCCTCCGTTTCTGGCTGGGGCATCGATTGGAGCCCGATTGACGGAATTGCCGAGGGGTGGATTGCCGCGGTCGGTCCAGTAGAGGACACGGCTTTCGAGGTCGAGCTCGAGGTCAATCGGCTCAGGGAGGTCGTCGAACCAGACCTCGATGTCCGTTCGACTGGCAGCGCCTTCTCCTTTGGGAAGGTCTATGCCCGCGCGGAAGATGCGGCCGAGACCGGAGTTGTCCGGTCCTTTTTGTGTCCAGAAAAATTGCCCCCCGTCGGGATCGACGGTGATACCCACGCACCACTTCGTGGCGTCGCGACGGTCATCGTCCCCCTCGCCAGTCTGGACCAGGGTCTCCACGTTCGTTCCGTCGAGATTTGCGCGCATGACCCGCATGCCTTCGCGATCGCACCAGTAGAGCTTCCCGCTTTGCTTCTCCAGGTGAAGCTGCTTTGGCGTGTGCGTAATGCCCTGAGGGATGATGAGCTTGCGGTTGCTCCCGTCGAGGTCGGCACGCTCGATGGAACCATCGTTGACGCTTGGCACTCCCATGTTGGTCCAATAGATATGGCCGGCCTCGACGTCGACCGCGATGCCATCGGGAAGATGACAGTCGGTGACAATGACTTTTCGGTTGGTACCGTCCGGCCTCATTGAGTGAATACGGTCACCGCTCAGCTCGAGGACGAACAGTAGACCGGTGGCGTCATTGCGGCCCGATGTGGGTTTCGGCATCGTCGCAGCATTGGTCATGATGATTTTCCTTTCACAGCTCAGGCCCTATGGCGAAGAAGCATCCTCGCGGGATCACTAGATTTCAGTCCGTGGCAATGGCCCTATGCGGTTGCCGCGGATTTAGTGACCTTGGTGAACTCAGGTAGACGCTTTTCCAGAAAGGCCTTAAGCGCTTCCTTCGCTTCTTCAGAACGAACGTGCACGCTGAATGCCTCGTTTTCGGCCAGCATTGCCGCCTTGATCTGCTTGCGAAACGGATGTTTCAGAAGCCGTTTGGAGGCTTGCAGTGCGCTGAGCGGCTTCGCCGCCAGTGTTCGGGCTGTTTCGGTCGCCACTTGCAGGACGTTCTGATCGGACACGACCCGCGTGACCAAACCCAACTCCTGAGCGCGTTTGGCGTCAAACGGTAATCCCAACAGGATCAGTTCAGCCGCGCGAATGTGTCCAATGGCAAGTGGAACTAGGCAGCTCGATCCAAACTCGGGCACCACGGCGAGGTTGATGAAGGGCATCTGGAATCTGGTGCTCTCACCTGAGTAGACGAAATCGCAATGCAGCAGCACGGTGGTTCCGCTACCGATTGCGGCCCCTGCCACGGCCGCAACCACCGGTTTGTCGAAATCGGCCAGGGCATTCATCAGCTGGGCTTGAGGGGATTCTTCCGCGCCCGGAGGATTATTCAGGAAATCCTTCACGTCATTACCAGCGCTAAAAGAATTGCCTGCGCCATGCCACAGCACGACATGAACGTTTTCATCCGTGGCAGCGCCATTAAAAACCGCCGCAAGCCTCGTGTACATGCTCGATGTCATCGCGTTGCGCTTTTCTGGGCGATTCAATTCGAGGCGAAGTATACCCTCGGAAAATTCCGTAACTATCTCGGCCATCGTCTTTACCTTCTCCCGTTCGCATGCCATCGCTCCCTAAGAACGGGGCGCTGTGGCACCTCGCTCTATGCGGCGCGCTCTTGTGATTTCGGAACGGTCTTGCTGGCCTGCAGTTCTTCAATCTCGTTGGCGCTGAAGCCCAGCTGGGTCAGAATCTCCACGCTATGCTCGCCGAGTTCAGGTGCACGCCTGGCCGGAATCTTGGCCACGTCATGCACTTGGAGTGGGCTGCTGATCGTGAAAGTGAGGTTCCCGCCGGCGCCATCGAGCGGAACGACAATGTCGTTTGCCCTAAGCTGAGGGTCCTTGATGACCTCGCTGGGCGAAAGTACCACACCAAAAGTAAGATGTGCCTTCTCGAAGACTTCGCTCCAATGCACCATAGGGCGCGAGGCAAATGTCTGATCCAGGATCGAGGTGAGCTGCGTCGAATTTGCTGCCTGCTTGCCAGGGTCGGCAAACCGCTCATCCGTCAGGAGATCCGGACGGCTGATCGCATCAACCAGCGCCGACCATTTGTCGGGCGTCAACACGATCACAAACCAGACATTGTCAGACGCCTGATAGAGATTGAACGTAGCGTTCGGCGGGTTGGTCCGATCGTGCAACGGGAAGAACGTGGCATCGGCAAGCGCAGCCTGGGCCGACACTGCGGCAGCCCAGACCCCGGCAGCAAGCAGCGACGTCGTGACATACGAACCCGCGCCGGTGCGTTCGCGCCGATAGAGCGCGGTTACTATTGCCGAATAAAGGCTAACGGCAGTCGCGTGGTCGCCGCTGCCTGAAACCGGCAGTGTCGGTGGGGCGCCCGCATCCCGCGTCAATGACAGGAGTCCGCTCCGTGCCCAGTATGCAGTGATGTCGAATCCCGGAAGCCGCGCGTCAGGCCCGTGGTCGCCGTAGCCGGTCACGTCGGCGTAAATCAGTCGTGAATTCCACTGCGCAACGTTCTCATAGCCGAGCTTGAGTTTTTCGCGCGCCGGATGTGGGGTGTTGACGATGAGAACGTCGGCCCACTCGACTAGCCGCCGCAGAACTGCACTCGCCGCGGGCGATTTCAAATCAAGGGCTAATCCGCGCTTATTTCGATTGTTGAGGTGCCATGGATAATTGTCCTTGGAGCGGGGCTGCGGCGGAATCTTGAACCCGATCCGCCAGGTATCGCCGGTCGGTGGTTCGACCTTGACCACGTCAGCTCCGAAGTCGGACAGGATCACTGCTGCGCCCGGACCGGCAATAAAACTTGCCAAATCAACTACCTTCAGTCCGGAGAAAATGTTGTCGTTCATCATCGCTTCCTCGTCAGAACGGGTGATCCGGTGGGCTCAGCGTCCACGGAACTGGGGGGGACGCTTCTCGATGAAGGCCGCAGTACCTTCTTTCTTGTCCTCGGTTGCGGCACAGAGGCCAAAATAGGAGGCCTCGAGCAGCATGCCTTGGCTTTGACCGGACTCCATCCCTTTGTTTGCCGCCTCGAGTGCGAGCCTCACAGCGATGGGGGCGTTGGAGGCGATTTTTTGCACAATTGCCTCGGCGCGCGTGATCAAGGCCGCGGCCGGGACGATTTCGTTGACGAGCCCGATCCGATAGGCTTCCTGAGCGGTGATCATCTCGCCGGATAGAATGAGTTGAAGTGCTCGGCCTTTACCGACCAGCCTGGGCAGTCGCTGTGTACCGCCTCCTCCGGGAACGAGACCGAGCGTGACTTCAGGCTGTCCGAATTTCGCTGCTTCCACGGCGATTCGGATAGTGCAGGCCATTGCTGTCTCACAGCCGCCGCCGAGCGCGAAACCGTTCACCGCAGCAATCACCGGCTTGCCAAGATTCTCGACGAGATCGAGCACTTTCTGACCAACGCGACTTGACCGTTCGGCCTCAACAGCTGTGACTTGCGCAAGCTCTCTGATGTCTGCGCCTGCGATGAAAGCCTTGTCGCCGGCACCGGTCAAAATGACACCGCGGACATCCGCGTCGTCCCGAGCATCCTGGAATACTTTGTCCAACTCCATCCACGTTGGCGTGTTCAACGCATTCAGGACGCTCGGACGATTTACCATCACATATCCAATACCCCGGTCTTTGCGATAAAGGACGTTCGCCAGGTTAAAGACTGTAGTTTCCGCAGCCATAATGATCTCCCATTGCGAGGGGCGAGCTAGAAGTGGGGACACCCCGGCTCGCCGTTGCTCACACGAATGCGCCCAGGCCGGTAATGGCTTTCCCGACAATCAAATTCTGCATTTGATAGGTGCCTTCGTATGAGTAGAGAGCTTCAGCATCGCAGAAGAACCGCGCGACATTGTAGTCAACTACAATGCCGTTGCCGCCCAGAAGCTCACGGCCCCATGAAACCGTCTCGCGGGATTTCGCTGTGCAGAAGGCTTTGGCTAACGACGCGTGATGATCGGCAAGCTTCCCTTCATCATCCATCTGCGCCAGTCGGACCATCAGGCACTGGCATGCAGTGACATTGGCGAGCATTTTGGCGAGGAGATCCTGCACCATCTGGAACGAAGCGATCGGCTTGCCGAATTGCAGCCGCTCCTGCGCGTATTTCAGCGTTGCCTCGAAGGCTCCCATTTGGATACCTGTCGAGGCCCAGCCAACCATGTACCGCGTCATCCGTAGCACCCGAGCCGTATCGCGGAACGAGTTGCCGCCCTGCAGCCGGTTTGCCTCCGGAAGTCGAACATCCTTCAGGGTTATGACGCCGTTCTGGACCACCTTGAGCGCAATTTTGTGCTCGATCTTCTCCACGCTGAATCCGGGCGTTGTCTTGTTCTCGACGATGAAACCCTTCACCTGATTATCGGCAAGGTCGCGGGCCCAGATAATTGAAACGTCGCACCATGTCGCATTGCCAATCCAGCGCTTTTCGCCGTTGAGCACCCAGGTGTCGCCCTCGCGCGCGGCGGTCGTGGTCATCCCTCCGCTCGTTCCAGAACCGACGAGTGGTTCGGTAAGGCCGAAGCAGCCGATCTTTTCCCAGCGCGCCATTGGCGGTAGCCATTTTTGCTTCTGCTCTTCAGATCCATCGAGATAAATCGAGCCCATTGCCAGGCCGCTGTGGACGCCGAAGAAGGTGCCAAACGAAGCATCGACGCGTGCCAGTTCCATCGCGACGAAGCCGAACAGTTTCTGGCTGCCGCCGGCGCAGCCATAGCCCTCATATCCAAGCCCCCCCAAACCCAACTCCTTGAACGAGGGCAGCAGTTCGAAGGGAAATGCGTCCTCCGACCAGTATTTGTTGATAATTGGCTGGACCCTCGCCTCCATGTAGCTCCGCACCTTCTTGACGAGGGCCAATTCGACGGGGGTCAGCACATCGACAAGCTGGTAGAAGTCGCTATTCGGCGCCGGCAAAGGCTTCGCAGCCTTGCCGTTCTTGACTGGGGTGGACATCGGCGGCCTCCTGCTCGTTGGCCCGATAGCTCGGGATGGTGTCTGAGCAGGAATATGGCTTCAGCGGGGGCTTTCTTCTTGGAGAACTCTGCGGCGGGTAGGACGCCTGTGCCGATATCGAACGCGAAACTTCGAGCGCTGAACCATCGTTTCAACAATTCTCCAATAAATTCGCAGGCGACCCTGGCCCGCTCATTGGTAAACTTGTTGTGCGGAAATCTTCTTCCGTTCGGCACATGAAGATCGCTTCATACAAGACCACGCAGGCCGAACCGAGCAACCCGCCTGATGAGATGGATATCGTCTCAGGACGCATAGGGCCGGGAATCCGAGAAGTCAGCCATGCGGTTTTACAAAGCCGGCCCTCTGCTACCGGTGTAATCGAGGGACTTGTTCACAGCGCAAAGGGGTAGCGCCCTCTAAGGAATGAATTTGCGGCTCAAAGGGAGTGAACGCGTCAAGCAAACCTCGCCCCAAGGGCCTAACACGTGACGCGGTGGCGGCCAGCACACCTCCGCGATATAAATGAGCGCCTAGCGCAACTGAGACGAGGCGCAGTTTCCCTAGGCTTTCATGGGGCAGGGGGCTGCTCAGCCGTTACTGAAGCACTATTTGGCCGCGGTGTTTCAGGGATCAGCCGCGAACTGCGCTGGCCGGTTAGATACGACCACAGCCATTGCGATTGAACCCTCCAACGGTTCTGCAACTGAGGCAGAGCCATCAAGTGAATGAAGACCCAGACAAACCACGTCAGAAAACCACCGGTCTTCACCCGACCGGCGTCAAGAACGGCAAAGTTCTTGCCGACCACCGCCATGTTGCCTTTGTCTCGATAGCGAAAGCCCCGGGTCGGCTCGCGGCCGTTGATCCGATCGGAAATGAGGCGCCCGATATAGCGCCCTTGCTGGATTGCTGCTTGTGCGACCCCGGGTACGGGGTGCTCGTCCTGTTTTATAGATGCCGCATCGCCGGCCACGAATACGTTTGGTTCACCAGGCAAATTAAGGAAAGGTTCGACCAACGCTCTTCCGGCCCGGTCTGTCTTGACGCCGAGCAGGCCAACAACCGGCGACGCAGTCACGCCTGCTGTCCACAATACAGTCGCGCTCGGGATTCGATCGCCGCCTGTTATCACCCCTTGTGCATCAACACGGTCGACCTTGGCTCCGGTCATTACATTTACGCCAAGTTTTGCCAAGCGTGCGGCTGCCATTCCCGACAACGAGGGGGGAAAGCTCGACAGCACCCGATCACCCCCTTCAATTAAGGTGATCGTGCTGGTAGCAGGGTCAATCCGTCGAAAATTCCGGCGCAAGGTGACCTTCACCATATGCGCAATGGACGCCGCGAGTTCGACCCCCGTAGGCCCGGCTCCTACAAGAACAAAATTCATTTGGCGCGCGCGCTCGTTCTCATCATCGGTAGCCTCCGCCAGTTCGAATGCGCTCAGGATCTTCGTTCGAATCGTCTCGGCGTCGCGCAGATTTTTGAGCCCGGGTGCGAAGGCCGCGAATTCGTCATGGCCGAAATAGCTCGGATGGGTGCCAGTGGCGACCACGAGGAAATCGAACCGCACCTTGTTTATACCGAGTTCAGGATAGAGAGCATCCACTGTTCGATGGTGCAAATCAATGCCGACGATCTCTGCGAGCATCACGTTCAAATTGGCTTGCTGGGACTCCAACTGCCGGATCGGCGCCGCGATCTCGGATGGTGCGAGTACCGCGGTCGCGACCTGATAGAGCAAAGGTTGGAAGATATGGTGATTGCGGCGGTCTATCAGAACCAGTTCCACATCGGACTTTCTGAGGGCCCGCACCGCCGCAACTCCGGCAAAGCCAGCACCTATTATTACGACTCTAGGCCGCCGGGTGCGCGAACTATCGCCTTCGGCGGCGGTTTCGGGGGGGTCGGTCAAATCCAACATCGCTCATCACCTCATGACTAGCAAAGGGCTAGTGCAGCCGGCCGGGCTGCCGGCCATGCACTGCAATCCGCAGCGGTGACAGAACGGGCTTCACTGTGCGCCTCCCTAGAACCCGCCGGCTGAGTGATCACTTCACAGGCAACCACAAATCGATTGTGGTGCCACGATGAGACGCGCTAACGATCGACAGCCTGCCACCATGACGTTCCACAAGCTCCCTGACAGTCACCAGGGCAATTTCCGTTCCATTGTTCTTGGTGGAAGTATCTCCTTCCGCCCTCAATTTCGCCTCGTCCGTTCCGAGGCTGCAGTCCGATATTGTTACACGGATCATCGGATCGTCGTTCCCGGGACCACTGCTGGACGGATCGTCTTTTGCAGCAACGATCGCGACGTGTCCTCCCTTTGGCATTGCTTCGCGAGCATTCAAAATGAGATTGAGCAACGCCCACTCCATCGGCCGTTTGTCGACGAGAGCCTTTGGGAGACTACGTTCTATATCGAGTTGAAGACGAACGTCGTTCGACATCAGGTGCGGCGACTCGATCCGTTCGAGAAATCGCCTTATGTCAGCCGCCCCAAGCTTGACGACCCGCGGGATAGCGAGCTCGATCATCTGCCTAGCCAATGTCCTGGCCTGAAAGGCACAATAAATCGCACCATCGATCTTTCTCAGCTGTCGTGACGTTCCAGTGCTTCGAGACTGCATCTCTTCAAGCGCTGCCAAAATTGGTGTCAGCAGACCGTTGAAATCATGAACTATGGAGGCGAGCAAGAACCGTGGATCATGCGCTGTCGGAAAGGCGATTTTGGCATCCGAGACGTGCTTCCTGGATGTTACGCCGAGATCGTTGGCCACGGCTTCTTCTTTCCCATCGAGAACTTCTGGATGCTGCTTCGAAAGAAGCATTTGATCACAACCCGTTGGTTTTAGGCTTGTAGGAAGCTTCGGAACTTTTGATGTTTCGCGCACGATTATCGGTTCTGGGTGCCGAGACGGATTGATCGCAAAGGCCAGGATGTTGTCGCGACAAGCTACGCAATGGTGAGCAACGGCCGATTCATGGGAGCCGGGCGAAGATAGCTGAAGGCAGGCTGAGTTCCTCGACGAAACTCTAGGATTCGTACGCGCCGGCCGGATGGCATCAAGAACCAGCTTGAGCATAGCTGAAAGGGCCGCCACGAAGGTGCTGTGTCTGGCGCGCCACAGGCACGGGCGCCTAGCAAAAGACGCTCGAGAGCAGGATGGCGTGCAGAAGTCCGGTATTGCGAGCAGCTACGCGATAACATATGCCGTTCCGACAGCGCGGTGCGCAGCGACCCCGGTGGCACATTCCTTGCGGCTAGCCGTTCAGCGATGTGCCGCGCCGACTTGAACGCCGGGACAGCAGTTCATTCTTGCAATGCCTTCCGCAAGGCAGCGACGTTGGGTGCGTCAACAGGCGGTGCGGCGTTGCCCCAGCTGTTGCGGACGTAGGTCAATACACTTGCTATCTCTTCGTCGCTCAGATTCCATGCAAAGGACGGCATTGCCGGAGCCGTCGGCATGGCGTTGGTCGCACCTGCCACATTCCCAGCAAGCACAACCCGGATCAATGATGTCGCGTCATCGTTGTTGGCGAGCGGCGCGCCCGCCAGTTTTGGGAATAGCTTGGCAACGCCTTCTCCCGAGCCGACGTGGCAGGCGGCACAGCGATCGGCGTAGATGGCTCGACCAGCGACCATGCGCTTATCGTGCGCATCGACCGGCAAGGGCACGGCGATGCCGTTTCCCTCAACTGAACGCAGATAGACGGCGACGGCCCTAAGATCGGGATCAGTCCAATGCTGCGACGATTTCTCGACCATCTCAGCCATCGGCCCTGACGCAATATCGAAATGGTTTGTGCCGGTCTTCAAATACTGCACGATGTCCTCGGATGACCAGGAACCGATACCTTTGTGGGTGTCCGCGGTGATGTCGGGCGCATACCAATTGTCCAGTGTTCCGCCTTGGAGGAATTCAGAGTTCTTGTCGCCGCCTGTCAGGCTCTTGGGGGTATGGCAGCTGCCGCAATGCCCAAGGCCCTGAACGAGGTAGGCGCCGCGGTTCCATTCCGCCGATCTTGCCGGATCCGGTCGGAACTCGCCTCGAGTAAAGTTGAGCAGATTCCAGCCGATAAGGCTCAGGCGCACGTTGAAGGGGAAGGGGAGCTGGTTGGGCTCAACCGGACTCTTCACGGGCTCGACTGTTTGCACGTAAGCCCACAGCGCAGCGTTGTCTTCTTTCGATACCTTTGTGTAGGCAGGATAGGGCATTGCGCCATAGAGGTGGAATCCGCCACGGCCGAGGCCCTCCGACATTACACGTTGAAAGTCGTCCAGCGTCCACTTGCCGATGCCGGTATCCGTATCAGGGGTGATGTTGGCGCCGACGAGGTTGCCGAAAGGTGTCCGCAGGACAACGCCGCCCGCCAATGGCTTGCCTCCCGCCGTGGTGTGGCAGGCAGCGCAATCTCCGAGCACCGCAAGATATCGACCGCGTTCGACCTTCTCGAAAGAAGCGTCGCTAGAGGATTGCGCATGCGCGGTCGAAACGAGACCGGCAGCGGCTACGACCGACACAACAAGGGTCTTCATACCTGCACCAATGCGCCCGGCGCTTTTAGATACAGGGTGCGGATGGCATTGGCGGCCTTGAACGAAAGCGCGCCAACGGTGCCTGTAGGGTTGTAGCCTGGGTTTTGCGGGAAGGCCGACGCGCCGACGACGAAGACATTGGTCACGTCCCAACTTTGCAGATATTTGTTCACGGAACTCGTTTTCGGATCGGCTCCCATCACGAAGCCGCCGACAACGTGCGATGACTGATAAGGCACGGTGTTCCAATGACCCTTTGTCCGATTTTTGACGATCTGGCGCGGAGCCATGGCTTGCGCGATCTCAGCCACCTTGTCGGTGCAGTACTGCGCCATTTTCAGATCGTTTTGGGGGAAGTCGAAGGTCAGCCGCAGCAGCGGCCGGCCGAAGCGGTCTTTGTAGGTAGGGTCTAGCGAAAGATAGTTGGTACGTGTGGTGTAGCTCGATGCCTCACAGCCGATAGACATCGTGCTCAGGTAGTTCTTGACCGTCTGCCGCTTCCATTCAGATCCCCAGCTTGGCGTGCCTGGCGGTACGGGCCGATTGTTGATCGGTGCGGCGCCGATCGGTGTCACGCGTATGCTGCCGCCGCCGAAAAAGCCGAGGCTCGAATGATCGAAATTATCGTTGTTAAATTCATCGATGGCCATGCCGACCGCACCGGCGCCGATAAACGGATTGAAGTTCTTGTCGTCGAAGAACAACTGGACGCCATTGGCGGTCTGATAGGCATAGTTGCGACCCGTCGTACCGACATTGGTTTCCGGGTCGTAAGGCGCGCCGATTTCCGACAAAAGCATGAGACGAACGTTCTCGAAGGTGAATGCGGTGACGACGACGAGCTCTGCCGGCTGCTCCCACTCCTGTCCCGATGTGTCGACGAAAACCACGCCAGTCGCGCGTTTGCCGCTGGCATCCTTGGTTATCCGCAGCACCTCGGAATTTGTTCTCGCGGTGAAGTTGGATTTGCGCACCAGCACCGGCAGTATGGTCGTGATCGCGCTCGCCTTTGAATAATTGGCGCAGCCATAGTTTGTGCAGAAACCGCAAAAAGTGCAGGGGCCCATGGTGACGCCCAGCGAATTTGTGTAGGGCTCCGAAATTAGCGCCGAAGGAACCGGAAACGGTTTGTAACCCATTTTGCGGGCAGCATCGGCGAATAGTGTTGGCCCATAAGGCTGCCGCATCGGCCTGGTCGGATATTCATTTGAACGAGGCCCTTCGAAGGGATTTCCGCCTTCCTGGATTTTGCCCATAAGATTGCCCGCCTTTCCGGAAAGACCGGTGATCTTATCGAAGGCGTCGTAGAAGGGCTCCATCTCTGTCCAATCGGTGCCCCAATCCTGCAGCACAAGGTCCTGTGGAATCGCGGCAGCGCCATATTTCTCCGCCAGATGGCTGCGCAGCCGGAATTCTTCTGGCTGGAAGCGGAAGGTGATGCCGGCCCAATGATTGCCGGCGCCGCCTGCTCCATTTCCTGGGTGAAAGGATCCCCAACTGCGCATCGGCAGCGCCGTCTGAGACGGATTGTTGCGAGCTGTGATGGCATTCTGCGCGGTGCGCAGCATCAATTCCTGGCGCTGCACGTACCGCAATTCGTCGGGCGCAGAAGCGAGGTTGAAATCTGTCGCTGTGTCGCGCCATGGGCCTCGTTCCAGGGCAACTACGTTAAGCCCTTCGTCGGTCAGTTCGTTGGCGATGATCGACCCGGCCCAGCCAAGGCCAACGATAACCACGTCGGTTGAAGGAAGTTTCGTTGCCATCGATCAACCCTTTGTGCTCCAATCGGGGCGGCCTGCAATGCTCAACGGCGGCAGGTCGATCTTCTGGTTGTGCAACTCCACATAGTCGCGATAGTCGTAATGCGCTCCGGGAAAGCCGAGCATCTTCCACGACACCATGTCCCGGTTGCCACCGTAAATCGGATCGGCAAAAAATCCTTCCATCGTGTTGGTCAGAACGATCGCAAAAAATTGCTTTGCGTCGATGCCCTTCAGCGCGATGTCGCCGGTTTGGAGCCCGGTCAGAACTTTGTCGCGCTGTTCGCCTGCAATGTCGGCGAATGACTGCTTGAGCCTGTCCCGACAATAGGTGTCCAGCGCGGCGAGGCCGATCCGGTAGCGTTGCTGCGGAACGAGGGGCGACTGATCGCCTTGTTCCGCGGCTCCAGCCTGGAAGGGACCCTGCATATAGAGGCGCTCGAACGTGCCGTAGAAGCCTGCCAGCTGCCGGTCGATGAATTCAGCACATCCAGCATCCTTGCCGCTGACGCTGAGTTCGTCGGCTGGGATCAATCGCTCGACAATCGCTTCGACCAGCGCGGCTTCCTGTGCAGTAAAGAAATACCAACCGCTGGGTTCGAGTGTTTGGGGTGAGCTGTAGTCAAAGGGTGCCCAGGGCGGCGCGCCCTTGATAATGGCCCCTCCGGCCTTGTCGGCCGCTGCGAACACGACGACCGCCGTGGTCGACAGCAGAAGCTGTCTGCGGCCTATTCCTCGCTGCTTTAGTTTGTTCATGGAACGAGCCTCGGTGGTCGGAAGGGAGGTAGAAGGCCTCACCCAGGCGGGCTCAATGAAGACGCTTGGACGCTGCTTTTGAGTGCTCGCGCTTAATAAACGGGATTGTTAAATCCGTGCTTGTATAAGGATGCGGAGACTTTAATCCGATTGCGGAAATGGTGCGTGCGATGTGCTCGGTTATAGGCTGGATTTCAGTCCAGAGCTTTCGATGTCGAACGGAACTAGAGATTGAACAGATGTCTGATGCGCGTCCGCAAGGGCCGTATAGTCGTTGCCGCAACTGCTCCGTGGCCTTGTCCAAGCCTAAGCGACTCCGATGCATTTCGCTTCGAGAGAAGCGACGCTAACTCGTCGGCAATTGCAGGGCGGTCGCGCATCAACGGTGCCAATCCGTCCTGAGTGATTTCGTAGACGACAACAAAGGTCAAAGCTTGGATTGTCCCCGTTTCGCCGGCGCCTGTTAGAAGTCCGCCTTCGCCGAAAAAGTCTCCTGGAGCTAGCCTCTCCAGTTCCGTGCCATGCGCCCCATCACGCCGAACTATCGACGCGACGCCGCTCCGTACAATCATCAACGACTTGAGCACGGCACCTTGCTCAGCCATGATCTCATCTTTGCGAAAAGTTCGACGCGCCATCGTTGCAGCGAGTGCCTCTTTTTCGTCGTCAGTTAACGAGGCGAAGAGTGGTATTGAGTCCAAGAGCCGATGTGGTGTGGTGTGAAAGCCGAAAGGCGTCTCGTCCGCTTCTGACCGCTGAGATGCCGAACCCGCAGGATCTCCGGGCGTTGCAAATGAGAGCCCGGCCGCCCTTGCGTGCCGATAGATCAGATCAAGTATCTCACTCTTTGCGTTGCTGGCGATGGCCACGTCCGCGACCCTGAAAACGAGCGCCAATTCCACGGCGCCCCCATCAAGAGACAAGATTTGCACGCTCGGCTCCGGTTGTGACAGTATCAGGTTGCTGCTCAAGAGCACCGAGCGCATGACAGCGACCATTCCGGAGGGGGCGGTACTTGCTCGGAAGCAGACCGTCAGCGTCACACCGTGGCTCCGGTCCGGGCTGCTGAGATTGGTCAGCCTTGCCTTGGCAAGATCACTGTTGGGCACAATGACAAGGTCGTTGCCACCTGTCAGAAGATGGGTGGCCCGCCAATTCGTCTCGATTACCTTGCCCTCGATGCCAGCGCTCAGGACCAGCCAATCGCCAATGCTGTAAGGCTTGGCTAAATTGAGTGCGATGCCAGAAAAGACGTCGCTCAACGTGCTTTGGAGGGCAAGGCCAAGGATGATAGCGACCGCTCCGGAGGTAGCTATCAATGTCCCCACTGGAGCCCCGAATACGTAGGCGATAACCGAAAGGATAGCACCCACGTAGATGATGGCAATGATCAAATCCTGGACCAGTCGGCCCTCGCGGGGCTGCCGCTCGAAGATCAAAAAGACGCGGACAATTATAGTCAACGACCATGCCGCATTCGCCCACCATATGATCTTCGCCATATCGATGACGGCTCGCTGCAACTCGGAAGCGTTTGGCTGCTCCGGTCTGTAGGGCAAAATCCCGTGAGAGAGCAGCAGTACCGTCAGCGCAAAAAAGAGTGCCAGTTGCCCTAAAAGGCGCAGAGTTGGATGGCGGCGTAGCAGGAGGTGCGTAGCCGAAGCTCCAATCATGGCGAGAACACTGGTCTGCACGAGAGGATCCGCGATAATGCGGAAGACAGCAGTGTCGTCAAACATGTGCGTCACCTGCTTGCAACGTCCTCTCGGGGCGGGCAATGGGACTGCCCGGACCCTTGGTGCTATCGAGGGTTGGGGAGCCAGACCGTCATCCCAGGTTCTAGGCCTTCGAGACCGCCGATCGGATCAAGCCGAACACGGAAGGAATTGAGATCATGATCGCCAACGGCCCGCGCCGCGCGCCAAGTGGCGAACTCCCCCAGCGGGCGCAGCTCGGTTACGCGAGCTTCGATTTTGCCCCCGTTGTACGTCGTCAATCCTACCACTTTCCCCACTGCGATGTCGCGCAGGTCGTCTTCGCGCATTGTGAACGCAAACCAATTTTGACCTGTGACCTCCAACGTCATAACGGGCCGGCCGGGGCCGACGATCTCACCAGGTTCGGCAACGCGAATTCCTATAGTTCCGTCGGCAGGGGCCACCAATTTCATTTTGTCCAGCTGCGCCAGCAGATCCGCAACCGTTGCTTTGGCCAGCGCCACCCTCGCGTCAGCGAGCACACGCTCTTCTGCAGTCGGACCAGCACTTGCTTCCGCGACCTGAGCTCTCTTTACGTCGAGATCCGCCTTCGCCTTGGCGAGTGAGCCCGTGCTGTCGTCGAGGTTCTGCTTGCTGGCAAAGTCCTTGCCGGCCAGCGCCGCGACGCGGTCAAACTGTTGCTGTGCAAGCAGGAGATTGGCTTCGGCGGTTCGCACGCCCTGCGAAGCAATCGCCACCTTTTCTTTTCGCACACCCGAATAGACCCGATCCCTCTCTGCACTGGCACTTTCAGCGGCGGCTTTTGCTTCGCCAAGCGACGCGGTCAGCTCCGGATTGTCGAGCACTGCGAGCAGATCACCAAGGTGAACGTTTTGACCCAGCATGACCTCGACAGACGCCAAACGTCCCGTCGTTTCAGGTGCGACACGGATCTCGGTCTGCCGAACCATGCCGGTAATCAATAGGTTAGCATCCTGGCCTGCAGCCCGTGGTGCGGAAGTGAAAAGGGGTAAAGTAGCCGTTG
This sequence comes from Mesorhizobium sp. B1-1-8, assembly GCF_006442795.2. Lineage (NCBI taxonomy): Bacteria > Pseudomonadati > Pseudomonadota > Alphaproteobacteria > Hyphomicrobiales > Phyllobacteriaceae > Mesorhizobium > Mesorhizobium sp. B1-1-8. The sequence continues at coordinate 3,113,232 of NZ_CP083956.1, forward strand.
CTACCAGCATGGTAGCAACGGCACGAGTCCATCTAAGGCGCATCCGATACTCCTCGCCCAGAAGCGATCCGGGCCGCGATGACCGCGAGGATCGCGTAGACGCCGGTCAGGATCCATAGCCGCATCCAGTCCTTTGAGACTTCGATCCACGTTGCTCCCATTTGGTTGATGCGCACGAGGGCATCGATGCCGGAAGTGCTCGGAAGCACGAAGCTGGCCTGGCGAACGATCGGGGGGATTGCTTCCGGAGGCCATGCCACGCCGACAAGGAAGAAGATTGGCAGGCTGACGGCGAGGAAAAGCAGCACCGCAGTTTCTCGCCGCTTGAACCAGCTGCCCAGAAATTGACCCAACAGACTGACAGAGAGGATGAAGGGAATCCCCATGACGGTGAGGTCGAGTACATGATCGTTCGCCGAAAATCCGTAGACGCGCGGCAACACGACCAGGAAAAGCGCCAAGCCCGGTGCCGCCAGCATGAGGTGCGCCAAGGTTTGGCCGACGACCGCAGCTACGATACCTCTACGCCGGCGTGCGTCGCGACCACCCTGCTCGAAAGCGACTCCACCGAGCGTCGCCGAGCCCATTAGCAACGTCTGTTGCACGATCAGGACAAAGGCAGCCGGAACGACATAGCTCGCATATCCGCCGGTTGGATTGAACAGAGGCTGATTCAGGATTTCCACCGGGGAGTTCCTTGCAAGCGCCGCTTGATAGAGACTGCCGTCAGGACGGGCGCTACGGGCGGCAAGATCGGCCTGGACCGCCGCGGAGGCTTCCTGGATGCCTGCGAGGGTTCGACTGTAGAGAAGGAAGTAAGCTGAATCGACATACGCCGGCAATCGTGCTTGGCTACCCTTGAAAACCTCACGTTCTGTTCCGGCCGGAATACTCAGGATGCCGAATACTTCCCTCCGGGAAAGCGCGATTTGGGCCCCTGCAAGGGTGGTCGGCCGAAGGGCGACCTCGACGGCCTCGTCAGCATTGAGCGCCTGGATAATCATCCGGCTGACCTCGGAATTGTCGTCGTCGACGACGGCTACGGGAATGTGCCTGATAAGCTGGCCAAGATAGGGTTGCGGGTAGAAGACACCGTATAGAATGGGTCCCAACACGATCAGACTTAATGCGCTGCGGTCCCCGAGAACCCGGCCATACTCATCTACGAATGCCCGAGCAATTCCGATCCTGCCCGGCCAATTCGGGACAGGCGCTTCGATAGCTTGGGGGACTGGTTGGCGCGCGACGACGCGTAGCCTGAGCCATGCGAGGACAAAATAGGCGACAGCCAGTCCGCCCAATAGTTGGAAGGGCTCCGCTGAGTCGGCCGGCGGCACTCCCCGGGCCGCCTGGTCGAACAGAATCTGAATGTACCAGCGTATTGGCAGGATCGAGCCCCAGGCACGAGCAAATGTGTTCATGCCCAAGACGGGGAAGCCGACACCGGCATAGCCAAATGCCGGTGAGCAGACGATGCCGGTCAGGCTCAGGCCGAAAGCCAGATCTTTTGTAAGCAGTTGCAGCAGAGCGCCAACAGACAGGTAGGCAACAATAAGGAGGCAAGCTGAGGTCGCAACAATTACCGGATTCCCACGGAACGGTACGTCAAACACACCATGGATGATGCCAAGTCCGATAACCATCATGATGAGAAAGCTACCGAAATAGGCTGCCAACTTGCCCACGAGGGCGACCAGCGTACTGCCACCAGCTGCGGCGAGCCACCCCTGCATGGATCGAGACTTAAACTCGGAGCCGACCGCATAGCCGCCGGCAATCGCGACTACGACATGGAGCACGGTTGGCAAGATCGCGCGCAGCAGGAACTGCACATAGTTCAGCGCGGGATTAGTGAGAACATACTGCTCAACGACCAGGTGGCCCGGCGTGAACGTTGTGTTGGCCGGCCCTGCAGGCAGGTCGGCAACAGCAGCCGATATGGCTGCTTGGATTGAGCCGGACGCGACGTTGCCGGGCGTGAAAAACTGTTTGTTGAAGAAGAGCACTATTTGCGGCCGACGCCCGTCTAAGATGTCACGCTCGAAATTTCGCGGGATATAGACGGCAGCAATGGCGTCGCCGGATCGGATTGCGTGCGTTGCACCATTGAGATCGGACGACCGGCTTGCCACGTTGACTCCAGGTGCAGAGCTGATCGCTTGAACGAACGTCTCGGACGTCTTCGATCGATCCTGATCGACCACGTCCACTCTGAGATCGCGGATCACTGCATTGCTGAAAGTGAACGCCAGAATCGCAAATGCAATCAGCGGGACGGCGATGACAAGCAGCAGCGCCACCCTGTCGCGACAAATCCAGATCACCTCTCTGAGCGCAACATCCAAGATGCCGAAACGACGAGCGGCGGACATTAGTGTCTCCCCAACCAGTCAGCATAGGCGCTCATGCCTGGTCGCAGGTTGGGAACCTTGTCGACGGGGTAGGCCCGCACCTCGAAGGTCCGGAGATCGAAATCGCCGGTCGCACGCGTCGCTCGCCAGCCGGCATATTCGCCACGGGTAGCGATTGTTCGCACCTCAACAATGATTGTCTTGTCGCCAAGGGCCGGAACCTTGACTGCAAAGTGATCCCCGACCTTGAGGCCGAATACCAAATCCTCGCGAAGATCGAAGCGAAGCCACGTGTCACTTAGATCCACCAGCGACAGCAATGGCACACCGGGTGAAACATATTCGCCAGGTTCCGCGGCAACCTGGTAGACTTGCGCAGCGACCGGGGCTTTGACTGTCATCTCCGCGACCTGAGCCTGCAGTGTTGCAATTGCCGCTTCAGCCTTGGCGACAGCAGCCTTAGCTACACCGCGCTCTTCAATCGTGGCTCCAGCGACGGCTTCCTGGTAGGCTAGCTTGGCTTGCTCCAGAGACCGCATCGCAACGTCGAGCGATGCTGTTGCTTCGTCAAGCTTGGCAGCCGATTCGTAACCGCTCAGTGTGACCTTGCTCACGCGGTCATAGGTCTGTTGCGCCAGCTTGGCGTTCGCATCGGCCGACGCGACGGCTGCCTTGCGCTCCGCAATCACCTCGGCGCGCGTGCCGACTTGGATCCGCGCCAGATCGGCCAACGCAACGGTCTTCGCCGCGACCGCTTCGTTAAGTTTGGTCAGGAGTTCAGGGTTGTCGATTTTCACGAGCACCTGGCCGTCAGCAATGTTATCGCCTCGGGATACCGGCCGCTGCGCCACGCGGCCGTCTATGCGCGCCGCTATGTCGATGCGCGTGGCGTCGGCTTCCCCCTGGACGAGAAGCGGCTGCGGCTGGACGAGATACCACAGGGACAATCCGACAATAGCCGCAACGCTGAGCACCACGATAGTAGCCGCCACCTTTGATGTTCTTGGCGGAGCCGGGGGGGCGGCCCGACCTTCGGCTTCGTACGGATCTGGCTGCGGGCGCTCCATCAGGGGGGCTTCTGCAGCGAACTGTCGGGCAGCAGGTTCCGATCGCGCGATGGGAGCATCTGCATGAGTGTCGTCGTTGTTGGACAGCGACCGGCCGGGAAATTGTCCCGCAGAAACGGATTCCGGTGATTTTGCAATTCCCTGATATGTTCCATCACTTGGCTTGGGAGAAACCGTGCTAACGTCGGCCTTGGCGGCTGATGGCACTCCGGCATCGTTCGGGCTTGATGCTTTGTTTTCGGGCGAAGGGTCGGCCACCATCTTGTCTCCGCATCTGTGCTCATTTCCGAGGACCGGCCTCGAAAACTCACCCTGGAATCTGGTCTTGCGGCGGTCGCCGCCTGCCGCAGCTCATTGCACGTATCCCGGCGGAACCTTTTTCCACGGCACGCCATTGAGGCCCATCTGAAAGCCTTTTTCATACAGGGCGGTCATGAATTTGCGGTCGAACTCGTCCGTCTCCTTGACGGTGAAGTCGCCGGGAATGTCTATATAGTTGTAGTCAATGCCGTCTCGCCGTGAGATCGCATAAAGTCGGTACAGATCTCCGATGCCTTGTGTCTTGATGAGTGAAGATATTGCTTTCTCGGCTATGGACGGCAAGGTTGGCTCAACTGAACTGTACTCGGGCGTTGTTCTACCATTACGGATTACATAGAGACTGGCCTTAACTGTACTATGGAATCTCTTCTTAAGTTCGCCGAGAGTCAGTCCCGCAGGCATGAGGAAAACCTCATTGGCAGTGCCGCCGTCCACATGCATCTCATGATAGGTCTTACCTGCAGCTGCAACCTCCAGGTTCACTGGAGGAAAAAAGCCTGGGACTGACGTTGAGGCGAGCAGGACCTCGGCAAACAGTTTTCGACGATCCGGCCGCCCGCTGGCGGCGATCGCACCCATGTCCCAGATGACCGCCCGATCAGCATCGAGGTTGGTCGTCCCGATAAACAGTCGGCGCCCTTTGGAATATTCCGTCGCGACCTTATCGAGAAATTGGTCCGTGACGTTTTCGTCTAGCATCCTGGCGAGGGGCGCGTTGTCGGTGAAGGAGCCGCTCGAAAGTGCGCCCAGAATACCGTGTCTGGTAAAGATGCTTGCGTCGGTAACTTTCGTGAACCCTTCCTTGAGCTTGCCGTCATAAGCGGGTCCAACGAAAACGAACGGAGCTATAAGTGCACCGGCGCTGATGCCTGTGACGATGTCAAATTTTGGCTCGGTGCCCGATTTCGCCCAGCCGGCAAGGATCCCGGCCCCAAAGGCGCCATTGCTGCCACCACCTGACAGCGTAAGCGCGTTGAGCTCTCTCAGGTTTATCGAGGGATCCACCTTCGAGGCCCTCAGTCGCTCATCACGAAACCGGACAAGTCGTTGGGTGGGATAGCTGGCATAGGAGTCGCCCCAGATCCGGATATCGTCCGAATAGCCGGGCGGCTTGGCTATCGAAGCATATTCCTGGGGGACACTGTCTCGCGGAAAGCTTGCGATGCACCCGGCGAGTTGGCTTGCGCACAGGCCAAGTCCAATGGTGCGCGTCATCGAGCGGTTGAACAGGTGTATAACGGCGCATACGTGCTGAACGGTGGCGGTCCCGGCCGTCAAGCAGGCTGAACCCGCGACGAAAGCGCTCGACCAGATCGATTTGCCGTCCGATGAACGCGGGGCTCGGGTTGCCGCCATCGTTGATTCCTCTCAAGGAATTTTTGCCAACCTCGCGAGAGGGCCTTCGGGAAGCATTCTTTTGACCACGGGCCAATGCCCCGCGCTTGTACAAAGCGACGCATATTTTGATATTTCATGCATGATCGGCCCCTGACCTCGGCCTTTGGGCGTTGGACATCGGCTCAGCGCGACCAACTTAACCCCAAAACCGCTAAAGAGGCCGGTGGCGGAATTCACGCTGGCGGAACTGAGTTGTGGGCAAGCGCTCGCTTGCCGCACATCGTGTCACTCCGCGTTGCTTGCCCAATCGTCGGGGGGTACTTGCCAGCCGTCAACACAGCAGCCAAGGCCCAATTCCATTCTTTGAGCATGATCGGCCCCAGTTCAGCAGCGCGGTACAAGCCGGATTTCTAAGAATGTGCAACTTCAGGAATCGACCCCGATCGCGAAGAAACACATCGCCGTGGCATCGTTCAAGGGAGCTCGAAGCGGCATGATAAGCATCGAGACGATAGCTGACCAAATTGGCCGTAGCCACCGGTCGGTTCTATCAATATCGAGGCGTATTGCGCGTCAGATGCGCTACGCGCGTAATGCCGCGAGCCTAATCGGCGTAGCATTAATTGCAGGCTGTTCCCAAGGGGTCCTCAATCCTCAAGGACCTATAGCGTCGGCGGAACGTCTGGTGCTGTTTAATTCGCTGGGCATAATGCTGGCAATCGTGATCCCGACGATCGTCGCGACGCTCGGGGTCGCGTTTTGGTTCCGCTCGTCCAACGACCGCGCTCGCTATATGCCGGATTTCAACTATTCCGGTCGCCTCGAGCTGCTCGTTTGGTCGATCCCCACAATGACAGTGCTCCTAGTTGGCGGTGTTGCCTGGGTCGGCTCGCATAACCTCGATCCAGGCAAACCGATCGCCTCTGCAACTGAGCCCGTGAGAATTCAGGTCGTCGCGCTCGATTGGAAATGGCTGTTCATCTACCCGGATCAGAGCGTTGCGAGCGTCAATAGACTAATTCTCCCGGTTGGCACGCCAGCCGCGTTCGAACTTACCTCATCCGGCGTGATGAACAGTTTTTTCGTACCGCAGCTTGGTAGCCAGATCTATACCATGGCCGGGATGGTGACGCGTCTTCACCTTCAGGCAGACCAAGCCGGAACGTATCGCGGCCTCTCGGCCAATTTCAGCGGGGAAGGCTTTGCGGACATGCGTTTCGACGTCCAAGCCATGCCGGAGGATGCCTTCGCGCAATGGTTGGCCGATGCTCGCAAAACTGGCCCAATGCTCGACACTGCATCGTATGCGGAACTCTCGAAGCCCAGCCAGGCGATCGCGCCGTTCACATATCGCGCAGTCGCTCCCGATTTGTTCAACGAAATCCTGACGTCAGTGATGCGGCCGGGCGGTCTGTCACAGCTCAGCTATCTGGCGCCACAACAGGTAGAAAAATGAACCTTCTCGGCAAGCTCAGTTGGAGTGCAATTCCGTTCGATCAGCCGATCATCATGGGCACGGGGTCGGTTGTAATTTTGGTGATCGTTTCAATCCTGCTGTGGATCACCCTCAAGGGTTATCTGCCTTACCTTTGGTCGGAATGGATCACCTCTGTCGATCACAAGCGTATCGGCGTGATGTATTTCCTGCTGGCACTGGTCATGCTGCTTCGCGGCTTCTCGGACGCAATCATGATGCGGGCACAGCAGGCGGTCGCGGCGGGCGGCGCGCAAGGATATCTGCCGCCAGAACATTTCGATCAAATTTTCTCGGCGCACGGCACCATCATGATCTTCTTCGTGGCAATGCCGTTCGTCATAGGATTGATGAATTTCGTGTTGCCGCTGCAGCTTGGTGTCCGCGACGTGGCGTTTCCGACGCTGAATTCGGTGAGCTTCTGGCTAACTGCTGCGGGCGTTCTCCTTATCAACGTCTCGCTGGTAGTCGGCGAGTTCGCAAAGACAGGCTGGATTGCGTATCCACCGCTCAGTGAACTGAGATTTTCTCCGGGCGTTGGCGTCGACTACTACTTGTGGTCGCTGCAGATCTCTGGGATCGGTACTCTGATGACGGGTATAAACTTTGTCACCACCATTCTCAAAATGCGGGCGCCTGGCATGGGCTATATGCGTATGCCGGTCTTCTGCTGGACCGCGCTTGCGGCGAACCTGCTCATTGTCGCGGCCTTTCCGGTTCTCACCGCAACATTCGCGATGCTCCTGCTCGATCGCTATCTCGGCTTTCATTTTTTTACGGTTGATGGTCAAGGCAACGCAATGATGTATGTCAACCTGTTCTGGGTCTGGGGGCATCCTGAGGTCTACATCTTGGTCCTGCCCGCATTCGGCGTTTTCTCAGAGGTTGTGGCGACGTTCTCCGGCAAGCCGCTGTTCGGCTACCGCTCAATGGTGGCTGCGACAATGGCGATCTGCGTCCTCTCCTTTTTCGTTTGGCTGCACCACTTTTTCACCATGGGTGCCACCGCAGACGTGAATGGGTTCTTTGGCGTTATGACCATGATCATCGCCGTGCCTACTGGCGTCAAAGTCTTTAATTGGCTGTTCACGATGTACGGTGGACGCGTCCGCTTTACCGTCCCGATGCTCTGGTCGTTGGGTTTCATGGTGACATTTGTCATTGGCGGCATGACTGGTGTGCTAATGGCCGTGCCCCCAGCAGACTTCCAGTTGCACAACAGTCTCTTCTTGGTCGCTCATTTCCACAACGTCATAATCGGCGGCGTTTTGTTTGGAGTGATGGCGGGCTACAACTACTGGTTTCCCAAAGCATTTGGTTTTAAACTGGATGAACGCTGGGGGAGGGCATCCTTTTGGTGCTGGCTCATCGGTTTCTATGTGGCGTTCATGCCGCTCTATGTCTTGGGCCTCATGGGCATGACTCGGCGCATGCAGCACTACGACAATCTGGATTGGCAGCCTTGGCTTGAAGTAGCGGCGATCGGCTCTGTCATCATTCTGGCTGGAATCCTTTGCCAGATCATCCAGTTGGTTGTCTCTATCCGCAATCGAGAGTTGCTACGCGTGACCGGTGATCCGTGGGATGGCCGCACGCTAGAATGGTCCACGGCGTCGCCGCCGCCACCTTGGAATTTTGCGCTCCTGCCAAATATCGCTGAACCTGATGCTTTCTGGGTCAGAAAGCAGCATGACAGTACCCAACAGGCACAGCCACTGTCACTTAAGTATGAGCCGATCGAAGTGCCGAAGAACAGCCCGGTCGGGTTCGTAAACGCATTCTTTGCGGTGGTCACCGGTTTCGCATTGGTCTGGCATATCTGGTGGATGGTCGCGCTCGGCCTCGCCGGCGCATTCCTGGCCCTGCTCCTCTTCGCCTTTCGCGATCACGACGAGATTGAGATATCGGCTGCGACAGTTGCCCTATTCGATGAGGTTCATCGAGCGGAGTTCGCGACATGACTGTCGCTGCTGTTGACGACGTCACCCACACCGCTTTGCGGACTGCAAGCGAAACTGGTCCAGCGCCAAAGCGCATTGTCGTTACCTACGGCTTCTGGATCTTCTTGCTCAGCGACATCGTAATGTTTTCGGCATTGTTTGCCAGCTACGCGGTGTTGCGTGGGGCAACTGCTGGCGGACCGACCGGCGCCCAACTTTTCGATCAAACCAGGGTCGCGATCGAAACCGCCTGTCTTCTTGCGTCGAGCTACACGTGCGGTCTTATGATTTTGGCCGCCAATTCACGAGTTCGCCTTGGGACGTATGTGGGTGCTTTACTGACGTTCATGCTCGGAGCCGCATTTCTTGCCCTCGAGATTCGCGAGTTCGCCGATATGGTCGCACAAGGCGCGACACCGCAACGCAGCGCTTTTCTTTCAGCTTTCTTCACGCTGGTCGGCTGCCATGGGCTTCATGTATCTGCCGGTTTGATTTGGCTGACTGTGATGGTGGCGCAGGTCGCAAGGAAGGGCTTCCGCCCGTCGGTGCAGCGCCGCCTTCTGTGCTTCTCGCTGTTCTGGCATGCACTCGACATCATCTGGGTCGGGCTGTTCACAGTCGTCTATCTGATGGGAACCTCAGCATGACAACCGCACTTCACGATCGAGCCCCGGGCGACGATCCGGAATTGACCGGCAAGAAGCAAACCACATCCTCCGGCATATTCATCTACAATATTGGTCTGCTGCTTGCCGTTCTTCTCACAGCGGCATCATTCTGGGTCACTAATACGTCACTTCTCTGGGGGCCGGGCGTCCCGCTCGGTCTCGCCGTGCTCGCCATTGCCCAGATGGGGGTGCACCTCGTATTTTTCCTGCACATCACTACAGGACCAGACAATACCAACAATGTACTGGCGTTGGCGTTCGGTGTCCTCATCGTCCTTCTGGTGGTGGCCGGTTCCCTAGTGATCATGACCAATTTGAACGGCAACATGATGCCGTCCGGCGATCTGACGGATATGCAAATGCACTACTGATCCCCCGTTTCAATGACCGCACGGAAGGTGGCATCGCGATTACCTATAGAGTAGCGCGTAAGAGGTTGGGCGAAACTCCCGAGGTCCTATATTTGATAAGCCGTTCTTGATCGACTACTGAGGGCTTTTCCGCTGGGGTCGTTTAGATCGACCGTTACCCAGGGCAGGAATTTCCAGCGCTTCGTCTGGGTCAGACCGCATCTTCAAGCATAAATCGGCGTCAACGACAAGATCGCTATCGCGATCGATCTCTGAGTTCGCTTGCTTTCGTTTCATGGCCGTGGCGGGACTGTAACAGATCTGGTTTTATGAGCACGTACCGCCTTCATCTCGCTCCATCGAAGGACCGGCGCTTCTCCTCCAGTCTATTGGCTAGTGAGCCTGCTCGGAGTGATCATTTAAGAAAAGGCCCATTCCGCATCCGACGGAACGATCCTTCCTTCCCGCAGCCGCCTGTGAAGTTGGTGCCACGAGGAGTCCGTCGCGAAGCTTGTCATGTTCCCACAGGTTTCGAATAAGGGAAGGCCACCAAAGCGATTGACGAGACCGGCTATGGCGCCCGCTCTGCGGTTTCCGAATAACAACTCGAGTGGAGAATCACCACACTCCACGACGCGGTGTCCCCAAGCTCCCGGCACGTCGTCGGTTGCCAGTGCGTGTCGAAGGCCCGCATCGACGCCTGCCGCCTCAAGTGCGCGGCTGACGACAAAACGCATCAGGGGATAGTAGATCGGCTGATGGCTGCCTCCGAGCACGCGTACGCCAGGCAAAATGGACAAAACGAGAAACACGAGAAGGAGGTTCGGGATTAAGCTGCGGTTGGCCAGTCGCTCGAGGATATCAGGCGCCGCGAAGCGGGCCACCTTCACGCCGGTTGTCGCGTGGACCAGTTCCCCTGCCATCAGCCGCAGAGGCAGGCGCTTGCCGTTTTCATAGAACCAGAAGAAATCGGTGCCGCGGGCGAGCCACCCGCTCCAGGGCCCGGCCGCCAAGCTGTCGAGCTCGGCGAGAATAGTTGGCGCAAACTTCGTGTCTTCCAGCAGCCGGGCACGTAGCCAAGAGTCATCCTCTGACAGATGCTCAGCGACCAGATCGGCTATATCCTCGTCGTCGATCTGCAGAAATGCAAAGCTATCGTCGAACATCTTTGGCCATAAAATGCGGTTCGCTGCCTTGATGGCATGCGCCGGCCGTTCGAATTGCGCTTTAGGCACAAGGCCGCGAAGCCGTCTGATCGCGTCTCTCTCGGCGCTCGGCTCCTTTGATGCGAACTCGAACCTGTAGGATCCAGGCCCGGCCAGAAGGCTGTACCCGATCATCCTGCTGCGGCTCAGCCCGAACACGTTGTGCGGCTTGCCGTCGACCGTGAGCCAGCCTGGCCCCTTGTGTGGCCTTTCAACGAGATTAACCGTCGAAACGGCATAGGAAACGTAGGTCGAGCAGCCATGCGCAGAGAGGCCGATGAGGCTGAATATATGCGTATGATACGCTTCCGGCTCCGCTATGAGAAGCAAATGAGGACCGGTCTGCAACACGCGGCGCTTCTCGAGATCCCTGCAGATTTTCCCGGCGGTATCGGCCGATAATCCGTTTCGTTTCGCTGCCTTCCTGATGATGTCGAGCAGTTTGGTCAAGGCTCGATGCCGGATTTCCGGCACAGACCTCAAGGCCGGCGCTTCGAAAAGTCGGAACGCATAGTCGCGGACCGGCCGGGAGTAAAAGGGTTCCATCCACGGGTAGAGCGCCGCCAACGACCCGAGCACTATCTGCATCGCGTTTACGTCTGCTGCTAGCTCTTCCACCTCACGACTTACCTATTTCTCATTTGCACGACACAGACGTTCAATGCAGAAATGCTGATCAGCAGCACCACTCCGAAGGCGAAGAAGATCGTAGAAGGAAACGCTCGATCTCCCACAACTGCTGCGACGCCAAAGACGAGCAAGCCGAATAGAACGGCCGCACTGTGCATAACGCCTTTTGCCCGGCCCAGTAAGTTAAGGGATATACGCGACTGGAATGTGACTTCGACGCTGACGCGCCCAAGGTTGTAGAGAAATCCCAGGGCGGCAAACAGGATCAGCGTCCATGGCATGGGCACAGACATCACAGCCATGAGTACAAGCCCGGTTGCGCTCAAGAGCACTAGGTGCAGTGCAGGAGGACTCATCACTCGTTCAACTCGAACCAGAGAAATCGCGCCGATCAGCGAGCCGACCGACCAAGCCGCCTCGAGGTAACCGAAATCCAGGGCGGTACCTTTCTGCTCCTGGAAGACGAAACTTGAGCCCATAACGCTCACAAGCACGGCGCTCGCATAGAGTAGCGTGTAGACGACAATCAGACGAAGCAGACCGAGGTCGATGTGGATTGCAGACGCCATGGCGATGCGGACATCGCGCGCCAGGGGGGCCAGTCGCATCAAAGCCAGGAAACCCGTCGAGACAAGGAATAAGGCAGCGAGAGCGGTGAATGGCAGGGCAGGCGAACGCTCATGCATCAAGGGACCTGCGAGCAGAGCAGCTGCGAGATTGCCGAACTGCGTGACGAAAAAGACGATGGAATTCATGGCAACAAGATTCCGCCCGCTGGCCACCGCAGGGATCATTGATTGAGATGTCGTAAGCGCCATACGGTCGTAGAATGAGAACAGAGCCGCTGACAGGCAGATCGTCACAAACGCGTCTAGATAGAGGAGGGCGCAAGCGGTAGCGATAGTGACCAGAAATCGACCGAAATCTGCCGCGAGGTTGAGGCGCCGCCTGTCAAACCGATCCGCCGCTGCACCGACCAGAGGACTGGCGATGAATTCCACAACGCTGACGACCGCAAGCAATGTTGCTACGCCGGCGCTGCCATATCCTCGTTCGACGAGAATCCAAGCCGTTGCGATATAGTAGCCGTTCCGTCCGATCGCCGCAGACAACGTGCTGGCAACGAAACCGAAAAGCGGAATAGACAGGTGGGCCCATGCGTTGGCATGACGAATTCGAACTCGGTTTGACATGAACGGCGGATCCAACCTGACCGCCGATGCTCATACCCGCTTCTTGGAAGCTTGCTTAACAGTAAGGTTCTGATTTTCATATGATTGCTGAGAAGGCAAGCCGCTGGCTCACATCCTGCATTTGCGCCGAAATTCCGTGGGGTTCGCGCCGAAGGCTCGCTTAAAGGCGATCGTGAAATGGCTCGGGCTTGCAAAACCACACTCCATCGCGATTTCGGTCGCCGACAAGTTGGTGGATCGCAACATATCTGCGGACTGCTCCAGTCGGCGTCGCGCGATGAATGCATGCGGCGTCACACCGGTCGACTGCTTGAAGGCCCTGGAGAAATGGAAGCGACTAACCCCAATCTCTTTTGCCAAATGGGCCAAGGTCGGCCTTTCGTCCGACGATGATTCGATCATCCCGACGGCACGCTTCAGATCGAACGACGACAGCCCCCCTTTTGCCCGCTCATGGGAGATGCCGTTCAATCTTAGCATCTGCACGAACAATTGCGTGGCCTGGCTCTCCACCATTGTCACGCTGATAGGATCGGGCTGCTTGAGCTCGATTGCAATCTTCTGCAACGCTATCTCAATGGTGCTGTCCCGAAAGCCTATCGCAGGCGGCAGTTCCGCCCCGCGATAGTATGCCATTCCCCCAAACGTCAGATCAATGAATTGCCGCTCAATTGAAACCAGCAGGTATGAGGCCGTCGCATCGCCTTCATCCCAACCGCTCCAATCGCTGTCAGCCGGGATGTAGATTATTGAGCCTGGTCGCCGCGGCGAGAAGGGAATTCGACGGCCATCCACGAAGTCTTCTCCGCGGAGCGCGGTGCCTCTTACGTTCATCAAGAATATATGCCCCGGATGCGAGATACGTGTTTCCTGTCGCTCCAGACCAGTCCTCTTTATCAAGTCTGCTCGCACCTGGCCCCAGGCCTCACAATGATGAGCCAAGGTCTGATGCCGTGAAGGGCGAATCTTATCTGGGTCGAGGAACATAGGCTCCGACAACTGACGGCTCCTTACTGAAGGTGCTTTCCATCCGATGATGTGCCGAACCCCGGGTTGTCGAACAAATCACAAATAACTCTGGATTGCTAGAAGATGTGCCTTTGGTAAAAAAACGGCAACGGAATGAAAGCAGCCTGTGCCAAGGAAGCCTACCAAAAGCCTCAGCCAATACTCGACTTAGGGAATATTAGGTCTCCCCTAATTTAGTGGAACCTTCCCATCGACGTCTTGGCATCTCACCAATCGTACGGTGCGGGAGGCGTATTGCCATGCGAGGACTCGATGATTTCCTGGCCGAATGCGATCGTGGCCCACGTATCAACGAACTCACAGGCTTCTTCGCGGCCACCGCTGGAGGGAAGAGCGGGATGCCGATCCGGAACCCCGTCGCCGACCCCCGCCTTCTTCCGAGGAATGAACTGCTGCGCAAGCTGGTCGGCCTGCATGCGGCTCGGCAAGGCTTTTTCGACCAGCACTATCACGGCAGCATCCCTTACAGATTGGAAGAGGAGTGCCGGATGGCCTATGCGGTCCTGCAATACGCCCAGCAACGTCACACCCCACTCTCATTGTACAGCCTCGGAACCGCGGAAGGCACAATGGCGAGAACATTGTCCGAATTGTCTGAAGGACAGATTCTCACCCTGTCGTGCAGCCCGAACCCGGAAAACTACGCATCCTTCATGGCCTATGGCGAACCGCGCTACGCCGAGTTCTTTATCGGCCCGTTCCACCGATTGACCAAGGACGTTCTCCGGTCTGATCGCCGGCTGGAAAAATTTGTCCACGGATTCGATATCATCCTGGAAGACACCACCTTTCAAATGTATTCGCCGAACCGATCTAAGCAGATCGAGTTCGTGGCACAGCACCTCAGGGAAGGAGGCATCTTCGTCTTCGTCGAAAAATTCAGGGCGATTGATGACAACGACTACATGCGCCGCGAGCATCAGAAGGATTATGGCTTCAAGGCGCGGTACTTCCCGGTAGAGGAGATCGAAAGCAAGAAGACCGCCGTCCTCAAGACGATGTTCGGCAATGAGGTGACACTCGCAGAGATGTCCCGGGCGGCGAGCGCGCATTTCAAGCACTGCATCATCACTTGGAACAGCGGAAATTTCTGCAGCCTTGCTGCAAGCAACAGCAAGGAAAACCTCGATCTATACGTTTCGCAGATGGCTGCCCCGGCCATTCCGCACGAGTATGTCTACGAAACCAGGCTGCATTGGTCCGCGACGATCGACGCGGCCGAGCCGGGACCTTGAAGGGATGTGTGCGATCCGTGGTGGGGAGGTGCCACGCCCCTACCGAGATCTCGCAGCGCTGCACTGAAGACCGACCGCGCCGGCGGCGCGTGCATTCCGTCAGACCTACCATTCACCTGTAGGTTCCTGGAAAAGATACGACCCCGAGCACTCCGGCGAAGTACTTGAGACATGATGCCGAATGGAAACGCTATCCAGCTACTGACCTATGCCTTTGCGGCCCTGGAGCACGGCAGCCTACGCCAGGCGGCAAGGGCCTTGAATGTCCAGGAGTCCTGTGTGAGTCGCAGCGTCGCCAAGCTCGAACAGCTTCTGGGCATGCAACTGTTTGATCGCGACGTGCACGGCATGCGGTTGACCGAGGCAGGACGAGCCTGGGTCGACATTGTTCGTGTCCACTACGAAGGTTTGGTGGATGCTTTTTCCGGATGTGTCCGTGAACACCAGGACGTGAGCACGCTGCGGATCGGTTTGTGCTGCGTGACAGCTGGGGAATTTCTCCAGCGTCTGATCAGGCGTTTCGGCAAGGTGTATCCCGGTGTCCGCCTGGCCATCGAGGACATCCCAACTGGACAGTGCTTTTCAGCCATACGCCGCAGGCGACTTGACATTGCCTTCACGCACGACCTTGGCACGCTCACGACCTGCCATAGCGAGGTGTTTTGGCAGGAGCGCCTGTTCGTCCTCTTGGCGTCTCGTCATGCGCTTGCCGAGATGCCGTCGGTCACCTGGTCCGATCTTTCTAATATGTGCTTGCTCGTTCCAGCAGGATTGGAAGGACCGCCAATGGATCGGCGCTTGCTGGAACGCATTGCCACACACGGTGCCCCGGCCGTTCAGAGGTCTCGCGCGACCCACGCGACGATCATATTCAAGGTGCAACTGGGCCAGGGCGTCGCCTTGGCCGAGGAAAGCTACGCGAAGTCAGTCGCCGTCGATCGCGCGATGTGGAAGCCTCTTGAAGGTCAAAACAGCGTCAGTTCAATAAGGGGCCTATGGCTCGAATCAAACCCAAAGCGGGCCCTTCTGCGTTTCGTCGCGCTTGCGAAGAAAATGGCTCAGGAAACGGGATTGGGATGCGCGAAGGGCGCAGACGTTGCTGTAGAACCAGCGTTCGCCTGGCCCGCGTAGCTCTCGGTCTTCCCGCTCCCACCGAGGCTGCAGAACATCGTGGGGGGCGACCAGAGTGCTGCCGGGCGCGGGCACGGCCTTATCTAGGCCCAGCCCCGGCGAGTATGTCTTGTGTCGGCGGCCGGCTTACCGGGCTGCTTCCTAGCCGTCGGTCGCTTCGCCGTGATCTGTTGTAGACGCTCACCCAACGACCGCTTTGCGCCCATTCCGGTCAACGCCGCCGCGTTGAAAGCTTCTCGGAAGCAGACATCGGGGTAGCCACGCAAGTTGGCACCTTTGCACCACCAGCGGAACTCCTTGCAGCGAGTGTCGATAAAGGCCATCAAGGACCGCGTTGCCACTCGGAACTTCTAGTTCTCCTCTTCAGCGATGCTGTGCACTGTAGGAGGTTGAACCCGAAGCGCCGTCGCAGCAATTCGGGGTTAGGCGAGTAAACGATGGCCAAGAGGGCAACCGAAAACACGACTTTACTGGCGAAGGGCGGCGGGAATGCGCCCGCCGGCGGCGTCACCATACAAGCTTCGGTTGCCGCGTCGATTGCGGTCCGGCTTCTAGCCGCTGTCGCGTTAGATAAGAGGCTCGGACTGGGCGCTGCGAAGGCGACTGCGATCCGGTTCGAAACCGAAGTACCCGTGGACGATGTCTTAATAGAAACAGATTTCGGCGGGTGGGTGTTTATCCAATCGAAAAACTCGCTCACGGGACGTTTCGTTCTGACGAGCGAACTAGGAAAAACCTGCGATGAGTTTGCACGTCTATGGCTGCTGACCACAGACGGCCAAGGCGAGAGAGGGTGGGATCGCCCTCTGGTCCGCGGCAAGGACGCGATGCTTCTTGCGGTCGGACACGAAACGTCCGGCCCCATCAAAGTGGGCCTCGCAAAGGCGCTCGATGCGCTGAGGATGCAATCGACCGCAACGCTCACGGACGCAGAGCGGACACTCCTGACGTCTTTCAAGAAGTTGGTGCGTTCGGCTTTCGATGCGCACGGCGCGCCTGCCGACCTCGATCTAGAAGCGGTCCTAAGATTCATTCACGTGATCGACTACGATTTCGGCGGGCCGCAGCGCGAGCTTGCCGAAGATAGGCTCAAGGGGCTACTTGAGCTTCCAGACGAGGCTCCGGCTGCGTTCAAGGCGATCGAGCGCGATTGCCAAAATGCGATGACAGAGAGAGGCCGCCTCGATGGCGAGAGCTTTCGAGCGTCCCTTGCCGCAGATGGCCTTCTTATCAAGACCGCTGCGAAAGGCCTTCTGGAAACGCAGGCCGCCATAAGCGCGGACACGCAAGCAATTTTAAGAGGCCATCGGGAGATCGCTCGCGCGCTTTCCGGAACTCCGGCAGAAAACTCGGTTGTCACCGATTTTGCGGAAAGACGACTTCGCGAACTACGGCAATCGCGGTTCGCAGCCGGGTTCGATTCAACGGCTGTTTGCAACTTGCTTCTAACGGCCGTCGATACCGGCGACCTTACCGCTGCTTCGTCGAGCGTACGTCAATCGATCTTTGCCTGGTGCGCGCGAATTCTCAGTTCCGTCGATCACGAAAAGGCGCGGCATGCTTTATCGAAAGCCCAAGCGTTCGGCCCCAGCGAAGAAACGACTATTGCGAGCGCCTTCGTCGAAGCCTTCGCTCAGAACGGCGACAGGGCGAAGGCGCTCGCCGCTATGGAGCCTCTCAACTCGCCGGAGGCTCTTGCAGCCTCGCTCATCGTAGCCGTCCACAATCTTTCGCCGGTAGAAGGGCTTCAATGGCTGGAGAGAACCGGTCTGTCGCTCGACAGATTTCATCCGGACGGCAAGTTCCGAATTCTCGGTATGCACCTCACAGCGGGCGACATTGAGGCCGCGATTAAGGTCGTCGATTCGCTTAAAGAGGCGGATTTGGAGACGACACCTGCGCTCCTTTATCTTTCCGGGACGGCGTATCTAGAGCGGACAGTTCATCCTGAACTTCGAGATGCGCTCCAGGTGCCGCTACCTCCCAATCTGGCCGATTTCCCATTGGCCGAAGATACTCAGGCGATGGCGGATCGCGCGAAAGCGACCGGCTACTACAAAAGAGCTGCGGCAGCTTTCGGACTTCTCGGCGCCAAACAGGCAGCATCGATCGCGGCGGATAGAGCGCTGTGGTTGCAGTTGCGCGACCCCTCGTTGGTTGGAAAGGCTCTCGAAGATCTGCAAGCGAGCATGGCCGATGAGAAGGTTAGGCTACGTAGAATACCGCTCGCTTTCGCATTCCAACTCGATCTGAACCTGCAAGCAGTCGAAGACGACATAGAGCGGGCGACAGCGCTCACAGGCGGGAAATCGCTCGACGCCGCGGTCGCCCGCTTCGAAGTGGCTTTACACCGAAAAGCGTCGGATGTTGCCGCCTATATCGACCGGCATCGTGAGCAGCTCTTGGAGTATTATCATCCGAACTTCTTGACCTCGATTGAAATTGAATCACTGGTCAAAGCGGGACGCGCCGAAGAGGCTAGATCGAAGCTCGCCGTTCTGGAAGGCAACGATATTCCGCCCAGCGCTCTCACGACATTGCGTAATCTTGTCGAGGGGGCGACGGGTGCCGACGTTGCCGCGCTTAGGGAGTCGGAATATCGAGCGAACCCAACAGTCCCCGTGCTTCTCAACCTTGTGGGTGAACTAGAACATATCCGGGACTTTTCGAAGCTTGCCGAATTCGCGGAGATTCTCTTCCAACAGGTCAAGGACGTTCCAAGCGCCGAAACCTATACCTTCGCTCTCTTTGAGACGAATGCCGACGACAAGATCGTTGCGTTCGCGGACGCGTATCCGGGGATCGTCGCCGCATCTCTCAAAATTACCGCGACGGTGGCGTGGGCCAACTACCGCCTTGGCAGGCTCGGCGGCGCTAAGTCCGGCTTGGAAAAGCTTTCCGCCGGACGGGATATTCAAAACGACCGTCGCCTTGCAATGAACATCGCGATTGCATCCGGCGATTGGAGTTCACTCAACACCTTCGTCGAAACCGAATGGCAGAATCGCGAGAAGCGGGACGCCACGGAACTGCTTCGCGCCGGTGTGCTGGCCCAACGGATTGGAGCGACGGCTCGATCGCAAGAGTTAGTTCGCGAAGCTGCGGGCAAAGCGGACGGCGATGCCGGCATCCTTTCAACGTCTTATTCCACGGCTTCCTCGGCAGGCTGGGAAAACCAGGAAGAAATTCACGGCTGGCTCGAAGGAGCGATAGTTGCGTCGGGTGAAGACGGTCCGGTTCGGCGAATGGATATTCGAGAGCTTTTGGACCTGCAGCCCGATTGGGATGAGCGGATGGATCGGACCTGGGACCTCGTCGTTCGCGGAGAGGCTCCTCTGTTTGCCGCTGCAAAGGTTGCCCGCCGAACTCTGCTCGATGTGTTCTTGCGCCCCGCTCTGCGCAACTTAGGACAAGCGGACCCTCGGAGGCGGTCTCCGATCTTCGCTTTCGGCGGCACGAAACCTGTGCGCACGAATGTGGGTAAACGCATTGCGATCGATTTGACAAGCCTCCTTACGCTCAGCCTAACGGACAGGCTTCGAAAGTTTTTGAACTGGGCGGACAGTGTCACGATCGCCCACACGACGCTCAACTGGCTCTTCGAAGAACGAGATAAATTGGCGTTCCACCAGCCAAGTCAGGTGCGGAGAGCGCGAGAGGTACAACAGCTTATTGATGCGGATCGAGTGCACCGGTTTGAGGGCGCAGTTCCGCCGCAAGAACTCGAGCTTCGGGTCGGAGATGACATCGCGCAATATCTCGTTGCCGCCCAAACGCTCGACGGACAAGACATGTCGCAAAAGTTCGTGGTTCGGCCCGCGCCTCTTCCCAAACCCGGTTCTCTCCTCGAAGAAACCGCGGATATTTCGGGGTACGAGTCGTTTTTTGCCGGCGTGGGCGATGTGCTGGCGGCGCTCAAACTCAGCGGGCACTTGTCCGATGTCGAGAGGGCGAATGCCAACGCATACTTACGTCTTCACGAACAGGCTTGGCCTCACAACCCGGTTGTGCAGCCGGGCGCGACGCTCTATCTAGATGATGTCGCCCTATCGTTCTTTCAGCATCTTGGCCTGCTGTCCCGTCTGCCGATGGCTGGGTTTAAGGTTTTTGTCACCTCCTCGGAAGTCGACCGTGCGAATGAGCTTGTCGGCTACGATGCCTCAGCAGATGGCGCCCGGTATATGGTTGAGGACCTACAAGTCGCCCTCCGCGATGGGATCGCATCCGGGAAGGTGAGCCTCGGTCGGTTGCTACCGGGAGAGGACGACGACAAGGATTTCGATCTGCATCCCAGCAGTCTGCTCCTTGCCGGGCGGCCGGAGATCGACGCTCTGATCGTCGACGATCGGTTTGTGAATCGGTTCGGGACTCACGAGACCTACCCCATCGCGAACTCAATCGATCTACTGGCAACGATGACCGAAGGCGGGGAACTCACCTCCGAGGAACTGACAGAAGCCCTGACAGTTATTCGACAGGCAGGAATGCTTTTCGTTCCGCTACGTCCGGGCGAGCTCGCCGCACTGTTGAATACAGCCCCCATCATCGAGGGCCTCGTTCAAGAGACGGCCGAACTCAAAGCCATCCGCGAAAGCATCGTTCGGGCAAGAATGACCGACGGTCTTCAATTGCCCAATGAAGGCCTCTGGCTCGATACTCTTACGCGAGAGGCAGCGGCGGCTTTGCGAATTCAGTGGCAGGAGTCCGTTCTGGACGAGACGGCACGCGCGAGATCGAGTTGGCTTCTTGAACTGTTCGATGCGCGCGGCTGGGCACATAGGTCGGCCGCAACAGGGCTCGGCGCGATCGAGCGATACCGCGCGCAAGTCCTAATGCTTTTGATCCTTCCGATGCCAGACGAAGATGTCCGAGCGCGATACCGAGATTGGCTGGAGGGCGCCGTGTTGAAGGCCTTCAAAGAAGAGCAGCCGGAATCGTACGCCGAGCTTCTCACGTCAATCCGCGAGATTCTCGAGCAACAGATCGCCCGTACCCTCGAAGGAGGAGACGATGACGAGCAAGCCTAATCGCGGTCCTGTTGCCCTGGAGCTGCTTAAGCTGTTTCCGAAGTCCATTCGGGAAGATATCTCTTATTCTGAGAGTTTCCGCTCGAAGTACGAGCTGACGGTGGACTCGGTGCTAACGCTCAACGGTCTTGGGATTGCATTCCGAAGCTCCCGGCTGTTGCCAGCCATCCGGACCCTCTACAAAGGACCGGATACTTCGATCCTTGTTCAGCCTATCGAGGGAGAGCCTGTCGAACTATCGATCGAGAGGGGCGCCAAACCTGAGCTCTTCCTGACGCTCGGCGAACTGCGTCACCGCATGCCTTCGTTCTGGATGCTTGCTGAGGATCGAAGCGTACGTCGTGCTTACTTCGAAGACGAGGTCGGTTCTGCCAATCTACTTAGGAACGTGATCGAGGCGTGGAGGGAGAAGATCGAGAAGGGTCCGCTCAGCGAAGACGAGATGGATGTACTGACCGAGGACCTCAAACTAACGCCGCAATCCGTTGCAGCTGCAGTACGTGGCGAGCTCACCGTGCCGGACGGCCAAGTTTCGGTGATCGTGCCCGGAAAAGCGAGCTACTACCGAGGTCTTATTGGAGAACGTGGCGACGCGAACAATGTCGAGGCCTATGCGGCTGGCAATGCAAGGGATCAGATCGGTCGGCTGTTAAAATGGGATTTGGAGCGCGGCCTTGCTCAGTGTCTCTTGCTTTGCGCTAATCCGAGACTCAGTGCGCTAATCGATATCTCGCAAACCCCCGCTGCTCTTGTCGAAGCCTTCTTCGCCTGGCTCTCGGAGCAAGGCGATCTCTTTTCGCAGATTGCCGGCATTGAGATCGGCATCAGGTCTTTGAAAAGCTTTCCCACCCTCGAGCCTGTATTGGTTCGGATGCTGGAGCGAATACGAGACGAGGATCCCGAGGACAAAACGGGACGACTAGCCCTCACAGTCAATCTCTTTGTGTTCGTGGATGGGGAGTTGTCACGCCTTCGCCTCTTCGCCGCCGACCCCCCGTTCTGGCGCCGTCTCGCTGCGAGCGCGCAAGCGTCTATGATCGAAAGGGAGATCGCTGCACTCGGAGGAACCGGAGATGACTCTTCCGTATGGGCGAGCTTGGGAGCAGAGCCCTTCTATATGCAAACGCTGGCCGATCTACGGCAGGAACCGCGTAGTATTCCCGATCTGATAAGCGCGAAGCAATTCCAGGTCGAGTTCTTGATGCGAGCCCGCATTGTCGGCAACGAAAACAAAGACACTCTACCGGAAGGTCCGCTCAAGACTCTCCTGCTGGGAGACGGTGAGAACGATCTCCAGAGCCGAACTTCTCATCCGTCGGCTTACGCGCCTAGCCCTGTCGAAGGCGGCATCGACGCCCCGCTGCCTTTCCCGGAAGACCTTCTGGAAGAGCTTCGCAAGCCAAGAGACGAGAAGCCCCTTGAGGCGCGTGTCTTCGCGAGCGTTGTGAACTTCTCTTTAGTATTTCGGTTCGATACGGAGACCGTCGATCTCATCGCCGGCCTGCTCCGGAAGGTGAAATACCGCCTCAAGCTCGAGCCGGATTCCGATATCGGCTTCTCCCTCATAATGGGGCTCGCGATTATTGCCGCCTCGGCGCGGCATAGCGGGCTTGCCGACGAGGTGCGCATCTTGTCGCGAGTTCTCCGGCGCCGCGGTGTTATCGGCTCTGCCGCGGACAATCAGATGCGAATTGCACTTACAGCCTGCGCCTCTAGATCGGATTTGGAAGAGTGGTGCAAAGCGGTTGGCGAATGGTTCTTTGAAATCGCCGATGGCGAAATTGATCGTGGGGAAGCTCCGCGGCTGCGTTCCCACCTTCTAGCGCTTTGCCGCGCTGTTCCTCAGCTTTGGCCGCACATTTCGAAGGCCGATGCGGCTCTGGCGGCCATTTCGTATTAAGTGCATTTGTTGCGAACCGCCAACAAGAAGGAAACTCGTCAATTCCGATTGGAAATGGCACTAAATTCCTCGCCGGCCCAACTATGCCCCGGCTTCCATCGACGGAATGTCCAGTTCTTCTTGAACGTCCCCGCTGGCGGATGGTCCGCTACCGGTCCCCGAGCGGTAGTGCCCCTGCGGTTCTCGTCTGGCCAATCAAGGCTGAGGAGCATTCACATGATGCTAGCCCGGACCGCTCAGCTTGGAACGCTGACAAGGAGATCGGCACCAAGCGTCCGCTCACACAGAAACAGATCAGGGCCGTCCGCGTCTTCCTCGATCGCGAGCGCCGCCTTCGTGACCGTGCCCCCGGGCGATACCAAAGCCTCCTGACTGGCGCGAAACTTTCACATGACTGCGGATCTTCGGACGAGCTCCTTGACGTTCAAGGATATCTTGTTCTGACTATTGATGGGCAACAGGCCCGCCTCCTCGTAGACAATTCTGGGTGCCTTCAAGAATGACCTTGTCGCCTTCCACCAAGTTCGCCGTCGCGGTGAAGCCCCTGCTTTGGAGCTTAAACGGCTATGACGGTCCAAGCAGCCCCCGGGTGGCCGGCGGCTTCGTGAGGAAACATGGGTTCGGCGGTGAGGAATGGAACGGGCGCAGTGACCGCACCTGGAAAGGGCAGCGCGTCTTCCATACCGAGACGAAGGAAAAGCTCGATCTCTACGCGAAACATGGACACCTCGGCCTTCTCATGATCGCCATGCATGACGACGTGCAGTACATCGTCGGTGTGGCGTGTGGCGTACGCATCAACGAGGAGGATGATCTCGCCTCGATTTTCAAACAGTTAGCGTTCAAAAACACGATCAATGAGCTATGGAATGCAAGCTCTGTTCGAGCGCGATATGCGTCGATCGCGGCATTGAAGAAGGACTTTCCAGCCGGATTCGACGCACCGAGGTGGCGTTGCCCGTCCGACTATTTTCATTGGTTCGAAGAACCGGTTCCTCTGCCAAAGGACCCCCTCGGCTTCGGGAAAGAGGTTCTCGCCAAGATGCACAACAACTACCAGGCCATCCGACCCGAACATGCCCTGAAGCTGCTGGACGGACACCTGCCGCCCGAGAGCCTGATGCGCCAGTGGTTCATAGAAGCGGAGTTCGACGAGGCCTTTCTGCCGCGCTCCGTAAGAAGCAAACCAGGTCAGACGTCTTCAGAGCGCGCCGACAACTTTGGCGCGCCAGCGGCCAAAGATCCCTACACGCGCTATATCCAAGAGAAGGAGATCAGGGTAACCCCCGAGCACCACTTGTTAGAGAAGGCGTTTCTCGTCTTCCTGAGAACCCTTGAAGCGACAGCCATTGCGCAGAACAAGAATGCGATCGACGTTCGTTTCGAGCTTAAGACTCGGGGTCATATCATCGCCGAACTCAAGCCAGCAGTGGCTGGGCAGACGAAGTACCCCATTCGATTCGCTGTGGGTCAAGTGCTCGAATATCGACACTTCCAAACCCCGAACGCACACCCACTCATCGTCCTAGGGACGAAGCCCAAACCCGAAGAGATCAAGTTCTGTCAGTCACTAGGAATTAGCGTGGCCTGGAAGACAACTACTTCGTTTGTTGTTCAATGGGCAGAATGACCAGGTTGGTTAAGAGACCGCAATGCTCTGACTGAGCTGGACTGCCTTAGTACCTACGCCCGCTTGAGGCTAAAAGCGGCCACCGCCAGTGGGTTGCGCTAATGAGTAGAATGGAGTCGCTGCAGAACGGTCGCTTTCCACCATTAGTTTCCATAAGCGGACTGACGGCTGTCGTCCTCGTTCCTGACGTTCGGGACTTGACTCCGAACGGTGCTTCTGGCGCGTATTTTTGAGATTCAGCTTGGGGCTGCTGGAGCCGCATCCCAGAGGCAACCGGGCATCCCTGCATCATTTGCCGCCGAGATGATTAACTAGCCGGACACCAAGCCCGCCACCATTCTCGGAAATGAATTCAATCCCTGCATCGACCAACGCTCTGATGATCTTCGCTCCTGTCTCAGGGCGACCGCCGAGCGGCCCATCCTCTGCCTCAAGCCGCGCAATCGTCGGCTCTGAAACCGCAGATCCTTCTGCGAGGTCTCCTTGAGACCACCCCAGCAGTGCCCGCGCAGCCTTTACTTGTCTGGTGGTCACGATCAAACGGCGATTTGATAGATTTTCTATTGACATTCACAAAGTCGCATTGATATTTTTCCTATCAATTTTTAGCATCCCGCCCAGAGGCTAGCTGGGCACCGTTTGCCGCATGGCTGATCAGGGTGCGAGAACACCTCGATCAGCTGCCAAAACCAAGTTGCGAGGATCTTGGATCATGGATTCCGACAATAGCACGACTCTGCCTCTGGTCACCCGGAGGAGGGTACTCACAGGAACCGCAATTGCAATCGTGGGATTGCAGACACGCGCGTCTGCTAGAACTGATTTGGGAGGGGACCAGACTGCCGACCCTGCGGTGGCGGTGTGGCGCGAATGGCAGGCGGCCTATCACCAGACTGAACTGCTGTGCCGTCGGCAGCAGCGTCTCGAGCGGCAACTCGTGGAAACGGTCGGATTTCCTTCGGTCACTATCCATGTTCGCGACTGCGAGAACGTGACGCTGCATTCACTGGAGGCTCTTCGCGAAGTTCTCGGTCAAGAAGACGTTAGAACGCGCAAGCAGGCCGAGGCTGATTTTGCTGAATGTCAGGCGCGGTGGGATGCCGCCGACAACGAAATTGGCTTTTCTGCGGCACTCCGAGCTGAGCGCGTAGCTGCGGACCGAGCGGAAAACCTGCTGAAGGTGCTCTCTGAGACCCACGCCACTTCCCTTGCGGGTCTGGAGGCGAAGCTTGATGCCGTACTCAGGGTAGGGGGGTCTTCGGATGATGATTCCGAGTTTCCCTGGCCACATATCCGGTCAGCGTTAGAGGACATTGGCCGATTAGTCGGCAAGCAGAGGTGAGGTAACCACCAAAGCGCCGCTGATCGAAAACATCGTGGGGCATTGGCTCTGCATGCGGATTGTGAAGCATGCGGACAGA
The DNA here is from genome assembly GCF_006442795.2 of Mesorhizobium sp. B1-1-8. Classification (NCBI taxonomy): domain Bacteria; kingdom Pseudomonadati; phylum Pseudomonadota; class Alphaproteobacteria; order Hyphomicrobiales; family Phyllobacteriaceae; genus Mesorhizobium; species Mesorhizobium sp. B1-1-8. The sequence continues at coordinate 3,139,142 of NZ_CP083956.1, forward strand.
ATAGAAGGGTTTGCCGCGAAGCTCGTACGCTATCGGAAGTGCTCGGCTCAGGGCAGCGGGCTCAATCCACGTCCGCGACTTCCTCCTGTCGGGTAAGCGAGGAGGAAGGTCCATCACTTGGTGGGCGCACTTTTCGTTGTATCCCACCCCAACCCGCCATCGCATGCCATCTGCTTGGTGGTCTTAGCGCTGTTTTTGCTAGGTTATCTTCGCGCCAACCTTTGATTTTCCATCATAGGTGGGCTGGTCAAATTCCGGAATTTCGGCTAGCTCTGGACGTGAGGCAGTACGCGCTGCCTTGGGGCGTGCAAACCCCTGCGAACGACTGATGCTGGTTGAATCGGCATCAAACTCTCTGACCTTTCGGGTCGGGGAGCCTGTGACGTATGTCCAGGTTCTCCGGAACTAAAGGCCACAGGGCCGTTTCGCACGGTTTGCAACTCCCCGATCATTTGGAGGTTTGATGAGTTTCGCGGGGGCGTACCGCGGCAACTCTCTTTTCGGGGAGTGACGATGCAACATCGCAGGGCCCTGGCGAATCCGAACCGCCCTCGCTTCGAGACATCGGCGAAGGGAGAGAGCGACCCTCATCCGGCCGATCAGCATGTCGGCAGGCAGCTCGCAACGGTTCGCGTCCAGTCGGATGTATCGCAGGCGCAACTCGCCCGATCTATTGGGATCAGCTTCCAGCAGCTCCAGAAATACGAGAACGGGAGGAACCGTGTAAGCGCATCCATGCTCTATGAGATCGCCAGGTCCCTGGGGGTTCCTGTCAGCCGCTTCTTCGAAGGCCTACCGGGAAACGAGGCCAACCGTGATGTTTCGCCTCTGCCGGCCGATGAACGCATCGACTTCATCGCCAGCGCGGAAGGCAGGCGCCTGATCCAGGGATTGATGAACCTTCACCCGCGGGTGCGCGGTCGCGTGTCGGCCCTGATCGCCGCGTTGGGAGAAGAACTGGCTGTCCTTGACGCCCAACCGAATAGTCAAGCTGCCGGTGAACCAACACCCGCCGACAGAAGTCGGTTTTGATGAGCGGACATAGCTATTGCGACCTCCGCCGGGCAGAGACTTGATCCATCGAGTGTGCGGTCCCGTCCTCGATACCGGCAATAGGGAGGCGGGCAGGCCGCTCCTCGATGTCGTTGGCCGTCGTCATGCATCTCCCGCATGTCAGGTATTGAGTATCGCACAGGCGCGAAGCCCTGCGGAAAAGAAGCACACCCGCAAGAGTTTGCGCGTCAGGCCAACGAAACCGCAATGCCCAATTGTGATCATCACGGCTGGTCACTGGCGGATTCAGTGAGTCGCCTTGACGCACGGCACGGCACTCTATTCTTCTCGTCCTACGCCTCTAGGTCGTCGATTGGGTACAGAACGGCCTTGCCGATTTTTATGAACGAGGGGCCGATCTTCATCGCTCGCCAGTTTCTAAGTGTCCCAACCGACACGCCGCCACGGTAACGCTCTGCCACTTCTTCGGCAGTAAGGAATTTGCTCTCGGCCATGTTTCCTCCTTCTAGGAGCGGGACCAACGCCGCGTTATCATTCTTGAGCCAAGCGCAAGAGCCCATGTTAAATTCTGTCGTCACTCAGCATGAGCGCTACTCGCGGCGACGTTCGGTCACCCTGCACGAAGTGATGCAATGTTGGCGCGCGGGGTGGGAAGCACAATGTGGGAGGCGTAGGGAAACTCGCCTACTCTCGGATAGAAATCGGCTGGGTGGAATGACGTTCGCGGCAGTCGGGAATTACCTCAAAGGAAGGGCCGGCGTTTTCACTAGGAAGACGCTTCACATCCGCAGAAATGCGCGATCCGATCGACGTCGCTGTCGTAACCTGTAGCGGTCTGTCGCTGCCTTGCCGGCACAAACGGTGGAAATGCGAGAGCAACGCAGTGCCTATGAGGGTCCTACTCAGTCAGCCGGAGAATCCTGGCCGGTATGTTGGGAAAGTCCCGGCCGACTTATCCATCCCTTGGCGTCAAGCCGATATCTTCAGAAATCTCCTGACGGAGCTTGGGCCCCTTCGCCAACCTGCGGCCGAGCGCGGTGACAAATTGGTCGTACCGTTCGCCCGCCTTGGCACGCGCAGCCTGCGCCGCGGGTTCTGGGAGAGCTGGCGTCGTCGTCAGCCAGAAGCGAATGAACACCGCCAGCGTCTCGATCGCGATGCCGACATCGCGCTCCATCCTCGTCATGCGGCGATCAAGCAGGTCGATCCGCTTCGTGATGGCAGCTTCCTGTCGCTCGGCCGCGTCAGGCGACAGGAAAGATTCGATCGCCGCTTCAGCAACGAGTGAACGGGAATGATCTCGCCGCGCTGCATGTTCGGCGAGCCGGTTCATCACGACCGGATCGAGATAGACCGAGAGGCGCTGTTTGCGGGTTGTCTTCGTCATAGCAATCTCACAGCTCCATGCCGTCGCCAGGATCGAGCGACACTTGACGCGCGACGCCCTGCATGACGCGGATCATGCGGTTATTACGCACAGCCTCATCGTCGGCTTCGTCGGACGGACCGATCTCGAACTCATTCTCGATCGGCGCTTTCTTCTCGACCGGCTGGACTCGGTTCAACTCCGGCTGATGCCGGTGCTCGGATTCCGTCGGGTCGCCATCCCCCGCCTGTGAGGGGGTGGAAGTTTCCCCGGTCGCCGGCCGAGGCGGCAAGGGGAACGCGGTCCACTCGTCAGCGCCTCCCTGTTTCGGCGCGATCAGCGCAGGCGGGGGCAGGATGCGCTCTTGGAAGCGGGCATCCTCATAGTAACGCGCCTTCTTCGCGCGGATCGGTGGCGTGCCCGCGACCATTACGATCTCATCGGCCGGCGGGAGTTGCATGATCTCGCCTGGGGTGAGCAGCGGTCGCGCCGTTTCGGACCGCGAGACCATCAGATGGCCAAGCCAGGGCGAAAGCCGATGGCCGGCATAGTTCTTCATCGCCTTCATCTCGGTCGCGGTGCCGAGCGCATCCGAGACGCGCTTGGCGGTGCGTTCATCGTTGGTCGCGAAGCTCACCCTGACGTGGCAGTTGTCGAGGATCGAGTTGTTCGCGCCGTAAGCCTTCTCGATCTGATTGAGGGATTGCGCGATCAGGAAGCTCTTGAGGCCGTAGCCCGCCATGAAGGCCAGCGCCGACTCGAAGAAGTCCAGCCGCCCCAGCGCCGGAAACTCGTCGAGCATGAGCAGCAGCCGGTGGCGTCCGGCCTTCGCCCGCAGATCCTCGGTCAGACGACGGCCAACCTGATTGAGGATCAGTCGGATCAGCGGCTTGGTACGATTGATGTCGGAGGGCGGCACGACGAGGTAGAGCGTCGTCGGATGTTTGCTGCCGACGATATCGGTGATCCGCCAATCGCAGCGACGCGTCACCTCGGCCACGACGGGATCGCGATAAAGGCCAAGGAACGACATGGCGGTGGAGAGCACGCCGGAGCGCTCGTTGTCGGATTTGTTGAGCAGTTCGCGCGCGGCGCTGGCGATGACGGGATGCGGCCCGGCCTCGCCAAGATGCGCCGTTTTCATCATCGCGGCCAAGGTCGACTCGATCGGACGTTTCGGGTCTGAGAGGAATCCCGCGACGCCAGCGAGCGTCTTGTCCTCTTCGGCATAGAGGACATGGAGGATCGCGCCGACCAAAAGCGCGTGGCTGGTCTTTTCCCAGTGGTTCCGCTTCTCCAGCGAGCCTTCGGGATCGACCAGGATGTCGGCGATATTCTGCACGTCGCGAACTTCCCACTCGCCGCGGCGCACCTCGAGCAGAGGATTGTAGGCCGACGACTTCGCGTTGGTCGGATCGAACAGCAGCACGCGGCCATGCTTCGCGCGGAAGCCGGCGGTGAGTTGCCAATTCTCTCCCTTGATATCGTGGACGATCGCGGAGCCCGGCCAGGTGAGCAGCGAGGGGACCACGAGGCCGACACCCTTGCCCGAGCGGGTCGGGGCGAAGCACAGCACATGCTCCGGCCCGTCGTGGCGGAGATAGGCGCGGTCGTAGCGGCCGAGCACGACGCCATCGGGACCAAGAAGACCCGCGCGCTTCACTTCCTCTGTCCCGGCCCAGCGCGCCGAGCCGTAGGTCTCGACATTCTTGGCTTCACGCGCCCGCCATACCGACATGCCGATGGCGACCGCGATCGAGATGAACCCACCGGATGCCGCGATGAAGGCGCCCTCGACAAAGATCGCGGGCGCATAGGCGTCGAAGCCGTACCACCACCAGAAGAAAGAGGGTGGCAGGTAGAAGGGAAAGCCGAGTAACGTGAACCAAGGCGCGCCAAGCCTGGGCTGGAATGCGAGGCGCCAGGCCACCCATTCCGTTGCCGTCCAGGTCGTGACGAGGACGATGGCGAAGACGGTGAGGATCTGGCCCCAGAGGATTTTCGTGCCCGACATGACGGCGGTCCTTTCGGATAGAAGTTAGAGGCCGAGCCCGCGCTTGCGGCCGAAGCTCCAGTCGACGCCGCCGTCGTCGCGGGCGGCGCCGGAGACGTGCTTCCCGAGTTGTTTTTCGAGGGAGGGCGACCAGGGCACGAGCTGGAAGCCCAGGCCATCGTCCAGCATGGCGAAGCGGCCCGAGGCGAGTGTGAGACGCTCTCTGTAAGTGCCGGCGACATACTCGCCGCCGCCGGGGCGAGTGAACGGCCGGCCGGTCTCGGCGGCGAGCTTCTCGCCGACCGCTTCCAGTTCCCGACGACGCAGCGTGTCGATCAGCCCGCGGTTGAAGGTGACGCGGTGACCGTGCCGTTCGCCCCGGCCCTGTCCGACCAGATGATCGGCGCGCCGATCCATCGCTTCCCGGACCGCCGCGCCAAAGCCGCCCTCGGACAATGCGGCCGGTTCGCGGGCGATGTTTTGACGATCGAGCCAGGTCGCGCCCGTTGCCGTGATCTGCCGATCGATATCGAGATCGGAGCGCACAGCGATCGCGACACGCCGCTGCCCCTGCGCGTCATCGAACTTGCGCAACTCGACGATCGAGCCCGGCGCGCTGTCGCCAGCCGCATCGAGGTCGAATAACTTGATGTGGTGGGTGCGTCCGTCGACGCCATCGACCACGGCGTAGGCCGTGCCTTTCAACTCGTCGTCCAGGCCGCGATCGACCAGCCGGCCGATGATCGGCGTATCGAGGCTCTCGGCCGCAAGCACGTAGCTCGCCGAGCCGCGCTCGATGCCGCGCTCGGTCAACGCGCGGTGCATCCGTTTGATGATGTCGCCGCGCTCGCCGAGTTCCCGCAGCGCCGCCTCGGCCTTCTCGTCGATGATCCATTGGCCGGGGCCGACCTGATCGGCGAGACCGAACGTTTCCAGCTTGCGAAGGCGTCCGACCTTCAGCGCGTGGTATTCGTCGGGCTGTTGGTCGCGAGACGGTGCGAGGTCAATGACGCCGGTCTGGCGGCCGTCGCGGACAAGCTGCCTGTCGAGCTGCGTCCAGCGCTCTGCGTCAACCTGGCGCTCCAGACTGCGGCGGATGTCGAGATCGGTGCGCGGACCGAGTTCCTGCGTGATGAGGTCGCGCGCCCGATCGCGCATGCCTTCCTTGATGTAGTCGCGGGAAATCACAAGATCCTGGCCGTCGTCCCGCACACCACGGACGATCAGATGGACGTGGGGATGTTCGGTATTCCAATGATCGACGGCCACCCAGTCGAGCCGGGTGCCCAGGTCCTTCTCCATCTGGCCGACGAGATCACGCATGAAGGATCTGAGGTCTGCCATTTCCAGCGCGTCGTCAGGTGAGACGATGAAGCGGAAATGGTGCCGGTCATCTTCGCAGCGCGCCGCGAAGGCGCCGGCATCCGCGGCCTGGGGCTCTGGACCAAACAGGCGCGCCTTCTCCCCGTCGCGGGTCACGCCCTCGCGACGGAGATAATTGAGATGGGTCGCCAGCGGCGCGGATCGTGAACCATGGCGCACAACGCGCGCCTTGATCACGGCGCCGCGCGAACGCGACATTATGATCCGGTTCGCCTGGATGCTGGCACGCTGGCCCCTGCCGAAGCGGGAGCGATTGCCTGGAACGATGCGGCCGGAGCGTGAGACACCGGCACCGGCCTTTTTCGCAGCGGCCAATGCCTGGTCGATGAAGGGCCGCGCGCTCTGGGAGCCGGAGGAACGGATGCGGCCTGGCCGGATCCGAAAATCGTCCTCACCGGTCATGGCCGATGCTCCGCACATCGCGCCAAGTACCGGAAACTTAAGAGAAATGGGTCTCGCTGCGAGGTGCGCGGAATTCCCGCACCTCGCGAAATCGCCTCATAACCTATTGAAATACCACAACCGACCGAAGCCGCGCCTCGCGGCCTTTTATCCTGCCATCGTTCGGTTGTGGTGCCTGCCTCTACCCTCGGCGCACGCCATAATACGCCAGAGACCACTATCGTGCGATCGGGAACCGGGACGCTCATCGTGCTGTCCCTTCACCGGCACGGGCGACGAACAGACCGCCGGACTGCGGCACGATGGCGGAAACATCGCGCACGGCCGGCGTCATCGTTGCAGCGTCGGACGCGCGCTCCACCGGAACGGGATCTACGGCCGGTCTGCGATCCGGCTGCGCGATGAACAGGGGCGCGTGTGTCCAGGCGAGCGGATCGGCCGTGACGATCATCATCGGGCTGGCCGTATCGCCGCCATCCGCTGACGGCGCAACGATGGCAACATAGGCGCGCGTTTCCGCAGGCAATGCGCGACCTCTCAGCGAGTCCCGATAACGTCCGGGTCCCGCGTTGTAGGCGGCGATCCAACCGGGCGACCCGTAGCGATCGAACAGTTCGCGGATATACCCCGCGCCGGCGATGATGTTGTCGTGCGGATCATACGGATCGGCGCCGAGATGGTGGCGGAGGCGCAAGCCCGCCCAGGTCTCCGGCATGATCTGCATTAGGCCCATCGCGCCCTTGCGCGAAATCGCGTGCGGATCGCCCGCGCTTTCGGCGCGCATCACGGCCCTGATCCATGCAACCGGAACACCGAAGCGCCGCGATGCCTCCGCGATGTGATCTGCATAGGGCGCGCGTAGCGACGGCCGCACGATCGGCGCGTCCTGCGCCATCGTGATCGCCGGCGCGACGCTCTCAATGGAAAGGCCGGAAAGGAGAAGGAGAGCCATGCGCCGGGCGGCGCGGAGCGGCCCCGACGCACTCGAATGGCTCGTCGATTGGCGGCGAGCAGGCATCGATCAATCCTTCTCGCCGCGATCGCGCGGGCGCGACCAGTGCAGCGACCAGGCGTTGCCGGCATCGTCGTCGCGGAACAGGTTGGCGCGAATCGGATGCGGGAACGCCGGATCGTCGATCTGCAGCGCGACGTATTCGCCGGCCTTCTCGCCGGTGCGTTTCCAGCCGGCGCCGATCTCCGGGCCTGTTTCGTTGCTCATGCCGTCGAAGAGGTGAACGCGATAATCTGGTGCGTTCTCCGCGTCGGACGGTTCTGCCAGGACGATGATGATGTCCTGATGCAGTAAGAGCGTTGCGAGGTTTCCGATGAAGCTGGCCTCCTCGCGCCTGAACTCACCAATTTGCGGCATGACTGTCTCCTTGGCGGTGAGATGGGGGAAGCCATCGGCGAGCACCGCTCCCGCCGATGGCGAAGCGGTCAGCGTGGCGGCGCACGCCATTCGAAGCGGCCGGTTCCGTCTTCGTCGGTCCACAGCGGGACGGCGCGGCCGATGATCTGGTCGGTCGAGATCAGGCCGAAGTAGCGGCCGTCGAGACTGTCGCGAACCTGCCAGTTCATGAGGAAGACTTCGCCGGTCTGGACACGGCGGCAGCCTTGCCAGACGGGGAGATCGCGACCGGCGCGATCGCGTTCCAGCGCCGCGCCGACCTCGACGCCATCGACCTTGATGGTGAGGTTCGAGCGGCAAACGGTCTGCCCCGAGACGGCGAGGATGCGCTTCATCAGCGGCACGCCCTTGGGCAGGTAGCCGCGCTCGGCGAGGAAGGTCGACAGCGGTTCCGGCGCATCGACGGCAACGAGATCGGTCACTTCGAACGGCCCGTCGAAATCGATCGAGTAGAAGCCGATCGGTGCGCTGGCCGATGCATTCCACACCAGCTTGACCGGCATCGGCGTGAGGCCGGGATAGCCGACGCCGAGCACAGCGAGCGTTGTCCCAAGGAGCAAACCGACGCGGCTCACGGCTCCGCCCTCCGGCGCAGCAGAGACGCGCGATGATGATCGAGCGTGTAGGCGCGCGGCTCGTGCCCTGCGGTCAATCGGTTGTGGACGTGCCGCCAGTGTTCAGGCGAGACCGCTTCAGGATCGATGTCGAGACGCTCGATGGCGTCGATCGCCTGCAGCACGCGCTCAACCTTCGGCCATCCCTCAATCTTGAGCAGGATATCGCCGCCTGGCCGCACGAAAGGCAGCGTCTGATAGGCCTCGCCGCGTGCCACGGCGCGCACGATGTCGATGCGCGAGATGATCGTGCCGAAGTCGTTCGACGCCCAGCGCACGAAGGCGAAGACGGCGTCAGGGCGGAACGACAGGACGCGCCGACGACGATCGAGGATCTGTTCGTGCGCGTGCGCGCCGAAGCGAATCCAGTTCTCGATTTTCTTCTCGACCCAGGTGAGCTCGACATGGGTGAGATTGTCGATGGGAAGCGCGGCCGGCGACGGGCCGCCGCGCACGCGGGGAGCCGCGGTGCCGGTCATGATGGATCTCCTGATGTTGCGGGGTATTCGCGCGCGAACAATTCGCGCAGCATGTCGGCGATGGTGATGCCGCGCTGGAATGCAGCAATCTTGATGCGGCCGCGCTGTTCGACCGTCACGTCGACGGTGAGACTATCAACAGCGCTGCAAAAACGCGGATGCGTTAGAAAGATTCCGTAGGAATCCAGGTTAGAGAAGTTACGGCCGCCGCAAGGCTTTGAATGGAGAAGATGAATCGTCGATTCCGGTCCCCGATAGCACGAGGATCGGGTCCCCGATGGCACGATACGGGTGGTCCCCGATAGCACGAGACAATTCACAGCTTATCCCCAAAGCGCGTTGATGATCTCCGTCTCGGGCGCGGCGGGGTGAGAAAGGTCGGAACGGTGGCGACGAAGGAGAGGACGTCGGGTCCGCCGGGCTGGTGTTCGATGGTCAGCCGGTAGCCGGGAAGCGGTTGGCGCTTAACGATCTCCCGCAGGTCGTAGGCGAAGTGCTTGAGCGGCGAGAGGCTGCCGGACTTCTGGTGCAGATGGCCGAAGTCGAAGCTCCAGCCGAAGGACTGGCGGCCGCCGTGCTTGCGCACGATGCGGTAGAGCCAGCGTTCGAGACCGCCCGTCAGATCGAAATACGCCCGGTCGATCGTGAGCACGAGTGCATCGTCGAGCACGGCGCGGTAGAACCAGTCCGGCAGGATCAGCTCGACGCCGACGGGGCGGCCAGCGCGATCGGTACGCTCGTGCCATTCGTTGATCCAGGAGAAGCGGTGACGGCGGCCTTCCGCCGGCTGGCGGATCGATGTCGCGACGGTGGTGGATTGGAGCCGGTCGAGCGCCGCCTTGAGGCGCAGGTAGTCGCGTATAGACACGCCGCGGCCGACGTAGGTGAGAATCTCGTAAGGTGTCGTCGCCATCAGGCGCGAGGTGCGCAAGCCCGCGTCGCGGGCATTGACGATCTGGCTCGCGGCCCAGATCAGGATGTCGGCATCCCAGATCGTCGCCATGCCATGATCCGGCACGGCTTCGACGCGGATGGTGACGTCGCCGGCCTTGAAATCGATCGGGGCGACGCGTTTGGACTTTGCGAGTGAGAAGAACGGATAGGCCATGAGATCCTGCGCGTCGCGAGGCGCGAACTCGCCGGGAAGCGCATGAAATAAATCGAGTTGCGCGCGTTCCGAGGGTGGGTAGGAGCGTGCCGACAAGAGGGAGCCGCTGCGCGATCAGCGCGCGTAGCGGCCGCCATGAGCGGGCGGTTGAGGCGTGTGACGCTTGGCTGGAAGGACGGTGCCCCGCGGATCGGAGGTCGAGGTGACAGCGCCACGCTCGGCCCAGGCTTCGAGGTCGTCGATCGCATAAACGACGCGGCCGCCGAGCTTGCGATAGGCAGGGCCTGTCCCATAGGTCCGGTGCTTTTCGAGTGTGCGGGCGGACAGGCTGAGGAACCCCGCGGCTTCCTTGGTGCGAAGAAAGCGCGGTGGGAGAACGGCGAGATCGGGTCGCATGGGGGCCTCCGTGGGTTCGTTGAGGCTGCTGGTGTTCAGCGGCTAACGAAGGTCACGATGGCGAAGCAGGACCGGCGAGTTGCAGGGCGAATTTAGGGGAGGCTAAATTCGCCCACCATGAACGGCATCCTGATGCGCTAAGCTTGCCCGGCGATGACGAAGAAGCTTGCGATAGCCGCCTGCGATCATGGCACGCGCGTCCCTGAGCAGGGATTTGATGGCGTGGCGGGCAGAGGATGCCTGCCAGTCGTCGCGCTCAAGAGGACCCATGCGGAAGATGACCTGCGCGATTTCCTGCTGTGTGGCGCCATCGCGATAGCCATCGACGCATTGCAGCATCCGTCGCAGTCGCGCGCGCTGTTGTTTGGTCAGCCGCGTTTCGGGAGGAACGGCTCTATTGTGGAGCGCGGCGAGCAGGCGTTGGATGGACTCAACCCGGTCGAACCCCTCGATACCGAGAGGCACGAACGCGCCGAGCGCTACGCGGCCTGGCTCGACATCGTGATGCGTGATCTGCAGGCGTTGCCCGTTGCCGAGATCATAGAGGAGGGAGGTTTCGCCCTCGTCGCTGGTCATGAGAGTGACGCCGATTTTCGGATACTGCGCAGTGCTTGCGGACAGGACCGCAGGCGCCTCTGTGAGAACGATGGCGCCGGTGTCGTCCTGCGGGAGCCAGATCACGCGAGCTTCGGGCGGGGCATCCAGCGGGTCCACCGGGAAATCGCAACCTCCACCGCTGCCGAATCGCGTCGGTCAACGGACGGGTATCCCCCTTCATCTCTTTCAACTCTTCGAAGTCCTTGTCGTAGGAGTCGTTACGGCGGAGCCATTCCCAGGCGAGGTCGGTTGCGGCCATGTCCTCGACATGATCGTAGCCGTTGGGCGAACGCCAGCCGGACGCGTCAGGTCTCATCGCGATGCTCTCCTCGTCTTGAACTTGTGAGAGAATCAAGATTCCCGGATGGGTTGTCGTGTGGAAGCTAGGAAGTCGGCAAAGGGTGATGCCAAAAAAGCATCGCGGCGATCACTGCTTCGTGCGCAACAGTTCACGATAGCCGTGCTCCGTCATCCAACGTGCACGCGCGAGATGCGAGTCATGAATTTTGAGACAGCGCTGCGGCTCTTGTAGGGGGTCAAGGCCGAAAAGAATCTGGACAACCTCGCGCCAATCAGCGCCATCGCGAGCCGAGTCGAGCAGGCGCAGGTAGAGCACCATATGCTCGCGATCATAAGCCGTGAGCGTTTCCCTTATCGGTGGTTCTTCCAGAAATGACGTCATGACATGTCTCATAGGCCGACCATCACTCGACCGGCATTCGTTGGCACTCCTGCCAAGCACTTCTGTGACAAGGGACGACAGTCGGTGCGCTATCGGAACGACGCGAGCGGATGGGCTTAGCCTGGTCCCGGCCATCCAACAGCAGCACTCCTTCACCCTTGTCGGTTGAGAGCAGGACGACACCGGCTGCCTCGAACGCTCTACGAACTTGATCGCATCGTCACCGTCACCTCCGATCCGTTCTCGGATTCGAGGCGTTTGAGCGCGGTCAGCAATGTGCCGGGCTCAGCGAGCGTCTCCTGCGTCCATCCAAGCAACGCGCACGCGGCCCGTGATTGCCGGACGGCGATCATGCATCATCACCTCCCCACCGACGCGAATGTACCTGCCAGAACTACGACTATATTAGTCGTTCTCGCGGGCCGCGCGCGAGGAAAATCGATATCTTTTCCTCTGGATTGCGCCGAATAGGCCGAACAGATTCGGTCGCTTGCATAGCGAAGGCCCCGGCCAATCTGACCGGGGCCTTGTTCGGGGCTCAGTCGCCCCGGCGACCGTTGGGCCGGGACCAGATCAGAGAGAAGGTGTCGGCATCCTCGTCATCGAAGAGGTTGGCGTAGATCGGGGCGTTGAAGCTTGGATCGTCGAGCTTGAGGCCCAGGTAGTCGCGGCCTTCGCCGGAGCGCTTCGACCAGGCGGCGCCAATCTCGGCGCGGCCGACCAGAACGCGGTGGCTGGGGGCGTTCTCGCCGGTTGCGCGCAGGTCGGGGACGATGCGCACCCCCTTGGCCTGGACGCTGAGGGTGACGATGTCGCCGGTGAACTCGTTCGTGCCGGTTTTCTTGAAGGTGCCGATGGTGGCCATGGTAAGTCTCCGTTTTTCCGTTCTCGAGCCCGCACCATGCGGCCTCGATGGCGATCGGTTGGACGGAGGCGACCGACGACGCATCGCTCGCGACCGAAGCAAAGCGGAGGATGGCGCGGATGAGACTTTCTTGGTTCGCGAGGAATGACGGCAAAACCGGGGTCCCCGCGCGACTTGTCGCGCGGGGTGGTTTCGGCAGGGGAAGAAAGTCGGGACGCGCCGTTGCGGCATAGGCGGTCGAGGCGTCAGCCGCCCTTCGGCTAGATCAGCCCATTAAAGAGGCCGTTTGGAGCGCTCGCCGGACGAATTTGAAACGAAGAGGCTGGCCACCGACGCGCCTCACAAGACCGACATGCACTCGACCGGCGCTCCACCCTCTCTTCTCGGGCCACGCCTGCGCATGACCATCATCGGCTTGGCAACGGCAGAAATGTCGCTCCGCCATTCATCGTTCAGTGCCGCAGCCACGACATCGCCGCCCGAGCTGAAGGCCCGACAGGTCGCCTGCGTGGGTTCGTTGCGATGATGCGAAGCACAAGGCCAGAGCCCCGACGTCGGATGCCGTGGTCTGCGAGAGCAACGTCGCGCTGGTTCCGTACCAGTTCGTCGGCCCCGCCTAAGCCCGGACTATGCCACGTCCGGTTTGGTCGGCGGCCGTCATGCCTGCCACGCGGACAAATGCCGTGACGCCCACGGCCACCGCGCCGACGACAGAAAAGACAATCTGCCATGTCGCCGATGGCATGGCGTGTTTCACTATGCCATGGGTTGCATGGTAGCCGGCGATAGCAGCGGGCGCGACGAACACCAGCGCGATCGCCAGTCTCGCCCACAGCGGGCGAACGACGTTGAGCAGAAGCTGACCAAGGCCGAGTGTCAGTCCAGCGGCGAGAGCGCCGACAACGATTGCGCCGAGCCAGCCAGCGCCTACGTTGAATGCCCACATACCTGTGCTGACGCCCGAAAAGAATGGAAGCGCGAAGATGGCGAGCGTGAAGAGTAGCCAGCAGAAAAAGCCGATGGCGATGATGCTGAGAAGTATGCCGAGAACGATCATGGCGGTGTCTCCGAGAGAAATGCTCTGACGGTTGCGCCTTCCACCACCACCGCGGCGCGAAGCAGAGCATAGCAAAAGTTGAATCGTGGCGGGAGCGAAAACCGACAAGGTTTCCGCGTCGCCCGACAGGATCTTCGCCCCGTCATGGGGCGAAGGGATCGATTTCGCCGACGATCTCGGCGGCGTCGCCGTCGTATTCGTTGGCGGGTATGACCGAGAGCGTGCCGTCGCCCGCGCGAAAGATGACGATGGCGACCATCAGGGTGGCGGCGAGGCTGAAGGCGAAGGCATGTGCGTCGGAAAGGGACATCGATCCGGCTCCTGTTTGAAGCGGAGGACCATCCCCCGCTGACAGGCGCCCGATGTGTTCGGCCGAGGGCCGCAATCACCGCGCAGGCGAAGCCGCAGCGGCGGCACGCTTTGCGTAGTCCGACCCCTTGCGGGTTGATGGCGTCAGGCCATCGGCTGGACCAAGGATCAGCGACGAGAAGTGGGGGTGGTGTTCAGCTTAAGAGGCAGCCGGGCTGTCGATACGGCAAACTGCTATGCCACGAGCTTCGCAAGCGCGGTGACAACTTCGCCGACGTCGGCTGCAAATCCCCCCGGCCATCGTCGTGCTACATCACGCTGGAAGCCGCCGCGCTGAAAATGAGGGTGAAGGAGGGAGATTACGCACTGCAGGTCTGGCGGGAGAGTTAGACCGGCCTTGGCGGCGTAGCGCGCTGCCTTGTCGAGATCATGCCGTATGTGCGTCCGATTCCAATTATCATCGGTGACGGTGCGAAGCAGGTAAGACTTGAGCAGCGATTCAATGGCGATGGCAGACTGATGCAAGGCGACATTGTCGGCGCCATTTTCAACCGCCCAATTTGCGCCCTCCATGCTGCCGGTGGCAGTTCGAAGAAAAGTCTCGGAAAGCGCGACGTCGAGAACGACAGTGTCAGGGAACGAAGCAAGCCGCAACATGATGCGAAGATATGCTTCACGTCGTGGACCGTCAAAATATCGCCAGGCGATGAGATGGGGCGGCGCTTACGCGCCGCCGCTTCCGAAGCGATAGACCGGAATGCCGAGCTTGCGGGCCTTGTCGGCAAGATTGTCCTGAATGCCGGTGCCCGGGAAGACGATGACCCCGATCGGCATGATCGCCAGCATCTGGTCATTGCGCTTGAAGGGTGCCGCCTTGGCATGTTTCGTCCAGTCGGGCTTGAAGGCGACCTGCGGCACCTTGCGGTGATCAGCCCAGCGGGCTGCGATCTTTTCGGCGCCTTTCGGCGATCCGCCGTGCATGAGCACCATGTCGGGGTGCTTGATATGGATTTGATCGAGCTTCACCCAGATGAGCTTGTGATCGGTGGTGTCACCGCCCGAGAAGGCGATCTTCGGCCCGGCGGGCAACATGACCTCGGTCTCTGCGCGCCGTTTTGCGGCGAGAAAGTCGCGGCTGTCGATCATCGCGGAGGTGAGGTTGCGATGGTTGACCATCGACCCGGTACGCGGGCGCCAGCTTGATCCGGTCTGCCGTTCGAAGTGATCGGCGGCCTGGTCGCGCATCAGCTCGAACGCGTTGCGGCGTTCGATCAAGGTCTGCCCTTCGGCGGTCAAGCGCTCCAGTTCGACCGATTTCACCTCGCTGCCGTCCTGTTCGCGTTGGCTGCGGCGCTGTCCTTGCTCGTTGTCGTCCAGCTCGCGCTCGATGCGGTCGGTGGCGCGGTGAAAGAGATTGACGGTCGACCAAAGCAGGTCGTCGAGGTCGGGTTCGAGCCGTGTGTCCTGCATGGTCGAGATCAGGGCGTCGAAGATATCGGCGATGGCGCCGGCCACGCGGTCGCCCTCAGGGAGTGGGCGGGGGTCGGGTTCATCCTCGAAGGGACGAAAGCCGTAAAGTTGAAGTTCCTGCAGGAGGTGGTCGGTCGGGGATGTGTTGTGGTGTGGCTCGAAGTCGTCGTGCTCGCTCATGGGATGCTCCATCGGTTGGACCGCGACCGTCGCGGCCTTCATGGCGACGAAGCCCATGGGCGGATCGGCCTTGCACCCGGAGCGCAGCGCCGGGCCGGAGCGTCAGCGGAGGATGGCAGAGGCCGGCTATTTTGGTTCGCGATGGAAAGGCGCGGCACCGGGGTCCCCACGCGGCCTGCCGCGTGGGGTGGAGATGCGCCGCCGGAAAATAGCCGGCCGCCGCCATTGCCGGGCCGGCCCGGCTATGGGCCGATCGCCCTCTCGAAGGCCGAGGCGCGGTTCTCTCCGACGGTCAGATGCATCCGCACGGGCACGATGACGATGCACCGCACCACGCCGTCCTCGTCCAGGGCTATGCCGCCAGCGCCATGAAACGGGCGACGTCCTGGGGTGCGAGTTGGCTCCTCACGTTCGCCGTCAGCGCATTGAGCCCGCGGGTTCGCAGATCCTCGTTGAAATCCCCGAGCATCGGCGAGAGCACGGTCGCGTCGATCCCGACCGCGTTCGCCCGTTCGATCAGGCTATCCCGCGCGCCGTCCCCGGCCGGATCATTGTCGCGGACGATATAGAGCCTGCGCAGCGCGCCCGGGAACAGAATGGCAGCGAGATGTGCGGCTGAGAGTGCTGCCGCCATGGCCATGTCGGGCAGACTCTGCTTGAGCGAGAGCACCGTTTCGATGCCTTCGCCCGCCGCCATGACCTCGCCGGCGTTCCCGAAGCGAACCGCGTTTCCGAGGAGATCGCCCATCGCCTTGCGTTGCGTAGCAATCGGCGCCTTGTCGGAGCCGTCCGGTGCGAGCCAGGTGCGATGCGCGCCGGTGATCCTGCCGCCGAGGTCGGTGACACCAGCGATCATGGCTGGCCAGGTCTCGGTCGGAGAGTGCTCGTCAGGCCGATAGTAGCAGCGCGGATGAAAGTGGAGATGTCCGGTTCCGCGCAAATCCGTAATGCCGCGTTCCCGCAGATACGTTTGTACGATCGTGCCTAAAATCGGCTGCGACACGGCGACGAGGCGCCGTGCTGCTTCGGGTGAGCCCTGTGGTGCGGGACTGCGCTGTTCGTCCACGCGCGGCTCTGGCTCAGGTGGCGTGCTGAGAAAGAGGCGTGCCTCGTCGGCGACGTCCTTGAAGCCGATGAGGCCGCAGCTCTCCCGGATGATGTCGAGAAGATCGCCGTGCTCACCGGTGGCGGCGTCGGTCCATTTGCCCGCCGGGCCTTTTGGTGAATCCTTCAGCCGCACGAACATCGAGCGGCCGGGCGTATTGCGAGCATCGCCAACCTGCCAATAGTTGCCCTGGCGATGACCGGCGCCGAGGTAGCGCCGGCAGACCGCCTCGGCCTGCCGGCCGAGACGTGTTGCGAGATCCGAAGCGTCGTGACCTGCCATTACGCCGCCTCCCGCTCAGAGATGCGCACGATCGGATAGGTATCGAGCAGCTTTCCGATGATCGCCGGCCCAGACGCATCGACCGGTACGAAGAAGCGCAGCTTCCATGAGATGATCTCCGTGAAGAGACCATAGGCGCACAGGCGGTCGCGCGTCGCTTCGGTGAAACCGGAGAGTTCGATCCGGTTCGCGCCCATGACGCGGACACGGCGGAGCTGGAGCCCATCGGCGAGATCCAGAATGGTGCGTCCCTCGATCAATGCCGCATACGCATCGTCGGCCCCGAGGCTGGTCGTGCCGGTGGAGGCGGCGTTCGCGGCCCAGGCCGGAGACACGCGTCGGCCGATGATGCGTTCGCCGCCATCGGTCTGGAGGCGGTAGACGCGGGTCGACTCGTTCGGCAGGCGCTTCCAGACCGGCAGGAGAAGGCCGGCGACGATGTGGATAGTGCTGTCGGTGAAGGTCGGAACCTCATCGAGTTCACGGGACCACGCCGCATTGAACGCGTCGGGGTGAGCTTCCTGCCAATGGCTTTCCGCTATCATCTTCAACGAGGCATGATGATGCTCCATCGGCCGGATCAGCCGGACGCGGCGCTCGATCTCGCCGTCGTCAAGCATCAGCGATGGTGCTGGAACCTGCACGGCGGCGCGGCCCGAGCGCTCGTTCACGAGCAGCTTGCCGTGGCCGTCGTCCAGCGACCGCAACGCGGTGTCCAGCGACATCGGACGATTGCGCTCGCGCTGGGAGATGGTGAGAAGGCGCGTCTCGGCGCCTGTCGCCGGATGGGTGTAGATCGTCCTGCGATCCGTGACCGTGAAGCTCTCGGCCGTCAGCGTTTCCAGACCGATATCATAGATGCCGCTGGCGATCGCTCCCGCCACTTTGGCGTCGAGCAATTGCTCGAAGGCGGTGAAGAGGACGCCCTGAAGCTCGATGGTGAGCGCCAGCAGCCGATTGAGGAAGGTGGTGATCGGCGGCAGCTCGTCCTTGATGCCATTGTCATCCATCAGCTTCAGGCCGGTGGCGGACTCGAAACGGTCAAGCGAGCACCCCTCGATCTTGCCGCGCACGAGCAGGAGATAGAGCTGGCGCAAGGCATCGCGGGCGTAGGCCGACTCCAGATTATCCTCCGGCCGGAACAGGCCCTGGCCGCCGGTCTGACGCTGCCCGCGTGTGATCGCGCCGAGCGTGTCGAGCCGCCGGGCGATTGTGGAGAGGAAACGCTTCTCCGCCTTCACGTCGGTGGCAATCGGCCGGAAGAGCGGCGGCTGCGCCTGGTTGGTGCGATTGGTGCGGCCGAGCCCCTGAATGGCCGCATCGGCCTTCCAGCCCGGTTCAAGCAGATAGTGGACGCGCAGGCGCTGGTTCTTCGCTGACAGCTCGGCATGGTAGCTCCGGCCGGTGCCGCCAGCGTCCGAGAAGACGAGGATGCGCTTCTGGTCATCCATGAAGGCGGATGTCTCGGCCAGATTGGCGGATGGCGCGCGGTTCTCCACCGCCAGGCGATCGCCCATGGTGTCGGCACACGACTTGCGGACGATGCGCCGCGAGCGGCCGGTCACTTCCGCTACCGTATCGGTGCCAAAGCGCTGGACGATCTGGTCGAGTGCGCCGGGGACGGGCGGCAGCGAGGCCAGACGCTCGATCAGTTCGTCACGACGCGCGACGGCTTCGCGGCTCTCGACCGGTTGCCCATCCCGATAGACTAGCCGTGACGACAGATTGCCCTCGCTGTCGGTGAAAGGCTCGTAGAGCTGCACCGGGAAGGAATGGGCGAGATAGTCGAGGACATATTCGCGCGGCGTGATGTCGACACGAACGTCATTCCACTCCTCGGTCGGGATTTCCGCCAGGCGTCGCTCCATCAGGGCCTCGCCCGTCGAGACGATCTGGATGACGGCGGCATGGCCGCTTTCCAGATCGTGCTCGATGGAGCGGATCAGGGTCGGCGTCTTCATGCTGGTGAGGAGGTGGCCGAAGAAGCGCTGCTTGGCGCTCTCGAAGGCCGAACGCGCAGCGGACTTCGCCTGCCGGTTCAAGGTGCCGCTGTGGCCGGTGATGTTGGCGGCCTGCATGGCGGCATCAAGATGATTGTGGATGATCGCGAACGCCCCGGCATAGGCGTCGTAGATGCGGCGCTGCTCATCGGTGAGCCGGTGTTCGACCAGTTCGTATTCCACGCCGTCGTAGGAGAGCGACCGCGCCATGTAGAGGCCGAGTGATCGGAGGTCGCGGGCCAGTACCTCCATGGCCGCAACGCCGCCATCCTCGATCGCCTCGACGAATTCCGCGCGCGTGGCGAAGGGGAAATCCTCACAGCCCCACAGGCCGAGCCGCTGGGCATAGGCGAGATTGTGAACCGTGGTGGCGCCGGTGGCGGAGACATAGACGACGCGGGCATTCGGCAGGGCGTGCTGAAGGCGAAGCCCGGCGCGCCCCTGCTGTGAGGCGGCGACATCACCGCGTTCTCCCTTGCCGCCTGCTGCGTTCTGCATCGCGTGGCTCTCGTCGAAAATGATCACTCCGTCGAAATCGGAGCCCAACCATTCGACGATCTGGCGGACGCGCGAAACCTTCTCGCCACGGTCGTCGGAGCGTAGCGTGGCATAGGTCGTAAATAGGACGCCTTCCGACAGGGAGATGGTCTTGCCCTGCGGGAAGCGCGACAGCGGTGTTACCAGGAGGCGCTCCATGCCGAGCGCGGACCAGTCGCGCTGCGCATCCTCGATCAGCTTGTCGGACTTGGAGATCCAGACCGCTTTGCGGCGGCCGCGCAACCAGTTGTCCAGGATGATGCCGGCCGACTGACGGCCCTTGCCGGCGCCGGTGCCGTCGCCGAGCATGAAGCCACGCCGGAACCGGACGGCGCCACCGGCGTCGGCAGGAGCGGCTTTGACCAGATCGAAGGTCTCGTCGACCGACCACGATCCGGCGAGATAATCGCTGTGGGCCTCGCCGGCGTAGATCACCGTCTCGATCTGCGCGTCCGACAACAGGTACAGAATGTTCTTCGGCAGCATCGGGCGATAGCTCGGCTTCGGCGGCGCAACGCTCGCCATGGCGGCCGACTGCACCAGCTGGGTCGGGTGAGCCTGAGAGCCGGGAATGCGGATCGACTGCAATCCGTATTCTTCGTAGATCGCATCGGTGAGACGGATGCTTTCGGGCGATGTCCAGTCCACGGTCTCGTAGGCGAGTTCTACGCCTTCGGGATCGACTTCTACGGCATCGACGGGCCGTGCCGCTGCCGAGCGCGACAGATATCCGCGCACGGTCTTCGGCGCCGGCGTCTGGAGCCTCGACGTGACTACGGGCTGCGTGACGGGCAGGCGCGGCGGGACCATCGCCTCGATCCAGCCGAGCAGCGTCGCGACGTCGGGGGCCATCCCTGGCGAGGGGGGAAAATCGGTGGGATTGGCGGCCGGACGCTTGTCGATGACCGTCAGCCGCGTCGGGAATGTCGTGCCATGCTTGGCATAGACCGAGCCGGCGATGGTGGCGGAGAAGACGATTATGCCGCGTTCCTGCAGGCGAATGAACGCTTCGCACCAGTCCGGCAGGTCCGGCCCGACATTGGCGCCGGTGATCGCGACCAGCCGTCCGCCCGGCGCCAGACGATTCAATGCCGAGGCGAGATGGCGCATGCCGGCGTCTGTGACGCGGCCCGCGATGTTCGCCATTGCCGAGAATGGCGGGTTCATCAACACGACGGACGGCACAGCGCTGATGTCGAGATGATCGTCGATCTGCGCCGCGTCGAAGCGGGTGACGGGCAGGGTGGGGAGGAGGGACGACAGCAGGTCGGCACGGGTGTCGGCCAGTTCGTTGAGGATCAGAGAGCTGCCGACCGTCGCCGCGAGAATGGCCAGAAGGCCGGTGCCGGCAGACGGCTCCAACACGCGGTCGCTCGCCGTGATGGCCGCCGCCGCCAGTGCCGCGAGCCCCAAGGGAAGCGGGGTCGAGAATTGTTGCAGCGCCTGCGACTCCTCCGACCGGCGAGTATGGGTCGGCAGCAGCGCGACGAGCTTCGCAAGCACAGCCAGCCGTGCGGCCGGAGACGCGGCCTTACGGAAAAGCGCCTTTCCATATTTACGCAAGAAGAGGACCGTTGCGACCTCGCAGGCCTCGTAGGCGGCCTTCCAATCCCAGACGCCGGCGCTATCGGAGGCACCGAAGGCGGTCTCCATCGCGGCGCGCAGAGTGGACAGATCGATACGCTCGCCACGTTCGAGATGACCGAGCAGGCCGTCAGCGGCGCAGAGAATGGCGGGCGCGACGGTGACGGGCGCGGCCGGGGCGGGGGGCAACAGGATGGTCATCGGGAGATCCTCGGGAGAGCGGGAACGGACGAGCCGGCCGGCGCTCTCTCTCGAACCGCCCGGACTCATCCGTCCCGGCGGGCCTCTTCCTCTCAAGGGCCGACACAAAAAAAGCGCCCCGCCGAACGGCAGGGCGCGGAGTGCGCGACGGGCGGGCCGCCTCGTGTCACCGTTCTATTCGGCCGCGATCATTCCCGCCGGCTCGTCGTCTTCTTCGGCGAGTTCGTCATCCTCACCGTCGTCAGCGAGGAATGCCGGCAGATCCTCGTCTCCGCTCTGGGGCGTAGCGTGTTGAGCATCGGAGGCTGCGGTGTCATCCGACATGCGCAGCGGTTCGGGCAGCCATCCACTATCCGCCAGCAGGCGTTCGGCTTCCTTTGCCATGTCGCCCTTCTTCATATGATCGACGAGCTGGGCGGCTCGCTCGCCGGCGCCCTCGCGGACAGCTTCCAGAATGCGGGTCTTCGTGACCCGGCCGAGATAGTTGCCAACCGTAGGCTTCCAGCCGGCTGCTGCCATGTCCAGTCCCGTGGCATGGGCAAGTCGATCTGCCTGGGCCAGTCGCACTTCGAGACCGTGGCGGCTGATGCCGGATGCGGCGTGCGGATTCGGCCGCTCATAGAGAGCGTTGACCCCGAAGCTCACGCAATGCGCCAGCAGATCGAGCCGCGTACCGTCATCGAGCTGTTCCAGCCAGTCCCAGAGCGCCTGATCATCGGCGGGAACATGATCGCCCCAATTTTCGTGGCGCGTCTGCTCCGATTGGGCGGCGGGGCTGGCCTTCATCTCCTCCGATTGGCCGGAGAGGTAGAGATGCCGGACGCTCGCCTCGAGGCAGCCGGTCGGCGCGGTGTGCCGGAAGGTGTCGCTGACCAGCTTGTGCAGCAGCATCGTCAGCGCGACCTGCGGATGGTTCGCCAGTGCATCGCGCAAGGCGAGCGTCCGATGGGCGGTCAGCTCGATGACCAGGCGTTCGGGCAGCGGCTTCAGGCCGTCGTCCTCGTCCTCATCATCTGCCGGAACGGGCTCGCCGCCGACGGTGATGACCGCGCGCTGGATAGCAGGCGCACGGATTTCCCCGGTGTCAGGGTCGACCTCTTCTTCCAGGGCGCCGTCATCCGGAGTGTCCACGGGCCGCTCGTCTTCGGGGCGGACGTAGCCGCGATCGACGGAAAGCGAACCGTCCGAGTCGATGCTGACGAACACGCCGGCGATGGCGATCTCGGTCGGGTCATAGCGAACGGGTCGATTGTCGAGCGCCTTCATGGCGGCTTCGATCTCGCCCAGGCGTTCGTCCACCTCGTCGGGCAGTTCATCCGCATCCTGGTATTCGTCGGTCAGCCGATCGAGTTCCGCCTGCAGTGCGTCGCGGGTGGCCTGTTCTTCGTCGCTCACGTCGGGCGGCGTGCCGTCGAGTTCGCGCAGGCCGTGGGGCACGCCATAGGGAATGCTGACGGCTGCCTCGACCCACTTCCAACCTTCAGCCGCGATCTCGTCGGCGATCACCTTCAGCTTTTCGGAGACGAGACGATCGAGAAGGCTGACATCCTGAAGCCAGCCGCCATCGTCGGACTGGAACAGATCGCGCAACACGAGACCGCCCGCGGCCTCGTAAGCGTCGAGGCCGACGAAGACGGCGCGCTTGTCGGAGGCGCGCGCCGTGGTTTCCGTCAACATGCGCCGGATATGGTATGGCTCCTTCTGCCAGCTATTGCGGATCTGCTCCCAGACCTGTTCCTGGCGAGCGTGGTCCTGCGATACGCTGAAGGCCATGAGCTGTTCGAGCGTCATGCCGTCCTCGGCATAGACGTCGAGCAGCGTCGGCGAGACTGACGCCAGGCGCAGGCGCTGCTTCACGACGTTGACGCCGACGAAGAAAGCAGCAGCGATGGCCTCTTCGGTCATGCCCTTGTCGCGCATGGACTGGAACGCGCGGAACTGATCGAGCGGATGGGCCGGCACGCGCTCGTCATTTTCCGCGAGCGAGATTTCTTCCATCAGGATGCCGCTGTTGCTCGCGCCGACGACGCAAGGCACCGCGGCGGTCTTGTTGAGGCGCTTCTGATTCACCAGCATCTCCAGCGCCCGATAGCGGCGGCCGCCGGCGGGCACCTCGAACATGCCGGTCTCGGCGCCCTCGGCATCAAGGACGGGCCGAACGTGCAGGGATTGGATGAGACCGCGCCGCGCGATCGACGCAGCCAGCTCCTCGATCGAGACGCCGGCCTTCACGCGCCGAATGTTGGACTGGCTCAGCACCAGCTTGTTGAAGGGGATGTCGCGCGCGGACGACAGGGTGATCTTCTGAATGGCAGTTGCCATGTTCGTTACTCCGCGACGGGCGCCGAGAGCCTCTCTCTCGAACCCAAACCCGTCACGAAGCGAAGCGCCGCCCTCTCACTCTAGGGCAGCGCCACCGGGTCGGGAAAACGGAAAGGTACGGAGACGCAAAACCGGAAACACGGAAAACCGCGCTTCCGGCTTCGCGGATATCAGGCGGCTCGCTCCAGCAGCTTCTTTGCCCTGGCCTCCAGGTCGAGCCGGGCGTCCTGATGAGGCTTGTCGCGCGCGACCGCGGTGATGCCCTGGACGAAATCGAAGATGCTCTCGGGCGGGCGGCCTTCCTCGGCGAGAACGGTGTCGATGATCTTGCCCGTCTCCGCCTTGGAGAACCCGCGCTTGCGCAGGAATTCGCTGCGTTCCTCGTCCGATCTGGCGACGATCCGCTCGCGCGCGGCCTTGATGCCGTTGACGAAGGGCACCGGCGACGAGTTCGCGAAGTTCAGCAGCGCAGGCGCGGCCTCGTGGGCGAAGCGGGACGCGGCGTATTTGGAGTGACGGATGGTGATCTCCTCGAAATCTTCCACGCCCCACAGATTCCTATTTTGGCAGACCGCGCGGAGATAGAAGCTCGCCATGCCGAGCGTCTTCGCGCCGACTTCGGAATTCCAGCAATAGAAGCCGCGGAAGTAGAGGTCAGGCGAACCGTCCGGCAGGCGGCCAGCCTCAATGGGATTGAGGTCGTCGACCAGGAAGAGGAATACGTCGCGGTCGGACGCATAGAGTGTCGTCGTATCTTTCGTGATGTCGACGCGGGGATTGTAGATGCCCGTCGACCAATCGAGCACGCCGGGCACCTTCCACCTTGTTTCGCCTGTGCCGTTGCCCGCAATGCGCTGCACGGCTTCCACCAGTTCGTGGTCGTAGATGCGACCATAGTCGGGCCCAGTCACGGCGCGCAGCTCGATGCGGCCGTTGTCGGTTTCGAGAGTCTTGATCTGCTCGGCCCGATGCGACGTCAGACCGTATTGCAGGTTGATGCCAGCCAGCGCCGCCGGGAGCTGGCGCAGATAGGCGGCAGGAGCGCCGACTTGGCTGGCGAGCTGGCCAAAGCTCCAATGGGTCGGGGCGACCGGTGTATCCGAACCCGGCAGAACGAGCGACAGCCGTTCCGGTTCGGTCCGGCTCGCTTCGACATGAATGAGCGCGGTTTCCACCACGCGCGTCCGGCTGCGTTCGGAGCGGCTACGCACCGAGTCTGCCAGCTCCGACAGCGAAAGGTAGCGCTCGTCATCCGGACGCGAAAACCACTCTGAGGAAACGCGACCGATCCGCTCGCCGCGGCTGACGTCCACCTTGTATCCGCCGCTCATGTCGCGGCGCGCGTCGAGAACCTGGATGTTCATGGGATTCAACTCCATGACGGGCGCCGAGAGCCTCTCTCTCGACATTCGACCCGTCATGGAATTCCCGTCCACCCTCTCACTCTAAAGGGGGCGTTGCGGGGAGGGCTCCCCGCAGAAGGGGTCGGCCGAGACCGTGGCTCGGCCGCAGGGGAAGGCTTTCCCCTCTCATTCGCAGTACCGCCAAAATTCAGTTTTAGAGCGCAAATGCTTCTTGACGCGGTTCGTCGTGATATTCGTCCACGCGATAAGTTTGTTTCGGGAACGGCTGCAACAGCACTGATTCCGGCCGGATCAGGTCAAGCCATGCCATCCGCTCCTCGCGGCGCAGCACCACCATTTGCCGATCATGATAGGGCGCGATGTCCTCATTCGCCTTGACGGTGAGGATTGCGTAGGCCTCGGGCCAGTCGCGCATGGCGGGCCGCCAGATACCCGCGAAGTAGAACCAGTCACCGTCCGCCAGCATGAAGCGATAGTGCTTGCCCCGGCTGCGATGTCGAAACTCCGAGGCGGGAATCAGGCAGCGAAATGTCGGAAAAGTTCGCCCCTCCGGTCGCACGACAGTAAACGGCCGCCCGTCGGGTTCGCGCGGCTGCAAGCCCCAAATCAGCTCGACCATCTCCACACCGCTGCCATCACGTTTTATGATGACGCGGCGATCGTCGAGCGATGTGGCTGTGTCAAAGGCCGTGGCGTTCATGACGTCAGGAACATAACAAGAACGAGGTCGCCGCGCAATGGCGATGGAGTCGGAGGCTAGATGTGCAATGACTATCGCCTGACGGTCGATCTGGCATCGATCATGGAGGATTTCGCGGACCTGAAGATCAAGATCCGGTTCTCCGAGGGTCGGCCGAATATCGAGTCCCGAGAGGACATCAAGATCACAGACGTGGCGCCGATCGTTCGGACGGTCGAGGGTCTGCGTGGCGAAGGCGATCTCGTGAACCGGCGCTGGAGCTGGCCTGCGCCGAACAAGCGGCCGGTTTATAATTTCCGCTCAGAGGGGCGCGAGTTCACATCGAACCGCTGCCTCATCATCGCCGATGGCTTCTACGAATTCACCGACCCAGAGGATAAAAAGAAGAAGCGCAAGGACAAGTGGCTGTTCACGAGGAAGAATGAACAGATCTTTGCGATCGCCGGGGTTTGGCGCGAGACCAAGGATGTGGGTGAGGCTTTCACGATGCTCACGATGGAGCCTGGCCCGGACATCGCTCCCTATCATGACCGGCAGATAGTTATCCTCGACCGCGACACCTGGGCCGGTTGGCTTGACCCATCCGTGCCGACGCAGTCGCTGATAAGGCCATTGGCGGCGGGGACGCTTCAGGTCGAGCAGATTGGATGAGTGCTCGTCGTTCCAATCTGCCTATGCATGCTCGTCTTGTTGGGGCGGTGGCGTCCACCCGTCGGCTTGCAGCGTCGCAATGACGTCCGCATACTTGTCGAGACGACCCATGCGGCGCAGATGGTCGTAGAAGCGGTTACGTGCGTCATGAGTGGGGCGGTCGGCCGGAATTGCATTGCGCAATAGGCCGAGCAGGCTCCCAGGCGTATCGGCAGCATCCCAATTTTGTCCGTTCTCTATTACCGCAGCCAGTAATTCGTCGAGTTGTTGGCTGCCGAGGCGGCCGGCGAAGGGAGCGATGAGGTCGCGGAAGTTCGCTTCCGATCCCCGAAAGCTGCCGGAATCCTGAAATTCCTCGACTGCGCGCGGCCATAGGTCACGGAGCGGCTGCGCCGCAATGGCATTTCCAAGGTGATCCCGGTCGAGGCCGGCAATGACATGAAGCAGAGGTTCGCGAAATTGCGGCAGGCTGACGCCTGCCAGCAATCGATACTCTGCCAGCGTCGCGGGATCGGTATGGTCAACAGTCTCCTGCAAGGCTGTTCTCGTCGGCTCTTGCAGCAACGGCCAGAAATCGGGAAAGGCGCCGATAAACGCGATCGCGCGGGGCCGGTGTTCCGGCTCGAGATTGTTGATCAGTCCAATGATGGCCAGCGATATGTCAGGCCATGTCGGGGCGGCGCGCTCCCGCACTGCGACGAGGGAGGAGACGATTTTGCGGTGTTGGGGCTCCCATTGCGGCGGCACACCCTTGAGCAGAGATTTCCCCAGGACCATTCCGAAATTGCGGATGTTATGGGCGCGGACACGCGCAAGGTAGCGCTGCTCCACATAGTCCAGGATCCGAACGTGCGCTGTGGGAAACCCCGTCGACAGCACGTCAACGTCGAACAGGTCGAAGATTGCCTTGCCCTGCAGCGGCTCCTGCGAAAGGACCAAGTCGACGGCGTTGACGAGATGGAGCCGCACCAATTCCGGGGAGGGCTCGAACAGCTCGGCCTCGGCCGAGAAGGCCGGGTGCGCACAAAGATGCCTGTCTTCACGGAGGCGTTCGAGATGTTTGTGTGCGATGCGGTTGACAGCTTGGGTATTGGTCGTCGCATCGTCGAGGATCGTCGCCTCAAGCTGAAGCAGTTTCCGGACGTCATCCGCGGCCGTTGCGGCATCCCAGTCGTGAAGGAACGCGGCGGCAGCGGCATCGCCCAGGGCGCTCAACTCGCGATATTTGGCGATTAGATCGTACACTAGGGCCACCCAAGCCGAGGTGAGAGAGGCGCGCAAAGCGCCTGCCTTGTAAGCTTTTACGGCGTCGAGAAAATAGATCTTCGACTGCGGCTGCCGAATACGCGTGAGCAATATGTCGAGATCTATGAAGCCTGCGTCCACGGCACCTTACCCAGAGCGCGATATATAAAAAAGATAGTATCTCATTGTATATGCTACCGGACATCTCGTGTCTTCAGCTGGTGCGTATAGCCGCGAACACGAGACGTATGAAAATCTATAATTTCCCAGTCCTCGCTGTGCCTGACGTGGTAGTCAAGCTCGTTGAACTTTGAGAGCACTGGTTGTGTCGAGTCGGACCGCGAGGTGGAATAGATGAGTGGCGTCGTAACTACTCCGGCGGTGTGGACCGCCGAGAAGATGGTCGCGTTGCCAGAGCCCAAGCGGCACCTTCACAGTCCCAGCCCGGTTGCACCGGGTTTTGTCGCCCCGATCGCGCCGCCTCACCTTTCATTCACCCCGATTGCTCTTGCCGGTGCGATTGCGCGAACGGCCACCACGCAAGAATCTGCCCCGATCGAGCTCCTTGAGCGAAGGACAGGCAATGCCCTCTCGGACCTGGAGTATTTGATTTCGGATGGTCCAACATTCGCGCTGTCGCCGAACTTCGAATATCTGATCGATATCGAGCGCACGCATTTTGCTGGTCAGGTCGGCAGCGGGATTACCCATCTCGTTATGGAGTCGCTGGGATACAATTGGCGCGCAAATGCGGACTGTCTGACGGCGACGCAGGAGCCGCACGGCGATTTGCTCTATGGCAATGGAAGCGTCTCCCGGCACGGGGTCGTTCTGACAGAGGCTCATGGGTCGTTCTCGGCACGGGCGAGCGCGGGGCACGTCCGCAAGGAGTGCGACGACAAGTATTTGCGCCAGGTGAGGCCGTGGGTCGGCGAGGACTCGCCGCACGGCAAGGTGATCCACGGGTATTCGGTGGCGTTTGGGTGCAAACCGAAGACGGCGGGCGCATCGGTCGCGTTGAGCGAAACTCGGATCAATAAGCCGAGGCGAACGGCAGATCGACCTCCTGCAGCGGAACCTGGTGGCGAGGCTCCGCTCGCGCCCACATCGATGGCTCTCACGACGCATCGGTCTAATTTTCTCCTGATGGGAGCGCGACCTGTCGCCAAATGGATCGACTGGCTGCATGGTGTCGGAGGGGCTCCGGCTGATCCAGGCCCCGTGGAGTTCCTCGTTCTGGAATATGCCGGTCGGCAATTCATGGCGAGTATCACCCCGCTTGTGCCGGTGGCCTCGCTGCGCTGGTGGTTCGACGAGATCTACGGTCACCCTTTTATGTGGCGGCATCATCCCCGCCATACGGACGGGAGCGTAGTTCGACAAGGGAGCGGTTGGTTCGTCATCGAACGCACGGCCGGCGAGCGATTCCTGCATGAATTGAGCGGTATGATCCGAGGTGGCCGAGAGCGTCAGCCGGCGCGCCTTGATCTACCAACCTTCAATCCAGAAGGTTTCGGCTTCGGCGGCGAGTTCGCCGCAATCCACCCTCGACGGGGCGAGTATGAATACGCGATGTTTTCCGACGGCCTGGCACTATTGGGCACTCCAAAGCGGGATCCAATTGTCCGATCTGTCCTCTGGTGGCCGAAGGATGGGGTGCAGTGAGCGTTCGTGATTCCTGGGAAGGTTTGGACCGAGAAGCGGTCGTTCCTGCGCCAATTGGGGCTTGTCAGGCGACCGGTTGCGCGTGCTCGTCCGGCACGTGATGGCGGGCCGCATGGCCCAGCTCCCGATAGCGACGCGTCAGATCTTGGAAGTCATCCCAGAGGTCGGTTCTCTCCTTGATCTTCATCAAAAACAGTGTTGCGAGAATCATTGAGAAGCCGAGTTCGGTGACGGTCACGAGCATATCGTTCTCGTCGAGTGCCGGGTCGACAATCAGCAGGGCTGACTGATCGTCGCGGTTTTCGATGTAGTGCCGGTTGAGCGAGGTTATGCTGACGTGTGCAGCGTCGCCCGAAACATTACGATAGCTGTGGTAGAGGCGCTCAAAATCGCTTCCGTTTAGAAGATCTCCCATCTGGATCTGCTTCGCGCCTTGCAGTCCCTGCGCGACAAAATCCTCGAGCATCTTGCGGACATCGTCTGACCCCGTGAATTTCTTGGCCTTCAAATGCAATCCGGCGCGTGCGTGCCGGTTCTTATAATCGTCGTCCTTCATTTTTTCGACATAGGCGGGGTCGCGATCCAAAGCGATCAAGTACATCGCGGCCTCGATGATACCGCGCGACTGAATCCGGAAATCGAGCTGGCGATCGTTCTCGATCAACAGCAGAGCGCCGTCGAATAGCGTCAGTGCTCGTGCGTAAAGTGCGGCCTTGATCGCGACGAGCTCCCGTTCCTCTTCGGAGGAAACGTGAACCGGCTCGTCCTCGGTAAAGCGTCGCGCGGTGGCCGAGTAGTCTCGTAGCCACGTGACCCATTCGGGCGAGAGTGACGGCGCTTCGACGTTGACTGACATTAGATCGCCTTCCCAACCGTTTCCATTTCTTGGGCCGGCTCTGGTGGGCAATGAATCGGTCGATGGGTTCGATACCTGTATGTTCGAGAGCATATAGGCTGCCTTCGAGCCTGAAGGTCATCTCCACCCGCGCGCTCACTGACGCCGAAATCGGCCGGTCTGATTGCCGACGAAACTGCACAGGAAAGTGTTGCCGGTCTGCTCGCTCGAAATCATCACCGAGCCGCGCCGCGGTTGCAATTGCGCACGGATAGCACCGGTGAACACGGACCATGGCATGTCTTCCGGTCGGCTTATCTCTAGGGTCGTCCGATGAGAGAGAATCGTAGCATCTAATCCACGTCGGCGCAGACGTCGGGCGGCCAAGCGGATATTGTCGCCCCTAACACGATTGAATTCACCAAAATAGCGTCTTGTCATTCGCCTTCGTCCTCCTCGTCGTCGCTTGCAAATGAGATCGTGACCGATGCCAAGCCGTTATTGCGGCTAAAGGCCACCAAAACTCCTTCCCCAACCAAGGCGCGTCGGATCGCTTTGATCGTGTCCGCCTTCGAATCGCGACCGCGTTCGACGTTGCTCACGGTCCCGGCAGACACTCCTGCACGTTCTGCAAGGTTGGCCTGATCCAGGCCAGCGAGCATGCGGGCTGCGGCGTAAGTACGTCCGAGCGCTTCGCTGTTCGAAAGGTTGAGTGGCATACGATGATCCAAAAATGAGTGATAATTAGTGTAATACAAAATTTGATCTAAGCAAGGGGTATCAACGGAAATCCCGCGTCTTCACCTTTAGCCCGCTGATGTGGCCATATGGATCGGCGAAATCGCGAGCGCGCAGTCCCTTGG
The DNA here is from genome assembly GCF_006442795.2 of Mesorhizobium sp. B1-1-8. Lineage (NCBI taxonomy): Bacteria > Pseudomonadati > Pseudomonadota > Alphaproteobacteria > Hyphomicrobiales > Phyllobacteriaceae > Mesorhizobium > Mesorhizobium sp. B1-1-8. Next base: position 3,169,819 of record NZ_CP083956.1, read on the forward strand.
GCGGTCGTTCCCTTGGGGCGGGACCGCCCCCATGGTGCGCCTGATCACCACGACCATGCGGGAGCGGGAACACGGTATCGCGGCGGCCAACGCTGGCAAGGTCGGCGGAAAGGTCGGCGACCTTCTGGACGACCAGATGCACGACTTCGCCCTCGCGCTGGATACGGCCGCGCACCGCCATCATTGAGGTTCCGAGGAACGTCCGGCGGTTGGCCTCGAACACCTTCGGCCACACGACGAGATTGGCGATGCCGGTCTCATCCTCCAGCGTCACGAACAGCACTCCCTTGGCGCTGCTGGGTCGCTGGCGCACAAGGACGACACCGGCGGCCTCGAGCCAGCGGCCGTCGCGCGCCGCCATCGCCTCGGCGCAACTGACAATGCGACGTTTGCGGAGATCGTCTCGCAGAAACGAGACCGGATGCGCGCGGAGCGACAGCCCGACATGGCCGTAGTCCTGCACCACCTCGCCGCCGGCTGTCATCGGTCGGAGCACGGCGGGCGGTTCGGCGATTTCAGGGACGACGGCAGCCTCACGCGCGGAAGCGGCCGCGAACAGCGGGAGGGGCTCATCCCGCAAGGCGCGGATGGCCCAGAGCGCTTCGCGTCGCGCCAGTCCGAACGCCGGCCGAAAGGCGTCGGCTTCGGCGAGTTGCACGAGTGCCGCCTGTGGCACGCCGGCTCGCTGCCATAGATCGTCAACCGAAGCGAAAGGCTCATCACCGCGGGCGGTGACGATTGACGCGGCGTGGATATTGGCCAGTCCTTTGACCATGCGCAGTCCGAGGCGGACGGCGAGCCTGCTGTCGTCGCTCGTTGATTCGAGCGTGCAATCCCAACGGGAGACGTTGGCGCAGACGGGGCGGACCTCGACACCGTGAGCAATGGCGTCACGGACGATCTGCGCCGGCGCATAAAAACCCATCGGCTGGGAATTCAACAGCGCCGCGCAAAAGACGTCGGGATGCCAGCATTTGAGCCAGGCGGATGCGTAGGCGATGAGCGCAAAGGAGGCCGCGTGACTTTCCGGAAATCCGTAGGAGCCGAAGCCTTCAAGCTGACGAAATGTCTGCTCCGCGAAGTCGGGCGCATAGCCATTGGCAACCATGCCATCCACGAGTTTCGCCTTGAAGGACGAGACGCCGCCCGTGTGCTTGAAGGTGGCCATCGACTTACGCAGCATGTCGGCCTCGCCGGGCGTAAACCCGGCGCATTCGATCGCAACCCGCATCGCCTGCTCTTGAAAAAGTGGGACGCCCAGCGTCTTGCCGAGTACCTTTTCCAGCTCGGGTTTCGGATAGTGGACGGGCTCGATCCCTTCGCGGCGACGCAGATACGGATGCACCATATCGCCCTGGATTGGACCCGGCCGCACGATGGCGACCTGAACGACCAGATCGTAAAACGTTCGGGGTTTGAGGCGCGGCAGCATCGACATCTGCGCGCGGCTCTCGATCTGAAAGGTGCCGAGCGTGTCTGCCTTGCGGATCATCGCATAGGTGCGCGGATCTTCGGCTGGGATGGTCGCGAGGTCGAGCGCGACACCTTTGTGCTCGGCGAGCAAGTCGAGACCGCGCTTCATGCACGTCAGCATGCCGAGCGCCAGGACGTCGACTTTCATGAAGCGCAACGCGTCGATGTCGTCCTTGTCCCACTCGATGACTTGCCGGTCCTCCATTGCGGCAGGCTCGATCGGCACGAGGTCGTCGAGCCGATCGTGGGTCAGCACGAAACCACCCGGATGTTGCGACAAGTGGCGCGGCGTACCCTGGAGCTGGCGGGCGAGATCGAGTGTCAGGCGAAGCCGACGGTCGGTGCTGTTGAGATTGAGCTGTTCGACCTGGCCTTCGGTGACGCCTTCCTCGGACCAGCCCCAGACCATGCCGGAGAGCGTCTTGACAAGGTCCTCGGGCAGGCCAAGCGCCTTGCCGACATCGCGCAGTGCGCCCTTGGTGCGATAGCGGATGACCGTCGAGCACAAGGCGGCGTGGTCACGGCCATAGGTGTCGAACACCCACTGCATGACGATCTCGCGCCGCTCATGCTCGAAATCGACGTCGATATCGGGTGGCTCCCGGCGTTCCTCCGAAACGAAACGCTCGAACAGCAAGTCATTTCGGCCGGGATCGATAGAGGTGATGCCGAGCACAAAACAGACAGCGGAGTTCGCGGCCGAACCGCGGCCCTGGCAGAGGATATCGCGGGAGCGGGCGAAGCGGACGATGCTGTTCACCGTCAGGAAGTAAGGCGCGTAGTCGAGCTTCGCGATCAGTCGCAGCTCGTGGAGCAGGGTCGCGCGAACGCTCTCCGGCAAACCTTCGGGATAGCGGCGCTCTGCGCCTTCCCAGGTGAGTTTCTCCAGCGCCTGCTGTGGGGTCAGCGATGGGTCGTCGCGCTCCTCGGGATATTGATAGGCGAGTTCGTCTAGCGAGAAGCGGCAGCGCTCGGTGATTTCCACTGTGCGCGCCAGCGCCTCCGGGTAGCGGCTGAAGAGCCGATACATTTCTTCCGGCGGTTTCAAATAGCGATCGGCATGCCGCTCGCGCCGATCGCCCAGCTCGTCGATCGTGACGTTGTGGCGGATGGCGGACACGACGTCCTGCAGAATGCGCCGCCCGGGATCGTGAAAAAGCACGTCGTTGGTGACGATGGTCGGCACGCGCATTTGCGCCGCGAGGTTCGAGAGGTTGTGAAGGCGGAGCTGGTCGTTCGGCCGGCGCCGCAGTGTGAGCGCCATATAGACTCGATCGCCGAACGCTTCGCGCAGCCGGCGCAACCGCAAACCGCATTCGGCGTCAGCGATATCGGGCAAGAACACGGCTATGAGACCCTCGCCATAGGCCACGAGATCATCCCACTGGAGGTCGCACTTGGCCTTGCCAGCGCGCTTCTTGCCGAGCGAGAGCAGCCGGCAGAGCCGAGAATAGGCAGGACGATCGGTCGGATAGACCAGTACCGACAATCCATCGGTTAGATCGAGCCGACACCCGACGACCAGGCGCGCGCCCGTCGCTTTCGCCGCCTCGCGGGCGCGCACGATGCCGGCGAGCGAATTGCGATCGACCACGGCGAGCGCCTCGATGCCGAGGCGTGCGGCTTGCGCAAACAGTTCCTCGGCCGAGGACGCGCCACGCAGGAAGCTGTAATGGCTCGTCACTTGAAGCTCGGCATAGCGCGGGATCATCCGAACACCCCATGCAGGAACCAACGATGCGAGCCGGTGGCGGCATCCTCGCCGTCGCCGGCGCGATAGATCCAGTAGCGCTCGCCGGCTTCATCCTCGACCCGGAAATAGTCTCGCACCGCGACCATCTCGGCGTCGCGCCGCCACCATTCGCCGAACACGCGCTCTGGCCCGTCCGCGCGCTTCACGCGCCGGCGGACGCCGCGCCAGGTGAAGGAGACGGGCGGGTGGTCGGGCAGCAGCGCGACGGTTTCGATCAGCTCGGGATGGCCGAGTAGCCGCGATGGCCGAGGCCAATGTCCAGGCCAGGTCGCGCCGCTGTCGGGAGAGGCGGCGGGAATTCGACACACCGATCGCTCGGGCACGTCGCTGGCGACAGGCGCCATGCGATAGATCGCGCGCTCGCCGACCCTATTCGCGAGTGTGTCGATCAGATCGGAAATATCCGGGGTGGCGACCTCAATGAGGCTGCTCGCCATCTGCTTGCGGTCAAGCGGTTCGGCGATGCTCGCGGCCAGAGTCATGATCTCGATCCCGAAGCCGGGATCAATCGTCTCGATTTTCTCGCACAGGAGCCGGGTCAGGCGTTTCGTGTCGCGCACCGGCTGCGCCATGCCGACACGCACGGCAGCAACGCGACTATCGACGCGGTGACAGAGGAGATCCAGCCGACGCGCGCCCATGCCCTTTTCTTCGAGCGCGGTGCAGAGTTGATCGGTTAGCTTGCCGATATAGCGAGCAATGGTCTCGGCCGCCCCGATGGGCTCGGGGAATGCCCAGCGCACCTCGATCAGATCGGGCGGACGCACGGGATCGATCGGCTCGGCCAAGGCCCCCAGCGCCTGGTCGATGCGTCGACCCAGCTCCGGACCGAACCGCAGCGTAAGCGGCGCGCGCGGTTGGGCGAGGAGATCGCCGATGCGCTCGAATCCCAGCACACGCAGGTCGGACGACATCTTTCGCGACAATCGCAGCGCCTCGAGTGGGAGGCTTGTGAGTACGGATGCGCCGTGCCCGGGAGGCGCAACGAAGGTCGGACGCGCCGCGTAGCGGGCGAGAGCGTGGGCAGCGCCCCAGCTATCGGCGATGGCGGCGCGTGCTGTGACGCGGGACATGATGACCCGTCCGATCAGCGCGTCGAGCATGGCCTGCTCGCCGCCATGAAGATGGTCGGCGCCGGTTGTATCGATGGCGATGCCGTCCGGAGCGTCGGCGGCGACGATCGGCGCGAACCGTTGCAACACCCAGAGCGCAAGGCGCTCCAACGCGGCCCCATCCTCGACGGGGTCGGCATCTCTGACGACTAGGCCGGGAACGAGAACCTGCGCTTTGGCCACGGGCATACCGACATGAACGCCGACGGCCTGGGCCGCTGCGTCCGCGGCCACCACGAACCGCCTGCTTCCCTCCCGGCCAATTAGGACGAGCGGCGCCTCATGCGGAGGCGCCGCGTCGCCAGCCTTCCGCCGCAGCCGGTCGGTGGACCAGATCGGCAGGAAGAGCGAGACGACCCGTGTCATCGCAAGCCTCCAACTCGAAATCAGCACTCTCGCCCGCGCGTGCGCGGATCAACTCAACAAGCCAGCGGTGTCGACCGACGCCAGGCACGGGCAGCGGCTCCGAAGGAAGCGCGGATACGCGCCAGCGCGTCATCGCTGCGGTCGGCTGCCCGAAGTCCGCTGCTTCCGTGTGTCGTCGCCAGCGCCGCAATGCGATCGCAATAGAGCCCGTTCCCTCGGCGGAAAGCTGAAGCCGGCGTGAGGCAGTCATCGACAGGCGCGCGACTTCTGCAACGACGGCGCCGAGGCCGCCGTGACGCAGCCCTTCCTCCATACAGGCGAGCACCGTCCTATCGTCGCCTGCCTCCAGGTAGATCACTCGGTCAGAGGTCAGGCCGGCCTGAGCAAGTGCCGGCGCGAAAAGATCGGGCCGCGTGATGCACCAGAGGGTTTTGCCGGTGGTGCGTGCGGCTATACCGGCCGCGAATAATGCTGCGGCTGCACCATCAACTGCACCGTTGCCACCACCAGCGATTTCATGAAGAGCACCGCGTGCGAGGCCACCGCCCGGGAGCCGCGAGTCTACCTCGGCTATCCCAAAGGGGAGAACCGATTTCGCGCGCCGGCTTCTGCCTTCGATCTTTTCGATCTGCGTGCGCAAAGACTCTATGGCGGGCCCGGGCCGCAAGCTCGTTCTTGACCTCCTTGGGCAGGTGCGCTTTCATGTTCCTTATTTGTTCTTCTTTTCAGGCGAAGGAGTCAAGGAGGATTCGTCGGGCCAGCACAAGGCGGCGGACGATATGCGCCGCAAATGCGGTCGGCAGCGATCTTGGCTCGTCTGGAGGTGGATGCTTCCCATAAATTGTTTGGAAATCAGTGGATTCTCGCTCAAGTCGTTGGTTCAGGTTCTTGAATGCCTGCGAGACGATCGCGATATTGAACGGATAGCGAACATTGGGGGGCTTATGCCGGTTCCACAGGCACGTTTTACGGAATTACTCGCGGATATCGAACCAAGTGCAACAACGAAGTCCCGCGCATCTGGCGGGCACAGCGGCATTCGGGAACATCTTCGGACACAAGAACAGTTTAAGAATAGGTACGTTTCGAGCTTTTTGTCGGGAAGCTACGCGCGCAGCACGTCGATCCGTCCACGGACGTCGGCTGACGGCCAAGAGCGTCCGGACGTGGATATCATTATCGTCACGAACTTCTCTACCAGCGACCATCCCGACGACGTGCTGAACGAAGTCTGTCGTGCGCTTGAGGATGGAGGCGAGGGCTACGAGGTCGAGCGCATCAACAAGCGTTCGGTGCGTGTCGAGACATGGCAGGCCGATATGGACATCGTGCCGGTCGTGCAGACGTGGAATGGATACATGATTCCGGACCGTGACAACGGCACCTGGAAATTCACCAACCCGCCGGTCCATACGTCATGGAGCGCAGAGCAAAATGAAAGGTTCGGCGGCCGCTTCAAGCCGCTCGTCAAGCTGTTCAAGTGGTGGCGTCGCATTAATCCCAGCGGCAGACGCCCAAAAGGCTTTGTTCTCGAGAAGCTGGTTTCGCTTCACGCGCCGATTTCACAGACGCACTACGGCGAGGCATTCGCACAGTTGCTCAAGAATATCTACGATGCGTATGGGTATCTCGCTGCGATGGACCAGAAGCCATTCATCGCCGACCCTGCGGATCAGTCGAACGACATTCTTGGCAAAGTGACGCTCGCTCAGTGGAAGGATTTCGTCGAGAAGGTTCGAGTCTACGCCGACATTGCGCGTCGGGCGCAAGTAGCGGAGGACATGGAGGAAGCGACGCGGCAATGGCGCCGCGTCTTCGGTGATCGGTTCAAGGCCACCGCGAATGTGGCGAAGGCGGCCGCCTATGGCGGCTTCGCGACGGCAGCACCTGTGGCTGCTGGCTACACTTTCCCGAATGCGATGGCCGCCCCCGCCAATAAGCCGCGTGGTTTCGCTTGAAATTCTGGTGGCTCGCCAATTCTTCGAGGCTGGGGGTCGAGAAGGCCGGAATCGAATCGCTCGCGCGTGAAGAGGAGTGGTTCGAACTCGATCGCTGGCGATTCCATGCAGGCAGGCTGAGCGCCGAAGGTGTTCTGATCGCGCACGGCCATCGTTATGCAGTGCGCCTAGTCTATCCGGATCAATATCCGGAGGTGCCTGCATGGGTCGAACCGCATGATGAGGTTCGCTGGACTGCGCACCAGTATGACAAGGGTACGCTTTGTCTTGAGCTGAGGCCCGACAATTGGAGTTCCGGCGCAACAGGAGCCGATGTCCTTCGCAGTGCGCACAACCTGCTCATGATCGAGAATCCTCTCGGGAAGGGCGAGCAGAAGGCGCCATCGGTGCACGATATCGGGCAACTACAGGCCTATGATTGGGGCGCGCACCCGGTCCTGATCGGCTCGGGTTGCGCAGAGCGCATTCGCGCTGGAACGGCGCGCGATCTGAGTGCTCTGCGCTGGATGGCCAATGACGATGTATGGCCGATATTGATCCACGACGAAGAGGATCGTCGATTGGCCAGACGACCTCCGGGGCCAGACCTCAATAGCTGGCGTTTTCAGGTGCCGGTTTATGTTTCCGGCGAGTCTGCGCCGTCCACTGGACCGGCCGACCGCGCGGAGTTGGTTCGAACTGCTGCGTTCGATCCTGAGACGTCCACAGCGGTCGAAGCATCGACGGCCGGTGTAGTTGTCTTCGCCGACGGCACTGATCTCGGAGTGGTCCACCTCGTTGCCGACGGCGGCACACATCGGCGTCGTGTGTTTGTCCTGCCCGATGAGGATGGCGCGCGTTCGGTGCGGTCGGCGGACGCCGGAACGAAGCGTGTGACAGTCGTTGGCGCTGGTTCGGTCGGATCCAAGATTGCTGAGGCCGTGCTGCGTTCAGGTGTCCAACATCTGACCTTGGTCGATGGCGATGTGCTGCTGCCAGGAAATTTGGAGCGCCACGCATTGGATTGGCGTGACGTCGGCTTTCGCAAGGTTCATGGGTTGAAACGGCGGCTGTTCGGCATTGTGCCGGGGGCGGAGATAACAGCGATCGATGTCAACTTGAACTGGCAGCGATCAGCAAAGACACATGCTTGGCAGATCGAGGCAGTGGCGGAAGGAAACGTGATTGTCGACGCGACCGGCGATCCTGCGACCGCGCTATTTCTGGCGGCGGTAGCCGAGGCGAATGGCCGAGCCTTTGTCTCGGCCGAAGTCTTTGAGGGTGGTCTCGGCGCCTTGATTGCAGCGTGCTTGCCAAATCGCGATGTGCCCTTTGTCGAAGGCCGGGCGACATTTCTTGCATGGTGCGATGCGCAGGGTATCAAACCGCCAGAGCCTGGCCCGCGACGCTACGAAATGCTGGCCGAGGATGGGGCTCCTGTCATTGCGGACGATGCTGCTGTCACGATCACCGCAGGTCACGCCGCGCGCGTGGTGCTCGACATCCTCGACGGCAATCCGCCTCCGACCGATTCCGCTTGGTTGCTGCTCGGATATCGGAAGGGCTGGCTGTTCGACGGACACGGCCACACGATCCGCCTGAATGTCGGCGAACGCGGGGTCGGGGCACCAGTAGCTGACGATCCGGAGGCGCGATCGTTTGCGCTAAAGCTATTCAAGGAGTGGGTTGGTGAGAGTAGCACTGGCGGCTGATCAAGCAGGAAAGCTTGTCGCCGCTCTGAGGCGTGCGGGGATCAAGGAAATTGGTGGTCAGTTGTTCGGCGAACAGCTCGCGCCGTCGGAATTTCGCGTAACCGAGCTGACCGTGCAGTCCCGACCTGGCACGTTTGCGCGCTTCGTCGTCGATTTACTGCAGGCGGCGAAGGATGCGGTTCGGTTTTTCGATAGAACAGATCATCGATACACGCGCTACAACTACATCGGCGAGTGGCACAGCCATCCAAGCTTCGCGGTGCAACCCAGCAGGCCAGACGTGGCGACCATGCGGGATCTCGTCCGGGACTCGCAGTTTGCGGGCACCTTTGCCGTCCTGATGATCGTTCGGTTGGACGCCGAGACGCTGACGGTCGGAGCGTGGGTCTTTGACCCGCAAGGGGAGGAGCGCGCGATCACATTGGAGGTGGAACTTGAGCAACAATGAGAATGCGCCGACGCTGACTGACGCCAGGGGTGTGGGCGGTGTGATTGCGCAAGATGGTTTCGATTATCAGCTCTACGACGGTCTGGCCCGGCTGCCGGCCTGGCTGGCCTATCCCGCCTTTGAGCAGATGATATTTGAAGGCCTGGAAGATCTGGAGGCGCGATTTTTTGCGCCACATGCGCCGAGAGAACGGCTGCTCGAGCGGTTTCAAGCAAAGGCTGGTTCGCTGGCGCCTGCCGATGTGCGAGAGGTTTTCGAGACATTCGCTAAATTCGAGACGGCCTTTCCTCATGCGGCGCGCGTCCACACGTTGGTGACACCACGATTGCCGCCGACCGTAGGCTGGCTGGCACGGGATCCAAGCCGGGTTCGTAAGGCTCGCCCTTTCTACGCGCCCTTTGCCGATATGATGGCGGCGAGCGACGCTGAGCTGCGGAAACGACTCATCGAGACCTATGGAGATGCGCTGGGGACATTCGTTGCGCAGTCGGTGGAGGTTAGCGAGCGCAACCTTCCGGATCGTGACGCCGCTTTGGCGACCTTCGGAGTCGAACTCGACCGAACCTTCCCCTCTCTTGAGGCACCTCAACGGCGCGTGGCTGACGCATTCGAAGCACTGAGCGGGCTCGCACGGCGGTCGTTAGGCGCGCCGCTCGGGCGAGCCATCCTGTTGCGCACAATTGAAGACGCCTTGGGTAGATCGCTTCCGCTACCGGATCGTTTCCCGATTCAAATTCGCTCGGATCGAAACGAGATCAACGAGCGTAGCCTGGAGATTGACGCTAGTGCGTTTTCGGGGCGTGAAGGGAAATTTCCGGGATCAGCGGTGTGGGCTGACGATCTCGTCGTGCCGCTGAATCGCACGGCGCATTGGCTTCGTAGTCATGACGTTACTCGTATAGCGCTCCGCGGCTCCTATCGCCTGACGACTGCGCTGGTGACTGGTTGGTCATTCCGTGCAGCGATCGGTTTCGAGTTGGAGATACCAACACGCGAGGGCGCGTGGGCGACCGATGATCGGCCATCATCGAGTGATCCGGTGCCAGGCTGGAGTATCGCAGAGCCAACCGCCCTTCATGGCGATCAACTCATAATTTCGGTTGGTGTTTTGCGCGATCCAGCGGCGGATCTACTTGAAACTGCGGGCATCCCGGCCGAGTCGGTGCTGAGGCTCTTTCTTGATGCGCCAATTACATCGGCCAAGTCTGCGCAAGCAGGCGTTTCGGCCATGAAGCGGGCGGCAGATACTGCGGTTGCCAGACTGCGACCTAAAGGGATTCAGCTCTTTTTTGCGGGACCCGCGGCTTTTGCCATCGCGCTCGGCCATCGCTGGAACGCGATGCCGCCGACGCAACTGCATGAATTCGTCACCGCCAGTCGAGTCTATGTCGCAAGTGCGCTGATTTGATCACGAGCGGTGGACGAGATTTTTGATCCACGCCATCGCAGTTTCGATAGCCCAGCTTGTTTGATGTGGCGTCAAAGCAGGAGGACGCTGGCTCCCCGCGCCGTGGCCGTGCGGATTGCGCACGTGGACAAAGTAGGCCTTCAGCATATCCCCCTCCCAGGGGGCGAGAAAGCGCCCGTTTTGTTGGCTTACAAGATTGTCGATGTAATTCGCAGCGCCGCGCTCACGGCCCGTTGACCAACCTCTATCATCGGATATGATCTTGATGGCGCTCTCCAGCGCTTTTGCCGCGTGGAAGGCCGCATCCTGGCGCTGCGCATCCGCGTGCTCAATGGCCTCCTTCAATTCACGATCAACATTCGCCCATTTTGAGTCTTGCAGGACCGCCCAGCAAGGCTCCGCTGTGCGCGTCTCGGTCAACTCATCTCGAGCGAATTGCAGGAGCCCGTTGTGATAGTGCAGGTCCATCCGGGCGTGCCGGAGACGGCTGTTCAACTCGTCCACGGCCCGCGCTACGAGGCGGACCGCGTCTGGAACAGCGGAGGCAAGTTCGCGCGCCCGCTCTTCCGCAAAGCGGAATAGCAGTTCCACCAAGCTAAGACGCATCTTCAAAAAGGTGTCGGCGGCCCATGACGATCCTTCCATAGATCGTGGACTTCCGTGAGGAATTCGCCACAGACCGCGTCCCAGGACGGGGCATCATAGAGACGCCCACGGCCCATTTCGCGCGCGAGCGCGTCATGTGCCTCCTTAAAGAAGGCGACATCCAAGCGCAGGGTCCCCACAAGGTCGTCGAAGACGATGTGAGCGACTTGGACAAAGAGCTGGTGAATCTCAGGAGTGGGGCGGTCTGCCCAATAGATCTGTTGAGGATACCGGCGAACGAACAGGTCTTGGATCATGAATTATTGCCATTTGTGGGGTCGTTTTCAGACTGGCTTCGCAGGTCACTCAGAAACACCGTGCCTACATCAACCGCTCGCCGCGCGTTTTCCGAATCCACGTCGACCCCGTGCGAGGCTTCATTCATGACGCGGAGAGATTCGAGAAATTTCTCCGTGCCGGCCGGAGCGAGCCCACGACGCTGCAAATCGCGGAGCATATTGCCGAGGCCTGTCGGGCGAACGGGAGCAACGCTGTTGGCAGCCATCAAGTCGCGCACGGCACGTTCGATCTCGATCCGCAGCTTGACCACAGACATGAGCGGAAACTCGCGCGCGAACTCCTCGACGGTTGGAAGTTCGTGCTGAAGCTGTGCTGGTAATGCCGGTGAAAGCCGATACTGGGCGACGCCCATGGGTTTGCTGCTATCGCGCAGGGCATATTCGACGATCACTTCATTTCGGCCCTTGCACAGAATGATGCCGATGGTCGGCTGATCGTCCTTGTGCCGAAGCTGATCATCGACGGCCGACAGATAGAAGTTCAGCTTGCCGGCGAACTCAGGCTTGAAGTCCTCGATTTTCAGCTCGATGACGACGAAGCAGCGCAGCCGAAGGTGATAGAAAAGCAGATCGAGATAGTAATCCTGCCCGCCGACCTCGAGATGGTACTGGCTCCCGACGAAGGCGAAGCCCTTGCCGAGTTCGAGGATGAGAGAACGCAGATGCTCGATCAGACCGCGTTCGAGGTCGCGCTCCAGCATGTCGGGGCCGAGCGCGAGGAAGTCGAATGTGTAAGGGTCTTTGATGAGCTGCTGGGCAAGCTCGGACTGCCGGGCGGGAAGGGTTCGGGAGAAGTTGGTGAGCGCGCTGCCCTGCCGCGCGAACAGATTGCTTTCGATCTGATGGACGAGGACGGGACGGCTCCAGCCGTGTTCGATGGCCTGCCGGGCGTACCATGTGCGTTCCTCGGTCGCCTTGACGCTGTCGAGCAAGCTCACGTTATGGCCCCAGGGTAATTGTGCAATGACCCGTTGCACAAATTCGCTGTCCGGCCAGGCATCGGCCAAAGCGCGCATATATTTCAGGTTTCGGGCCGAAAGGCCGGTCATTTCGGGGAAGGCCCGGCGGAGATCCTCGGCTAGCCGGTCGATGACCTTGGCGCCCCAGCCTTCGCGCTCCTGACGCGCCAGAATATCACGACCGATGCCCCAGTAGAGCAGGATCAGCTCCCGATTGACCGAAAGGCTGGCGCGATAACGAGCCTCGGCGATCTTTTGCTTCAGATCGCCGATGAACGCGGAATAACTCTGCGGGTCGATCTCGACGGTCCGACTGAAGACCTTGGCACGGCGAGGCGCTGGTTTGGAGGGCCGAGAACTCACGCAGCCTCCTTCATCAAGGGCTTGCGCCTCTTTTTCGAGAGCAGTTCGCGGACGAACTTGTCCCACTTTGCCACCGCTGCGCGTTTTTCTGGCATGTAGTTCCAGCGATCATAACTCTTAGAGCTGACATCCTGGAGCGTGTGGTTTTGCAGCCGATCTCTTATCTCCTTCGTCAAGCCAGCTTTACCGGCGAGGGTCTTCCATGTTCGCCGGAGATCGCGATTGGTCACGACAGGGATGATCTCGCGATCGCGCTGGCGCCACATGAACGAATAGAGTGTGCCGTGGCTGACCGGCTTCGACGGGTCGGTCGCAGACGGGAAGAACCAGCCAAATTCGTTGGGCTTGATCGACTCGATAAGCTCGGCCGCGATTCTGGGCACGGGAATGGCGTGCGGCTTGCCGTTCTTCGTTTTCGACCAGTCAATGATGCGCTCGGCCGCATCCCATTGGTCAACGTGCAACCGGGCGATTTCCTCGACGCGCTGGCCCGTCAGCATGAGAATTCTGACAGCACGCGCGTATGGCGGATGAACCGGCCTATCGGGGTATTCAAGCCAGCGATAGAGACGGATGAATTCGTCCTCATCTAACCAGCGCGTGCCGACATTCTTAGGTTCAGTCGGAATACCTGCGGCGGGATTGTAAACGAGGCGGAACCGTCGGGCTGATGTGCTGCGGTAGTCGTGTTCGGACTTCAGGCCCCAACTAAAAGCGGAACGAATGTAGCTGCGGACATGATCGGCCATGGAGCGTTTGCCGCGCTCATAAATGGGGCGGATGATTGCAGTGATCTCGTCCGGTTCTATGTCACGGGCGGGACGGTTGCGCCCGAGCGTGTCAGCGATTTTGTTGAGACCCTTTTCCGCCTCTTTCCAGGACGATTTTCCCGCCTCCTTGAGGTTGGCGACATAGGCTTCGAAAAGATCGGCGACCGTACCGGGCCGTGTGTCGCCAGCGATCTTGATGCTGCGACCCTTTTGGATCATTTCCGCGAAGTCGCGATTGAACACCTCGCGTGCTTTGCTGAGTGGCATCGATGGATAAGAGCCGAGCTTCTTTTTGATCCGCTTCTCATCGCGCCATTGTTGGGCCATCCAATCAGCCGTCACCCGTGTCGGCATTGGCTTCATGACGAGGACGAGGCGACCGGTGCCGTGACCCTCACCATCGACGAGGCTTAGCTGTTTTCCTGTCTGTTCGACCTGCTTGAGGGCGCGGCGTATTTCTCCATCGGTAAGGCTTGGCACTGGGGTCTCCCGTCGGCTTTCTAGTGGGGTCGCCAGTCGGATTTGTGGGGCCGGCAACTGGGGTCAAAAAGGGCTACGATCCCCTTAAAACCGACCCCAATATGCCACAATAGCCGGGAGTACGACAAGCCAAAAAAACGTTGTGTTTCAATGGGTATATGCGTGATCCAACGTGATCGAAAGGGGGTGAGTGGGATGGTTGTGGACCAGGATAATGGCGCTGGCGGAGAGTTCGAGCGCCCGCTTCACCACCTCGCGCGGATAGACCGGCGTGTGGTCGACGGTGCCGGTCTGCTGCACCTCGTCGACGATCAGCCCATTCTTCTTGTCGAGGAACAGGATGCGGAACTGTTCGCGGCTCTCGAAGGCCATGGCCGAGCGGCAATAGTCGAGAAGCTGCGTCCAGTTAGACAGCACTTCGCGGCCGCGCACTTCGCCGCGCGCCATGCGCTGCGCCATCGCGGCGATGATCTTCAGCTCGAGCGCCGCCGCCGGCCCGATGCCCTTGATCTCTTCCAGCAGAGCGGCGGGCGCGCCGAACACTTCGGCCAGCGAGCCGAAGCGGGCAATCAGCGCCTTGGCGATCGGCTTGGTGTCGACGCGCGGGATCAGCCGGAAAAGCAGAAGCTCGAGAAGCTCATAGTCGGGCAGGGCGTCGGGACCGCTCGCCGCGAAGCGCTCACGCAGCCGGTCGCGATGACCGAGGTAATGCGGCTTTTCCACCGCCGCTGCGGTTGTCTTCTTAAGCGGCGGCTCGATCCAGGCTTCGGAGAAGAATGCCCGCTCGTCGTCAGTTTTCCCCATGGGCCCGCCCGTGCTCGTCCGGACCGGAGAGGTCCGATGGAGACACTAGAGCATGATTGCGAAAGGGGAAACCGGCTCTCGATTACTTTCAGGACGGTTGCCGGTGACCGCTCACCGAATCCCGATGTGTAATGATCCAGTCGGCTGCCGCCGCGAGATCGGCAACGGTCGACGTCGGGCGGGGATCGAAGCGGGTTTCGTCGCCTGGCCGATATTTGCCTGTCCGCACCAGAAGTGCGCCGGAAAGCCCGGCGCGCAGGGCGCCGGCGACATCGGCCTCGGCATCATCGCCGACCATGACCGCTTCATCCGGCGCACAGCCCATGCTTGCCAGCGCCGACCGAAAGAATTCCGGTGCTGGCTTGCCGACAAGGGTCGCATGGTTCCCGGAAGCAAATTCCAATGCCGCGACGAATGGCCCGGCATCGAGGCTGAGCTCGCCATCGGCATCCCGAAACATCCGGTTGGTGGCAAGGGCCAGCAGTTCGGCTCCCTTGCCCAACTCACGGGACGCCTCGTTCAATGCGGCATAGGTGAAGGCGTCGCCGGCATCTCCGACGACGACGGCACGCCGGCCGCGATCCGGCAGTCCGCGGAAGTCCGGCGCCAGGCTGGGGTGCACCAACAGGTATGGCGCGCGATTGTTGCGCAGAAGCCATTCGCGCGCTGCGTGGGCCGGCGTGAAAACGTCCGCCCCTGCAACCGGGAGCCCGATCGCTGCCAGACGTTCGACAACAGTCTGTTTTGACGACCGGGTGGTGTTGCTGACGAAGCGCACGGTCAAACCTGCCCGACGCAAACGCGCAACAGCGTCGACCCCGCCCGGTATGGCGGCATCGCCATCATAGATGACGCCTGCAAGATCGAGCAGCACGCCTCTTGTCATTGTCTCAGCATGAACGGGAGACCGCCAGGCGTCAAATCCGGCGAACGCCGGGCTTCTGCCGCAGTGCCTGCTACGCCGGCAGGCCGGGCCGGTCGAGTTTTTTCGGCGACAGCGTGAAGATCTCGCAGCCGGTCTCGGTGACGCCGATCGTGTGCTCGTACTGCGCCGACAGCGAACGGTCGCGCGTCACCGCTGTCCAGCCGTCCGATAGCACTTTCACATGCGGCCGGCCGAGATTGATCATCGGCTCGACGGTGAAGATCATGCCGGGCCGCATCTCGACGCCTTCATTGGCGGTGCCGTAGTGCAGGATGTTCGGCGCATCGTGGAAAAGCCGGCCGACGCCGTGGCCGCAGAAGTCGCGCACAACCGAGCAGCGCTCGGCCTCGGCATAGGTCTGGATGGCGGCGCCGATGGCGCCGGTGCGGACGCCCGGCTTGATCGCCGCGATGCCACGCATCAGGCACTCATAGGTCACTTCGAGCAGTCGCTCGGCCGCGCGCTTGATCGTGCCCACCGGATACATGCGCGAGGAATCGCCGTGCCAGCCGTCGAGGATAAAGGTGACGTCGATGTTGACGATGTCGCCATCCTTCAGAGGCTTGTTGTCGGGAATGCCATGGCAAACAACGTGGTTGATCGAGGTGCAGGAAGATTTGGTGTAGCCGCGATAGTTGAGCGTCGCCGGCAGTGCGCCATGATCCACGCCGAACTCGAAGACGAAGCGATCGATGGCTTCGGTGGTGACGCCGGGCTTCACCATCGGCACCAGCTCGTCGAGACAGCGCGCGGTTAGGTCGCAAGCCTTGCGCATGCCGGCAAAGCCTTCCTCGCCGTAGAGGCGGATCTGACCCGTGTTTCTCAAGGGGGCCGTGGCGGCGTCGAGGTAGGTGACCATTTTGTTCGCTAGCCGGTGTTGGCTCGTTAGGCGAGCCGGTGCAGAAAATTTCTCCAGATTTGGCACTTGAAGCGGCAAGGTTCAAGGAGGAACTGCCGTGGATGGATGCTCCGGCGAAGATTTGCGGGAGTGTTCGCCGCATGTCCCAGGCAACGCGATGGGAAGGCGGACACTGTAGAGAGCGCCACCGGGTGCCCATCGCCCTGTCACACAATGGTTATCCTGCGGCCTTAGTCAGGTTTTGCAGCCCCGGCGAACGCCGGACTTCCTCATGTCATTCGAACAGGTATCCCCATGCGCCAGATCGTCTTCGCCGCCATGTTGCTGGCATCCTCCGTTGCCGGCGCGTCCGCCGCCGACGGCACGCTTGTGCTCTACACCAGCCAGCCGAACACCGATGCCCAGCAGACCGTCGATGCCTTCATGGCGAAGAACCCCGGCGTCAAGGTCGACTGGGTGCGCGACGGCACGCCGAAGATCCTGGCCAAGCTGCGCGCCGAGATCGAAGCCGGCCAGCCGCAGGCGGATGTGCTGTTAATCGCCGATGTGGTGACCATGGAAGGCCTGAAAAAGGAAGGCCGGCTGCTTGCTTATCCCGAGGCGAAGGTCGACGGCCTCGACGCCGCGCTCTACGACAAGGACAAGACCTATTTCTCGACCAAGCTGATCACCACCGGCATCGTCTACAACACCAAGGCGCCTTTCGTGCCGACGAGCTGGGAAGACCTGACCAAGCCGGAAGCCAAGGGGCTGATCGCCATGCCGAGCCCGCTGACTTCGGGTGCGGCGATGATCCATGCCGTCACGCTGACCGGCAACCTGCCCGAGGGCTGGGACTATTACGGCGCTCTCGCCAAGAATGGTGCGCAAGCCTCAGGCGGCAATGGCGACGTGCTCAAGGCCGTCAGCGGCGGCGACAAGCTGTTCGGCATGATCGTCGACTACATGCCGATCCGCGAGAAGGCCAAGGGCGCTCCGGTTGAGTTCGTCTTCCCGAAGGAAGGCGTTTCGGCCGTCACCGAGCCGGTGGCGATCCTCTCCACCGCCAAGAACAAGGAAGCGGCGAAGGCCTTCGTCGATTTCCTGCTCTCCAAGGACGGGCAGGAAGTCACTGCCAAGATGGGCTACATCCCGGCGCGCGCCGATGTCGCGCTGCCGGCCGGCTATCCGGATCGCGCCGCCATCAAGGTGCTGGGCTATGACGCCGCCGCGGCACTCGCCAACGATGCCGCGAACAAGGAAAAGTTCAGCGCGGTGATGAGCCAGTAAACGGCTTGTCCTCAACGGGACAACGTATCGCGGGGCAGGGGCTGGCTTCGCCGGGGCTTGGCGGCTTTGCGCCGGCAGGCCCGATAACTGGCCGGCGTCTGTCGGCGCTGGCGGTGCTGCTCATTATCGCCGTGCTCAGCCTGCTGCCGATGGCGCGCCTCGTCCTCGCGGCGATCGCCCCCGGCGGCGGGGTTGATTTCACCGCCTTCGCCGCCCGGCTTGCTGCGCCTGCGGCATTGCGGGCGATGTGGCACACGCTGGATACAGCCTTTTTCGGCGGCGTGCTGGCGCTTTGTCTCGGCATTCCTTTCGCCATCGGCGTCACCATGGCCGATTTGCCGGGGCGAAAAATCCTCGGTTTCCTCCTGCTGTTACCGCTGATGATTGCGCCGCAGGTCACGGCGCTCGCCTGGCTGCATCTGTTCGGCCCGTCGAGCACCTTGCTTGGCATGTTCGACCTGGCGCCGCCGCCGGGCACCGCCAATCCGATGCTTGGCCGCAACGGCATCGTCCTGCTTTATGCGGTGCAGCACGCGCCGATCGTCTTCATCACCATGCGGGCGGGGCTGTCGCGGGTGCCGCGCGATCTGGTCGAGGCGGCACGATCCTGCGGCGCGAGGCCGCTCGCCGTATTGCGGACCATCGTGCTGCCGGTGGTGCGCCCCTATGTCGTGGCAGCCGCGGCACTTGCCTTCGTTTCCGGCGTCGGCAATTTCGGCATCCCGGCACTGCTCGGCATGCCCGTCAACTACCTGACCCTGCCGACGCTGATCTACCAGGACCTGTCGAGCTTCGGGCCGGGCGTGCTGCCGCAGATCGCGGCGCTCTCGGTGCTCGTCGGCGCCCTGGCGCTGGTCGGCATGGCGTTCCAGTCGGTGGCGTTGCGCGGCGCGGGGCATCGCCTCGTTGCCGGCACGCCGGCGCAATTCGAGCTCGGACGCTACCGCTTGCCGCTCGCCTGCCTTTGCTGGCTGGTCATCGCCCTGATCCTCGTGCTTCCGGCCTGCGCGCTGCTGGCGACATCGCTGGTGCCATCCTTCGGCGTGCCGCTTGGCTGGCAGACCGCAACGACTTCAAACTATGTCGAAGTGCTCGCCCGGCAGGCGTCGACGGTGCGGGCCTTCCGCAACTCGCTGTTCTTTGCCGGGGGTGCCGCGTTGATCCTCGCGCTCGGCGTCATACCGATGGCCGCGGTGCTCGAACGCTTCGACCGGCGCTGGCGTCGCGTGCTTGGCGGCATCGTCGATCTGCCTTACTCGATCCCCGGCGTCGTGCTGGCAATCGCCTGCATCCTTCTGTTCCTGCGGCCGCTGCCGCTGATCGGCAGCCTCTATGCGACGGCGTCGATCATCCTGATCGCCTATGCAATGCGGTTCCTGACGCTGGCGATGAAACCGGTGACGACGGCGGTCGGGCAGCTCCCGCGCGATCTCGACGAGGCGGCGGCGGTGTCCGGCGCGGGTCCGTTTCGCCGACTGTGGACGATCACTTCGCCGCTCGTGGCGCCGGCGGCGGTGGCGGGAGGGCTGCTGGTCTTCATGAGCGCCTTCAACGAACTGACGGTTTCGGCGCTTTTGTGGTCGAGCGGCAAGGAGACGCTGGGCGTGGTGCTGTTCAGCCTGGAAGAGGCGGGGCTCGGCACGCAGGCCGCCGCCATCGCCGTATCGACGATCGTCGTCGTTGTCGTGCTGCTTCTGGCGCTCGACCGTTTCGGCCGGCGCCTGCCGGCAGGCGTTCTGCCATGGCGATGACGTCTAAAGCAGGTCGCGTGAAAAAGGATTCACGCAACCTGCTTCAGGTCTTTGATTTTAAGCATGTCTTTATCCCGAACCGCTGCACACTTTCGGGAGACATGCTTCAAGCCAGGCGCTCAGGCGCCCGGCACCACCCAGGCGTCGGACACCGCGACATAGACGCGCTGCCCGGCTGTCAGCGCCTCGGTGCTGTCAACCAGCAATTGCTGTCCCGGGTCGGCGAGCGCCAGCCGCACCTCATGCACCGGGCCGCGATAGACGCTGTCGAGCACGGTTGCCGGCAGGCCGTCGGAAGCGATGCGCAAGGCCTCCGGCCGCAGCAGGACCTTGACCGCACCCGTTGGCTCGCCTTCGCTGCGCGCCGCCAGGCGATGCCCGGCGATGTCGATCATCGAGGTCTGGCCGGAATGGTGGACCGTGTTGCCGGAAACCAGGCTGCCGCGGCCGACAAAGCCCGCAATCGTGGCATCGGCGGGAGAGCGGTAGATCTCCTGCGGCGTCGCTGCCTGCAGCAATTTGCCCTTGCTCATCACCGCGACGCGGTCGGCAAGCGCCAGCGCCTCGGCCTGGTCGTGCGTGACATAGACGATCGTCGCGCCGGTGCGGCGATGGATATCGCGAAACGCATCGACCATGGCCGAGCGCAGATGCATGTCGAGATTGGCCAGCGGCTCGTCGAACAGGATGATCCTGGCTTCGGCGACCAGGCAGCGGGCGAGCGCCACGCGCTGTCTTTGGCCGCCTGAAAGCTCGTCGATGCGGCGCTTGCCGAAGCCATTGAGGCCGACGATATCGAGCACGGCGCCGACGCGGGTGGGGATGTCGGAGGACGCGATATGCCTGGCCTTCAACGGATAAGCGACGTTTTCGGCGACATCCATATGCGGCCACAACGCGTAGGACTGGAAGACGACGCCGACGCCGCGCTGTTCCGGCGGCAGCTGCCGCTTCGGGTCGGCGACCAGCGCATCGCCGAACAGGACGCGGCCTTCGCTCGGCGCCTCGAACCCCGCGATCAGCCGCAACATGGTCGTCTTGCCGCAACCGGATGGACCGAGCAGCGCGGTGAACGAACCCTCCGGGAAGGCGAGTGATACACCGTCCAGCGCGGTCGTGTCGCCATACTGCTTGGTGAGGGATTCGACCCGGATTTCGCTCATGTTTCGTCCGCGGCAAGGTGGCGACGGCCCGGCAATACGTTGGAAATCCGGCATTGGCAATGAGGCCGGCGATCCACGCAGGGGTGCCGATCCGCCGCGCTGATATATGAGGCTGCCGACCCTACTGAGGTCACATTGCGGCGTCAGAAGGCCATCAAAGCAACTTTTCAGAACGAACCGCGTTGCAGACCCGAGGCCAGTTGGGGAGACAGGGAATGGACAGACTGCAATTCGAGGTGCCGGTGCGCATCACGCCCGTGCCCGGCCTGCCGGTCGAAGAAATCTACAGCGTCGAGCAGGCGCTGGATTTCCTGCAGGGTTGGCCGGCGCGCCGGCAGGGCAAAGTCTACGAAGCCGCCTTCAACGCCTGCTTCGGCGCGACGGTCGACGTGGTCGGGACCGAGGAAGCCTGCCGGGCGTTCATGGGATTCTGCCGCGTCAGCGGATTGCTCGCGAGGGACATGATGAACCCTGTCAGGCGCGGCAGTGGAGCGGCGAGGGCGTTTCGCGAGGCGAGAGCTTAGAGCCGATACTTCGATTTCGCCGATTTCAACCGGCGAAGGATACGCCCCTGTAATGCATTCCCACCTGCACGCCGCGGACGATCAGGCGGGACAGGATTTCCATGTCCAGCGGCATCCGCGGGCGCCAGACATCGAGCAGCAGAGCCACGCGCGCCTGGTCGGCGTTGTTCATGACTTCGTGCTCGAAGGTGTCGTCCCACAGCATGCACTCGCCGTCGGCGATGCGCCTCTCCTCATGGTTGATCATCATGATCGTTGCCGGGCGGCCATCCGCCTGCTTCGGGATGACCAGGCCGAGATGAAATCGCATGATGCCGCGAAAGGGGCCGCGGTGGGGCGGGATGTGCTTGTGCGGTGCCAGGAATGAGACAGCCGCCGATTTGACCTCGGGGCATTCGGACAGCAACCTGCTGAGCGTAGGCATCCGCTCGAGGTTTTGCGGGATCGTCATGTCATAGGCCTTGAGCACGAACATGCGCCAGTCGAGGCCGTCATTGGCCGAGATTTCAGCCTGCTCAGGCATGATGTCGTGGAAGCGCGGCGCTCTGTTCAATTGCACGGCAAGCGCCTCGTCACGGATGCCCTGCCAGGCCGCAACGAACTTCGCCGCGTTCGGAAAATAGCTATCGGTATCAAGAACGGGCGGTGCGTCTATGCGCTTTTCATAGATACGACGGACGAGATCGGTTGCGGACTCATAGACGTGCGACATGTCATTGCCTCGATCACCTTATCATATGGCAGGCGATTGTTTTCCGGCCATTGTTTCACAGAGATTTGTTCCGGCCGTTGCCACAATCGTGAGAATACCGCTGCATTTGAAGGCAGCGGTAAACCTGCCATTTGAAGAGCCCTTATTGCTGGCTGGCCGCCGCCGGAGTCTCGCCCGAATCCTGCCCGGTATCTTGTTTGGCCAACCTGCCCTTGAATATCCGGCGCACCGTGACGAACAGCAGCGGCACCAGGAACACGCCGATCACCGTCGCCGCGATCATGCCACCCATCACACCGATGCCGACGGAGTTCTGCGCGCCCGAGCCCGCGCCGCTGGCGATCGCAAGCGGCGTGACGCCGAGGATGAAGGCCAGCGACGTCATCAGGATCGGCCGCAGTCGTTGGCGCGCCGCTTCCAACGTCGCCTCGACCAGTCCCATGCCGGCCGCCTGCCGCTCGATGGCGAACTCGACGATCAAGATGGCGTTCTTGGACGCGAGGCCGATCGTGGTCAAAAGCCCGACCTTGAAATAGACGTCGTTGGTCTGGCCGAAGAGGCTTGCCGCCAGGAGCGCGCCGAAGATGCCGATCGGCACCGAAAGCAGAACGGCGAACGGGATCGACCAGCTCTCGTAAAGGGCTGCGAGGCAGAGGAACACGACCAGCGCCGAAATCGCGTAGAGCGACAGCGCCTGGTTGCCGGAAAGCCGCTCCTGATGCGACAGCCCGGTCCATTCATGCGAATATCCGGGCGGCAGTTGCGCGACCAGCCTGTCGATCTCGTCCATGGCCGCGCCTGAACTCACACCCGCTGCCGCAGCGCCCTGGATCTCGACCGCCGCCGAACCATTGTAGCGTTCGAGCCTGGGCGAACCGAAAGTCCAGTGGCTGGAGGCGAAGGCCGAGAACGGCACCATGGCGCCGCTGGCATTGCGCACCTGCCATTTGTCCAGATCTTCCGGCTGCATGCGGAAATCCGGGGCCGACTGCAGATAGACTGGCTTCACCCGGCCGCGATCGATGAAGTCGTTGACGTAATTGCTGCCCCAGGCGGTTGACAGCGTGTTGTTGATGTCGGCGAGGCTGACGCCCAGCGCGCTCGCCTTCTCCTGGTCGATGTCGACCGAGAATTGCGGCTGGTCCTCCTGGCCGTTGGGACGCGTGTTGGCGAGCACCTTGCTCTGCGCGGCCAGGCCGAGAAGTTGGTTGCGCGTCTGGATCAGCGCATCATGGCCGGCGCCATTGACGTCCTGCAGGTAGAAATCGAAGCCGTTGGTGTTGCCGAAGCCCTGGATGGCGGGCGGGGCGAGCGCGAAGACCTGCGCGTCCTTGATCTTCCTGAAGGCGCCCATGGCGCGGCCGGCGATCGCCTGCGCCGCCAATGCCGGCGATTTGCGCTGGCCGAAAGCCTTCAGCGGCACGAAGGCGATGCCGACATTCTGGCCGGCGCCGCCGAAGCCGAAGCCCGAGGCGGTGAAGACGCCTTCGACAGCGTCCTTTTCGTCTTTTAAATAATGATCGGTGACCTGGGCCAGCACGCGCTCGGTCCGGTCCTGCGTCGCGCCGACCGGCAATTGAACGCTGGTGATCAGGATGCCCTGGTCTTCTTCCGGCAGGAACGAGCTCGGCAGCCGGGCAAACATCCAGCCCATGGCAATGACGATTGCGAGGAACACGGCGAGGAAGCGCCACGAGCGCTTGATGATGCCATGCGAGCCGTTTCGATAGGCAAGCGTGCCGCGATCGAAGAAGCGATTGAACCAGCCGAACGGACCGGTCTGCGTTGCATGGTCCTTGGGCCGGCGCAGGATCGTGGCGCAGAGTGCCGGCGTCAGCACCAGGGCGACCAGCACGGAGAGCACCATTGCCGAAACGATGGTCACCGAGAATTGCCGGTAGATGATGCCGGTGGAGCCGCCGAAGAAGGCCATCGGCACGAACACGGCCGACAGCACGGTGGCGATACCGATCAGCGCGCCGGTGATCTCGTTCATCGATTTGCGCGTCGCCTCCCTCGGCGGCAGGCCTTCCTCCTGCATGACGCGCTCGACATTCTCGACCACGACGATGGCGTCGTCGACGAGCAGGCCGATGGCGAGCACCATGGCGAACATGGTCAGCGTGTTGATCGAATAGCCGAAGAAGGAGAGCACGCCGAACGTGCCGAGCAGCACCACCGGCACGGCGATGGTGGGGATGAGAGTGGCGCGCAGGTTCTGCAGGAAAAGCAGCATCACCAGGAACACCAGCACGATCGCTTCGGCCAGCGTCTTGACCACCTCCTCGATCGACAGCCGCACGAAGGGCGAGGTGTCGTAGGGATAGACGACCTCGACGCCTTGCGGGAAGGTCGAGCTCAGGCGGCTGATCGTGGAGCGCACGGCCTCGGCCGTGTTGATGGCGTTGGCGCCGGTCGCCAGGTTGATGGCGACGCCGGCCGCGGGCCTGCCGTTGTAATTGGCCTGCGTCGTATAGCTTTCGGCACCGAGCTCGACGGTGGCGACGTCGTTGAGGCGAACCAGCGAACCGTCCGTCTGGCTCTTCAGGATGATGTTGCGGAATTGCTCGGCGGTCTGCAGCCGGCTCTTGGCAGTCACTGTGGCGTTGAGTTGCTGGCCCTTGCGCGCCGGCTGGCCGCCGAGCTGTCCGGCCGAAACCTGCGTGTTCTGCGCCTGGATGGCGGCGGCCACGTCGCTCGGTATCAGCGCATATTTGGCGAGCTGGTGCGGGTCGAGCCAGATGCGCATGGCATAGCTGGAGCCGAAAAGCTGTGTGGACCCGACACCTTCGACACGCTTCAGCGTGTCGTTGACCGTGCTGTCGACATAGTCGGCAAGATCGGTCGAGTTCATCTTGCCGTCGCTGGAGACGAAGCCGATGACCATCAGGAAGCCGGTCGAGGATTTGGAGACGTTGATGCCGTTGCTCTGCACCACCTGCGGCAGCTGCGACTGCAACAGCTGCAGCTTGTTCTGCGTTTGCACCTGGGCGGTGTCCGGGTCGGCAGCGCTGGTGAAGGTCAGCGTGATCGAGGCCTGGCCGGTCGAGGTCGACGTCGCCGTCATGTAGTCGAGATTATCGATGCCGGTCATGCCTTGCTCGATGACCTTGGTCACCGAATTCTCGACCGTCTGGGCGTCGGCGCCCGGATAGGTGGCGCCGATATTGACTGTGGTCGGCGCGATCTGCGGATATTGCGAGATCGGCAGCGTGGTGAGCGCGAGCAGGCCGCCCAGCATGATTACGATGGCGATCACCCAGGCGAAGATCGGCCGGTTGATGAAGAATAGCGACATCGGCTCAGTTCCCGCCCGAGGCGCCGGCCTGCTGGCCGTTGCTGGCCATCCTGGACGTGGACGGCGCGGCGGACGTGTTCTGCCCGCGCTCCTTGATCTCTCCGGTCGCCTCGTCGATCGTCACTTCGACGCCCGTCGCATCGCCGCCGGGGCGGGCCAACTGCAAGCCTTCGACGATGACGCGATCGCCGTCGCCGACGCCGGAATCCACCAGCCAATTGTTGCCGACGCTGTTGCGCACGGCGAGCACGCGCGTCTCGACCTTGCCTTGCGTATTGATGACCATGGCCGTTGCCTCGCCCTTGGTGTTGCGGGTGACGGCGCGCTGCGGCACCAGGAAACTGTTCTGGGCGACGCCTTCCTCGACCAGCGCCCGCACATACATGCCGGGCAGCAGCAGGCGGTCGGGATTGGGGAATTGGGCCCGCAGCGCAAAGGTGCCGGTGGTCTGGTCGACATTGGCGCCGGCGAATTCCATCTTGCCGGTCCGCGCATAGATGGTGCCGTTATCGAGCTTCAGCTTGACGCTGACATTGGGACCGCTGAACTTCAGCCGCCCCTCCGAGATGGCCTGGCGCAGATTAAGCAGGTTGGTGCTCGACTGCGTGACGTCGACATTGATCGGATCGAGCGCGCGGATGGTGGTCAGCACCGTTTCCTGGTTGGCGGTGACCAGCGCGCCCGGCGTCAGCGTGGATTTGTCGATGCGGCCGGCGATCGGTGCGGTGATCGAGGTGCGGTCGAGGCTGATGCGCGCCGTCTCGACGCTGGCCTTGGCCGATGCCACGTCCGCCTGGGCCTGCGCCAGCGTGGCGGCGGCATCGTCGTAATCCTGTTGGGAGACAACCTTCTGCTTCAGCAATCCGGCATAGCGGTCGAACTTCGCCTGCGCTGTAGAGACCGCTGCCTCCGCCTTCTGCTGGGCCGCGACGGCACTGTCATAGGCGGCCTTGTAGCTAGCCGGATCGATGAGGTAGAGCGGCTGTCCCACCACCACCTCAGCGCCTTCGTTGAACAGGCGCTGCTGGATGATGCCATTCACCTGCGGGCGCACCTCGGCAACCAGTGAAGCCCCCGTGCGCCCCGGCAATTCGGCAGTGATGGCGACCGATTGCGGATGCAAGGTGACGACGCCGACCTCGGGCTTGCCGACGCCGCCCATGCCGGCCGGAGCCTTTGCTTGCTCCTGCGAGCAGGCGGCCAGGAAAAGTGCTGCGGCCAGCATCGCGGTCCGGGGCGCGTAGTGGCGTAGCGACAGGAGACTGGACTCGATGGGCATGGCCTGGATATTTCCCTGGAGTTGCGGTCGCCGCCTGGCTGTCGGCATCGGATCATTCCAGCAGGAGCCGGCTGAGGACGCACCGGACGTGTCATGGCGATCGGCTGCGCCCGCTTGCACGGCGTCGAGCAATGCGTCGAAGCGGTTCATGCCACGCTCCTTCTGTCTGCGACCGGAGTGTGCTCGATGAGCAAGGATCGTGCGCTTGGCCGCGATGCTGATCGGCATCAGTATCCCGATCCGTGGCGACATGCCAAGCATCTTGCCGGTAGCGCCGCTGTCGGACCGTCGATGAGCGCGGTCGTCGATACCAGACATGTCTTACGCGATCTTGCGGTCATGATTTCCGTGGCTGTCGGGCGAGCGCGGAACCGGAAGCGAGAGACGACAGGCGGCGTAGCTCAGCCGGATCGTGCCCTTCAGCGTGTCGGCCGGCGGCGTAGTGCGTTGTCCCACGGAAAAGCTGGGGCCTGCGGAGGCGATCAGCCGCAACAACATGAGGGCTTCCCACATTGTGGCGCCTCCAGTTCTTGATTGAAACGATCGATGGCGGGACGGGCCGCCATCCGAGGTCGGCCGGCCCGTGAACGGGTAGGTTAGCAAACCGGCCGGCGCAGCCGGTCAGGGTTGCTCGCCATTCCGGGGTGGCGGGAGCTGTCCGCCATGGTCGGGCAGATCTCCGGGGCCGGCTGCATCGTCCGGCGGATTGCCCCAGGGACCGGGGGGTGGTCCGTGCGGCCGATCCGCCGAAGCGAGGATTTCGAGCTGTTCGGGCGTCAGCTTGGTGCGCAGTGCCGCGATGGCGTCCTTGAGCCTGGCGGCCGAGGCAGCGCGCTTGGTGACCTCGTCGGCCAGCCTTTCCTGGAAGGCGAAGGGATCGCGCTTTGCCTGATCGCCGGGACCGGCTGGCCCGGCATCGGGACCGCGACCATCGGGACCGCCGGGGCCGAAATCAGGCGGCGGCGCCAACACCGCTTGCAGCGCGCTGGTGTAGTCGCGCCAGGCGTCGAGCTGGTCGGAGCGGATGCCGATGCGCGTCTCCAGCACCGAAAGCCGGGCCGCCGGCAGTTCCGGCGGCGGCCCCATGCGGCGGAAGCCGAAGCCTTCCGGTCCGCGCCGCATCGGCCCGTGCCGCCAGGGCATCGGGCCGTGGTTGTCGCCGTCAGGCCGCGCCATCGCCGGCGGCTGACCGTCCGGCGCGCTGAAGTCGGGCTGCGCGGCCAGCGCCGGGTGGATGGCGGCGACCGAGAACAGGCCGAGCGCAAGAAGTCTGCTTCGCATGATGTTTCCTTTCTCTCATGCTTCGGACTGCAGGAGGATAGGCAGCGTCCTTTGCCGCTTTGCTTCCGCGCGTTGCCGAAGGTTGCCAGAAAAAGGAGATTTGTTTCTGAATGTTTCCGTCTGCCCGCCGGCAACATTCGGTTGCAATTTTCCGTGCCGCTTGGCTATGGCAGCCCTTAATATGAGCCGCGAACAGACAACCGGGCGATCATGCAGGCACAATCCCACATCCTTGTCGTCGACGACGACCGCGAGATCAGGACGCTGCTCGGGCGCTATCTCGACGGCCAGGGGTTTCGCGTCTCGGTGGCGGCCGACCGGCACGAATGCGAGCAGAAGCTCGGTTCCGGCCAGTTCGACCTGATCGTGCTCGACGTCATGCTGCCCGACGGTTCCGGCCTCGATATCTGCCGGGCGCTGCGGGATCGCAAGCCGCACATTCCGGTCATCCTGCTGACGGCGCTGAAGGAAGACGTCGACCGCATCATCGGCCTGGAGCTCGGCGCCGACGACTATCTCGGCAAGCCGTTCAACCCGCGCGAACTCTCGGCCCGCATCCGCGCCGTGCTACGGCGTTCGAGCCCGGAAGAGGCCGCCCCGCGGCGCGTGCGCGTCTACCATTTCGCCGGCTACAGGCTGGAGCCCGACACTCGCAAGGTGGTCGATACGAGAGGCACGGCCGTCGATCTCACCGGCGCGGAATTCGACCTCCTGCAGGTTTTCCTCGACCGTCCCGGCCGGCTGTTGTCGCGCGACCAGCTGCTCGACCTGACGCAGGGGCGCGAGCGCGACCCGCTCGAGCGCTCGGTCGACGTGCTGATGAGCCGGCTGCGCCGCAAGTTCGGCGACCAGGGCGACGAGCCTCTGTTCAAGACCGTGCGCAACGGCGGCTACCAGCTCATCGCGCGCGTCGAGACGGTGGAGAGCCAGGCGTGAACTCGCTGCGCCGGCGGCTGATCATCCTGCTGGTCGTCTCCATCGTCGGCGTCGTTGGCCTTGCCACCGCCGTTGCGATCAAGGTGCTGGGCGGACCGTCCCCCGAACTGATCATGCGGCCGGTCGCCCGTCAGATCCAGTTCATGGTGCAGCTCGTGCCCGGCCACGTGCCGGGCGCCGGCGATGCTCCAGTCCAGATCAGCGACCATCCGGCGGATGGGCTCATGGATCGCAAGCACACGCGGGTGCTCAACGACATCCTACGTGGCGACGGCCTCGACGTTTCGGCCGTGGTCACCCGCACGATCGGCAAGCGCGGCATGGTTGCGTCCGTCGCGCTGCCGGGCAATCGCTGGATGATCGTGGATGTCACCAATTACGACCCGCCGCGAGACGTCTGGCTCGTGCTGGCGGGCTGGATGGTGCTGATCGTGCTCGGCGCCACCGCGGTGTCGGTCTATTTCACCGCCGTGCTGGTGCGGCCGCTCGAAATGCTGGAGGCCGCCGTCAGCAAGATCGGATCGGATGGTATGTTGGCAGAGGTGCCGGAAGAGGGATCGGCCGAGGTCAGGGTAACGGCGCAGGCGCTCAACCAGCTCTCCGCCAGGCTGAAGACGGCGATGGAAAGCCGCATGCGGTTGGTCGCGGCCGCAGGCCACGATCTCAGGACGCCGATGACGCGAATGCGGCTGCGCGCCGAATTCCTCGACGAGGATCGCGACAAGTGGCTTCACGACCTCGATGAACTGGACCGCATCGCCGACAGCGCCATCCGGCTGGTGCGCGAAGAGGTGAACCAGGACGCGGTCGAGGCGGTCGAACTCGACAGGCTTGTCCGCGATATCGAGGCCGAGATGATTTCGGCCGGCCATGCGGTGTCGGTCGATCATCTGGACAAGGTCTCGGTCAAGGCCGGCGCGCTCGGCCTGCGCCGCGCGCTGCGCAACCTGATCGTCAACGCCGCGACGCATGGCAAAAGCTGCAGCGTCTCGCTCGCCGGGCAGGGCGGCCGCGCGGTGCTCACCATCGCCGACCGTGGTCCCGGCATCCCGCCGGAGCTCCTGAACAAGGCGTTCGAGCCGTTCTTCCGGGTCGATCCGGCGCGCGCGCAATCCATTCCGGGCGCCGGACTGGGCCTCGCCATCGCCAAGGAGATCATCGAGCGCTACGGCGGGACGATCAGGCTGGAGAACCGGCAGGGTGGCGGGCTGCTGCAGACGGTGGTGTTCGGAGCGGAATTGAAGCCGGTCACTTGACCTTTTCGATCACCGGAGGCGGCGTCTGGTCAGGCGCCGGGACCGGCGTGCAATCCGGCCCCTTGCACTCCTGGACGGGGTTCTCGGCCGGCGGCAGGCAATTTTGCCCCTTGCAATGAACCGGCGGCTGCTCCGGCGCTTTTTCGCCCTTCGACGGCGCCGGCTGATCCTCAGCGCGAACGGCCGGCACGCCGGCCAGGCTGATCATGGCGGCGCACACGAGCGCTATCCGAAGCAAGTTCATATTCGCCTCCGGATCTGAAAGCGGGCAGAAGTTTACACGTTCGAGCTAAGGCCGACATGCTGTCACCGCGAACGATGTTAACAGGGTGTTTCCGCCCCAAGGGTGCGCTCGACGCGGATGCGCACCGCTCGGCTTCCATTAGCACTATGAAACCAATGCGGTCGCTCGCCGTTGAATGGCGCGAGGGCAGTCATGACCGATCTCAGCGCCAAAGTCGCGCAAGACCAGAGCAACGTCGCGGCAAAAGGGCCATTTCAGCGCTTCCTCCGGACTATCGGCCCGGGTTTCGTCACCGGCGCCTCCGACGATGACCCGTCGGGCATTGGCACCTACAGCCAGGCTGGAGCACAACTCGGATTTTCAATTGGCTGGACGCTTGTCTTCACCTTCCCGCTCATGGCGGCGATCCAGGAGATAGCGGCTCGGGTGGGCCGAACCACGGGGCGGGGTATCTCTGGAAATCTTTGCCGACACTACCCGGTTTCGCTGGTGTGGTTTGTCGTGATGCTCCTGTTTATCGCCAACGTTATCAATATCGGGGCTGATCTCAGTGCCATGGCCGACGCTCTGAAACTCTTGATTGGGGGGCCAAGCCCGCTTTACGTCTTGCTTTTCGGCGCGATTTGCATCTCGGCGATCGTGTTCCTGAATTATTCAAGATACGTCACCGTCCTCAAATGGACGACGCTTAGCCTGTTCGCTTATGTCATTGCCCCCTTTCTCGCCCATGTGCCTTGGGGCGAAGCGGCAAGCGGTGTTCTGATTCCGAGCATAAGCTGGAACGGCACCTACTTCACAACGCTGCTAGCGATCCTTGGCACGACCATTTCGCCCTATCTGTTCTTCTGGCAAGCCTCGGAGGAAGTCGAGGAGGAGGAACTCGATCCCAAGGCGAAACCTCTCAGATGGGCGCCCTGGCAGGCCCTTTCAGCGTTTTCGCGCATCAGGGCTGATACGCTGGTAGGAATGGCTTTCTCGAACCTGATCGGCATAGCAATAGTCATCACAACCGCTGCGACTTTGCACAAGGCCGGGGTAACCGATGTCGGTTCTTCAACAGACGCCGCAAAGGCGTTGGAACCGGTGGCCGGTCGATTCGCGTTCATGATCTTTGCTGCTGGAATCATCGGTACAGGGCTGCTTGCTGTGCCCATCCTCGCTGGCTCGGCCGCCTACGCAGTAGGCGAAGCATTTCGCTGGCCTGTAGGCCTGGAGCGCCGGCCAAAGGAAGCTATCGCCTTCTATGCCACTTTGGTGAGCGCCGGTGTCTTGGGAATGGGGATAATGTTTACACCGATCGATCCCATCAAGGCGCTTTACTGGAGCGCTGTGATCAACGGGATTTGTGCCGTGCCGGCGATGGTGGTCATGATGCTGATGACCCACCGCCCGGACATCATGGGCGATTTTCCTGTCCATGGCTGGCTGCGCATGCTGGGCTGGTTATCTACGCTGGCCATGTCGCTCTGTGTCCTGGGTCTGGTCCTGCAATGGATGCTCTAAGCTGCCACGGAGGCCATAGGAAGCTCACATTTGCACGATTTCCCGCCAAGGTCCTTGTGCAGCCGCCGCTGTACCGTTCTGGGACGCTCAGATTGGCATTCAAATTGCTGCACTGGACTGTGCCAGCTCTGTGTTGGGGAGGTCTGGAAATCGCCCCGATCGTACCGGGACGTGGGCTCGCTGGGTTGGGCAAGGGGTTTTCCAGCGAGCCTTTCGGATGCCCGCGGGAGATAACGACTGGGAAGCCATTCACTTAAATTTGCCGTGGATCTGGCTGACGTACATACCCACCAAGCTGCTGATGCGCCAACGGTACAGTCGCGCGGCCGTTCTCTGGCGCCCCATAATCGTCTCTGCATGTTCTGCCGCAAGTTTGAGTAGCGTTTCCGCGACTTCATGCGCCGACCAGCCTTTAAGCACGGAAGCTTTCACCAAAGCCTCAAACGAGGGCTCAAGCGCAACCTCGCAGTTGATGAGGCGGTCAGGGCTACCTTCAGGAAGCAGGGGAGATTCGATCGGTCGTGTCGGAGCCATGCACCCAGAAAGCGCAAAACCTGGAAATCGTTCCCCCTGTCATTGGCGCTTGTAGCTTCCGCGACCTCGCCCCGGCGCCGCCGTACGATTTGTTTGGAGTCGAGCGAGAGGCGGGAAGCCTGCTTTCGCCTTGATGGCAGAGCGTGGCACCGGGCGATGCGCCGGCGCCGCGCTCATTCCTTAAACCGTGAAATGCGCGAAAGGCTCTGGCAGCGCGCCCAGGAACACGCAGGGGCGGGCACCAAAGGGCGAAGCGACCGGCGACACAATGGGTCAGCCCTGGCTTAATCGGCCCGTGTCAGACATCTGCGATGCGGGGATGACTTGCGCCACGCCTCGCTGCAGGAGATTTCCGCGAAGAAGCTTAATAGGTCTTCTTGGGGGCTGCCGTCTTCGCAGCGTGCTTCTTGTGCTTGACCGGGCATTTGTGCGTCTTGGTCGGCTTGCAGACCTTCTTGGTTGTGACCTTCTTCGGAGCAGCCTTGGCGGGCGCAGGGGTCATGGTCGAAGCAGCCGGAGCTGTGGTGGTCGCGGCGGCGTTGCCGAGAGCCGGCATCGAAAAGGCCAGAGCAATGCCGAGGCCAAGGGCGGAGAGGAGGGGCTTTTTCATGATTTTCATCCTTCTTCGATGCAGGTCGAATTAAAGCGTCACTGGCCTGGATCGACCGGTGTCACTCCGAGCAGCTTCAAAGCGTTCGCAAGCATCCGGATTCCCTGTGCCTCCTTCTTTTTGGCGCAGTACCGGTTTCCCTTTCTCTGAAGTGCCTTAGCCGCAGTGACCTGCGTGGCCGCGGCATGGGTTTCGATGGCTTCGTCAACCTGGCGATTGAGATCACTGCAGCGCTCAGCCCGAGTAGTCGGCGTCGCCTTTACATTGGAGGCTGCGACCGCGGCCGTGACGAGCGAAATGCTGAGCAACGCGCCCGTCAAAATGATCGAGATCCTTTGCATCCTTCTCGCAAACCCGAGCAAGTGCAGCAGTGCTGCAGCCGATGAACTGACCCTCGCGTCAATTATACGCTTGAAGGATTTCCCGAGTTTTTCCGGAATGTTTCTGGATTGTGTCTGAGGGGAGCGGCTCATATCCGGAGAGGATTCGGTTCCGTCTACTTCGGCGGCAAAGCATTTAGGAGACGCTAAGTGTTCGTCCCTTTCAAATGGTTATCGGCGATACGCGGCGTCCGATTTTGTTAAAAAAGCTTAGCCGGCGCCGCGTTTTCATGCGAACGCATGAGGTTTGGCGCCCGGATGTGATTGAATGCTTCACGGGTGCGGTGGGGCGAGGGTGTCTAGGTCTGGAGCGTATCGTCGGAGCCAGATTACGTGATTATCGAGCTATTCGGCCCTCCAGGCTCGGGCAAAACAACCTTCGCGCATGCGCTTGCGAACCGTCTTCAGGCTCAGGGTTACACTGCGAAGGTGGTACTTTCTTATCAACCCGGCGCTCATCCCTCGTTTGATCCCAGTGGGCTTTGGTACGCTCTCCAGCGTATCGGCGGGGCGACGATACGAACGGCCGCCTTCGCTCATCATCCCTTGAACAACGCTGATGGATTCAGGCTAACGGTCAGGTTAATCCGAATTCTAGCTCCGAGAAACCCGATTTGGTTGCTCAGGTTCAGCCAGTATATCCTGAATCTATCATTGGTTTGGCGTCGCTCAGTCAGCAGTCGCCAAATTGTAATCTTCGATCAGGGTTTCATTCAGGCCGTCTGCTCGCTCGGCTTGTTTTGCGGCGCTGCGGATAAGGAGTCATTGGAAGCGGCCCTGGATCTGATCCCTTTTTCGGATCTTGCTATAAATTTGGACGTCACCGAGCCTTTGTTGTCGGAACGTTTGAAAGACCGGCTTTTTCACGAGAGCTATATGGAGCGGCTGTTCGAGGCAGATCTCACAACGAATTTGCAATCGACGCCGATCATCAACCTGGTCAAAAGCCTTCTTCTCAGCAAAGGGAGATCAATACTAAGCGTCGACACGTCGGATGAACGCAGTCTTCAGGAAGCTATATTTCGCGTTGAAACAGAAATTGGCGAAATGTCGCGCAATTTGGGCGGCCAAATGGACAGAACCGAGCCAGAAGTCCCCAAAGTGCCACCAAAAGCTGGTACGCCCAAGGGGAATCGAACCCCTGTTACCGCCGTGAAAGGGCGGTGTCCTAACCGCTAGACGATGGGCGCGCTCAGACGAAGCGGCTTATAATTGCGTTGTTGCCAACCGGCAACCCATCTGCCGCCGCATGCGACAACTTTTTTCCAAAGCGGCAAAAACCGCCTTGTCATCATCCAGGGGCAGAGCAAGGAGCGACGCGGCGCAGGCCCCAGGGATCGATCTTGTGACCTCGAAGCGTTGCGACGGCGCAGAATTCTGCACCGCTGGATTTTTCGGCCAAGGTAACGGAATGGATCCTTGGGTCTTCGCTCCGCTTCGCGTCGCTACGCCCAAGGATGACGAAGTGGGGGAGTATCAGCCGTCCTCGCCACCGCCGCTGCGCCCGCGGCAGCGCCAGTTCCAGTCGCGCTCGGGGCCGACGTCGACATGGACGGATTCGGTGTGGCAGTAGGTGCCGACGCCGCCGCGGCCGGGCATCGAGCGGACGTAGTTCGCCAGGTCCCATTTGGAGACGCCGGGCAGTTGGATGTCGGCGGCGGCGCAGTACATGTGCAGCGAATTCTTGGCGCCATTGGCGCGGCGGTTTCTGGATGGATCACGATAGCCCGAGGTGACGATCATCTTGCGGCCGAAATGGCCCTCGATCGTCTTCAGAACGCGCACCAGCGACGGTTTCAGGCAGGCGACGTCGACGCTTTCGTTCTGCTTGAGCAAGCCGTTGGGGGCGAGCCTCGCCATACCGGCAGCCGACGCCACCTGGTAGGAGCCTCCGGAGCCTTCGTCCTCGTTCAAGTCGACGTCGCTCTCGTCGTCGAGGCCGGATTTGCGCTTGATCTCGAACAGCGCGGTCTGGCGCACGCCGGGCAAGGCATCGGCGCCAGTGATATGATTGCTTGGGTCGTCGAGGGAGGCCAGTTGCACCGGCTTTTCACCCGGCGTCGCCGAGGCGAGCGTCACGATCGGCTTGGCCGGCGGCGGCGTGGTCTTGGCCTGCGCGGTGGGCTGGTCATTGGTGCGCGCGTTGATCAGCGGTGCCGGCGCTGCCGAAGCCGGCGTGGTGCTGAACAGCGAGGCAAAGAAGCTCTTCTTCGGCGCGGCGATCTGCGGCTGCGGCGCCTCGCCCGCCGTGACATAGACGCCGTTGTTCATCACCGGCGCGATCTGAGCCTCGGCCTTCGACGCCACCGCGGCGGCATCGCCGGCTGAAACCTGCTTGGCGACGGCCAGCGTCTGGTCGGCCGTCTGCGCGGGCTGAACCAGCGGTTGCGGCGTATTCCCCGCAATGGTCGCGGTGCCGGCGGGCACCGCGATGGGGAAGGCGGCCTGCGGCTTGGCGACAGGCACATAGGCGATTTTTTCCGGCAGGGGCGTATCGCCCTCGCTCATCACGGTCGATGCCGCATCGGATGAGGCAGATGCCACCTGCGGCGACGAATCGGCCGCGGTTGCAGGCTTGGCGCCGGCAGCCGCGCTCATCTCGGTGGCGGTTGAATTATAGGCGGGCGAAATCATCGACATGGTCGGGTCGCCGGTCGACGTGCAGGAGGCCAGAAGCACGGAGAAAAGTGCTGCCACAATGCTGCGGCTTTGCCCTCGTGCGAGACGCCAACCTGCTGGTTTCAAAACAAAATTCCCCCTCGGTATCCGGCCGGCCGGTCATCGGTGCGGACGCTATCGCCGTCCCTCCCGATGACCCTCTGTTCCCAACCGGAACGGGACCTGTGTCGAATCTGCAAGCCTCGGATTTATTCGGCGTTTGAAGGTGAATTGAGGCTGTGAAACGATTGACGTGCCCATTTCGCCCTGTTTTGACGGGCCGTCAACTCACCAGACATTACAGACGGTTACACACGCACCTTGACATAGGTGCCCGGCGCATCGCCCAAGGTTTTCATACGCTTGCCCGGTTTGCGGGCCGGCACATGCACATTGTCCTGGGCTTCGATCCAGTGCTGCCAGTGCGTCCACCAGGAGCCCGGATGCTCCACCGCCGTGGCGAACCACCGGCTGAAATCCCCCACCGGCCGGCTGCCGGTCCAGTACTGGTATTTCCTGGCCGCCGGCGGGTTGACGACGCCGGCGATGTGGCCGGAACCGGCCACCACGTACTCGACCTCGCCGCCGAAATACTGCGAGCCGATGAACACCGAAAGCGCCGGCGCGATGTGATCGTCTTTCGTCGCCAGGTTGTAGACCGGGATTTTGACATCGGCCAGCGAG
Source organism: Mesorhizobium sp. B1-1-8 (assembly GCF_006442795.2). NCBI lineage: Bacteria > Pseudomonadati > Pseudomonadota > Alphaproteobacteria > Hyphomicrobiales > Phyllobacteriaceae > Mesorhizobium > Mesorhizobium sp. B1-1-8. The sequence continues at coordinate 3,206,214 of NZ_CP083956.1, forward strand.
ACGATGCGGCCGGCTAGCTCCATTTTGCCGCGCGTGAGATTGTTCTCGAGATAGCAGTTGCGCAGGTAGAAGGAATGGTTGGCCGCCGCCATGCGGGTCGAATCGGCGTTCCAGTAGAGCAGGTCGAAGGGCAGGGGATCCTTGCCGCGCATATAGTTGTTGATGACGTAGGGCCAGATCAGGTCGCCCGAACGCAGCATGTTGAAGGCGGTCGCCATCTTGGTGCCGTCGAGATAGCCCTTCTCGGTCATCGAGCGCTCGACCGCGGCGACCTGCTCCTCGTCGACGAAGACCTTGAGGTCGCCGGCATAGGTGAAGTCGACCTGGGTGGTGAAGAAGGTCGCCGATTTGATGCGGTCGTCGCCTTCCTTGGCCAGCAGCGCCAGTGCCGCCGCCAGCAGCGTGCCGCCGACGCAGTAGCCGATGGCGTTGACATCTTTCTCGCCGGTCGCCTTCTCGACCATGTCGAGGCCGTATTGCAAGCCTTCGCGGATATAGGCCTCCCAGCCCTTGGCGCCGTGGCGCTCGTCCGGGTTGATCCAGGAGATGACGAAGACCGTGTGGCCCTGCTCGATCGCCCAGCGGATGAAGGATTTCTGCGGGTTGAGGTCGAGGATGTAGTATTTGTTGATCCAGGGCGGGCAGATCAGCAAGGGCCGCTTCAGCACCGTCTCCGTCGCCGGATCGTACTGGATGATCTCGGCGACGTCGCTGCGCCCGATCACCTTGCCGGGCGTCGTCGCCACGTTCTTGCCGATCTCGAAGGGCGAGTAGTCCGCCTGCCGCAGTTTCAGGTCGCCCTTGCCGGCGGCGATGTCCTCGGCCAGCATTTTCATGCCGCGCACCAGGTTCTCGCCATTGGAGGCGATGGTCTCGCGGAACAATTCCGGATTGGTCAGAATGAAGTTCGACGGCGCGATCGCGTTCGACACCTGCTTGACGTAGAAGCTCGCCTTGTGGCGGGTATGATCGTCCAGTCCCTCGGCGTGCTCGACGAGCTCGTTCGCCCAGCGCGCGGTGACGAGATAGGCCTGCTTGAGGAAATCGAAAAAAGCATTGCGGCCCCATTCCGGGTCCTGGAAGCGCTTGTCGCCGTGCTCGGGCTTGACCGCGTCCTCGGGCGCCTCGGTGTTCGGGCTGACCTTCTGGATGGCGTTCGCCCATACCGTCATGTACCCGGCGAACAGCCGCGTCTGCGCTTCCAGCGCGCGCTGCGGGTCGGCCAGCCAGTATTCCGAGAGCTTCGAAAAGGTCTTGACCATGTCGACCATGGGCTCGGCGACATGGTCGCGCACCTCACCCTTTTCGCGCGGCTCGGCCCAGGCGGAGGCCGCCTTGCCCGCCTGTTCGAGCATGCGCGCCATGTTCAGCGCAAAGCGCTCGGGGTCCTTGACCAGATATTGCTCGACGGCCGAAGGTCCGCCATCTTCCGCTTTGTCCGAATCGGGAGTTTTGGACATGGTTCTCGGGGTTCCTCCCGGAGCGTTTTCTTGACATATTACCATGGGACATCTGACCGGGTCCAATTCGCTCTAACCCGGCTGCCAGGAAAACAATATGACGATCAATGCAGGCGGCACTCATTTTTTGGGCGCGGGTTCGATTTGCCGCATAGCGCTCGTGGCGGGGCTGGTCGGTGTGCTGCTGCCGGTTGGCGGCTGCACCAGCACCAGCACGAACAATGCGACACCGACAGCGCTGACCGAGGGGCCGATAGACACCGGCTCCTATCCCAACCTCAACGTCCCGCCAAAGGTGGCGGCCAAGCAGTTCACCAAGGAAGAGACGGCGGCAAAGCTGGCGCAGCTCAAAGCCGACCAGCAGGCGCAGGCCGGCAAGGGGGGCGCAGCGAAAGCCCCCGCCAACCAGGCGGCGCTCAACACACTGGCCAGAACCCACGGCAGCGATACGCTGAAGCAGATCGAGGCCAAATGCGACCCTGCCCTCGACCCTACCTGCAAATAGGTCTATATCGCGCGCCGAAACTCGATCGTCTGGGACTGAAATGGAAGAATTTCACAAGGTTCGCCGGCTTCCGCCTTATGTGTTCGAGCAGGTCAACCGGCTGAAAGCCAGCGCGCGTTCGCGCGGCGCCGACATCATCGACCTCGGCATGGGCAATCCGGACCTGCCGACGCCGAAGGCCATCGTCGACAAATTGTGCGAAGTCGTGCGCGATCCGCGCACGCATCGCTATTCGGCCTCGCGCGGCATCCCCGGCCTGCGCCGCGCTCAGGCCAGCTACTATCAGCGCCGTTTCGGCGTGAAGCTCAACCCCGACACGCAAGTGGTGGCGACGCTCGGCTCGAAGGAAGGCTTCGCCAACATGGCGCAGGCGATCACCGCGCCCGGCGACGTCATCCTTTGCCCCAATCCGACCTATCCGATCCATGCCTTCGGCTTCATCATGTCGGGCGGCGTCATCCGCTCGCTGCAGGTCGAGCCCGATGACGGCTTCATCCCGGCGGTCGAGCGCGGCATCCGCCACTCGATCCCGAAGCCGCTGGCGTTGATCCTCAACTATCCGTCGAACCCGACGGCGCTGGTCGCGACGCTCGATTTCTACAAGGACGTGGTCGCCTTCGCCAAAAAGAACGACATCATCATCCTGTCCGACCTTGCCTATTCGGAGATCTATTTCGACGGCAATCCGCCGCCTTCTGTGCTGCAGGTGCCGGGCGCGATCGACATCTGCGTCGAGTTCACCTCGATGTCGAAGACCTTCTCCATGCCCGGCTGGCGCATGGGTTTTGCGGTCGGCAACGAGCGGCTGATCTCGGCGCTGACGCGGGTGAAGTCCTACCTCGACTACGGCGCCTTCACGCCGATCCAGGTGGCGGCAGCGCATGCGCTGAATGGCGACGGCGCCGACATCGCCGAGGTGCGCGAGGTCTATCACAAGCGCCGCGACGTGCTGGTCGATTCCTTCACTCGCGCCGGCTGGACGATTCCCGCGCCTGCCGCCTCGATGTTCGCCTGGGCGCCGATCCCGGAACAGTTCCGCCATCTCGGCTCGCTCGAATACTCCAAGCTGCTCATCGAGCATGCCGACGTGGCGGTGGCGCCTGGCGTCGGTTTCGGCGAGCACGGCGACGACTTCGTGCGCGTGGCGCTGGTCGAAAACGAGCACCGCATCCGCCAGGCGGCGCGCAACATCAAGCGCTTCCTGGCGTCGACCGCCAAGCAACCCAACAATGTGGTGCCGCTCGCGTCCCGCCGCTGAGTTTGCCGGACATTTTCATCGACCAGGTTTTTGAGGGGCGTCGCCGGACATGGCTGAAGCGTTGCGTGTTGGAATTGCCGGCCTCGGCACGGTTGGCGCCTCGGTGGCGCGCGTGTTGCGCGACAAGGCAGCCGAACTCACCCGGCAGTGCGGCCGCGATATCGTCGTGGCGGCGGTTTCGGCGCGCGATGCGAGGCGTGATCGCGGCGTCGATCTCGGCGCCGCGAAGTGGTTCGACGATGCCGTCAAGATGGCGCAGACCGCCGACATCGACGTCTTCGTCGAGCTGATCGGCGGCGACGAGGGGCCGGCGCGTGCGTCGGTCAAGGCGGCGCTCGAAGCCGGCCGGCATGTCGTCACCGCCAACAAGGCGCTGCTTGCCAGGCATGGCGTGCAATTGGCCGAGATCGCCGAGAAGAAAGGCGTGCTGCTCAATTACGAAGCGGCGGTGGCTGGCGGCATCCCGGTCATCAAGACGATGCGCGAGGCGATGGCGGGCAATTCGGTCACCCGCGTCTTCGGCATCCTCAACGGCACCTGCAACTACATCCTGACCCGCATGGAAGCCGAGGGCATCTCCTTCGACGCCTGCCTCAAGGATGCGCAAAGGCTGGGCTATGCCGAGGCCGATCCGACTTTCGACATAGAGGGCCACGACACGGCGCACAAACTGTCGATCCTGACCAGCCTTGCCTTCGGTACGAAAATCGCCGCCAACGACATCTATATGGAAGGCATCTCCAACATCAGCCAGGCCGATATCCGCGCCGCCGGCGATCTCGGCTACCGGATCAAGCTGCTCGGCGTCGCGCAGCGCACCGAGAGCGGCATCGAGCAGCGCGTGCACCCGACCATGGTGCCGACGGCTTCGGTCATCGCGCAGGTGCACGGCGTCACCAACGCGGTGGCGATCGAGACCGACATTCTTGGCGAATTGCTGCTGTCCGGGCCCGGCGCCGGCGGCAACGCCACCGCCTCGGCGGTGATCGGCGACATCGCCGATATCGCCAAGAGCCGCCCCGGCTTCCAGCACGGACCGGTGTTCGGCCTGCCGGCGAAGGAGTTGAGGCCCTACCGGAAGGCGCAGATGCGCAGCCATGCCGGCGGCTATTTCATTCGCCTTACCGTGCATGACCGCATCGGCGTCTTCGCGGCAATCGCCAAGCGCATGGCCGATAACGACATTTCGCTGGAATCGATCGTCCAGCATGCGGCCGGACCGGAGACCGAGGCACAAAAGACGGTCATCCTCGTCACCCACGAGACGACGGAAGCGGCGGTGCGCAAGGCCGTGGACGGCATCACCAAGGATGGCCATTTGACCGACAAGCCGCAGGTGATCCGCATCGAGCGGGCCGGATAGAATCGGTCTATCGCCAATCGGTCTTGCCGTTGTCACGCAGCTTTGACACAAAAAGCGCGCCTCTGGCGGGAGGCGCACTGCGTGCGAGGAAACTGATCGATGAATATGGCCCAGAACATCGCTGCCGGTCTTGACCGGATCCTTACCATGGAAGTCGTGCGTGTCACCGAACGGGCCGCTGTCGCGGCTGCCCGGCTGCGCGGGCGCGGCGACGAGAAGGCCGCCGACCAGGTCGCCGTCGACGCCATGCGCCAGGAGCTCAACCGCCTCGCCGTCAAGGGCACGGTGGTGATCGGCGAGGGTGAGCGCGACGAGGCGCCGATGCTTTATGTCGGCGAGGAGGTCGGCACCGGCAAAGGTCCGGCTGTCGACATTGCGCTCGATCCGCTGGAAGGCACGACGATCTGCGCCAAGAACCTGCCCAATGCGCTGGCCGTCATCGCGATTGCTGAAAAGGGCAGCCTGCTGTTCGCGCCCGATGTCTATATGGACAAGATCGCCATCGGCCCCGGTTATCCGGATGGCCTCATCGATATCGACGCGCCGCCGGCCGAGAACCTCGCCAGGCTTGCTAAAGCCAAGGGCGTGGCGGTGTCCGATATCACCGCCTGCATCCTTGACCGGCCGCGCCATGCCAGGCTGATCGACACCGTGCGGGCGACGGGCGCGGCGATCCGCCTGATCGGCGACGGCGACGTCGCCGGCGTCATCCACACCACCGACCCGGACGAGACCGGCATCGACATCTATCTTGGCACCGGCGGCGCGCCGGAAGGCGTGCTGGCGGCGGCGGCGCTGCGCTGCACCGGCGGACAGATGCAGGGCCGGCTTATCCTCGACACGCCGGAGAAGGCGGCGCGCGCCGAAAAGATGGGCATTTCCGAGCCGAAGCGCATCTACCACACGCAGGATATGGCGCGCGGCGACGTGCTGTTTGCGGCGACCGGCGTCACCGACGGCAACCTGCTCGACGGCGTCAGGTTCGGCCGCACTTTCATCACCACGCACACCATCGTGCTGCGCTCGTCCTCGCGCACCGTGCGCGAGATCAAGGCGCGTCACCAGGACCTGGAGAATTTTTGATTTCGCATTTGCGCGCCCCTTTCAACGCGATTGCGGACGGAAAAGCGTTCCACAGTTTCCTTTAGTTGTCCGCTTTCCCGGAATTGCTACGACCCTCGCATATTGATATCTGCCAAAGGATGATGTGCAGACGGCGCGTCGCATGACGGGCGAAAAACGCTTCTTCCTCGATGTCAGGCAGTCGGCAACCGGTGTCTCCTGGGAGCACCGGCTGACCGAACGGCAGGACATGACTGCGCTTGCCATCGCGCAGGGCCATGGCGTGCCCGATATCGTGGCGCGGGTGCTGGCCGGGCGCGGCGTCGACGCCGAGCAGACCGAGCGCTTTCTCGACCCGACCATCCGCGCGCTGTTGCCGGACCCGTCGTCGCTGACCGATATGGAAAAGGCGGCGGCGCGGCTGGCGGATGCCATCGTTGCCCGCGAAAAGACAGCGATCTTCGGCGACTACGACGTTGACGGCGCCGCCTCGTCCGCGTTGCTCAAGCGCTTCCTGACGCATTTCTCGGTCCCGTGCGAGATCTACATCCCGGATCGCATCTTCGAGGGCTACGGCCCCAATCCGGAAGCAATGCGCGAACTCATCTCTCGTGGGGCGAAGCTGATCGTCACCGTCGACTGCGGCACCAACAGCGCCGCATCGATCGAGGCGGCCAGGCAAGCGGGCGGCGATGTCGTGGTTCTCGACCACCATCAGGTCGGCGGGCCGTTGCCGGCGGCGGATGCGGTCGTCAACCCGAACCGCGAGGACGACCTTTCGGGGCAGGGGCATCTGTGCGCCGCCGGCGTCGTCTTCCTCTGTCTGGTGCAGACGGCGAAGGTTCTGCGAGGTCGGTTGCCCGACGCCGCGCCGCCGGACCTTTTGTCGCTGCTCGACCTCGTGGCGCTGGCGACCGTTTGCGATGTCGTGCCGCTCACCGGCGTCAACCGCGCCTTTGTGGTCAAAGGGCTGCAGATCGCGCGCCAGCAGCGCAATGAAGGGCTTGCGGCGCTGGCGCGGGTGTCGCGCATCGGCGAGCCGATCAACACCTTCCATCTCGCCTATCTGATCGGCCCGCGCATCAACGCCGGCGGCCGCATCGGCGACGCGGCGCTCGGCAGCCGGCTGCTTGCCACCGACGATCCGGTCGAGGCAGCTGTTATCGCCGAGACGCTCGACCGGCTCAACCAGGAGCGGCAGCAGATGGAGATGGAGATGCTGGCGCAGGCGCGCGCCGAGGCCGATGCGGAACTTGCCGGCGGCAGCGGGCCAGCGATCGTCGTCACCGCCAGCAACAGCTGGCACCCGGGTATCGTCGGCCTGATCGCCTCGCGCCTGAAGGATCACGCGCGCCGCCCGGCCTTCGCCATTGCCTTCAACGCCAATGGCATCGGCACCGGCTCCGGGCGCTCGGTGTCCGGTTTCGATCTCGGCCGGCTGGTGCGTGAGGCGGCGGCGGCCGGCCTCATCGTCAAGGGCGGCGGCCACGGCATGGCAGCCGGCATCACCGTCGAGCGGGCAAAGCTCGGCGCGCTGCGCGCCTTTTTCGAAGAGCGCGCGGCGGCCGACATTTTCCGGCTGCAAAGCGAGGAGAGCCTGGCGATCGACGGCGCGCTTGCCGCCGAAGGAGCGACGCTTGCCCTGCTGGATGCATTGGAGAAAGCCGGTCCGTTCGGCGCCGGACATATTGCCCCGGTGTTCGTGCTGCCGCGCCACAGGCTCACCGATGCACGGCCGATCGGCACCAATCACATCCGCGCGGAACTGCAGTCGCAAAGCGGCGGCAACCTCCAGGCGATCGCATTTCGCGCCGTCGATACCGCGCTCGGCGAATTCCTGTTCAAGAACAGGGGCAAAACCGTGCACGTCGCCGGTTCGCTTTCGGCGAACCACTGGAACGGCAACCGCACGGTGCAGTTCCGCATCACCGATGCAGCGCTGGCATAAAGGGCGTTTGGTTGGGTCAGGCCAGAACGGACTGCAGCCGGGTCAGTTCGCCGATCTGGGACATGGTCGCCTGATAGCCTATGCTGATCGCCTCGTCGGCGCGATGAAACTCCGTCAGGCCGATATGGCTTAGCTTCGGCTGCAGCGACATGTCCGGCGGATCGCCGGCGAGTCTTGCTCGCGAAATCCGGTCCTGGATGATGTTGAAGGCCTCGACCATGACGCCGGTGATGCCGAGCCGGCTCTGGTGCGGCTGGTGCTGGGGGTTGACCTGGCCGGGACGCGGCGCATCCTTCTCGATGACGAGTTCACCTGCGCTATGCTTGATGACCGCGGCTCGCCCGAACAGATCATAATGCAGGTTCACCGCCACCACGAGCGGCTGCTCGTAGGCACGGCAGACCGACACCGGCACCGGATTGACCAACGCGCCGTCGACCAGCATACGGCCGTTGCAGTTCACGGGCGAGAAGACGCCGGGCAGCGCGTAGGACGCGCGCATGGCGGTGATCAGCGAACCGTTCGACAGCCAGATTTCGTGGCCGGTGCGGATTTCGGAAGCGACGGCGACGAACGGCTTCGGCAGATCCTCGAAACGGATACCGTCCACGTGCTCACGCAGACGCGCATCGAGCTTCATACCGCCGAATAGGCCGCTGCCGCGCAGATTGAGATCGAGAAGCCCGAACAGGCGCCGCTTGGTCAGGCTCCTGGCGAATTCCTCCAGCTCGTCCAGCTTGCCGGCAAGATAGCAGCCGCCAACGAGCGCGCCGATCGAGGTACCGGCGATCATCGAAACTTCGATGCCGGCTTCGTCGAGCGCGCGCAGCACGCCGATGTGGGCCCAGCCGCGGGCGCAACCGCCGCCGAGCGCCAGCGAGATGCCCATCTTCTTCGCCGACTTCGGATCGGGCACGCCGCCGGACGATGCAGGGCCATTGGCTTCCTGAACGTCAGGTCTGCTGCGCAATGACGCCCATTCGAGCATCATGATCTCCCTTGTCCCGTATCCCTTCTACACCAAGGGCGTTTGAGAATAGTGAATATGAGCGTTTTGTGAATATTGAATGGTTCACACCGGCTTCCGATACGTCTCTTGCGCATCGAACAGCGGTTTGCTGCCGTCGTCGACAAGCGTCGCCTTGCCGTCGTCGAGCCCTACCGTCCGATAAAAGCAGGAACGTCTGCCGGTGTGACAAGTTGCGTCGTGGCCCAATACTTTGACGCTCAACCATATCGCGTCCTGGTCACAATCCGTGCGCATCTCGACGACGCGTTGGAAATTGCCGGAGGTCTCGCCCTTCTTCCACAGCGCATTGCGCGAACGCGACCAGTAGTGCGCGATGCCGGTTTCCAGCGTTAGCGCCAATGCCTCGGCGTTCATATGCGCGACCATCAAGAGCGTGCGGTCGCCAGCGTCGGTGACGACGACGGTGACGAGGCCAGCGGTATCGAAGCGCGGCGAAAGGAGGGTGCCTTCCTCCAGGGCCTTCTTGTCTGCTGGAGCTTTGGGAAATTCGACTGCCGACATCGCCGGTCCTTATGTAGTTGGGCCGGCAATGGCCGGCGATCAGCCCCCGACGCGCACCATGGTGACGAAGCGGACCTGTTCCTCGGGCGTGTCCTTGAAGACGCCGGTGAAGGTCGAGGTAAGCGTGGTAGAGCCCTGCTTGCGGATGCCGCGCATGGCCATGCACATATGCTCGGCCTCTAGCATGACGGCGACGCCGCGCGGGTTGAGCACGTCCTGGATGACGCCGGCGATCTGGGCGGTCATCGCCTCCTGCGTCTGCAGGCGGTGAGCAAAGATGTCGACGACGCGCGCGATCTTGGACAGACCGACGACCTTGCCGTCCGGCAGGTAGCCGACATGCGCCTTGCCGATGATCGGCACCATGTGGTGCTCGCAATGGGAGTGGAATTTTATGTCCTTGACGATGACGAGATCGTCATAGCCGGCAACCTCCTCGAAGGTGCGGCCAAGCTCGTCGGCCGGGCACATGTCGTAGCCGTTGAACATCTCGCGGAACGCCTTGGTGACGCGCTTCGGCGTATCGATCAGGCCTTCGCGATCCGGATTGTCGCCGGTCCAGCGCAAGAGCGTGCGCACCGCGGCCTCGACCTCGGCTTCGCTTGGCCGATCGGTGACGGGCTTCTCCATGTAGGAGGAAGGGGGCATGAATTTTTTGATGACGGCGTCCATAAAAGGCGTCTCCCGTAGTCCCACTCAAAGGTGGGACGAGTTGAACGGACCACGACCTTTCGGGTGAAACTCGCCCGGTTTCCAGCCCGTAAGCGGCGTGAACAGATGAACAAGGACAAGGACTTGTGATCGCCTTGTCGATGCCCAGTACAGACCATTATATAAGATGGCGCCGAGCGAAAGGAAGACGCCGGAGCGGCAAAGCCTGTTCGCTGGGCGGCGACGGATTGGAAAAATATGATCGACGACGTCTACAATGCGAAAATTCTGGGATTCGCCGGAAATATCGGCCGGATCGGCAGGCTCGATCATCCGGACGCAACCGCGCGGGCGCATTCCAAATTGTGCGGCTCGACCGTCACCGTCGACCTGAAGATGGACGGCGACGTAGTCACCGATTTCGCGCATGACGTAAAAGCCTGCGCGCTTGGCCAGGCTTCGTCCTCGATCATGGCCAAGCATGTCGTCGGCGCCAGCGCGGATGAGTTACGCGCGGTGCGCGAGACCATGCTGAAGATGCTCAAGGAAAACGGCGCGCCGCCGGAAGGCCGCTTCGCCGACCTCAAATATCTGGAGCCGGTGCGCGACTACAAGGCGCGCCACGCATCGACCATGCTGACCTTCGATGCAGTGGTCGATGCGGTCGGCCAGATCGAAAAGAAGCGCGCTGAAAGGGCGGCGTGAGAGCCTACGCCCGCCTGCCGTTGGCGCTTCTTATCCAGTCGGCGAAAGCCGCGGCGGGGTTCGGCAGGTCACGCAAATTGGAGCAGAACAGCATTGCGTTCCCGAACCGCAGCCCACATCTATCGCGCAGCAAAACACGCCGCGGAGCAAGGTGAGTGGGCGACAGCCACGGACATGCACGTGAGGCGAGGGCACCGCGACCCGGCCGCAACTGGCCGGGGCCCTGGCGCAAAACGCCGGGCCGTGTGCTTGGCACGTCGCTTGTGCGTATCTACCAGCTGACGCTTTCCGGCTTCGTCGGCAATTCCTGCCGGCATCTGCCGACCTGTTCCGAATACGCGCATGAGGCGATTGCCCGCCACGGCCTGTGGGCCGGCGGCTGGATGGCGCTGTTTCGGGTCTCGCGCTGCGGACCCTTTGGAACGCACGGCATCGACCGCGTGCCGGAGGCACTCGCCGCCCGCTATGTCTGGTTCACACCGTGGCGCTACTGGCAGGTCGGCAGGAAGCGCGGGCAGGTGGATAACTGACAGGCTGGAAACGGGTGGCGACGCCTGTGCGCCGAAGCGACACTGGGGCCTCGAAAACAGGAGGTCTTCCGATGATGTCGCTGTTCCTGGCAATTCACGTCCACGCCGCCAAACGCGGCGACGGATTGCTGCCCGAATTCCTGGGATTGGCGCCGCAGCCTGGCGACGTGCCGAAGGCCATGAATGAAAATCCCGTCGCGAGCGCCGAACAGCGGAAAAGCACTTCCAGGTCCGATCCGCAGACTCGGAGGCCCGTTCGAAAGCCGGTGATCCTCTAAGACTGGCGCGTGAAAAACCGGCTCCGCTTTACGATCCGGTAGGGTTAACACAAGCCTGCACGAAGACTGCGCATTTGAGACAAAATCGAGACAAGACGCTTCGCTAAGCCGCTCCCCGTAATCCCTTCAGGAGTGAGCGCATGCGCCAGATGGACCGCTATCCTTTCTTTTTTGCCATTGTTCTGTTCCTTCTGGCCTGGATGCTGGGCCTGCCGATGCGGGCGCGATCGGCGCCGCTGAAGGACATAAGCTGCACGCTGATCCAGGATGCAAAGAGCGGAGCGACACTCTATCAGGACGGCGTCTGCGACCAGCGTGTCAGCCCGGCTTCCACCTTCAAGGTGCCCCTGGCCCTGATCGGCTACGACGCCGGGATCCTGAACGACGCACACACGCCAAGCTGGGATTACAAGCCCGAGTTCAATGCCGTGAAGCGGGACCGGAAAATCGTCGACCCGACGATCTGGGAGCGTGATTCCATCGTCTGGTATTCGCGCGAGATCACGCGCCGGCTCGGGGCGAAAAGTTTTGCCGGCTATGTTTCCAGGTTCGGCTACGGCAACATGGATGTCTCCGGCGATGCCGACAAGAGCAATGGACTGACCCAGTCTTGGATAAATTCCTCGCTCGAAATATCGCCTGTCGAGCAGACGGCTTTTCTGCGCCGGCTGCTTGCCGGCAACATGCCGGTCTCGGCCAAGGCTCACGATATGACAAAAGCGATCGTCCCGAGCTTCCAGGCAGGTGGCTGGGCCGTGCAGGGCAAGACCGGCAGCACAGGGCTCGGCAAGAACAAGCTGTCGCTGGGCTGGTTCGTCGGCTGGGCGCAGATGAGCGGCCGGCAGATCGTTTTTGCCCGGCTAATCGTCGATAGCAAGCGCGGCGAAATGCCAAAGGGACTGGAGACACGGGCGGCGTTCCTTAAGGATTTACCTCAACTGGTGAAGTAAACCCATCAGGCGTTTCGGCGCGCCCGGATGATGTGACCGCCCGAATTGCCGACTGTTCCGTTCGGGGTCCTGGAAAAGCGGGCGGCGATATCGCCGCTCTCGACATCCTCGATCTCATCGAATCCAAGGCCGGTGAGGTATTTCGCCAGCTCATCAGGGATAAAGAAGCTGATCCAGGGCTCGCCGACGGCTGCGACGCGCGCCGAATGGAAGGCGTGCGCTGACTGTCCCGCCGCATCGCGGTTCTGAGCCGGCTCGCTGTAGTCGAACACAACATCCGAGCCGGGAGCGCCGGCGATATAGGAAAGCGTGGCGAAGATCGTTTCCTGCGTCAGGTAAGGCACGACCCCCAGCCAGATGAAAAAGCTTGGGTCGCTGGCGTTCAGACCGGCGGAGGCCAGTTCTGCCGGCAGACGCTGACGCTCGAAATCGACTGGCACGAATGTGGTTCGAGCAGGCTCGGCTAGACCGGCCTCGGCGATGCATCTGCGTTTCCAGGCCTGCGTTGCCGGGTGATCGACTTCGAACATCGCAAGGTCGGGGTGCGGGTTGCGGAGCGATAAGGTATCGAGACCGGCGCCGAGCACCACGACCTGCCGGACACCGCGCTGCACGGCTTTCGCCAGCCAATCCTCGGCGAGGCGAGCGCGGGCCGCCACGAACAGCCGCATGCGCCGGCTATGCTCGTCTTCCTTGTCAAGCTCCTCAGCGGCAGGTGCAGCGTCACCCAGAACCGCGATCGCGTAGGGATCGCGAAACAGTCCTGCCTGCGGTGAAAACTGGTGCAGTGCCCGCAAGCGCGCGACGCGCAGGGCGGTTCGGCTGGGTGTAGCGTCTTCCATGTCGACCATTCCAAGCTATGAAGATCATATTCGCAAGCCTTTGCAGCCGGCCTGCGGCACTTCTGGCGACATTTCCTGACGCCGCATCGACGACCGCCTCTTTACCTGGCGCCAAGCAGCCTCTAAAACCCGCCCGCCGCCGGACGCCTCCGGCGTTTCACCACCCGCGCTCGTTTGCGGGACTGGATAGGAGAATTCTGATGCTGAATTCCGTTTCCCTGACATTTCCCGATGGTTCGGTCCGCGAGTACGATGCGGCGATGACCGGCGCCGGTCTGGCCGAATCGATCTCCAAGTCGCTGGCCAAGAAGGCTGTGGCTTACGCCATCGATGGCACCGTCCGCGACCTCTCCGACCCGCTCGGCAAGTCCGGCAAGGTCGAGATCATCACCCGCGAGGACCCGCGCGCGCTGGAACTCATCCGCCACGACGCGGCGCATGTGCTGGCCGAGGCCGTGCAGGAGCTGTGGCCGGGAACGCAGGTGACGATCGGGCCGGTGATCGAGAACGGATTCTATTACGATTTCGCCCGCAACGAACCGTTCACGCCGGACGATTTCCCGGCGATAGAGAAAAAGATGCGTGAGATCATCGCCCGCAACAAGCCTTTCACCAAGGAGGTTTGGTCGCGCGAGAAGGCGAAAAAGATCTTCGCCGAGAAAGGCGAACGCTACAAGCTCGAGCTGATCGACGCCATTCCCGAGGACCAGGATCTGAAGATCTATGCGCAAGGCGACTGGTTCGATCTTTGCCGCGGTCCGCACATGGCCTCCACCGGTCAGATCGGCAACGCCTTCAAGCTGATGAAGGTGGCGGGCGCCTATTGGCGCGGTGACAGCAACAATCCGATGCTGACGCGCATCTACGGCACCGCCTTTGCCGACCAGGCGCAGCTCGAGGCCTACCAGATCATGCTGGAAGAGGCCGAAAAGCGCGACCACCGCAAGGTTGGCCGCGAGATGGACCTGTTCCATTTCCAGGAGGAAGGGCCGGGCGTCGTGTTCTGGCATGCCAAGGGCTGGAAGATGTTCCAGAACCTGGTCAACTACATGCGCCGCCGTCTCGACGAGCATGGCTATCAGGAAGTCAACGCGCCGCAGGTGCTGGACAAGAGCCTTTGGGAGACGTCCGGCCACTGGGGCTGGTATCGTGACGCGATGTTCAAGGTCACCGTTGCCGGCGACGATACCGACGACGACCGGATCTTCGCGCTGAAGCCGATGAACTGCCCGGGCCATGTGCAGATCTTCAAGCACGGGTTGAAGTCTTACCGCGAACTGCCTGTAAAACTCGCGGAGTTCGGCAATGTGCATCGCTACGAACCGTCGGGCGCGCTGCACGGGCTGATGCGTGTGCGCGGCTTCACGCAGGACGACGCGCATGTCTTCTGCACAGAGGAGCAGCTGGCGGCGGAATGCTTGCGCATCAACGACCTGATCCTGTCGACCTATGCCGATTTCGGCTTCGACGAGGTCGCTGTGAAACTGTCGACGCGGCCGGACAAGCGGGTCGGCACCGACGAGGCGTGGGATCATGCCGAGGCGATCATGAGCAATGTGCTGGAGACGATCCGCACGCGCTCAGGCAACCGCATCAAGATCTCGATCAATCCGGGCGAGGGCGCCTTCTACGGTCCGAAGTTCGAATATGTGCTGAAGGATGCCATCGGCCGCGAATGGCAATGCGGCACCACCCAGGTCGATTTCAACCTGCCGGAGCGTTTTGGCGCCTTCTACATCGGCTCGGATTCGGAAAAGAAGCAGCCGGTCATGGTGCATCGCGCGGTTTGCGGCTCGATGGAACGTTTCCTCGGCATCCTGATCGAGAACTATTCCGGCCATTTCCCGCTGTGGTTCGCGCCGTTGCAGGTGGTGGTGGCGACCATTACCTCGGATGCCGACGACTACGCCATGAAGGTGGTCGAGCGGCTGAAGGCGGCGGGGCTTTTGGCCGAGGCCGATCTGCGCAACGAGAAGATCAATTACAAGGTGCGCGAGCACAGCCTGGCCAAGGTCCCGGTCATCCTCGTCTGCGGCAGGCGTGAGGCGGAAGAGGAGACGGTCAACGTCCGTCGCCTCGGCTCCCGCGACCAGGAATCGCTCACGCTGGTGGACGCGGTGAAATCGCTCGCCGACGAGGCGGTTCCGCCGGACCGCAGGCGCCGCGCGGCCTGACGCGCCGACACTCTCCTGAAATGGCGGTGGCGCAGTCCACCGCCATTTTCATACACCTGTCACGCCAACCCTGTAACGAGCCGCCATGCTCAAACTGAAACCGCGGGAAAGAGCCTTTCCCGAGTTGTCCTATGCCAACCCGCATCAGCCGGCGCTGACGCGCTGGTTCATCCATTCCGTCGAGGGTCTGTCGGGCCGCGACCGCTTTGCCGCGCTCTACGGGTTCTGGCGTCATCAGGTCGTGCCAAGCGGCGAACGCGTGTTCAGCCGCATGCTGGAGCTGATTGAAGTCAGGGTGCGCAAAGCCGGCCAATGGCCGCCGCCGGCATTGCCGGACACGCCGCTGGTGATCGTCGCCAACCATCCGTTCGGCATCGGCGACGGCATTGCCGTGCTGTCGCTGGCCGAACAGCTCGGGCGGCCGTTCCGCGTCATGATCCACAAGGATCTGCTCAAGATCCGCGAGATGGAACCCTATTCGCTGCCGATCGACTTTTCCGAAACCAAGGAAGCGCTGAAGAACAACTTGGCGGTGCGCCATGAAGCGGTGCGGCTGCTGAAGGAAGGCGTCACCATCGTCGTCTTCCCGGCCGGCGGCGTCGCTACGGCGCCGAAGGGATTCGGCCGGGCAATCGACCTGCCGTGGAAGATGTTTCCGGCCAAGCTGATCCAGGACGCCAAGGCCTCCGTCATCCCGATGCATTTCTCCGGCCAGAACGGCCGCCTGTTCCACCTCGTCAGCGGCCCGATGAACATGGCCGAACGCGACAACCGCGTGGCGAAGTTCGTCGGCAAGGCATCGCTGACGCTGCGCACCTCGCTGCTCATTCGCGAATTCGCGCGCCTGTCCGGCAAGGCGATCGAGGTGCAGATCGGCGACGTGCTGAAATGGAGCGACCTGGAGCCGCTGCGCGACCGCAAGGCGCTGCTCGACCGGCTCTATCGCAGCGTCTTCGATCTGGCGCCGCCGGCCGGGCCGCGCGGGCGTGTGCCGTTTTTGCCAAAGCGCATGCGCAAGGCCGCCTGAGGCCTTACGCCAACTGGGCCCAGGTCAGTCAGCGCCTTCCTCGGGATCGATGGCGGAGGAATCGTTGGCCAGGACCTCGATCTCCTGGTTCTGGCCGGCCACGACCGTGAAATCCTTCTGATAGATGCGGTCGCGGTTCTTGGCGATGATGGTGTATTGGCCTTCGGCCAGCACCATCGAGGCGAACGCGCCGACGGCTTCCTTGATCGGGTCGCCGGATTCATTGAGCAGCGACCAGGATGTGTCGGCTATCGCCTCGCCGCCCTGTTCGCGCACCAGCTTCATCGTCATCTCGGCCGCGCGGTGCTCGACGGTGGCTTCCGTCAGCTTGCCGGCCTCGACGCGGATGTCGGAGCGGATGACGGCGTTGACCGCGCCATAGGTGGAGACGACGTGGTAGGTGCCGGCGTTCAGCCGCACCACGGTGTTCGGCGCGACATCGGGGATGATCAGCGCACGGTCGCCATTGGCTTCGGCATGGCCGTCATAGATGGAGAATTTCAGGTTCTTCGGCGGAATATGCGCGCCGCCCGACGTCACCGCATCGAGCTTGAGGCCGCCGGCATCGAGGACGAGGTTTTCGCGCCTGGCCTGCTTGCCGACGGTGATGCGCTTGGTGGCGCCGGCCCGCCCGTATGAGGCGTGGACGAGATAGCTGCCGGGGTCGAGCTGGAACACCGCCGTGCCGCCATGGGCGGACGCCACCATCGGCAGCTTGCCGTCGCTGGTGGGCTCCGGCCTGAAGACCCGCCAGACGATGCCGCGGGTGATGTCGGCGCCCTTGTCGGTCAGCTGCGCCGAAAGCGTGATCGCGCCACCATTGCCGAGCGCCAGCGGCGCCCCGCTCTTCGGCGTCGCATAACTCGAAATGTCGGGAAGTTTGAGGCCATCGACATCATTGGCGTTTTGGGCAAGCGCGAAGGAAACCGGCACCGCGAACAGCGCGGCCACGAGCCCGATCACGAAAAGGCGCAGAATCCCCTCAAACATGCCTTGCGTTGAAGCCCAAGGCGGTGGCAATTTCAAGGCTTAAGAGCCTGCCGCGTCCGCCACGGCTCCTTATCCGGCGCGTAACGCACCGTCCGCCCGAGCCGCCCGACCTTCCCGATGGCGCGCTTCAGCTCAAAATTGAATGCTCCAGGAGACTTGCGCCCATGGCGTCGCCGATCATCGACTTCCTTTTGAGCCGCAATTCCGCGCCGATCCCGGATTTGAAGGAGCCGGCGCCGGGCGATGCCGAGATCGCCACGATGATTACCGCTGCCTCGCGCGTTCCCGACCACGGCCGGCTCGAACCGTGGCGCTTCATTCTCTATCGCGGCGAGGCGCGCGTCGAGATCGGCAGGAAGCTGGCGGCATTGGCCGAACAGCGCGAGGGGCCGCTGACGGAGGGCCGGCGCAACCAGGAACTGGCGCGTTTCTCGCGCGCGCCGCTGGTCATCGGCGTCGTGTCCATAGCGCGGGACAATCCGAAGATCCCGCAATGGGAGATGTTCCTGTCCGGAGGAATGGCGGCTATGAATCTGATGATCGCGGCCAATGCGCTGGGCTACGGCACCAATATGATCAGCAACTGGTATTCCGATGTCGCGGAGGGCAGGGCGATCCTCGGGCTCTCGCCGCAGGAGCGCGTCATCGGCTTCGTCCATATCGGCTCCTATCAGGGACCGGCGCCGGAGCGGCCCAGGCCCGATCCGGCAAAACTCTATGCCGACTATGCCGGACCCTGGGCCGGATAGAATGTTCTACGAGCCTTCGAAAGGGCATGGCCTGCCGCATGATCCGTCGAAGGCGATCGTGGCGCCCCGTCCGATCGGATGGATTTCCACCATCGACAAGGCGGGAAATGTCAACCTCGCGCCCTATTCCTTCTTCAACGCCTTTTCGACTCGCCCCTTCATCGTCTGGTTCTCGTCGGAAGGCGAGAAGGACAGCGCCACGGTCGCTGCGGAGACAGGTGAATTCGTCGCCAATCTCGTCAGCCGCGAACTGGCGCAGAAGATGAACCGCACGGCAGTCGATGCGCCGCGCGGCATCAGCGAGTTCACTTACGCTGATCTGGCCATGGCGCCGTCGCGCCTCGTCGCGCCGCCGCGGGTGGCCGAGGCGCCGGCGGCGCTGGAATGCCGGGTGACGGAAATCCTGCGCCCGAAGGCGCTCGATTGCACCGAGACCAGTGCTGTCGTGGTCGCCGGCGAGGTCGTCGGCGTCCATATCGATGAGGCCTACCTCAAGGACGGCCTGTTCGATGTCGTCAGGGCCGGCAATGTCGCCCGCCTCGGCTATATGGACTATGCAAACGTCGACCATATATTTTCCATGCGCCGACCGCGGTGGGGGAAGGACTGAAGGATGCCGCGTGAAAAAGGATCACGTGAAATACTTTAGGTCTTTCATTTCAAGCATGTCTTTGTCCCGAAACCGCAGCACACTTTCGGGAGACATGCTTTACCGGATCGGGTGCGGGAGATTGCGATGATCTCGAGGTTGGTCGTCCAGACATTCGTATGGTTCGGCGCCATGGGCGCGGTGCTCTTCCTGGCGGCGGGCACACTGAACTGGTGGGGAGGCTGGGCCTATCTGGTGTTGATGGTGGGGCTCAGCCTTACCCTTGGCGTGGCGATGGCCCGGCGCGATCCCGGCCTGATGAACGAGAGGCTCAGTCCTCCCATCCAGAAGAACCAGACGACCGCCGACAAGATCCTGCTGACCATATTGCTCGTCGCCATCTTTGCGTGGCTGGGCCTGATGGGGTTTGACTTCCGGTACGGCTGGTCGGCGATTTCCCCATGGCTGCAGGTGATCGGAGCGGCTGTACTGCTGCCCGGCATCTGGATCTGCTATCTGACTATGCTGGAGAATAGTTTTGCCGCGCCCGTCGTGAAGATCCAGGAGAAGCGCGGACAACACGTGATTACCACCGGCCCATACAGCTACGTCCGCCACCCCATGTATGCCGGCGCCATTCTTTTCTTCGCCGGCACGGCGCTGCTGCTCGGCTCCTGGTGGGGGCTGGCATCGGTGCTGGTGTTCATCGTGCTGCTCGCCATCCGCACTTTCGTCGAGGAGGAAACGCTGCGTACCGGCCTGCAAGGCTATGATCAATACGCGGAACGGGTCCGCTACCGGCTGATCCCGATGGTCTGGTAAAGCTAGAGCAGAACCCCCGCCGCCGTGGCGCGCGCCAGGAGCCGTTCGGCCAGACGCAGATGCGGCCGGTCATACATCTTGCCGTTGATGCCGACGACGCCGGGATTTCCCGCCGCGGCAAAGGCATCGACGATCGCCTGCGACCGTCGAACCGCCTCGGCTGACGGCGTGAAAGCGGCATTGATCACCGGCACCTGCGCCGGATGGATCGCCATTTTGCCGGTGAAACCGTCGCGCTCGGCCTCGCGGCATTCGGCCTCGAAGACGGCCATGTCGCGAAAATCCGGAAAGACGGTGTCGATTGCAACCACTTCGGCCGCGCCAGCCGCGAGGATGGTCATGGTGCGCGCCAAGCGGAAGACATCGGTGTAACGACCGCTCTCGTCGCGCGCCGAACGGGCGCCGATCGCCGCCGACAAGTCCTCGGCACCCCAGGTCAGCCCGGCAAGCCGGGCGCTTGATCCGGCATAGCTTGCAGCGGCAAGCACGCCGGCAGCGGTCTCGGTGATGATCGGCAGGATTTTGATGCCGCCGTCGGGCAGCCCGTTCTCGGCTTCCCGCACCCTCAGCCTTGCCGCAAGCTGCTGGACATCCTGGCCGCTGTTCGACTTCGGCAGCATGATGCCGTCAGGCCTTGCCGGAACCAGCGCTGCGAGATCGTCGTCGGTCAGGCCGGTCGAGAGGTCGTTGACCCGCACATAGATGGCGGAGCTTGTCTGTTGTCTTTGGTTCGAGATGAAGCTGGCCGCGACCTTGCGCGCGGAAACCTTGTTGGCGGGCGCGACCGAATCCTCCAGGTCGACGATGACCACGTCGGCGCCAGCGCCAAAACCCTTTTCCAGCTTGCGCTCGCAATCGCCGGGCACGAAGAGCAGCGAGCGCATCAGGCGGCCCTCTTCAGCATCATCGCCTGCCTTGTGCATTTGGCGACCAGCATGTCGTTCTGATTGTAGGCGCGGTGCTCGAATTCGACGATGCCGCGATCCGGTTTCGACCTGGACTCGCGCACCGAAACGACCGTGGTCTCGACCCGGATCGTGTCGCCGTGGAAGACGGGGTGCGGGAAGACGGTCTCTTTCATGCCGAGATTGGCGACGGTAGTGCCGACAGTGATGTCGTTCACCGAAATGCCGATCATCAGGCCGAGCGTGAACAGCGAATTGACCAAGGGCTTGCCCCATTCGCTCTTGGCGGCGAAGTCGAAATCGATGTGCAGCGGCTGCGGGTTCAGCGTCATCACCGAAAACAGCATGTTATCGCTCTCGGTAACGGTCTTGCGCAGCGGGTGGCGGAAGACATGGCCGACGACGAACTCTTCGAGATAAAGCCCGGCCATGTCGATCTCCTCCACCGATCGGCGGTTGATAGGCGCTGCGCACCCCGCTCGCAAGCCAGTTAATAAACATGGTGAACCGTTCGTAAACCATTTCCAGCCTACGGTTTCAACGGGGCCCGGAATATTCCGGCAAGGGGCGCAAGCTGGTCGGCATGATTGTTTCGCATTTTCTAAAATGGATTGATACGGCAAGGGTTTCCGAGCGGGCCGCCGCCGCAAGCGCGCTGGCCCGCGCCTACATAAATTCCGACCTGCCGTTCGAGGATCGCTGCGCCGCCGAGGCGGCGCTCACGCTGCTGCTCGACGACCCCTCGTCAAAGGTGCGGCTGGCGCTGGCGGAAGCGCTGTCGATGAGCCACCACGCGCCGCCGCAAGTGATTGCCGCGCTGGCCTCCGACCAACCGGAAGTGGCGGCGCTGGTGCTGGCGCGTTCGCCCTTGCTTACAGATGCCGACCTCATCGACCGCGTCGCCAGCGGCCAGAAGGCCACCCAGAAGCTCATAGCCAACCGCCCCGTCGTCTCGATGTCGCTTGCCGCTGCAATCGCCGAGATCGGCGAACCGGAGGCGTGCGTGACGCTGGTTGCCAACAGCGGCGCCGACATCGCGTCGCTGAGCTTCCGCCGGATGGCCGAGCGGCACGGCCACCTGCCGCTGGTGCGCGAGGCGCTGATTGCCGATCGTCGCCTGCCCGCCGATTGCCGGCACATGCTTTTGGTCAAGCTCGGCGAGACGCTGAAGGGCTCGCCGCTGGTGCTGGCGCTGATGGGAGCGGCACGCGCCGATCGCTTCATGCGCGACGCCTGCGTGAAGGCGTCGGTGACATTGATCGAGGGCACGCGCGCCGAAGAGCATGCAGCACTGATCGAGCACCTGCGGCTACGCGGCGATCTCACCGCAAGCTTCATCATCCGCACCATCGCGCATGGCAAGGTCGACTTCTTCGGCTCGACATTGGTGGCGCTCGCACAGCAGTCCGAACAGCGGGTGAGAGCGCTGCTGGCCGGCGGGCACGATGTGGCGCTGCAGGCGCTGTTCCGCAACGCCGGCCTCGCCACGGCCACGCACGGCATCATCCTGCGTGCGCTCAAAGTGTGGCGCGAGGTCGCCAACGGCAAACGCGTCGCCGGCGTGCAGGAAGTGAGCTGGTTGATGCTGAAGGAGCTTGGCGGCCAATCGGCGGAGGGCGATCTTGCCGGCCTGGTCAAATCGATCCATCTCGACGCGCTGCGCGAAAACGCGCGCGGGCACGCGCTGGCGATCGCGGCGGCGTAACTAGTCTGGCATACCAGCTAGACGCCAGCCTTCGACGAAGGGCTCCGCAGCATTCATACTCTTAAAAGGCAAGTTCGTCGTAAAATCAGCGATTTTCCAGCCTGGATTCCCAGCAAGGAAAAGACGGGCCTCCTCCCGTGCTTCGGGCACGCGGCTTGCTAATGCAAGCGCAGGTATCAGGTTTACCCTTGAACCGGTTCCATATGTTTCATCCCGGCTCAAAGTCGCTATAGCCTCTTCGTACTGACCCGCAGCAAATTGTGCCATTCCCAACACCCAATAGTAGGCGTGGTGCGGACGGGGATTTAGAAGAAGAGCCTCAGCGCAAGCTTTCAACGCGTCTTGCGGCTTGCCCAAGTAGACGTGAAGCTCAGCTAGCCATATCCCTGCGTTTGCGTTATTTGGGTTGAGTCGAGTGGCAAGTTCTAAAAGTGATTTTGCTTCATCCCAATTGCGCTCGTATAGCTGAACGTATCCAAGCGCACTACAAGCGTCTGAATCATTTGGATCGATCTCCACCGCCCGTTGTGCGTGCATCAAAGCATTTGCTTGGTAGGGGATTCGTGGTTCTCCCCAATTAATCCAGCCAAAAAGCAGCGAAACCGCAAGATTGCCGTGCGCCTCGCAATAGTTTGGATCAAGTGCAATCGCACGTTCCAATGCTGAAAGCGCCTCTCTGTTTTCAGACTTCGACATAGCCCATTTTTCTCGTGATCTAACGCAAAGATCATAAGCTTCGAGATTTGACGGCCTGGAACGGGTAGAGATCTTATTCATGCCGATCCTGCCGGAAATAGCTTGCACGACACGACGCGTGACCTCGTCCTGAACCACGAAAATATCGGCAAGATCGCGATCAAAGCGTTCAGCCCAGACATGATTTCCACCGCCCGCGGCATCAATCAACTGGACATTGATCCGGAGACGCTCGGCCGAGCGACGCGCGCTACCTTCAAGGATGTATTTCACCCCTAAATCGTGGGCAATTTGGCGCACATCGATGGATTTGCCCCTGTAGGCAAAGGTGGAATTGCGGGCGATAACGAAGAATCCAGGCACATTCGATAGATCGGTAATGATGTCTTCCGTCAGTCCGTCGGTGAAGAACGTCTGCTCTGCATCACCACTCATATTGACCAGCGGTAGGACCGCTACCGACAGCGTCGGCGGTGTCGACCTAGTCCGATGGCTCGTCCCAAATTCCGACGGTGGGATCGTCGTCGACCTGACGGTGCCAACCTGAAGCGAATAAACCCTGATGGGCTCGGCGATATTCTTGAGGTGCGTGTTGCCGAGGTCGGTAACCGAGAGGTCGAGCCTCGCCCTGACCTGACGATAGGCATCCTCCGAGAGGCAGATGGACCCGGGCGCCGCGACGCCCTCCAGACGCGAAGCGATATTGACGCCGTCACCCATCAGGTCGCCGTCGCTTTCTTCGACCACGTCGCCCAGATGGATACCGATACGGAATTCGATGCGGCGGTCCGGAGCCACGCCGGCATTGCGCTCGAGCATGCCGTTTTGCACCTCGATGGCGCAACGCACGGCATCCACGACACTGCGGAACTCGACTAGCGCCCCGTCCCCCGTGCGTTTGATCACACGACCTTTGTGCACGGCGATGGTCGGATCGATCAAATCGCTCCGCAGTGCGCGCAACCGCGCCAAAGTCCGGTCTTCGTCCTCGTTAGCGAGCCGGCTGTATCCGACTACGTCTGCAGCCAGGATTGCGGCTAACTTGCGGTTCTCGCTCATCGCGCTACCTCCTTGTCGCCAGGATAGCAGGAAGAGCGAACGCAGGAGGCAACTTTCGTTTGCTCGTGGGAACTTGGAGCTCAAACTAACGGGCACCTCTGTTTGGTCTCCGCGCATAGCTAAAAACCGTCCGGACCGGCCTTGAGCCGTTGCGATTGCTGCGCCTCTTCCGCCCGTCTTCGAGCCCGACTAGGGCCTGACCTGAATCTCGACACGCCCTGAGCTGTCTAAGATCGACCCCTCGCAAAAAAATCCGGATAATCCTCCATCGCCGCGGCAATGATGCGCAGCGATGCAGCGATCTGCAACATTTCGGCCTGATCGCTGCGTTCGGCGATGCCGGCCGCGTATTGCCGCGCAACGTCGATGGTCGAGCTTCGCGGCTCCTCAGGCTTACGGAACAGCAATTCCCGCGCCAGACCGCGCAGGAAATTGCCGATCGACTCCACCGTCTCGCGCGGAACGCTCGCGCTCAACTGAGCATTGCGCAGCCGCAGCACCTCCAGCCCGACGGTGACGGCGGCGATGCTGCCGCCCAGGATGGGATCGCCCTTTCGGCCTGTCTGCTGAAGCTGTGGCATCAGCTGGTTGATACGGTCATAGGCAAGGCTTTCGAAGGCCGAGCGCCGGGGAATGCGCTCATGCAGGCAAAGGCGCGCCAGATCCTCCCGCATCGCCTGCGAGATACGGCTGACGGTGACCCAGGGATCGGCAGGCAGCACGACGATGAAGACGCTGATGGCGATAAGGATGCCGACCAGGATCGAGGCCGATCCGGCAAAGAACGGCACCGGGTCGTAGGTCATGGCCTGATGCGGGCTGAGGAAAGCGAGGAAGTTGATGGCAAAGGCAGTCGCCACGCCGACATGGCGCGGATTGGCCATGCCGAGGGCCGCAGGCACGAGGATCGGCACGACAAAGAGGGTGAACCAGCCGAAGCCGGGCAGCGCCGGCAGTGCAACTTGGCCGACGAGAAAGGCAAAGGGCAGCGCCAGCAGGGTTCCGGTGAAAAAGCCCCAGGCCGACTGGACCGGATCGGGGCGCGAGGCGAACAGGCTGGAGACGACGGCGACGAGGATGACGGTGCCGGCCGCTTCCGACCATTTGGTCGTCAGCCAGAAGATCGCCACCAGCAGCGTCGCCAGCGCGGCGCGCACGGCATTGCGCCATGCGGCCTGGTAGTCGCGGTGGACGACCAACGCCGGCTGGCCTCGCTCGCTCGATTTCCGGGAGACGGGCGAACGAAGCGCGTCAAGGCCGCGCATCACCTGCTTCAGCGCTTCGGCGAAGTCGCCGGCGATGGTCAGTCGGGTGATGGTGCCGACCTTGTCTTCGCTGTCATCGTTGGGACCGGTATCGTTAGGCAGTTCGGGCATCTCCCTGGCCTTGGCTGCGATCGCATCGAGCCGTGCCACCCATGGCCCCGTGTCATCGAGCGCGCCGGGCGTCGCCGCCAGTTCACCGACGAAGGCTTTCAATTCGCTGCGCATGGGAATGAGCGCTGCGTTCTTCGGTCTGCGGTGGCTGTGCAGGGCGCGTGCCGCCGAGAGCGCCCACAGCAGCTGTCCTATGGTGCGGCGGACCGGGTGGGCGCGGGTGGCGAAGCTCGGCGCCTCCAGCCGCGCATATGTGCGCATCTCCGCGAGCGTCTGGGCATCGGCGATCAGCTTACGCTGGAGCGCGGCAAGGTTTGCCGGATCGCCGCCGGAAAAGGCGCCACCGGCATAGTCGGCGAGGTCGAGAATGCTGCGCTTCAGCCTCGAGATAATGGCGTCGGCCGCAAGCTTGGGCAGGATCAGCCGGCTGGTGACGCCGGCGCAAACGATGCCGAGCACGATCTCTGCGCAGCGCGCGATGGCAAGATCGACGACGAGATGCGGCTGGCCGAACGCCGGCAGGCTGATGATCATCGCGGTATAGCCGGCAAGGGCGGCGCCATAGGCCTCCGGATTGCGCAGCAAGGACGAAACCAGCGTGCAGAGGCCGATCCATAGCGCCAGCACCGTGACCAGCAGCCAGGGGTTGCTGCCGAAGACGGACGTAATGCCGACGGCCGCGAGGCCACCGGCCAACGTGCCGAGCAGCCGGTAGAAGCCTTTCGCCAGTACCATGCCGGCGACCGGCTGGGCGACGATGAACACCGTCATCATCGCCCATTGCGGATGGTCGAGCTTGAGCGCGTAGGCGGCGAGAAGCGCGATCAGCCCGGCTGAGACCGTGCGCAGAGCAAAGATCCAGTCGGAGCGCGTCGGCTGCGTCAGGCCGCTCAGCGGTATCTCGACAAGCGCTTTCAGCCACGCCCAGGTCACATTCAAGTCTCCATGCCGGAGCCTGTTATGGACCAGTCGGCGCTCAGATATCCAGCACGTCCGTTTCGGCGAACTCGGCGCGCTCCTGGATGAAACGGAAGCGCGCCTCGGGCTTGGTGCCCATCAGTGCGTCGACGGCATCCTTGGTCGCCGCCCCGGCCTCGCCCTCGCTCACATCGACCCTCAGAAGCGTGCGCTTCCTTGAGTCCATGGTGGTCTCCTTGAGCTGCGACGCCATCATCTCGCCCAGCCCCTTGAAGCGACCAATCTCGACCTTGCCGCGCCCGGTGAATTCGGTGCGCAAGAGCTCGTCCTTGTGCGCATCATCGCGGGCGTAAGCCACCTTGCCCCCCTGGCGGATCGAATAGAGCGGCGGCACCGCCATATAGAGATGGCCGCCGCGGATCAGGTTCGGCATCTCCTGATAGAAGAAGGTGATCAGCAGCGAAGCGATATGGGCGCCGTCGACATCGGCGTCGGTCATGATGATGACGCGGTCGTAGCGCAGATCCTCGTCGCGGTATTTCGAGCGCGTGCCGCAGCCGAGCGCCTGGATCAGATCGGAAATCTGCTGGTTGGCGGCAAGCTTGTCGTTGCCGGCGCTGGCGACGTTGAGGATCTTGCCGCGCAGCGGCAACACCGCCTGGCTGGCGCGGTCGCGTGCCTGCTTGGCCGAGCCGCCGGCCGAGTCGCCCTCGACGATGAAAAGCTCGGCGCCCGCTGCGGCGTTCTGCGTGCAGTCGGCGAGCTTGCCGGGCAGCCTGAGTTTGCGCACCGCGCTCTTGCGCGAGACTTCCTTTTCCTGGCGCCGGCGCACCCGCTCGTCGGCGCGCGCGATCACCCATTCAAGCAGTTTTGAGGCTTCCTGCGGGTTGTCGGCAAGCCAATGGTCGAACGGATCGCGGATGGCGCTCTCGACGATGCGCATCGCCTCGATGGTCGCCAGCCGGTCCTTGGTCTGGCCGACGAATTCCGGCTCGCGGATGAACACCGACAGCATGCCGGCGGCCGAGATCATGACGTCTTCCGCGGTGACGATCGAGGCGCGCTTGTTGCCGACGAGATCGGCATAGGCGCGCAAGCCGCGAGTGAGAACGTTGCGGAAGCCGGCCTCATGCGTGCCGCCTTCGCCGGTCGGGATGGTGTTGCAGTAGGAATTGATGAAGCCGTCGCCGCCGAACCAGGTCACCGCCCATTCCAGCGAGCCGTGGCCGCCTTGCTTGTCGCCTTTTCCCGCAAAAACCTCGCGCGTGACCTGGAATTCGTCGCCGAGCGTGGCCTTGAGATAATCCTTCAGGCCGCCGGGGAAATGGAACTCGGCCTTGGCCGGTGTTGGATCCTTATCCTTGATCAGCGACGGATCACAGGTCCAGCGGATCTCGACGCCGCCGAACAGATAGGCTTTCGAGCGCGTCATGCGGTAAAGCCGCGCCGGCTCGAAGGCGGCGCCCTTGCCGAATATCTGCTCGTCGGGATGGAAGCGGGTTCTGGTGCCGCGGCGGTTGTGCACTTCGCCGAGATGCTCCAGCCCGCTCACCGGGATACCGCGCGAAAAACGCTGGCGATAGAGCTGGCGGCCGCGTGCGACTTCGACCTCCAGGTGATCGGAAAGCGCATTGACGACAGAGACGCCGACGCCGTGCAGGCCGCCGGAGGTCTCGTAGACCTTGCTGTCGAACTTGCCGCCCGAATGTAGCGTCGTCATGATCACTTCGAGCGCCGGCTTCTTGAACTTCGGATGCGGATCGACAGGGATGCCGCGGCCATTGTCGGTGACGGTCAGATAGCCGTCGGCCGAGAGCTCGACGTCGATGAAGGTGGCGTGGCCGGCAACGGCCTCGTCCATCGAATTGTCGATGACTTCGGCGAACAAATGGTGCATCGCCTTGGCGTCGGTGCCGCCGATATACATGCCGGGGCGCCGCCGCACCGGCTCCAGCCCTTCCAGCACCTCGATGTCGGCGGCGCTGTAACCTTCTGAGCCGTCACGCGAGGCGGCGGGACGCTTCGCGGCCTGCACCAGCGGGTCGGCCGGACGCGACGGCGCGCGCACCGGCTGCGGCTGCTTTCCCAGGTCGCCGAAAAGATCGTTTCTGTCGTCCATGCTGGCCATTTAAGTCCGATAGCGCGAATCACTCCTCGATACTGCCACGCTTTTGGCGGGCGAACGAGGTTCCTGTTCCGTTCAGGGATCAAAGTGTCTCTTATTCCAAAACCATTCGATAACCAAGTCGGCCGAAATAGGGCGCTCCGTACATCCCGGGATTCCTGAATCTTTAACAATGGCGCATAGCGTGGCCGCAAATAAAAGACCACGGGCGTCAGGGGTTTCGGTGTGAGGGGCAGGGCCATAACGATGATCGGCATCGCCGCCGTTTTTGGCGCGATCTCGATCTTTGCCGCCGACTTCTGGGTCAAGAGCCAGGCGAAAGCCGAGACCGAGGCGAAGGTGGTGACGGTGGTCGCGCCGCAGCCCAAGGTCGAGTTCAAGACCATCGTGGTGGCGAGTGCGCCGCTGCGCTACGGCATGGAGCTCGCCCGCTCGCAAGTCACCGAGATTCCTTGGCCGCAGGATTCCCTGCCGCAGGGCGCTTTTGCGACCATCGACAAGCTGCTCGCCGAAGGCAGCCGGGTCGTGCTGTCGCCGATCGAGGTCAACGAGCCGGTGCTGCTCACCAAGCTGTCGGGCCCGAATGGCCGCGCCACGCTTTCCAACATGTTGTCGCCCGGCATGCGTGCCGTCACCATCCGCACCGACGAGATCGCCGGCGTCGGCGGCTTCATCACGCCGGGGGACCGGGTGGACGTCGTTTTGACGCGCGATGCCGGCGAGATCCAGGAAGTGGCTAAGAACGCGCAAGGCGCATCCGGCTCGACGATCACGTCGGAAATCGTCGTCTCCGACGTCAAGGTGCTTTCGGTCGGGCAGGGCGCCGACGAGCGCAAGACCGAACCGCAGGTTGCCAATTCCGTGACCATCGAGGTGACGAACGAAGGCGCGCAGAAGGTCGCGCTAGCCCGCACCGTGGGCACCTTGTCGCTGTCCTTGCGTTCCGCTGCCGACGCCAGCGCCAACAATGGCGGGCTCACCACCATCTCGTCCTTCGGCGGCTCGGTCGCCGCGAGCGCGCAGGCGAGCGTCAACTCGCTGGTCGACGCGGTGGCGAAGGAGCCGGAAGAACCAAAATTCAGGACGGTGATCGTGACGCGCGGCGACAAGGTCGAGGAATACAAGGTTCCTTCGCGGGAACCGCAGCAATAGCCGGTGGGGACCGGTCGGGGACGGACAATGTTTGGGTTTGATGCATTCTTGACGACCAAGGGATGGCGCCTCTTGCGCGCGGCCGCGTTGGCGATCCCGCTGGCAATTCCGGGTTTCAGCGCGCCGGCCAGGGCGGACAATGACATCGTCTACGTCTCGGCCAACAAGAACGCCTCGATCAAGGTAGCCAAGGGCAAGCCGAAGACGATCATGACGAGCGCCGCCTTCTACCAGATCGTCATCGGCGATCCGGAGATCGCCAACGTCAATCCGCTGACCGATAAATCCTTCTATGTGCTGGGCAACAATCTCGGCACCACCGGCATCGCGCTGTTCGACCAGAACAAGCAGCTTGTCGGCACCATCGACATCGAGGTGACGTTGGACACCGATCAGCTCGCAAACACCATCCGTGCCAGCGTGCCGGACGCCAAGATCAAGGTGGGTTCCGCCAACGGCCGCGTGGTGCTGTCGGGCGAGGCCGACGATGCGGTCGCGGCCGAGAAAGCAAGCAAGATCGCGTCGCGTTTTTCCGGCACCGAGGAAGTGATCAATTCGGTCAACATCTCGTCTTCGCAGCAGGTGCAGCTCAATGTCCGCTTCGTCGAAATCAATCGTCAGGCGGGACAGGATCTGGGCGCCAAATACAGCGCCAATTTCGCCTATGGCCTGGGTGGCCGGGACGTGAAGATCGATCCGGGCGATATCCCGGCGGCGGGCAATGGCGAGATCATCGGCCGGCTGCTGTCGAACGGCCTTTCGATCGATGTCGCCATCAAGGCGCTGGAAGAGCGCGGCCTCGCCAGGCGGCTGGCCGAACCGAACCTGATCGCCCGCTCCGGCCAGACGGCGAGCTTTCTTGCCGGCGGCGAATTCCCGATCCCGGTTTCCGAAGACAACGGCAAGATCAGCGTCAGCTACAAGAAATACGGCGTCAGCCTCGATTTCACCCCGACCGTGCTGAAGGACGGACTGGTCAGCCTCGACATCGCGCCGGAAGTCTCCTCGATCGATGCATCGGCCTCCTACAATATCGGCGAGATTTCGGTGCCGGGCTTCATCGTTCGCCGCGCCAGAACCTCCATCGACCTGAAGAACGGCCAGAGCTTCATGATCGCCGGCCTGCTGCAGTCGCAGAACGACATCACCACCTCGCGCCTGCCGGGCCTCGGCAAGCTGCCGGTGCTGGGTCCGCTGTTCTCCTCGAAATCCTATCAGCGGCGCGAGACCGACCTGGTGATCATCGTCACGCCTTATCTGGTCAAGCCGGTCGATCCGTCGAAGAAGATGGTCGAGCCGACCGACGGCACGCGGCCGGCGAGCAATGTCGATTACTTCCTGAACAACACCGAGGAAGTGAACGCCTCGGCGCCCAAGCGCTCGGTGACGCTGGCCGACGGCAGCACCGCCCGCCCGGTCGCGGCCACCACGTCGGGCCACTTCCTCGACCTGCCGAAGGATTGAAGCCATGCGGCCAGCTCTTTGCATCGCTCTGCTGATCGCCGGTTTTGCCGGCGGATGCACCAGCGACGACTATATCCGCACCGAAGGCGTGACGCCGGCCGCCGGCAACGCGCAAGCCTCCAACACGGCCATGCAGATGGTCGACCCGTGGAAGTACGGTGTCCAGAATACCAGGCTTCTGGTGCCGGCCAACCGGCCGAGTTCTACGGCCAGCGCCGCCGACCAGGCGGCCGGCGAGAAAGCCGCCCAGCCGCCGACGTCGACGACATCCAATTGATTTGAGCTGATGGACTGACGATCATGGCATCCGCCACAAAGACCAAGAAGATCCTGCTCGTTTCCACCGACAGGACGTTCTCGCAGGATACGCGGACGGCTTTCGCCGCTTCCGAAGTGATCGAGCTTTTGACGATTGAAAAGAGCGTCAACGAGCTTCGCGGTGAAGTTCTGGAGGCGGATTTCGGCACCCTCATCGTCGATATGGATGCGGCGAAGCTCGAGGAAATCGAATCGCTGCAGCGCGTCATGCGCCGGCTGGAAGGCCGTATTCCGGTTGTCGTCGTCACCCAGGAATTCAACGCGGCGGCGGTGCGCATCCTGGTGCAGCTCCAGGTCGCCGACTTCCTGGTCAAGCCGATCACCACCGCCGATCTGGTGCGCTCCGTCATCCGCGCGCTGCAGGGCCCGGGGCGGGAAGAAAACACCGAATCGCAAATCTACACCTTCATGCCGGCCGCCGGCGGCGTCGGCACCACCACGCTTGCCCTGCAGACCGCCTTCCAGCTGCATCATTCGGTGACGCGCGGCGCCTCGACCTGCGTGGTCGACCTCAACTTCCAGCAGGGCGCCTGTGCAGAATATCTCGACCTCGAGCCGCGCTTCGACATCACCGAAATCGAAAACCAGCCCGAGCGTCTCGATCGGCAGCTGCTCGATGTGATGCTGTCCAAGCATGCAAGCGGGCTCTGCGTGCTGGCCGCACCGACGCGCCCCTCGGAAATGCGCTCGTTCAAGACCGATGTCGTGGTGCGCATGCTCGATCTGGTGT
This sequence comes from Mesorhizobium sp. B1-1-8, assembly GCF_006442795.2. Lineage (NCBI taxonomy): Bacteria > Pseudomonadati > Pseudomonadota > Alphaproteobacteria > Hyphomicrobiales > Phyllobacteriaceae > Mesorhizobium > Mesorhizobium sp. B1-1-8. Next base: position 3,238,096 of record NZ_CP083956.1, read on the forward strand.
CGGCCTATTTCGACAATGTAGTGATCGACATGCCGCGCACCTGGTTCCCGTGGACGGAGACGGTGCTGCTCGGCTCCAACAAGCTCTACATCGTCGCCGAGATGACGGTGCCTTGCCTGCGCCACACGCAGCGCCTCATCCAGGCCATCTATGAAACGGCCGGCAAGGAAGTGAAGCCGAACGTCATCGTCAACCGCTTCGAGCAGAAGATGTTCGACAACGGCATCAAGCAGGCCGACGTCCAGGACATCCTCGGCGAGCATTTCATCGGCGGCATTTCCAACAACTACCGGCTGGTGCGCGAGGCTGTCGATCGCGGCGTGCCGCTGCACGACATCGATCCCAACGCCAATGTCGTCAACGATCTGAAGAAGATCATCCTGCCCGAGGAAGCCGTGGCGACGGCGGCGAAGTCGAAATCGCTGTTCGGCCTCGGCAAGGGCCTGCTGAAGAGGAAGGCCGGATGACCAGCCGCTTTTCCACCCTGCAGAACCGCGACGCCCGCCCGCAGCGCGCGCCAGAGGCCGCGCCGGTCGCGCAGCAGCAAGCCGTGGTCATTCCGACCACGCGCAAGCCGGCGGCGCCGAAGCCGGAAGCCGCACCCGCCAAGAGCGCCAACAAGGTGCTCGACGCGCGCGTGCGTATCCACCGCATGCTGCTCGAGGAAATCAACCTCGTCGCGCTGGAACGGCTGCCGAAGGACGAGATGCGTCGTCAGGTGCATGAATTCGTCTCGGAAAAGACACGTCACGAGCGGATGGCGATCAACACCGCCGAGCTCGACGCGCTGGTCGACGATATCGTCGACGAGATGGTCGGCCTCGGCCCGCTGGAGCCGCTGCTCAAGGATCCCGAGATCAATGATATCCTGATCAACGGGCATCAGAACTGCTTCGTCGAAAGGCGCGGCAAGCTGCAGCAGGTCAGCATCCCGTTCAAGGACGAGGCGCATCTGCTTCGCATCGTGAACAAAATCGTTGCCGCGGTCGGCCGGCGCGTCGATGAATCGCAGCCGATGGTCGACGCCCGCATGCTCGACGGCTCGCGCTTCAACGCCGCCATCCGGCCGGTCGCCGTCGACGGGCCGCTGGTGTCGATCCGCAAGTTCTCCAAGAACAAGCTCGGCCTGCACAGGCTGGTCGAATTCGGCGCCATCACCCAGAACATGGCCGAGGTGCTGGCGGCGGCCGTGCACGCCCGCAAGACCACGATCATCTCCGGCGGCACCGGCACCGGCAAGACGACGATGCTCAATGCGCTGTCGGCGTTCATCCCGGAAGACGAACGCCTGATCACCATCGAGGACGCCGCCGAGCTGCAATTGCAGCAGCCGCATGTCGCGCGCATGGAAACGCGCCCGGCCAACATCGAGGGCCATGGCGAGCTGAAGCAGCGCGACCTGGTCAAGAACGCGCTGCGCATGCGCCCGGACCGCGTCATCCTCGGCGAGTGCCGCGGCGAGGAAGCCTTCGACATGCTGCAGGCGATGAACACCGGCCATGAAGGCTCGATGGCGACCATCCACGCCAACACGCCGCGCGACGCCATCTCGCGCCTGGAGCAGATGCTCGGCATGACCGGCATGCCGATGACGGTGCAGTCGATCCGCAGCCAGATCGCCAGCGCGCTCGACCTCATCGTCCAGCTGACGCGTCTGTCGGACGGCAAGCGCAAGGTGACCAGCGTTGCCGAAGTGACGGGCATGGAAGGCGACGTCATCCAGATGCAGGAGATCTTCCGTTTCGTGCGCACCGGCATGGAGGCGGACGGCAAGATCCTCGGTCATTTCGAGGCGACGGGCATTCGTCCGCGCTTCCTCGAGGACCTGCGCAACATGGGCATCGAATTTCCGGGCAAATATTTCGAACCCGGCCGTCCGCAGGAGTAGAAGGTGTTCGAGGGGTTCAGCCCGATCTACGCCGTCTACGCCGCGGCAGCGCTCACCGGCATCATGATCGCCGAAGGATGCTTTCTGCTCTATGCCGGACGCAGCGACAAGCGTACGGCGATCAACCGCCGCATGAAGCTGCAGGAAAACAAGATCAGCCAGGAACAGGTGCTGATCCAGCTGCGCAAGGAGCGCGGGCTTGAAGCCGGCACGTCTGTGTTTTCCATCGAGCGCTTTCGCGCCTTGCGAACGCAGTCCGGCATGACCACGCCGCTGCCCAAATTTCTCATGATCACCTCTGGCGTGGCGTTCGCGCTGGCGCTTGTCGCCGTCTGGTATGGCGCGTCGTTGCTGTTTGGCCTGGAACTGCTCGTCGTGCTGTTGCCGGTGCTGCCGGTGATGGCGATGCGCTTCCTGCGCAAGCGCCGGCTCAAGCGGTTCGGCGTACAGTTGCCGGAAGCCCTGGAGCTGATCACACGCGGCCTGAAAGCCGGTCATCCGGTGCCGGTGGCAATCGCCATGGTGGCGCGCGAAATGGCGGACCCGATCGGCACGGAGTTCGGCGTCATCGCCGACGAGGTGACCTATGGTTCGGACCTGGTATCGGCATTGAACAGCCTGTTCGACCGCGTCGGCCACGAGGATCTGCCGCTGTTCGTCACCGCCGTGTCGATCCAGAGCAGCTCGGGCGGCAATCTGCGCGAAATCCTAGACGGGCTGGCGTCGACGATCCGCGAGCGCGGCAAGCTGCGCCGCAAGGTGCGCGCGATTTCCACCGAAGGCCGCATCTCGGCCTACATCCTGACCGCGGTGCCGGTGCTTTTGTTCACCGCCATCATGGTGCTGATGCCGCAGTTCTATCAGAGCGTCTGGGGAGAGCCGAAGACCTGGTACATGATGGGCGGCTCGATCCTGTGGCTGCTGCTCGGCAATGCCATCATGTTCAAGATGTCGAATTTCAGGTTCTGAGATGGAAGACGTCATCCGCTTTCTCGCCTCGCTTGCGCCGACATCGCTGATGCCGTTGGCGGTGCTTTTGCTGGCATTGGGCGGCGGGGCGGTGGTCTGGCCACTGGTCGTCGCCAAGGGCGATCGCAACGACGTCAAGCGCCGGCTGAAAGTCGAGGTGAACCGGCCGGTCGAGCAGGCGGAGCCGGCGCCCAGGAAGAACACCAGCGCCGTGCGCGAGAAGGCGGTGAAGCGGGCGCAGGAGTTCTACGCCAAGAGCGATCCGGAGAACGTCGCCCGGCTGCGCATGAAACTCATCCAGGCCGGCTACATGGAGCCGCGCGCCGTCGGCATGTTCTTCCTGATCCGGTTTGCCGCTTTGGTCGGCGGGGCGCTCGGCGCGTTTCTGGTCAATCACTGGGCCGCCAGCGCCGACTCGACGATGACCAGCCGCTGGACCTTCATCATCCTGTCAGGGGCGGGCGGCTATTTCCTGCCGGGCCTGGTATTGACGCAGAAGGTGCGGGAAAAGATGCGCGAATACCGCAACGGCTTCCCCGATTTCATGGACCTGATGATCGTCTGCTCCGACGCCGGCATGAGCATGGAGGCCGGCATCGAGCGCGTCTCGAAGGAGCTCGCCAGGAGCTATCCGTCGCTCAGCCAGAACCTGCAGCTGGTGTCGCTGGAACTGCGGGCCGGCCGCAGCCTCGACGATGCGCTGAAGGCGCTCGCAGACCGCCTCAGCCTCGACGAAGTACGCTCCTTCGCCACGCTCTTGCAGCAGTCGAAGGAGCTGGGCACCAGCCTGTCGGGGGCGCTGCGGGTGTTTTCCGACGAAATGCGCCACAAGCGCATGTCACTTGCCGAGGAGAAGGCCCACGCCTTGCCGGCCAAGATGTCGGTGCCGGTGACGGTCTGCATCCTGCCGGTGGTGCTGATGATCGCCATCATCCCGATCATTGTTAAGCTGACCGCCGCACACTGAGGATTCAGGTGAGGCCGGCCTGATCCCAGTCGAGGCAGGGCTTGGCGGCGACGACGCTGGTTAACGCTCCCTTTGCAGGCAACAAAAATTTAGCTGCATTTCGGCACCGAAGCTTAATGGCTGCGCTGTATTGTCTTTCTTGAAGAACGACCCGGCAAATCGGGCGACGGGGCAGGAGCATGCGTCACAGACTTTCCACGGCAGCGGCGGCATTGGCGGCCGTCTTGACGATCACCGGTTGCACGACGAATAACAACGTCGACACGACCAAGACCACCGCGATCCAGCCGGTGGCAAAGGACATCAGCGCTAGCGACCTGGTGGAAGGCAAGGCGCAGTTCCGCGAGGCGAATTTCGGCCTTGCCGAACAGCATTTCCGCAAGGCTGTGGAACTCAAGTCCGACAATGCCGAGGCCTGGATGGGGCTTGCCGCTTCCTATGACGAACTCGGCCGCTTCGATTTCGCCGACCGGGCCTATGCGCAGCTGCTGAAGGTTGCCGGACGCAAGCCGCAGATCGTCAACAATATGGGCTATTCGCAGCTGCTGCGCGGCAATAAGAAGCAGGCGAGGGCACTGCTGCTCGAAGCCAGGGCCGGCATGGCCGACCAGACTGTGGTCGATGCCAATCTGGCACTGCTGAACAAGAGCTAGCCCATCAGGCTTGGGTTGAATCGCTGCGCCCGAATCACCGGCCACCGGTCGAACGCCGTTTCTGCGAAACGGGACAAGTTCCTCGGGTACAATTTCCTGTTTGTCGATTGGCGAAATCAAAGCGACAGGGCGGAATTTCCGGTTGGCGGACGCCCGCTTGTCAGCCGGCTTACCGGGTGTGCAGCATAGGGCGAATGCCGTTTTTCGCGCGGATCGCCTCGTGCTCGTGGAAAAGAACTGTTTCAATATAAACCAAAAGTTTCTAGTCGTCGTGCCTGGCAGACATATTAGTGGATGCTTTGTAAACCTTGCCGGAAGGTTGGGTCGAAAGGTTAGCTGAAAACGGTGTCAGCGCGCCGCCGTTAACCTAGAATGCCGTGTAACTGACGACTCCCAAGAGGCTGCGGCTCAACAATGTTGGATTTCAGTTCGCTCCTGCTTGCGGCGGGGCTGTCGGGCACATGCCTCAGCATCACCATGTTTGCGATCTGGCTCACCACGCCGCGGGCGCGCTTCGTTCTCACTGTTGGCTGCGGCATGCTCGTGCTGGTTGCCCATGTCGTCCTGTTCTGGCGTTACACAAAGGATGCCAGTCCCTGGCTCTGCCAGGTCGTGCTCGCGCTCCTTACTTTGGGTTTTCTCGTCCTCTGCCTGTCGGCAATGCAGTATCTGGTTATCCGCAACTATCGTCGCGCCATCCTGCCGACGTTGGCTGCAATGGCGGCCTGCGCCGCGGTCACCTATCTCGGCTTCGACGGCATAGGCTTCCTCATCACCTATGCGGCGGTGACAGTGCTGCTCGCCGCGATCGGGACAATGTTCTGGATGAAGGGGGACCACGACCGCCGAATCCTGCTGGTCGTTTCGTTCCTGAGCGGCGTCTGCGGTGTGTCCTTCGCACTGTGCGGCCTGGTGCTGTTGGCCCGTGGGCAGTGGATGCTGGGTGCAGCACCCGATAATTGGGCCGAGCAACTGAACTCGGTCGTCGCGGTTGCTTGCATGACCGGCCTCGGCGCGCTGACGCTGTCGCTGCACCATCTGCAGGCGCAGATCGAACTCAAGGCCGAGACCATGACCGATCCGCTGACCGGGCTGATGAACCGGCGCGCGCTGACGTCGCTTTACGGCGATCGCAGCTTCGGGCCGTTCATGGCGATCGCCATGTTCGATCTCGACCATTTCAAGCGGACCAACGACGTCTTCGGCCATCCCGTCGGCGACAAGGTTCTCTGCCGCTTCGCGGCCGTGATCAGGAAATACGGCAAGGCCGGCGTCGACGCCTTTCGGTTGGGTGGTGAGGAATTCGTACTCGTCATGTCGCGCATCACGCCGGAAAAGGCGCACGACCTGGCAAGCAGGATCGGCGTCGCCTTCGGCACCGAAATCGTCCCGACCGACAACGGCCCGCTGCGCAGCACCGTCAGCGGCGGCATGGGCTTCGGCGTGGCCGATGGCCGGACCCTCGACGAGGTGATGGCGGACGCCGACGCCGCGCTCTACGCCGCCAAGCGCGCCGGGCGCAACCGCGTCCTCATTGGCGCCGAAACCGGCCAGCCCGGTGCCGGGCCAGCTCTGCGCTCGGCCTGAACCTCTGTTTTTTACGCATGTCGTTCCCGCAAAACAGCTTCACACCTTTGGGCGGCATGCGTTAAGCCGGTTATTCGGCGGCGCCGAGATATTCCGACAGCGGCGGGCAGGAGCAGACCAGGTTGCGGTCGCCGGCGACATTGTCGATGCGCGAGACCGGCGGCCAATACTTTGCCGCCAGATCGGCATCGCCCGCCGGATAAGCCGCCTCGAGCCGCGAGTAGGGATGCGTCCAGGCGCCGGCCAGCGCTTCCGCCGCGGTATGTGGCGCGTTGACCAGCGGATTGTCGTTGAGCGGCCAATCGCCCCTGGCCACTTTCGCCGCTTCGCCGGCAATCGCGATCATCGCCTCGCAGAAGCGGTCCAGCTCGCGCTTGGGCTCGGACTCGGTTGGTTCGACCATCAGCGTGCCGGCGACCGGGAACGACATGGTCGGCGCGTGGAAGCCGTAGTCGATCAGCCGCTTGGCGACATCGTCGACGCTGATGCCGGCGCTTTCCTTGAGCACGCGCGTGTCGAGGATGCATTCATGCGCGATGCGATCGTTCCTGCCCTTATAGAGGAGCGGAAAGTGCGGCGCGAGCCGCGTCGCCACATAATTGGCCGAGATGATGGCGGTCTCCGTCGCCTGCTTCAGGCCGGAAGCGCCCATCATGCGGATATACATCCAGGTGATCGGCAGGATGGAGGCGCTGCCGAAGGGGGCTGCCGCCACGGCATGGCCCGAGCCTTCGGTGAGATGGCCTGGCAGATAGGGTTTGAGATGCGCCTTGACGCCGATCGGGCCGACGCCGGGACCGCCGCCGCCATGCGGGATGCAGAAGGTCTTGTGCAGGTTCATGTGGCAGACGTCGGCGCCGATGTCGCCGGGTCGCGCAAGGCCGACCAGGGCGTTGAGATTGGCGCCGTCGAAATAGACCTGGCCGCCATGCTCATGGATGAGGGCGCAGAGGTGACGCGCGCCCTCCTCGTAGACGCCATGCGTGGATGGATAGGTGAACATCAGCGCCGCGAGATTCCTGGAATGCTCGTTGGCCTTGGCGCTCAGATCGTCCATGTCGATGTTGCCGTCGTCCAGGCAGCGCACGACAACGACGCTCATGCCCGCCATCGCCGCGCTTGCCGGGTTGGTGCCATGCGCGGAGGACGGGATCAGGCAGACAGTGCGATGGCCTTCGCCGCGCGAGCGGTGATAGGCGCGGATGGCGAGCAGTCCGGCATATTCGCCCTGGCTGCCGGCATTGGGCTGCAGGCTCACCGCGTCGAAGCCGGTGATCTCCGACAGCCAGCCTTCCAACTCATCGACCATGGCGCGATAGCCCGCCGAATGGCCGGCCGGCGCGAAGGGATGCATGTTGGCGACGCTCGGCCAGCTCACCGGCATCATCTCGGCCGCGGCATTGAGCTTCATGGTGCAGGAGCCGAGCGGGATCATGGCACGGTCCAGCGCAAGGTCCTTGTCGGCCAGCCGGCGCAAGAACCGCATCATGTCGGTCTCGGAGCGGTTCTCGTGGAAGACCGGCTGGGTGAGAAACCCCTTGCCGCGCCCTTTTCCGGGCATGGTGCTGTCGGCGGCGCCGGCTGCCTTGGCGCCGAACAGCGCGGCGATCGCTTCCAGATCGGCTTCCGTCGAGGTCTCGTCGAAGGCGATGCCGACATGGTCGGCGTCGATGACGCGCAGCAGCCGGCCGGACTTTTCCGCGGCGGCGGCGATCGCATGCGCCTTGCCCTTCGCTTCAACCGTCACCGTGTCGAAGCGGCTTGCGCCGAGTACTGATACACCAGCTGCCTTGAGCCCTTCGGCAAGGCGGTTGGCCAGCCCATGGACGCGTTCGGCAATCGCCTGCAGGCCGGCTGGGCCGTGCCAGATCGCGTAGGCGGTCGCCATATTGGCGAGGAGCGCCTGCGCGGTGCAGATGTTGGAGGTGGCCTTGTCGCGGCGGATGTGCTGCTCACGTGTCTGCAGCGCCAGCCGGTAACCCGGGCGGCCCTTGCTGTCGATCGACTGGCCGACGAGGCGGCCGGGCATGAGACGGGTCAGTTTGTCGGAGACGGCGCAATAGGCCGCGTGCGGGCCGCCGAAACCCATCGGCACGCCGAAGCGCTGCATCGGGCCAACAGCGATGTCGGCGCCAAGCTTGGCCGGTGCGTCGGTCAGCGTCAGGCCGAGCGGGTCGGCTATGAAGACCACCAGCGCGCCCATGGCGCGGGCCTTTTCGATCGCCGCTTTGTGGTCGCCATAGACGCCGAACGTATCCGGCCATGAGACGAGCAAGGCAGCGGTGTTGTCATCTATGGTCTCGCCGTCGATCTCGATGCCGAGCGGCTCGGCGCGGGTGCGCACGACGTCCAGCGTCTGCGGATGCGGCGTACCGGCGAGCGCCACCTTGGTGCGCTTGTCGCGATGGTGGCGCAAGGCAATTCCCACCGCCTCGGCGACCGCGGTGGCCTCGTCGAGCAGCGAGGCCGATGCCACCGGCAGGCCGGTGAGCTCGGTGACGAGGGTCTGGAAATTGAACAGCATCTCCAGCCGGCCCTGGCTGATCTCGGCCTGGTAAGGCGTGTAGGCCGTGTACCAGGCCGGGTTCTCGAACAAATTGCGCTGGATGACCGGCGGTACAAAGACGCCGTGATAGCCGGCGCCGATGAAGCTCTTCAGTACCGTGTTCTTCGCCATGACCGCCGACAATTCAGCCAGAGCTTCGGCTTCGCTGACCGGCTCGGGCAGGTTCAGCGGCCAGTCGAGGCGGATCGATCTCGGCACGGCCTGGCTGATCAGCGTCTCGACCGAGGGCACGCCGATGACGGCCAGCATCGCTCTGACGTCGTTGAGGCCGGGACCGATATGGCGGGCCGAAAAGGGAGTGGGTACTGCGGTCATTTTGTCTGTCCTGGTATCAACCGATATGGACTTTGTAGCCGGCCTCATCCAGGAGGCCTTCGAGCTGGCCTTCATCGGCAAGCTTCATCTTCCACAACCAGCCGTCGCCGGTCGCCGCCGAATTGACCAGCGAAGGGTCGGCCGACAGCGAGGCATTGGCTTCGGTGATCTCGCCGTCGACCGGCGCGTAGACGTCGGAAGCCGCCTTGACGGATTCGACGACGACGGCGGTGTCGCCCTTGGCGAGCTTGCGGCCAATTTCCGGCAGTTCGACGAAGACGAGATCGCCGAGCTGCTCCTGCGCGTAGTCGGTAATGCCGACCGTGGCGACGCCGCCCTCGACGCGCAGCCATTCATGATCTTCGGTGAAATAGGTCTTTGCCATCAGGGATTCATCCTTTGCGGTAGCGATGCGGCGTGAAGGGCAGGGAAGCGATGTCGATCGGGATTTTCGTGCCGCGGACATCGGCGAACAGTTTTGTGCCAGGCTTGGCCAGGCTTGTGTGGACGTAGCCCATGGCGACCGGGTGGGCCGCCGAGGGGCCGAAGCCACCCGAGGTGACATGGCCGGCCGGAGTACCATCGGCATCGACCAGCGCCGCACCCGAGCGCACCGGCTGGCGGCCATCCGGCTTCAGGCCGACGCGCTTTTGCGAGGGGCCGCGCTCGACGATCGAGCGTAGGGCGTCGACGCCGATGAAGGCGCCGGCGGCGCGGATCTCCTTGGGGATTGCCCACATCAGGCCGGCGCTGGCAGGATCGATCTCGGGTGTAAGGTCCTGGCCGTGCAGGCAGAGCCCGGCCTCCAGCCGCAGGCTGTCGCGGGCGGCCAGCCCGATCCACTGCACGCGTTCATCTTCGAGCAGTTTGGCGACGAGATCGCGGGCGTCCGCTTCCGGCAGGCCGATCTCGAAGCCGTCCTCGCCGGTGTAGCCGGAGCGGCTCATGAACCAGTTTTGCTTTGGTTCGATGCCATGCATGAACAGCAGCGAGCCGGTCTCGATGCCGGCGCGCGACAGGGCGGCCCACGCCTCAGGTCCCTGAATGGCGAGGAAGATGCGGTCGAGCGGCTCCACCCTGGCATCGAAATCAGCGGCCAGGGTGCGAAGATGCTTCTCGTCCTCGACCGCGTTGCCGGCATTGGCCACGACTATGAAGCGGTGATCGCCGAGCCTTGTGACGATCAGGTCATCGATAATGCCGGCGGCCTCATTGAGGAAGAAGGTGTATTTGGACTGCGAGATTTCGAGCCCGCCGGCATCGAGCGGGCAGGCGCGGTCAAGAAGCGCGGCGGCGCCGGGGCCGCTGACCTCGAACAGCTTCATGTGCGAGATGTCGAATAGGCCGGCATGCTCGCGGGTGTGGAGATGCTCCTTCATCACGCCGGGCGGGTAGGTGAGCGGCATCGACCAGCCGGCGAAAGCGCCAAAGCGGGCGCCGGCGGCGCTGTGCAAATCCTCGAGGGGGAGGTGTCTGGTGTCTTCGCCCGTCATGTCTTCTCCAGAATCGCACGCAATCGACCGCGACCGGCGGCCTAGTCGTGCCCCTCTGTCTGAAGCCTGAGAGACTCGCGCCCCGTAACTCTGTCGGCAGCGCTTACACCTTCGGCGCGGGAAGATTCCCGACTTTCCAGAGTTGTCTTTCCCGTCAACGGTTCTTTTGCCTGAGAGATTTCGGGCGATTTCCCCTTCGGCGACAGCTTGCGCTGCTCTCTCCCGCAAACAGGTAGGACTCAGTTGCCCGAGCCCTTGACGCGCCATCCATAGCCCGTCGGCGACACCTTGTCACCTCCCAGCGACATCTCGGCGCTTCGATATTCTGGTGATGCCGGCCTGACCTGATTCTCAGCACATCTGCCGGGCGGCTATCGTCTTGCAAAGGACAATGTTCGAATGGCCTTCGGGCCATCCCGGAAATTCGGCCATGCGCTCGAAGCCTGCTTTCTCGTAAAGACCCGGCGCCTGGAAGTCATGGCTTGAGACCCAGATCCGCCTGACACCTCGACCCGCGGCCTCGGCGATGAAAGCGTCGATCAACTCCCTGGCATAGCCACGGCCTCGATAGGCTTCATCGATCCACATCAATTTGAGCTCGGCGGTTCCCGCCCACGAATATCCGGCGGCAACGCCGACCGCGCGTTCGGCTTTGTCGCGGATGACGAAGATCAGCCCTCGATCATCATCGCGGCCGGTTTTGCGCCGGTTGTCGCTGTCGAGGCGTTCCTCGAGGGCATTCAATTCGTTCGGCGACAGATCGTGCTCGGCCTGCAGGCGAGGGGCCATCAAATACCGCCGTACCAGTCGTAGCCATTGTCCTCCCAGTAGCCGCCGCGGCCGCCGCCGACATTGGCGAAGCTGTCGACCAGCTCGACCTTGTTGACGTATTTCGGCATCTTGTAGCCGAGCTGACGCTCGACACGAACTCGAAGCGGAGCGCCGTTTTCGACCGGAAGCGGCTTGCCGTTGACGCCGTAGGCCAGGATCGTCTGCGGATGGCGGGCATCGATCAGGTCGATGGAGCCGTAATATTTGATGTCGCCCGCCAGGCTTTGCTCGATCGTGTCGAGGCAGTGAAACATGACGTAGCGCGCCTGCGGCTTCACCACCGCCTGATCGAGCACCAGCGACAGCGGCGTGCCGGTCCATTTGGCGATGCAGCTCCAGCCTTCGACACAGTCGTGGCGGGTGATCTGGGTGCGGCTCGGCATGTTCATCAGTTGCTCGCGCGTAAGCGACAGCGGCTTCTCGACCAGGCCGGTAACCTCCAGGCGCCAGTCGGCGAAGTTGTTGGCGAGAAGACCCTTGTAGGTGTCGTCGTCGGGCGCGGTGGAGCCGTTCGGCCGCTGCGGCTGGCGGATGTCCGCCTCTGTGAATTCAGGCGCCAGCTTGTCGCGGCCGGCGAGCAGATGCTGCGCCCGCCAGGTCAGGCCGTTGGCGTTTTCAAGGAAGCTGCGCAGGCCGTCGCCGACGCCGAGGCCGCTGTCGAAGGCATCGCAGCCGGATAGCGCGATGCCGGAGAGGCCGAGGCTGGCAGCGGTGAGGAACTTGCGGCGGCTGATCTGGAATTTCGGCATGTCAGGCGCTCCTCTCGGTCGGCTCGTCGTGCTTGGCGGGCGGGTCGGTGCGGTACCATCCGGTAATGATCGAGCGCAGCTCGTTGATCGGGCCGGCAGCCAGGATCATCAGGATGTGAACAATGAAGAACAGGACGAGCAGCACCATGACGGTGAAATGGATGGTGCGCGCCGTCTGCCTGCCGCCAAGCACTTCGTTGAGCCAGGGCAGCACCGAATCCATGCTTGGCGACATAGCGAGGCCGGTGATGATCATCAGCGGCAGAAGCACGAACAGCACGCCGCCATAGGCCATTTTCTGCAGCGTGTTGTATTCGCGCGTGTGGTGGAACTTCAGCTTGGCGTGGTCGACGACGTCGCGCGGCAGGCGCTTCAGGTCATCCAGTCGCGGGGCAAGGTCGCGGCGGATATGGCCGTTGACCAGCCCGGCGATCAGCCAGACCAGCAAGGTCGTGGTCAGGATCCAGGCGAAGAAGAAATGCACGACGCGGGCGGTGCCGAGATCATAATAGGAGGGGATCGTCGCCCAGGAGGGGAAGGCGCGCGGCGTCTCCTGGCCGGGCGGGCCGGACCAGCCGAGCACGCCGGTGGTGTCGAAACGGTGGCCGAAAATCGCGGTGAAGCCGCGCGGGCCGTTGTTGGTGTTCTCTGCGCCGATCTCGAGGATGGTGTTGTTGAACCCGAAGCCCGACTGCTTGCCGATATAGAGCTGCGGGCGGGCGTTGAAGATCTGCAGGCCGGACAGCAGCATGAAGAACAGCGAGATCGCCCACAGCCAATGCGTCAGCCGCGTCCAGCGCGACTGCCGGTAGATGAGGGTCGCATCCTTCGCGTTCGCTCCAGCGGCGGATTGGCTCGTGGCAGCAGAGTCCATTTTCGTCCTCCAGCCGCATGACGCGCGGCGTCTCAGAACACTGTCTTCTCTCCAATACGTCACCGCGCAAGGCGATGTTTCGTGCGATCACGAATTTATTACGGGGCGCCCAGGCTGACCGCGAGATTGACCGCCGCGGCGAGGATCACCGCGTTGAAGAAGAAGGTCAGGATCGAATGCACAAGCACGACAAGGCGCATTTGCGAGGTCGTGATGGCGGTGTCGGCCGTCTGGGCGGTCATGCCGATGACCGTCGCGAAATAAAGGAAATCCCAGCCTTCCGGCCGTTTGTTGCCGGGAAAGTCGAGGCCGCCGACAGGCATCTTCTTCCTGGTGCCGACATCGATCTCATCGCCGTCCTTCCAGTAGACATGCGCGTAATGCAACGCCGCCATGGCATGGATGGTGAACCAGCCGAGCGGGATCGACAGCATGGCGAAGCCGAGCTGCAAAGGATGCACGCCATCCTTTCGATTGATGAGCAGAAACAGCGAGATGATGGCAGCACCGACGACGAAGAGCGTGACGGCGAAGATCAGCAACACCGGCAGGTCGGTGGCGCGGGCGTTCTTGCTGAGATAGCGGCCGGTGAGCTTCGGCATCTGGATAAGCACAAGAGCGATATAGGCGGCGAAGAACACATTGGCGCCGATGGAGTAGGGGAGCGGCGCGCGCAACAGCAGTGCGAGCAGCAGCGCGACGATGCCGATCGCCGCGGCTAAGGCAAACTGCACGTGCCGATGCATCGGCGTCTTGGCGGATGTGTCTTCGACCATGGGCCAGCTTCCGAAAGATCTCGGATCAGCCCGGTGTGGCGGATTTGAGCGCCCTCCGCAAGATACGGTCGAGCTGGCCGAGAAAGCGCGAGCGGTCCTGCGGTGTGAAGGCGGCGTTGAAGCCGCGGCTTTCGCCGGTCTCGCGCAGATGCTGTTTCAGGTCGCGCATCGCCACCGCCATGCCGATGGTTTCCGGCGTGAAGGGGCGACCGGTGGGCCCCAGCACATGCGCGCCAATCGCCACCGTACGCGCGGCCAGCGGGATGTCAGCCGTGATCACGATGTCGTTAGGCTTGACGTTCTCGACGATCCAGTCGTCGGCGGCGTCGGCACTTTTCGACACCACGACATTGCGGATCATCGGATCGCGCGACGGTCGCAGGCCGCCATTGGAGACATAGGTGACGACGAGGCCATGACGCTCCGCGACCTTCTCGACCTCTGCCTTGACCGGGCAGGCGTCGGCGTCGACGTAGATCAATGGAATGTCGATCGGTGTCTCCCGCTATTGGTCGTCGGGCGCGAGTTCGACAAGCAGCCGGGTCACGATGGTGTCGCGCAGGACGATGCCCTCCGGCAGCCCGGCCACGGTCACCGCGACCAGGCGCGAGACGTTTTCGGACTGCATTTTCTTCAGGGCTTCCACGTTGCTCGCCTTATCGAAGATGGATTTGTCGGAGAAGCCGCCGATCTTTGTTATTTCTGTTGGCGACGAGCCGCCGATCGCGCTCATAAACGGTTGCGTTTGCGCTGCATCCTGCAACAGGGACAGCACGGCGCTGCCCTTGGCGGAGCTTACATATTTGCCGTCCTGATCGACGACAATGACAGTCATTTCCGGATCGATCCGCGACAAGGCGGTAATGTATTCCACGATGATCTGCGCTTGATAGTAACCACCGCGTCCGAGCTGCAAGGTCAAAGCGATCGGGTTGCCGGGCACCAGTTTCTTGAGCAGCGCTTGAAGCTCATCCTCGCCGCCCTTGGGGACCAGATCAGCCTTCAGGATCGGCAAGGGTTCGATCGTCTTGCGAGCCTCGGCGCGAAATTTCGCGCCCCATCCGCCCGGCGCAGTGAATTCGGTGATCTGTCCCGACACGACACCGTAGGCCAGCAGCGGGATGATCAACAAGGCAATCAGCGTCACGCTGTCGCCGAGCGAAAACCGTTTGATGCCATAGGCCAGCGCCAGCCCGATGACGAGCACTGCCGCCGCGATCAAAAGCGCCTGCATCCGCCTCACCTGCTCTCCCGCTGTCAGGCCACGAGCGATCATCTTTCGATGGCCCGTGGCCTGATTCCATGAGGCATTTCACACAAGGCCGTTCTGGCCTGTCCGTGACGCCGTCAGGCCGGAAGCGCCCCGGACCTCTTCGCAGTCCAGGTGGCGATGTAATCCATCAGGCCGGGGTTGAGGCAGTCATAGGGTTCGAGCCCGATCGACTTCAGCTGGCCGCGGATGCCGTCCATGCGGCTCGGGTCGACACCCGATTCGATGATCGAGGAGACAAAGGCGGTGAAGCCCGGCGGCGACCAGCCGTCCTCCTCGAAGCGCTCGGGGTGGATGAAGGACAGGCCCTTGAAGGGATGGTCGCGTTCGACCGGGCCGTGCATGTGGACGCCGCAGCCGGTGCAGGCATGGCGCTGGATCAGCGCCGCCGGGTCGACCACCTTCAGCTTGTCGCCGTTCTCGGTGACGGTGACGTCGCCCGTGCCGGCGACAGCCACGACCGAGAAGATGGCGCCTTCCGGCTTCCAGCACTTGGTGCAGCCGCAGGCATGGTTATGGGCGATCTGGCCCTTGACCTTCACCTTCACCGGATTGCTGGTGCAGAGGCAGACCAGCGTGCCGCCGGCAAAGTCCGCTCTTTCCTTCGGCAGGCCGTTGTCGATCTTCGGATGCAGTTTTTCAGCCATTTTCTCTCCTCCCTTGTTTCAGTTACAGGCCATGTTTGACCACAGCGGTCGCAGGCTGGCTGGCCGGCGACATGTGGTTGTCTTCAGTAAACCACGACACTTCGGATCGACTTGCCCTCGTGCATGAGGTCAAAGCCCTTGTTGATGTCCTCCAGCTTCAGTGTGTGGGTGATCATCGGGTCGATCTCGATTTTCTTGTCCATGTACCAGTCGACGATCCGCGGCACATCGGTGCGGCCGCGCGCGCCGCCGAAGGCGGTGCCCATCCAGGTGCGGCCGGTGACCAGCTGGAACGGCCTGGTCGAAATCTCCTGGCCGGCGCCGGCGACACCGATGATGACCGACTTGCCCCAGCCTCGATGCGAGGCCTCCAGCGCCTGGCGCATCACCTTGGTGTTGCCGGTGCAGTCGAAGGTGTAGTCGGCGCCGCCGATCTGGTCGGCGCCGCGCTTGGTCATGTTGACCAGGTAAGGCACGATATCGCCGTCGATCTCCTTCGGATTGACGAAATGCGTCATGCCGAACTTCTCGCCCCAGGCCTTCTTGTCGTTGTTGACATCGACGCCGATGATCATGTCGGCGCCGGCAAGACGAAGCCCCTGGATGACGTTCAAGCCGATGCCGCCAAGGCCGAAGACCACCGCCGTGGCGCCCTGCTCGACCTTGGCCGTGTTGATGACCGCACCGATGCCGGTGGTCACCCCGCAACCGATATAGCAGATCTTGTCGAAGGGCGCGTCGGGATTGACCTTGGCCACCGCGATCTCCGGCAGCACGGTGAAATTGGAGAAAGTCGAGCAGCCCATGTAATGAAAAAGCTTTTCGCCGCCGACCGAAAAGCGCGAGGTGCCGTCCGGCATCAGGCCTTGCCCTTGCGTGGCGCGGATGGCGGTGCACAGGTTGGTCTTCCTCGACAGGCACGAAGGGCACTGCCGGCATTCGGGCGTATAGAGCGGAATGACATGGTCGCCCTTCCTGACCGAGGTGACGCCCTTGCCGACATCGACGACGACGCCGGCGCCCTCATGGCCGAGGATGGCCGGGAACAGGCCTTCCGGATCGGCGCCCGACAGCGTGAACTCGTCGGTGTGGCAGATGCCGGTCGCCTTCACCTCGACCAGCACCTCGCCCTCGCGCGGGCCCTCGAGGTCGACCTCCATGATCTCCAGCGGCTTTCCGGCTCCAACGGCGACTGCGGCACGCGTTTTCATCAGGCAATTCCTCCCAGGGCAATCCGTATGTATCAGGTTACGGCAGGCGCAAGGCCTGCCCGGCGAGGCAATGCCTGCCGTCTTTTGTGGACCTGTCGTCACCTTATCGAGTTCTTTGAAATCGGCCAACTTCCCTTGCGACGTTTTTCGCCGCGGCAGTCGCAATTTGGGCCGGGCGGACGCGAGCGGGCCCGGCCACTTGAGACATAGCGGGATTGTCCATAGAACTGGGCCGCTTCGCCGGAGGACGACATCCGAATGTTCAAGAAGATCCTGATCGCCAATCGCGGCGAGATTGCCTGCCGTGTCATCAAGACGGCGCGCAAGATGGGCATCGCCACCGTCGCGGTCTATTCGGATGCCGATCGCGACGCCGTGCATGTCGAGATGGCCGACGAGGCGGTGCATATCGGCCCGTCGTCGGCCGCGCAGAGCTATCTCGTGGCGGACAATATTATCGCCGCCTGCAAACAAACCGGGGCGGAAGCGGTGCACCCCGGCTACGGCTTCCTGTCGGAGCGCGCCTCCTTCTGCGAGGCGCTGGAAAAGCAGGGCATCGTCTTCATCGGACCGAAGCCGAAAGCCATCAAGGCGATGGGCGACAAGATCGAATCGAAGAAGTTCGCCAACGCCGCCAAAGTGTCGACCGTGCCCGGCTGGCTCGGCGTCATCGAGGATGCCGACCATGCCGAAAGAATAGCCGGCGAGATCGGCTATCCGGTGATAATCAAGGCTTCGGCCGGCGGCGGCGGCAAGGGCATGCGCATCGCCTGGAGCAAATCGGAAGTGCGCGACGGCTTTGAGCGGGCGCGCTCCGAGGCCAGGAGCTCGTTCGGCGACGACCGCGTCTTCATCGAGAAGTTCGTCGTCGAACCGCGCCACATCGAGATCCAGGTGCTGGCCGACGCGCATGGCAACGCGCTCTATCTCGGCGAGCGCGAATGCTCGATCCAGCGCCGCAACCAGAAGGTGGTCGAGGAGGCGCCGTCGCCGTTTCTCGACGCCAAGACCCGCAAGGCGATGGGCGAGCAGGCAGTGGCGTTGGCCAAGGCCGTCGACTACCAGAGCGCCGGCACGGTGGAATTCATCGTCGACACCGGGAAGAACTTCTATTTCCTTGAAATGAATACGCGATTGCAGGTCGAGCATCCGGTGACGGAACTTGTCACCGGCATCGATCTGGTCGAACAGATGATCCGCATTGCCGCTGGCGAAAAGCTCGGCATCAGACAGAGCAGCGTGAAGCTCAATGGGTGGGCGGTGGAAAGCCGGCTTTATGCCGAGGATCCTTATCGCAATTTCCTGCCGTCGATCGGCCGGCTGACCCGCTATCGGCCGCCGCAGGAGGGGACCTTCGGCGATATTGTGATCCGCAACGACACCGGCGTCACCGAGGGCTCCGATATCTCGATGTTCTACGATCCGATGGTGGCAAAGCTGTGCACCTGGGCGCCGACCAGGCTGGCGGCCATCGATGCCATGTCGGAAGCGCTCGACAGCTTTATCGTCGACGGCATCGAGCACAACATCCCGTTCCTGGCGGCGCTGATGCAGCATCCGCGCTGGCGCGAGGGGCGGCTGTCGACCGGCTTCATCGCGGAGGAATATCCGCACGGCTTCGCGCCGGTCGAACCCAATCCCGAGGAAAGGGCGGTATTTGCCGCGATCGCCACCACGATCGAATTGCTGCGCCGCGACCGGCTCGACCGGCTGAGCGGCCGACTGGCGCCGCATTCGGGCCACCTCAAGCGCGACTGGGTAGCCAAGATCGGCGCGGATTATTTGTCCGCCAGCATTGTCGACGGCATGATCTCGATCCCGATAGAGGTCGATCTGTCGATCGACGGCGGCAAGCCTTTGACGGTCACGTCCGATTGGCGGCCGGGCGACGCAATCTGGCAAGGCACGGTCGGCGGCAACAGGATAGCGGCGCAGATCCGGCCGGTGCCGAACGGGCTTCGCATCGCCTGGAAAGGCATGTCGGTGGCGGCGCGCGCCATGCTGCCGCGCACCGCCGAGCTCGAAAGGCTGATGCCGGAGAAACTGCCGCCGGATACGTCGAAAATGCTTCTCTGCCCGATGCCGGGTCTGGTCGTGTCGATCGCCGTCGCCGAGGGACAGGAGGTCAAGGCCGGCGAGACGCTGGCCGTGGTCGAGGCGATGAAGATGGAAAACGTGCTGCGCGCCGACCGCGACCTCACCGTGGCAAAACTCAACGCCAAGCCCGGCGAGAGCCTCGCCGTGGACGCGGTGATCATGGAGTTTGCTTGAGTTTCGCTGGCAGGCGGCTCGGCGGACGACTAGATTAGGGCCGAGCCGAGATTCTCAAGGACAAGCAAAGGCCTGGCCGGTGGCAGACACAGCAATGATACGCGATCCGCTGAAGCGGGAAGCTAACGAAAGGACGAACCGGCCGGAAGCGCCGGCGCGGCCGTTCATCCATCTGCGCGTGCATTCGGCCTATTCGCTGCTGGAAGGCGCCCTGCAGCTCGGCGCCATCGTCGGCCATGCGGTCAAGGACGAGGCGCCGGCGATCGCGGTGACCGACACCAACAATCTGTTCGGCGCGCTCGAATTCGCCCAGAAGGCGGTCAAGGACGGCATCCAGCCGATCATCGGCTGCCAGATCGACCTTGCTTTCGCCGGTGAGGCGACCGAAGCGCAGCGCGACCGCCGCCGGCATGGGCCCGAAATGGCGCCGATCGTGCTGATCGCCGCCACCGAAGCCGGCTACGGCAATCTCGTCCGGCTGGTCAGCAAGGTCTATCTGGAGACGCCGCCAGGCGAGCCGGTGCATCTGACCAGCGCGATGCTGGAGGGACAGTGCGACGGGCTGATCTGTCTCACCGGCGGCCCGCGCGGCCCGATCGGCACCGCCTTGAAGGCCGACCGGCGCGATCTCGCCGAGCAGCGGCTGCTCCATCTCAAGGCGCTGTTCGGCGACCGGCTCTATGTCGAACTGGAACGGGTGGCGGGCTATGACCGGATGGTCGAGAAGTCGACGGTCGACCTTGCCTACAGCCACGACCTGCCGCTGGTCGCCACCAACGAGGCCTTCTTCTCGCAGCGCGAGGACTATGAGGCGCATGATGCGCTGATTGCCATTGCCGAGGGTTCGGTGGTCGCCGCCGACGATCGCCGGCGGCTCTCCACGGACAATTTCCTGCGCGGCCAGGCCGAAATGGCGCGGCTGTTTTCCGACCTGCCGGAAGCGATCGACAACACGGTCGAGATCGCGCTGCGCTGCTCCTATTATCCGAAGAACCGCAGCCCGATCCTGCCGCGCTTCACCGGAGCCGATACCGCCGACAAGGACGCGGCGGAAAAGGCGGAAGCCGCGGAGCTCGCCCGCCAGGCGCGTGAGGGGCTGGACGCACGGCTTGCCGCGCATGGCCCAACGCCAGGCTATACGGTCGAACAGTATCGCGAGCGGCTCGAATTCGAACTCGGCATCATCGAGAAGATGAAATTCCCCGGCTATTTCCTGATCGTTGCCGACTTCATCAAATGGGCCAAGGCGCAAGGCATTCCGGTCGGGCCGGGTCGCGGTTCGGGCGCCGGCTCGCTGGTCGCCTATTCCACCACCATCACCGACATCGACCCGCTGCGCTTCTCGCTGCTGTTCGAGCGCTTCCTCAACCCGGACCGCGTCTCGATGCCGGACTTCGACATCGACTTCTGCCAGGACCGGCGCGAGGAGGTCATCCGCTACGTCCAGCAGAAATACGGCCGCGACCAGGTCGGGCAGATCATCACCTTCGGCACGCTGCAAGCCCGCGCGGTTCTGCGCGACGTCGGCCGTGTGCTGCAGATGCCTTACGGCCAGGTCGACAAGCTTTCGAAGATGGTGCCGCAGAATCCGGCCAATCCGGTCAAGCTCGCGGACGCCATCGCCAACGAGCCACGCTTTGCCGAGGAGGCGGAGAAGGAGCCGATCGTCCAGACGCTGCTCGATACGGCGCAGAAGCTCGAAGGCCTCTATCGCCACGCTTCCACACATGCCGCCGGCATCGTCATCGGCGACCGGCCGCTGTCGGAACTGGTGCCGATGTACCGCGATCCGCGCTCCGACATGCCGGTCACCCAGTTCAATATGAAATATGTCGAGCAGGCGGGACTCGTAAAATTCGACTTCCTCGGCCTGAAGACGCTGACCGTGCTGGAGACGGCGGTGAAGCTGATCCGCCGGCGCGGCGTCGACATCGATCTGGCGACAATCCCGCTCGACGATCCCGAGACCTATTCCATGCTGTCGCGCGGCGAGGTGGTCGGCGTGTTCCAGGTGGAAAGCGCCGGCATGCGCAAGGCGCTGATCGGCATGCGGCCGGACTGCATCGAGGACATCATCGCGCTGGTGGCGCTCTACCGTCCCGGCCCGATGGAGAACATCCCGACCTACAACGCCAGAAAGCATGGCGAGGAGGAGATGGCCTCGATTCATCCCAAGATCGACCATCTGGTAAAAGAGACGCAAGGCGTCATCGTCTACCAGGAACAGGTGATGCAGATCGCGCAGGAGCTGGCCGGCTATTCGCTCGGCGAAGCCGATCTTTTGCGCCGCGCCATGGGCAAGAAGATCCGCGCCGAGATGGACAAACAGCGCGAGCGCTTCGTCACGGGCGCGGTCGAGCGCGGCGTCAGCAAACCGCAGGCCGACTTCATCTTCGACCTTTTGGCGAAGTTCGCCGACTACGGCTTCAACAAGTCCCATGCCGCGGCTTATGCGGTGGTCTCCTACCAGACCGCTTACCTCAAGGCCCATTACCCGGTCGAGTTCCTGGCCGCGTCGATGACGCTCGACATGGTCAACACCGACAAACTGGCCGATTTCCGCCAGGATGCGCTGCGCCTCGGCATAGAGGTGGTGGCGCCGTCGGTGATGACCAGTTTTCGCGCTTTCGAGGTCGGCGAGAACAAGATTTTCTATTCGCTTGCCGCGCTCAAGGGCGTCGGCGACGCTGCGGTCGAGCACATCGTTGAGAAGCGTCGCGAGAGCCCGTTCACCAGCCTTGCCGATTTCTGCGAGCGGGTCGACCCGAAGATCGTCGGCAAGCGCGTTTTCGAAAGCCTGATCATGGCCGGCGCGCTGGACTGCTTCGGGCACGACCGCGCCGCCATGATGGCCGGCGTCGAACGGATGATGGGGCTGGCATCGCTGGCGCAGCAGAACGCCATCTCCGGCCAGGCCGACATTTTCGGCGCTTCGCTTGGGAGCCAGTCGCAGGCGCTCAATCTGCCGGCGGCCGAACCGTGGCTCGCGGCTGACAAGCTGCATCGTGAATTCCAGGTGGTCGGCTTCTACCTCTCGGCGCATCCGCTCGACGAATACAAGGCCGCACTCGAGAAGATGCGGGTGCAGAACTGGGCGGAATTCTCGGCCGCGGTCAAACGCGGCGCCGCCGCCGGCCGGCTGGCCGGCACCGTCACCACCAAGCAGGAGCGCAAGACGCGCACCGGCAACAAGATGGGCGTCGTGCAGTTTTCCGACACGACGGGACAATATGAGGCGGTGCTGTTTTCCGAGGGCCTGGCGCAATATCGCGACATGCTCGAGCCCGGCCGCTCCGTGGTGATCACGGTTTCGGCCGAGGACAGGCCGGAAGGCGTCAACCTGCGCATCCAGACGGTGCAGTCGCTGGAGGACGAAGCAAGCCGCATCCAGAAGGCGTTGCGCATCTTCCTGCGCGATGCCGCGCCGATCGGCACGCTGGCCAGCCAGCTTGTCGTGAAGGGCGAAGGGCAGGTGAGCTTCGTGCTGATCAAGGAAGCCGGCCAGGGCGAGGTCGAGATCGAGCTGCCCAACCGCTATCGCATCTCGCCGCAGGTCGCCTCGGCCATGCGCGCGGTGCCGGGCGTGGTGGAAGTGGAACTGGTGTAGATCAGGAAACGGCGGCTTCCGCTTCCGCCTGCGGCGCCCTGCGCTGCAGATTGAGCAGATTGCCCATCAGGATGAGCATGGCGCCGCCGGCGGTGAAGGCGTCGATCTGCTCGTGGTAGAGCAGCCAGCCGATCAGCGCCGACAGCGGGACGCGCAAAAAATCCATCGGCGAGATGATGGTGGCGTCGGCATAGGCGAGTGCGCGGGCCATGCAGAAATGCGACGACATGCCGGAAAAGGCGATAAGCACGATCCACGGCCATAGGTCGAGCGGCGGATTGCGCCATTCGTAAAGTGCCGGGACGAGGCCGATCGCCGACTGGATAATCAGCATCCAGAAGATGATGCGCACGACGCTGTCGGTGCGCGTCAGCGACTTGATCAGAACAATCGATATGCCAAAGCAGACCGCCGCGCCGAGCACAAAAAGGTGACCCGGGTTGACCGAGCCGGCGCCGGGGCGGACGATGATCACCACGCCGATCAGCCCGAGCACGATTGCGGCGAGCTTTGGCCGGGAGAGCCTCTCGCCGAGAAAGCTGACCGCCAGAATGGCAGTCCAGATCGGCGTCGTGAATTCGACCGAGATCAGCTCCGCAAGCGGGATCAGTGTCAGCGCGTAGAGCCACGCCGCCTGGCCGGAATAATGGATGACATTGCGGGCGATATGGGCAAGCGGGCGTTTGGTGCGCATCGCCGCGAAGCCGCCGCTCATCATCACCAGCGGCAGCAGGATGAAGAAGCCGATCACCGAGCGCAGTTCCAGCACCTGGAAGACGTTGAGCTCGGTCGTGGTGGCGCGGCCGGCGACCGACATTGCCAGGAACGAGGCGATCGACAGCGCCATCCAGAACGCGGCTTTGGGGATCGAGGGTGAAGGCGCCATGGGCGCTGTGTCGCAAGTCGGCTGCCTCGCCGCAATCGTTAGCGGAAGCATTCGACTGGGCCAGCGAACCCGTGTCAAAAAACAGTCATGCGGAAGGCGGAACCTGCCGACAGGGGCGCTCGTTGAGTCCACGCTTTCAGCCTTTCCCCCGCGGGGAAGCTGCAACCTCGCGATGGCGAGAGGGGATTTTCATGAAATCAGCCGCAGCTTCGCTGGTCGCCGCCTTTCTGCTCAGCGCGACCGCGGCGCATGCCGACGAAGCAGGTTTCCTGCGCTCGCTGCAGGGAAAATTTGCCGGCAACGGAACGGTCAGAATCAGGACCAATTCTCCGGTGATGAACATCTCCTGCACGTTCACCTCGGACGCGACGACGGATTCGCTGTCGCTGGACGGCACCTGCCGCGCCATGCTGATCATGACACGCGAGATCCGCGCCGACCTGAAAACCGACGGGACGAGCTATACCGGCACCTACGTCGGCTCGCGAAGCGGCCCCGCGGGCCTCAGCGGTAGCCGCTACGGCAACGCCATCAATCTCGGCATTCACTGGGCGAAAATCGTCAACGGCGACCGCGACGCCGAGCTTACCGTCGAAAAGACCGGTCCGGATGAGATGCGAATGACGGTGACCGACATGGATCCGAAAACCGGCAAAATGGTTGTCACGAGTCAGATCGATCTTAAACGCAGCTGATATATCAATGATATTTCAGGCTGGAGTCATTCCTCCTGCGGCTCTGGCGGATTGGCGCTGCGGCCTTTGCCGAACGTATAGCCTGTCTCGACGGCCTTCCTGCCGAACTTGCCGCGCAGCGTGTCGATCGCGCCTTCGGCAAGCGCGCGCTTGCGCGACTGGACGTCGACCAGATCGGGCGGATCGGCCTTGCCGTCGTCGGAGAGATCGCTGACGCCGATGCCGAGCAGCCGGAACCTGGTGCCGTCAGTTTCGCGGCGCAACAGGTCGAGCCCGGTCTCGAAGATCCTGTCGGCAAGACGGGTGGGGTCGCCAAGCTGGCGATTGCGGGTGCGCAGCTTGAAATCCTGTGTCTTGAGCTTCAGCACGACAGTGCGTCCGGCGATGCCCGATTTCTTCAGCCGCGCCGAGACTTTTTCCGACAGGCCGCGCAGCACCGGTACCAGTTCCGCCAACGAGGCGATGTCGGTATCGAAAGTGGTCTCTGCCGACACGCTCTTCGCGTCGCCGCCCGGATCGACGCGGCGGTCGTCTTCACCGCGCGAGAGCCGGTAGAGCCGGTCGCCCATCACACCGTAGCGGCGCATCAGTTCGCCACGCTCCATGCGTTGCAGCTGGGCGATCAAGCGGATGCCGTCGCGCTCCAGCGTGGCGGCCAGAGCCCTGCCGACGCCCCAGATCAGCGTCACCGGTTGGGCTGCGAGGAAAGCCGGCGCTTCCGCCTCGCCGATCACCGACAGGCCGCGCGGCTTGCGGAAGTCCGACGCCACCTTGGCCAGGAACTTGCAGTAGGAGAGGCCGGCCGAAACGGTGATGCCGATTTCCCTTTCCACCGTCAGCGCGAAGCGCGCCAGCACCAGCGCCGGTGGCATGCCATGCAGGCGCTCGGTGCCCGCGAGGTCGAGAAACGCCTCGTCGATCGACAGCGGCTCGACCAGCGGCGTCAGCGCCTGCATCAGCGCGCGCACTTCGCGGCCGACGCGGACGTATTTTTCCATGTCGGGCGGGATGACCGCCGCTTCCGGGCAGAGCTCCAGCGCCTTGAACATCGGCATGGCCGAGCGCACGCCGTGGATGCGGGCGATGTAGCAAGCGGTGGAGACGACGCCGCGCCGGCCGCCACCGACGATCACCGGCCGGTCCTTCAGCGCCGGATTGTCGCGCTTTTCGATCGCCGCGTAGAAGGCATCGCAGTCGATATGGGCAAGATGCAGCCGGTAGAGTTCCGGGTGGCGGGCAAGCCGCGGGCTGCCGCAGCGCTCGCAGCGGCGCATCTCTGCGCGCTGGAAACCCAGGCAGTCGCGGCAAAAACCGTGTTCGGGATTGTTGACAGGAGCCGCCATCGCTGCGAACATAAAGAGAACAAACGCAATGGTACGACAGTGCAGCCCAAGCAACAAGGCTAGCCTGGGGAGAAGTCATGGGTACGACCATAGCGCCGCTGGCGCCGGAGCTTTGGGTGGATTTCGAAGATCTTTTCGGTAAGCAGGGCGCCTGCTACGGCTGCTGGTGCACGCATTTCCGGCTGACGCCGGCGGAGCGCCGGGCGAGCGACAGGGAGCGCAACAGGGATCACATCAAGGCGCGCATCGAAGCCGGCCCGCCGCCGGGGCTTCTGGCGTTCGAGGACGGCAAGGCGGTCGGCTGGATGCAGATCGGTCCGCGCGCCGACGTGCCCGAGTGGAACAACCATGGCAGGGGCTCGGCACCGGTCGATCCGGCCGATGCCGGCGACCCGGGCGTCTGGGCGATCTCGTGCTTCTTCATCCGCGTCAAGGCGCGTGGCAGGGGCATCACCCACCGCCTCGTCGAGGGCGGCATCGCCTTTGCCCGCGACAATGGTGCAAGGCTGCTCGAGGCATGCCCGATCGATCTGTCGCGCGATTCGCGCTCGATCGGCCTGTTCGTCGGATCGTCGCGGGTGTTCGAGAAAGCGGGCTTCGAAAGGCTTGTGGAACGCAAGCCCGGCCGCCCGCTGATGCGGCTGGTGCTTTAGGCGCCGACGCGCCTAGTGCTTTAGCCGAATGAGTTTTTAGCCTACAGTCGGCGTCTTGCGGCTGTTACGCTTCTTGCCTACCAGAAGCATGAATATTTTCGTCTTCCGAAATCACGGAGAACCGACGTGAAGCGTATTTTGCCATTTGCCTTTGCCCTTGCGCTCAGCGCGCCGGCTTTTGCCCAGACCGTCGACAATCAAGGCGCCAAAGAGCTGTCCGACAATCTGGCGCGCTATTTCGGAAAGCAGGCATTCGACAAAGGCGTGCTGAAGGTTTCGGTCGAGGGCGACGCCTACAAGATTGCCTTCGACGTCAAAGCGCTCGTCAATGCGCTGCCGGAACAGAAGCTCCTGAAATTCGACATGGCGCCATATGCGCTGATGGTAAAGCCGCGCAGCGACGGATCATGGGATGTCTCGTCAAATTTTTCGCAAGGCGGATCGTTCGAGTTCGACGGGCCGAAAGGCCATCAGAGTATGGAGTTCACGGTCAAGGACGGCAAAGTAACTGGCGTCTACGATCCGGCCCTTGCGGCATTCACTAGCGGAACAAGCTCGTTGGCCGGGATGACCATGACGTCGCGGGAAGCCAAGCAGCAGGCTGATGTCTCAACGGGCGCCGGCACTGCCACCGTTACCGCGACCAAGTCCGCCAATGGCGGTGTCGACTTCACAGCCACGCAAAAAGTCTCGAGCTTCGTCGAAATGATCAAGGTCGATGATCCCGAAAAAGGATTGAACTTCCCGGTTACGCTGAAAACGCCGGAACTGTCGGTGGATGCGAACGGAAAGGGTGTGCGGACGAAGCCGCTGCTCGATCTGCTTGCCTTTGCCGTGGCCAATGAGGACGAAGCCAAGCTCAAGGCTAACCAGGCCGAGCTCAAATCGTTGATGCTGGCCGCACTGCCCATCTGGGAAAGGGTCGATGGCAATTACGGTTTCAAGGATTTCGAGGTGGACAGCCCTGTCGGCAAATTCGGAGCGACGCAGTTCAGCACCGCATTCGGCATGGACGGCGTCTCCCAGAACGGCAAGGTTGATTATGCGATCAAGGCTACTGGCCTGACAATCCCGCGGCAGACCCTGCCTGAATGGACGTTGCCGCTGTTGCCCACAGACATCGATCTGAACTTCGGCGGCGCCAATATCGATCTCGATACGATGGCGAAAAAGGCGATCGAAGCCTTTGATCTCAATAAGAATCCGCCGCTCTCGGATGAATTCGGCAAGGCTCTGGTCGCCGATTTCAAGGCCAAAAATCCGAAGGTCGTCATCGGGCGCAGCACGGTGAAGAATGGCGACGTCGAACTCGCGATGGAAGGCGAGATGACGTTTCCCGGCGAAAAACCCGATGCGACCGTGACCGTCGACATCGGCGGTTACGACAAGATCGTCGACGCCCTGAAAGAAGGGGCCAAAAGCGATGAGCAAATGGCGCAGGCCTTTCCGTTTGCACTGGCCGTCAAAGGTTTTGGCAAGACGCTGCCGGACGGTCGGCTGGAATGGGTGATCAACACCAAGGCCGATGGATCCGTCACGGTCAATGGCGCCATGCTGAAAGGTCCTGACGCCGTGCAGGACGACAGCGCGGGCCAGGACGACAATTCGGATCAGGACGGCGGCACGGACGACAATGGCGGGGCGGGCGCGAAGCTGAAGCCCTGACGCTAAAGCATGCCGCATGACAATGGATTCACGCGATATGCTTTAGGCCTTTTATTTCAAGTATGTCTTTGTCCCGAAACCGCTGCACACTTTCGGGAGATATGCTTTAAGTATTTGATTTCGCGCAATTCCGGTCGGAAATCGCCGTGCGGTTTCGAGAAGCTGCTTAGAGCCCAAGCGCGGTTGCGATCTTCGGCGCAGCCTCGCGCCAATCCTCAAGGACGGTGATATCTTCAGATACCGCCGGCAGGAAGGCGCGCAGCGATTTCTCGGCCATCAGGTGGAAGAGATGGGCGTCCGCCACAGAATTGCGCACCGACACCAGATTGGATGGCTGGTCGTCGACGAAGGCGACCGGCCTGCCTTTTTCGCCGCGCAATTTGGCGACGGCCGGACCTTTGGCCATTTCGGTGGTCAGCAGCGGATAGTTCAGGCCCAGCGCATCGAGATGGGCCCGGCGCACGGCGCGATGCTTGTGCGGCATCGCCGTCAGCATGACGATTTCGGCGCGCTCGCCAAGCGTCGCCAGCGCTTCCGCAGCACCCTCGGTGACGCTTTGCCAATCGGCCTGGGCATCGAAGAATTCGCCGAGAAGCGCCGTCACCTCGGCCTGCTCGATCAGCCGGCCGCTCGCCTTCTCGGCAATGTTGCCGATGAGCCGGAACGAGGCGAGCGTCAGCCCGAAGCCGCGCGACCTCAGGAAATGCGGAAAAGGCCGGATGAATTCGAGCACGACGTCGTCGACGTCGAGCACCAATAGCGGCCGGTCGTCGGCGGCAAGCTCCTCGATCTGTCGCGCCGTCTCGGGATCGTCGCTCATGTCGAGCGCTCGTGATCGTCATTGCCGAGCGGCAACGCCCGCAGGGCCTTGGCGATCGCTGGGGGCGGCGTTCCGGTTTCCTCGGCAAAGCGCAGCAGCGTCGGCTCGTGGGCGAGGATGAACTGCAGCACGCCGGCAAGGAATCCCGGCTCCTGCGCCGCCTTGCGGATCGACTGCGCCTCGATGCCGGTGATCGCCAGGAAGCGCGGCAAGAGCTCAGGATCGGCGGCGACGAAGGCCAGCGCCCTGACGGCGATGGTTTCCGCCTCCTCGCGCATTGACGCTGCGTTTGCCATCATTACCTTTGGAGTGCATGGAGTTTTTTGAGTCTCTCTCCGCAGTAATGGCAAGCGTCGCTTGCGGCAAGTCTCCGCCCGCTTCAGTGCAGCGCCCGAGGCTGGAATCCGGACTATTTTTGCGGGCGCCGGTTTCCGTTTCGTCAATCATATCGGCGTAGAGTGAATGCGGGTTGGATGCGATCCGGAAGGGGCGCATAACGACGGTCTTCAGCCCTGAAGGCGGTCGGGACGGGAAACTGATGGCTAAGAAGGTCATGATCGTCGAGGACAATGAGCTCAACATGAAGCTCTTTCGGGACCTCATCGAAGCCAGCGGTTATGAGACGGTTCGCACACGCAACGGCCTGGAAGCACTGGATCTGGCGCGCCAGCACCGGCCGGACCTGATCCTGATGGACATCCAGTTGCCCGAAGTGTCGGGCTTGGAGGTGACCAAATGGCTGAAGGAAGACGACGAATTGCATTCCATACCGGTCATCGCCGTCACCGCCTTCGCCATGAAGGGCGATGAGGAGCGCATTCGCCAGGGCGGCTGCGAGGCCTATATTTCCAAGCCGATCTCGGTGCCGCGCTTCATCGAGACGATCAAATCCTATCTGGGCGATGCCTGATGCGCAGCCAAGCCGGAGCCTTTTGAAATGACCGCGCGGATCCTCGTCGTCGACGACATCCCGGCCAATGTGCGGCTGCTGGAAGTGCGCTTGCTCGCCGAGTATTTCGAGGTGTTGACGGCCGCCAACGGCCCGGATGCGATCGAGACCTGCGAGAACGGCAAGGTCGACGTCGTGCTGCTCGACGTGATGATGCCGGACATGGATGGGTTCGAGGTCTGCCGGCGGCTGAAGAGCGATCCGGCGACCTCGCATATTCCAGTCGTCATGATCACCGCGCTCGACCAGGTTTCGGACCGGGTGCGCGGGCTGGAAGCCGGCGCCGACGATTTCCTGACCAAGCCGGTCAACGATTTGCAGCTGATGACACGGGTAAAGAGCCTCGTCAGGCTGAAATCGCTGACCGACGAATTGCGGCTGCGCGCCTCGACCACCCGCAACATTGGCATCGAGGAGCTTTTGAGCCGCGATTTCGCGACGGAAGATGTCAGGCCCAGGGTGCTTCTGATCGATGAGCGCAAATCGTCTTTCGAGCGCATCCAGAAGATGCTGCGCGACAGCGCCGAGGTCCATGTGGCGGCCGATCCGAATGCCGGACTTTTCCAGGCCGCCGAGACGCCTTACGAATGCGTGCTGATTTCGACGAGCTTCACCGATTTCGATGCCCTGCGGCTCTGCTCGCAGTTGCGCTCGCTCGATCGCACACGGTTCCTGCCGATCATTCTTCTCGCCAACCAAGGCGAGGAGGGTCGAATCCTCCGCGGCCTCGAACTCGGCATCAACGACTATCTGACGCGGCCGATTGACCAGCACGAATTGACGGCGAGGCTGCGCACGCAGGTGCGGCGCAAGCGCTATAACGACCAGCTCCGCGCCAGCGTCGCCCAGACCATCGAGATGGCGGTGATCGATGGGCTGACCGGCCTGCACAACCGCCGCTACCTCGACAGCCATCTGCAGACGCTGTTCGACCGCGCCGTGGCGCGGCGGCGGCCGCTGTCGGTGATGATCACCGATCTCGACCGCTTCAAGTCGATCAACGACGCCCACGGTCACGACGGCGGCGACGACGTGCTGCGCGAGTTTGCACGGCGGCTGCGCAAGAATGTGCGTGGCATCGATCTCGCCTGCCGCTTCGGCGGCGAGGAGTTTGTCGTGGTCATGCCGGACACCGACGGGATCGTCGCCGAGAAGGTGGCCGAGCGCATCCGCGCCGAGATCGCCGAGATGCCTTTTGCCGTCGGAACCGAGGGTAAGACGATCGAGGTGACCGTCAGCGTCGGCGTATCGTCGGTGCTGAAGGGCGCCGACACCGTCGCGGCGCTGATGAAGCGCGCCGACCTTGCCCTTTACGAGGCCAAAAGCGGCGGCCGCAATCGCGTCGTGGCCAAGGCGGCCTGACGCTGGGCGGTAACCGCCGAGCCAATACGACACGGTTAGGAATTTACCTTAATCCAAGCGATTCCCCAGCTGTGGTTAAGAAATGGTTGATTTTCATACGTTCTTGCGCAAATCTGCGGCGCATAGACCGAAGACGAAGCCGGCACGAGGGTAGACGCCCGGCTCGATCCGAAAAATACCCCATGATGCTCAGGTCCGCCGCATCTCCTGGGTCCGTGGGGTCGGCCGGCCGGCGCTGGCACATAGTGGCCTCCTCGTACCGCTGCCAAACGCCGACCGGCCCCCTCTATCACAAAAACCAAGATCAGGATCCCGCGCCAAGCGGCGAGGGGGCCTGCATTTTTGCGCGGTCGGCAGTGCGATGCCACCAAAACAAAAACGCCGCCCGATGGGCGGCGTTTCGAAATGGCGGTTGGAAACCGGATTACTTGATCTTGGTTTCCTTGAACTCGACATGCTTCTTGGCGACCGGGTCGTACTTGCGGAACGACAGCTTGTCCGTCTTGGTGCGGCTGTTCTTGCTGGTCACGTAGAAGAAACCGGTGTCGGCGGTCGACAGAAGCTTGATCTTGATGTTTGCGGCTTTGGCCATGATGTTCGTCCGTTAATGTTCGTGGAGTTTTGGCCGCTGGAGCACGGGGAAAACACCCGGACGCGGGAAACTTGCCGCGACACATAAAGAACGCGTTCGGAAAGTCAAGCCCGGCCGGCCGTTACCTGCTCCTATACGCCCGCCGCCGCCGGCTCCTGCCAAAGCGGCGGCGCTGCTCAAGCGCCTCAAGCGTCCGCGTCGATCAACATCCCCGGCTTCTTCCAGTCGCCCGTCGTGTTCCACCAACGGTGCGGGTTGGCGCGGTCGTCGAGGCCCTTGGAGCGGCTGGCAAGCAGCGGCTGGATGCGGATCACCGGCTCCTGGTAGGAATGGGCCTGGAATATTGCCTCGACGACGCGGGCGGCAAGCGCCTGGTCGTCGGCGATTTCAAAAGACACCTCGACGGTGCCCGGCCGCCGGCGCAACTCCGTCTCGGCGCCCGCGGCAGCACCCTCCAGCGGCCGGTAGCGCTCGATGCCTTGCGCCGACTGGAAGGCGTTGCTGTCATATTTGCCCATGCGCAGCGGCGTGATCGCCACCACCGCTTCCATGATGCGCTCGATATCGGCTACCGGCGCCTGGAAGGTGACCAGAAGAAGCAATTCCATCCTGAGGGATCTGGTTTCAAAGCCACTGTCGATCATTGATCTGTCCTCACACTCTTCCTGCGTTTGGAACTGAGGTATAGCAGGGGTGCTGCTGACACGGTGATGTCAGCATTGGCCAACGCGGCGACGAGATTTTTTCAGAGGATCTTGCGCACCAGCCTGACGCTGACCAGGGCCATGTAGGCCGCAAAGAACAAAGCGAGCGACCAGCCGAAGCCCGAGGGGCCGAAGGCATCCATGCCGATACCGATCGCCTGCGGGCCAAGAACCATGCCGACGCCGTAGCAGAGCACGAAGGCGGCATTGGCCGACGCCAGTTCGTGACCCGACAATTGCGAGCCGAGATGGGCAAGGCCGATGGTGTACATGGCCGCGACGACGCCGCCCCAGACGAACAGGAGCGCGGCCATCAGGTGCCAGTTCTGCGCGAAATACGGCATGAAGACCGTTCCGATGAGCCCCACGGTGGCGCAGGCCAGGAGAAGGTAGCGGCGGTCCGAGACGCGGTCGCTGATCATGCCGATCGGGATCTGCAGCAGCACGTTGCCGAGGCCGATCATCGTCAGGAGCAGCGCGGCATCAGCCTCGGAATAGCCGATGCGGTTGCCATAGACCGGAAACAGCGAAAAACCGCCGGTCTCGACCGCGCCGAACACCAGCACTGCGAAGGTCGCGGTCGGCACCAGCCAGATGTAGCGCAGGAAGTGGCTGGTCTCGCTGTCGGCGACGATCATCGGGCTCTCGTTGCGCGCCGCGATAACGGGAATGGCGGCCAGCGTCACCAGCCCTATGGTGACGCCGAAAGGCAGGAAGCCGCTCGAGCCGAGATGAGCGAACAGCCAGGGTCCGGCGGCAAAGCCGAGCGACAAAACCGTGGCATAGACGCCGAGCACGAGGCCGCGCCGCTGTGCCGGCGCCGAGGTGCTGATCCAGAATTCCGACAGGATGAACAGCACCGTCAGCGAGATATGCAACACGACACGCAGCGGAAACCACATCCAGAAATCCGGCGCGAAGTGAAACCCGACGAAGGCGAGCGCGCCGGCGGCGATCATCAAAAGCATCGTCCAGGCAACGCCGAGCCGCATGGCAAGCGGGGTGGCGAGCGGCGCGCCGGCGATCGAGGCAAGGCCGGCGACGGCGGTGTTGAGGCCGATCATCGAGGCCGAATGACCGCGCGTCTCGAGGATGACGCTGAGCAGCGGCATGCCGAGGCCGATAGCGATGCCGACGACGCTGATCGACGAGATCGCCGCGATCATCGGCAGCCAGTGTATGCGTTCGTCGCCCTGTTGCTGGGTATCGACCGTCATGGGATCAAAATGCTCTGTTCTAAAGGACTTCGCGGACGAAGCGGTTGCGGACAAGCCGGAAGAACGGCACCGCGCCGCCCGGACGCAGCAAGGGATCATGGGCGAGCCGCTTTTCCAGTTCCTCCAGGATCATGCGGGTAATATCTGGAATATCGACCTTGCGGGCTTCGACGAGCGGCAGCCAGACGAGCTCCTCCAGCTCGTCGGTCGGGCCGCCACCCGGCAATTCGACGGCGACGTCGTCGCGCCAGGCGCTGAAGAAGCGGGTGTCGAAGCGGCGCACCCGGTTCGGCGGGGTGATGGCGCGGGCAATAAAACGCAGGATGTCCAGCGACGGCGCGACGCCATGCTCGACGAAACCCTGCCAGTCGCGCCTGGCGGTCGCGAAGGGGCCTTTGCGGCCGAGCAGCAGGCCGGCTTCCTCATAGGTTTCGCGGATCGCCGATAAGGCGATAGCGCGCGCCCGCGCGGGGCTCGCGCGGCCCGGACCGCTCGCCAGCCTCGCTTCTTCGTCGCGATGCAGCGAGGCGGCGACGGGAATGCGGCTGTCGGCCGGATCGGTGCGGCCGCCGGGAAAGACGAACTTTCCCGGCATGAAGGCATGGCCTGCATGGCGCCGGCCCATCAGCACTAGGACATCGCTGCCCCTGCGGTCGAGCAGGATGAGCGTCGCGGCATCGCGCGGACGCAGCGGCCGGCCGCTGTGCACAGCCAAGCTCCTGTCCAGCTTGTCGACATCCGCCTTGGTCATTGCTTCCATGCGCTCGACCTAGCGGAAACTTCTTGGCAGGGAAAGTGGCTTGCGTGTTCGGGCCTTTGAACCAACCCGGATCAACGTGCTGCTCAAGCTCCGGGATGCGGCTCGAACCCGTCCTTCTCGCCGCCGAAGCCGTGCATATAGAGCGCCCATTGCAGACCGATGACGGCGCCTTTGACCGGCTGCAGCAGCGCCACCGACAGGACGATGGTCAGCGGCACCCAGATCAGCACGTGCTGCCAGGTCGAAAGCGTGGCGGTGGCCTCGACGGCCATGAAGGTGCCGAGCACGATATGGCCCACGATGACGATCACCAGATAGGCGGGGAGGTCGTCGGCGCGGTGGTGGAAAAGCTCCTCGCCGCAGACGCTGCAGTTGTCGACGGTTTTGGTGAAGCCGCGAAACAGCTTGCCCTCGCCGCAATGCGGGCAGCGGCCGAGCAGGCCGCGCTTCATCGCCGTCCACAGCGGGCGCGCGACGCGGCCGGAGTGATGTTCGCCGCCGAAAACCTGGTCTTCCATCTGCAATGCCATCATCGTCTCCTGCCGCGCGAGCCCGGACGCGATTGCGACGCGCGGGCGCGGCCTTTTGCCTTGTGAAACGACCGTTTGGAGCCGGGGAGGGGCTTCGGGTCGGTCAGCATCTCGAAACGCATCGCGCCGGCCATCGGCGCAACCTCGATGAGGCGAACCTCGACGCGATCGGCAAGCTGATAGCCCTTGCCGGTGCGTTCTCCGAATAGCGAGCGGGCGGTTTCGTCGTATATATAGTAATCGCCGTTCAGGCTTGACACCGGGATGAAACCATCAGCGCCATACTGCGGCAATTGGACAAATAGTCCCGCCTTGGTGACGCCCGAAATGCGCGCGTCGAAAGTGTCGTTGATGCGCTCGGCGAGATAGGCGGCAACCAGCCGGTCGACCGTGTCGCGCTCGGCGGCCATGGCACGGCGCTCGGTGGCCGAGATCAATGCCGAGACCTCCTCCAGCCGGTCGGCTTCCTGCTGGGTCAGGCTGCCTTGGCCGAGGCCGAGCGCGGCAATCAGCCCGCGATGCACGATCAGGTCGGCGTAGCGGCGGATCGGCGAGGTGAAATGCGCGTAGCGTTTCAGGTTGAGGCCGAAATGGCCGATGTTCTTCGGCGAATATTCGGCCTGGCTCTGCGAGCGCAGCACCACTTCGTTGACCAGCGCCTCGTTGTCGGCGCCGCGCACGCGCTCCAGGATGCCGTTGAATTGGCTCGGCCGCATCTGCGCGCCGCGCGCCAACGACAGGCTGAGGGTTGCCAGGAATTCGCGCAGCGATTCCTGCTTGGCCAGCGAAGGCGCGTCGTGGATGCGGTAGACCAGAGGCTCTTTCTTAGCCTCCAGCGTCTCGGCCGCCGACACATTGGCCTGGATCATGAACTCTTCGATCAGCTTGTGGGCGTCGAGGCGCTCGGGCACGACGACGCGGTCGACGGTGCCGTCGTCTTTTAGCAGGATCTTGCGTTCCGGCAGGTCGAGCTCGAGCGGCTGACGGCCGTCGCGGCCGCGCTTCAGCACCGCGTAGGCGGCCCAAAGCGGTCTCAGCACCGTATCGAGAATCAGTCTCGTCTTGTCGTCCGGGGCGCCGTCGATCGCCGCCTGCGCCTGTGGGTAGGCCAGCTTGGCCGCCGATTTCATCATGACGCGGTGGAAGGTGTGCCTGAGCTTGCGGCCTTCCGCCGAGAAGGTCATGCGTACGGCAAGCGCCGGCCGGTCCTCGCCTTCGCGCAGCGAGCAGAGGTCGTTGGAAATGCGCTCCGGCAGCATCGGCACGACACGATCCGGGAAATAAACCGA
Source organism: Mesorhizobium sp. B1-1-8 (assembly GCF_006442795.2). NCBI lineage: Bacteria > Pseudomonadati > Pseudomonadota > Alphaproteobacteria > Hyphomicrobiales > Phyllobacteriaceae > Mesorhizobium > Mesorhizobium sp. B1-1-8. The sequence continues at coordinate 3,274,235 of NZ_CP083956.1, forward strand.
ATTGCCGCGCTTCAGCGCTTCGCGATCGAGCGGACTGCCGTAGCGGATATAGGCGGCGACATCGGCGATCGCGACAGTGGCGATGACGCCGCCGGGGTTTTTCTCGTCCGGATCGGGTATGGCGAACACCGCGTCATCGTGGTCCTTGGCGTCCGCGGGATCGATGGTGACCAGCGGCAGGTCGCGCCAATCCTCGCGGTGAGCAAGCGTCGCCGGCCTCATCGCTTCGGCTTCGGCGAGGACGTCGGCCGGGAAGATATGCGGAATATCGTGAGCGTGGATGGCGATCATCGAGACCGCCTTCTCGCTGGTCAGCGAGCCCAGCACTGCCAGCACTTTCGCGCGCGGCAGCCCGTAGCGGGAGGCCCGCGCCGGCTCAACCTCGACCAGGTCGCCGTTTTTGGCGCCGTTCTGGAATTCCTTGTCGACGACCAGTTCAGGCTGGCGCCGTTCCACCGGCTCGATACGGAAAGTTCCGTCCTTCAGCACGCGAAAGACGCCGAGCACGGCCTCGCTGCGCTTCTCGAAGATCTTCATCACCCGTCCGGTGTAGGCCGGCCCGGACGGATCGTCGGTCGGGAATGTCTTGGCAAGTACGCGGTCGCCGATGCCGGGAACCGGGCCGCTGGCGCCGCGCGAGATACGGATGGAGATGACGGGCGGCGAGCCGGCGCCGGTGTATTCGCTCGGATGCGCCAGAAGTGCGCCGTCGGCGTCGCGGCCGAATATGTCGAGCACCGCGACATGCGGCACGGCGCCCACGCGACTGAGCCGCTTGCGTTCCTTGGTCAGCAAGCCTTCGTCCTGCAGGTCGCGCAAAAGGTCCTTCAGCCAGGTGCGGTCCTCGCCGCGCAGCGCAAAGGCCTTGGCGATTTCACGCTTTCCGGAACGATCCGGGTTCTCGGCGATGTAGCGCAGGACCTCGTCGCGCGAGGGCCGGTAGTTGTCCTTGACCTTGGCCCTGGTGTCGGCGGTGCGCGGATCGCCGTGGCTTCTTCCGGAGATCCTGCGCGCCACGCCTGCTATCCCTGTTTTCTGGCGGCGGGCTTCCTGGCCGCCGTCTTCCTGGCGGCGGGCGCCTTGGCCGCTGCCGCCTTGCGGAACGGTTTCTTGCCGCCGCCGCCCTTGGCTTCCTTCTCGGCAATCAGGGCCAGCGCGTCTTCCATGGTCACCGATTGCGGGTCCTTACCCTTGGGCAGAGTGGCGTTGACCTTGCCGTAGTTGACATAGGGGCCGTATTTGCCGTCGCGAACGACGATCTTGCCGCCGCCGTCGGGATGATCGCCAAGCTCCTTCAGCGCCGCCGGCGTGGCGCCATTGCGGCCGCCCTTGGCTTTCGACTGCTTCTCGGCGATGACCGAGACCGCGCGGTTCAGGCCGATCGAGAACACGTCCTCGATGCTTTCCAGATTGGCGTAGGTCCCGTCATGCAGCACGAACGGACCGTAGCGGCCGAGGCCGGCCGAGATCATCTTGCCCGATTCGGGATGCTTGCCGACGTCGCGCGGCAATGACAGCAGCGCGAGCGCCTTTTCATGGTCGATCGAATCGGGCGTCCAGCCCTTGGGCAGGCTGGAGCGCTTGGCGTCCTTGCCTTCGCCGCGCTGGATATAGGGACCGAAGCGGCCGCTGCGCAGCGTGATCTCCTCGGCCGTGTAGGGATCCTTGCCGAGCAGCCTGACACCGTCCTCGCCATTGCCGTTCTCGCCATTGGGGTTGGCGGCGTCGCCGAGCTGGCGGGTGTAGGAGCATTCGGGATAGTTCGAGCAGCCGACGAAGGCACCGAACTTGCCGAGCTTCAGCGACAGATTGCCGGTGCCGCATTTCGGGCAGATGCGCGGATTGGAGCCGTCCTCACGCGCCGGAAACACCAGCGGGGCCAGTTCCTCGTTGAGCGCGTCGAGCACGTCGGAGACGCGCAGTTCCTTGATGTCGTCGACGGCGCCGGAGAAATCCTTCCAGAAGTCGCGCAGCACGTCCTTCCAGGCGAGCTTGCCGTCGGAAATCTCGTCGAGCTTTTCCTCTAGAGAAGCCGTGAAGTCGTATTCGACATAGCGCTCGAAGAAGCTTTCGAGGAAAGCCGAGAGCAGGCGCCCCTTGGCCTGCGGCACCAGCTTGCGCCGGTCGATGGTGACGTAGTCGCGGTCTTCCAGCGTCTTCAGGATCGCCGTATAGGTCGAGGGCCGGCCGATGCCCAATTCTTCCAGCTTCTTGATCAGCGACGCCTCGGAATAGCGCGGCGGCGGCTCGGTGGTGTGCTGGGTGGCGTTGATCGCCCGGCGGGCAAGCTGCTCGCCGGAGCGGATCTCGGGCAGGCGACGGCTTTCCTCGTCCTCGGCGTCCTCGTCCTTCTGCTCGGTGTAGGCGGCGATGAAGCCGTCGAAGCGGACGACCGAGCCGACGGCGCGCAGCTCGGCTGTGCGGGCGCCGTTGAGCGCCTCGATCTCGACCGTGGTACGCTCTATCTCGGCCGGCTGCATCTGGCTGGCGATGGCGCGCTTCCAGATCAGCTCGTAGAGCCGGGCCTGGTCGGCATCGAGATATTGCCGCACTGACGCCGGCGTGCGCATGAAGTCGGTCGGCCGGATCGCTTCGTGCGCTTCCTGGGCGTTCTTGGCCTTGGTCGTGTAAAAACGCGGCTTTTCCGGCAGATATCTTGCGCCGAATTCCTTGGCGATAGCGGCGCGGGCAGCCTCGATCGCCTCAGGCGCCATCTGCACGCCGTCGGTTCGCATATAGGTGATCAGGCCTGCGGTCTCGCCGCCGATATCCATGCCTTCATAGAGCCGCTGCGCGACCTGCATGGTGCGGGTGGCCGAAAAGCCGAGGTTGGAGGAAGCGGCCTGCTGCAGCGTCGAGGTGGTGAAGGGCGGGCCGGGATTGCGCTTGGTCGGCTTGGCTTCGACCGACAATGCCCTGAAGGTCGCGCCCTCCAGCATCGCCTTGATGTCGTCGGCCTGCGCCTTGTTGGCGATGTCGAGCTTTTGCAGCTTCTTGCGCTCGAAGGCGGTCAGGCGCGCTTCGAAATTCTCGTTGCGCGGCGTGCCGAGGATGGCGGCGATCTGCCAGTATTCCTCGCGGATGAAGCGCTCGATCTCGGATTCGCGGTCGCTGACCAGGCGCAGCGCCACCGACTGGACGCGGCCGGCCGAGCGGGCGCCGGGAAGCTTGCGCCACAGCACCGGCGAGAGCGTGAAGCCGACGAGGTAGTCGAGCGCGCGGCGGGCAAGATAGGCGTCGACCAGCGGCGCGTCGATCTGGCGCGGATGGGCCATCGCGTCCAGCACCGAAGCCTTGGTGATGGCGTTGAAGACGACGCGGCTGACCGGCTTGTCCTTCAGCGCGCGCTTCTGCCGCAGCACTTCCAGCACGTGCCAGGAGATCGCCTCGCCTTCGCGATCCGGGTCGGTGGCGAGGATCAGCCCGTCGGCGTCCTTGACCGCCTTGGCGATGTCAGCGAGGCGCTTGCCCGAGGCGGTGTCGACCGACCAGGACATGGCGAAATCCTCGTCCGGACGCACCGAGCCGTCCTTGGCCGGCAGATCGCGGACATGGCCGAACGAGGCCAGGACCTTATAGTTCTTGCCGAGATATTTGTTGATTGTCTTCGCCTTGGCCGGCGATTCGACGACGACGACGTCCATGAGGTCTCTTATCAGCTGTGAGGCGGCGGAAGAACTCCGCAACGCCGCGACGAAATCCCGCTCTTTTCGTCGCTCACATGGCCGTGCTTTTGCGATCGGTCAAGGGCAAGCGGCCAAATTGCCGGCGCGCTGGCGGCGATACACTCTTAGAGTGTATGGCAAAGATCACATTCTTTTGGGAAAAGACGGGTCCGCGGCTTCCTTGTCGTGATCATCATTCCGTGCTGGCGGTTCGATGACGCGTCGCTGGTAACATTCCTGCCGTCACGATCGTACCTGTAGTGCCTGGTAGCGGCCGGTTGCCACAGAATGGTGATTGGCAGGCGGGCCTGCTCGTCGCTATATCGGCGCGCAGCAGTCGGAGCTTGGGAATGGCATTGGACATCGGCTATGTCAGCGCGGTCGGGGCAGGGGCGATCTCGTTCCTGTCGCCTTGCGTGCTGCCGCTGGTGCCGCCTTACCTCTGCTACATGGCCGGCGTTTCGGTCGATGATTTCCGCGGCAACCAGGGCGTGACGGCGCGGGAAGGCACGCGCGGCGCACTGCTTTGCGCCTCGCTGGCCTTCGTGCTCGGCTTCTCCACCGTCTTCGTGGCGCTCGGCGCCGGCGCCTCGACGATCGGCCGGCTGCTGCGCGTCTGGCAGGAACCGCTGGCGATGGCGGCCGGGGTGCTGATCATCCTGATGGGCCTGAACTTTCTCGGCATATTGCGCATTCCGCTTTTGTCGCGCGAGGCGCGCTTCCAGTCGCAGGGCAAGCCCGCCAGCATGGCCGCCGCCTATATCATGGGGCTGGCCTTCGCCTTCGGCTGGACACCCTGCATCGGCCCGGTGCTGGGACCGATCCTGACGCTCGCCGGCGGCCGCGAGACGGTGGGCGAGGGGGCGCTGCTGCTCGCCGCCTATTCGCTCGGCCTCGGCATCCCGTTCCTGATCGCCGCGCTGTTTTCCGGCGCTTTCATGCGCTTCCTGGGAAAATTCCGCGTCCATCTCGGCCGCGTCGAGAAGGCTATCGGCGCGCTATTGGTGGTGGCCGGTGTGTTCTTCCTGACCGGCGGCGTGCAGAGCGCATCCTACTGGCTGCTGGAGACTTTTCCGGTGTTGGGGCGGTTGGGGTAGTAATCCGGCCGTACGCTTTTTCAGCTGTGTCAGAAGTGAGGCTCAACGCGCTGGAAGACGCAGATCGTTTTGAATCCGCGGGCAAGAGGCTGGACCAGGATAGCGGTGGGGCGCTGTTCCTGATTGGAGGGTTGGGCCAGCAAATAGAGCCGTCCGTCGATCCGTTGCGTATCGAAGTGCACATAGCGCCAACTGACCTGCGGATAGAGACCAGCCATGTGGCCCGCAATGACACTCCACCCAGGGGGCAATTTGTCCGTCGAAAACTTGTCCCCGCTGTCGTCGAGCATGCTTTCTTGCAGGATTTTCGACGGGTCGGCCGCAAGCGGCGTCAACAGCATCACATCGCCGTCGAAATAATGATTGGTCCCGCTCCAACGGACAAGCTTGCGGAGCGCGCCCGGCGACACTTCGATCGTCGCGACATTGATATCTTGCCCGATGGCCTCCGCAGGGAAGACGTTGGCGGAGTCGTTGACTGTTGTGCTGACACCTTGAAATCCTTTTGGCCGAAGGCGCAGGAATTTTCGGCAGAGACGCGGTTCGGTGGTTCCGTACGCCAGCAATATGGTTCCGACTGGCGGCCGGCTGCTTGGCCGCGCATATTCGATACCATCGGCCGCGTAGCGAGTTAGCTGGAACGACTTATCCTGACAGGCGATCGCTCCGCTGTTCGGCGCAGCGTAAGTATGGGGTGCATAGCAATAACTCAGCCGATCCGGCCGGATCACGATCCCAATCAGCCGAGGGGCTTCGTCCATCCCGTAGCCGGGCTTCCACTGTTTGCGTGAAAGAATCTTTCGCTTTGCAATCCACAGGCTGAAGAAGGCCGGCGGATCAGCGCCGCCCTGGCCATATCCAAAAGCTTGCTGCTGCCCGTCGCGAAGGCGGATCGTCCAGCCATTGGCCATAGTGCAATTCGAAAGGCCGAGGGTCGGTGTTACCGACAATCCCTGATCGACGCTGGCCGGCAGTTGCCGGTACACGATCGGATCTTCGTCCGATGTCAACGCAAAGCGGACCACCGCGATGTTTGAGTCTCGTTGACAAACCACCTCGGCGTGCGGGGTAGCGTAGTCGGCCAAGGCCGTACCCGAAGAGATTGTTATGCAAATGAGGATTATGAATGCAGCGAGAGCTCGGAGGTCACCCACCAACATCTGCAACTTCCCCTTCAAAAGCACTGTCGCCGTCTCACCGGAATTTAACCGCATTGGTGCAGCATCACGCCGCTGCTAGCATACCCTTGATTCAAACGCTTTTCACACGGTTGCCCTTCATGAGTCAGAGAACCTGTCTGTCCGTCATCCTCGCCGCCGGCGAAGGCACGCGCATGAAAAGCGCGATGCCCAAGGTGCTGCATCCGATCGCCGGCTTGCCGATGGTCGCTCATGTGGTGAAGGCGGCCGAAGCAGCCGGCAGCAACGATCTGGCGTTGGTGATCGGCCACGGTGCCGAGCAGATGCGCAAGGCTGTGCAGAAATTCGCTCCGAAAGCCGAAACCTTCGTCCAGGACAAGCGTCTCGGCACCGCGCATGCCGTGCTTGCCGCCCGTGATGCGATAGCGAGGGGCTACGACGATATTCTGGTGATGTTCGGCGACACGCCGCTGATCGATCCGGAGGCGCTGCGGGTCGAACGCGGGAAACTCGCAGGGGGCGCTGCCGTCGTGGTCATCGGGTTTCGCCCGCCCAATCCAGCCGGTTATGGCCGGCTGATCGAAAAGGACGGCAGGCTGGTCGCCATTCGTGAGGAAAAGGATTGCTCTGAGGAGGAGAAGAAGATCACGTTCTGCAATGCCGGCATGATGGCAGTGGCGGGCAAGCACGCACTTGCGCTGCTCGACAACGTCGGCATCAACAACGCCAAGGGCGAGTTCTATCTTACCGATATCGTTGAGATCGCCGGCGCACAGGGCCTCGACGTCGTGGCAACGGAGGCCAGCTTCGAAAGCGCGCTCGGCATCAACAACCGCGCCGAGCTCGCCGAGGCGGAAGGCATGTGGCAGGCGCGCCGGCGGCGCGAGGCGATGCTTTCCGGCACGACGCTGATCGCACCGGAAACCGTGTATTTTTCGTATGATACCGAAATCGGCGCCGATACCGTGGTTGAGCCCAACGTCTGGTTCGGCCCCGGCGTCAAGATCGCCAAGGGTGCGAAGATCCACGCCTTCAGCCATATCGAAGGCGCGACGATCGCGTCCAATTGCGATGTCGGGCCGTTCGCGCGGCTGCGGCCGGGCGCCGATCTCAGGCAGAAGGCCAAGGTCGGCAATTTCTGCGAGGTCAAGCAGGCGACGATCGAGGAAGGCGCCAAGGTCAATCACCTGACCTATATCGGCGACGCGCGTGTCGGTGCCGCCGCCAATATCGGCGCCGGAACCATCACCTGCAACTATGACGGCTACTCGAAATTCTTCACCGATATCGGCGAGGGCGCCTTCATCGGCTCGAATTCGTCGCTGGTGGCGCCGGTCACGATCGGCAAGGGCGGCTACATCGCTTCCGGCAGCGTGATCACCGAAAGCGTGCCCGACGACGCGCTGGCCTTCGGCCGCGCCCGCCAGAAGACACTGCCTGGCAAGGGCAGGGAGTTGCGCGAACGTTTTGCCTCGGCGGCCGCGGCGAAGAAGAAGGCGGCGGAATGATCGTCAAACGGCGCTTTCGGCAGCCGTGCCGAAAGCAGCCGTCACCTCGATCCTGTCGACGATCGCCTTATTGAAAGCGGGCAGATCCTCGGCTGGTATCCAGTATTCAAGATGTGCCCTGCTGCCGGCATGTTCGACTGGGTAGCGGTCAAGGAAGCTTTTCTCGACCTTAAATCGGGTCACGAAACCGGAGCCGCTCGCCGGCACATTCCAGTCGCGGGCGATCTGGATGGCGTAGGCTTCGGAAAGAACCGGATAGAAGATCGGCTGCTCCGGCAGTCGGGGCGGAAATTCTTGCATCCCTGACGCTTCGATCAGTTTCAGCTCTTCCGGCCCGACTGGCCGCCATAGCGTCACGACATCGTTGGCTTCGCTCATGGCTTGAATAAATTGATCAAATCCGGTTTACGCAAGCCGTATTACAGTTCGCTCGTCCGGTTGGGCCGGCGCTTGTCATTTGAACGATGACGCACTTACGCGGCAAATGATACATGGAGCGGCGGCAGGGTGTGCGAAAAGGCGATCGATTGCACTAACCGGATTGCAAGAACGGTCCGGCATGGTGCATCCACAGAGACTGTTCCGGCGACACGGAACGAAACGCAAAGTGACTTTCGCGGCAGGCCGGCGATCCGTAGATAGCGCTGGGTTTCCGTGAGGAATCGGGGCAAACGGCCATGTGCGGTATCGTCGGAATTGTCGGCCAGCAGCAGGTGGCGCCGCTCATCGTCGATGCGCTGAAGCGGCTCGAATATCGCGGCTACGACTCGGCCGGCGTCGCCACCATCGAGAATGGCAAGCTTGGCCGCCGCCGCGCCGAAGGCAAGCTGATCAACCTCGAACGTCGGTTGAAGGAAGATCCGCTCGACGGCACCATCGGCATCGGTCACACGCGCTGGGCGACGCATGGCGTGCCGAACGAGACCAATGCGCATCCGCATTTCTCCGAAGGCGTCGCCATCGTTCACAACGGCATCATCGAGAATTTCGCCGAGCTGCGCGGCGAGCTGACGCGTGACGGCTATGATTTTTCCTCGCAGACCGACACCGAGGTCGTCGCGCATCTGGTTGCACGTGAGTTGGCCAAGGGACTGAAGCCGGTCGAAGCCGCGCATCAGGCGCTGAAGCGGCTGCACGGCGCCTTCGCGCTGGCGATCATGTTCAAGAGCGACGAGGACCTCATCGTGGGCGCCCGCAACGGCCCGCCGCTCGCCGTCGGCCACGGCGACGGCGAGATGTTTCTGGGTTCCGACGCGATTGCGCTCGCTCCGTTCACCAACTCGATCACCTATCTGGAAGACGGCGACTGGGCGGTGGTGCGGCGCGACAGCGTCGCGATCTATGACATCGACGGCAACCCCGTCGACCGCAAGCGCCAGCAGTCGCTCTCGACCAGCTTCATGGTCGACAAGGGCAACCGCCGTCATTTCATGGAAAAGGAAATCCACGAGCAGCCGGAGGTCATCTCACATACGCTGGCGCACTACGTCGATTTCGTCTCCGGCGTCTCCAAACCGCTCGAGCTGCCGTTCGATTTCGCCAGGATCGGCCGGCTGGCGATCTCGGCCTGCGGCACCGCCTATCTCGCCGGCCTGATCAGCAAATACTGGTTCGAGCGCTATGCGCGACTGCCGGTGGACATCGACGTCGCCTCCGAGTTCCGCTACCGCGAAATGCCGCTTTCGGCGGACGACGCGGCCTTCTTCATCTCGCAGTCGGGCGAAACCGCCGACACGCTGGCCTCGCTGCGCTATTGCCGCAAGGCCGGCATGAAGATCGGCGCCGTCGTCAATGTGCGCGAATCGACCATGGCGCGCGAATCCGACGTCGTGCTGCCGACGCTCGCCGGGCCGGAAATCGGCGTCGCCTCGACCAAGGCCTTTACCTGCCAGCTCTCGGCGCTGGCGACGCTTGCGGTACGCGCCGGCGTGGCGCGCGGCACCATCTCGCGCGAGCAGGAGAAAGAGCTGGTGCGCGAGCTCTCCGAGGCGCCGCGCTTCGCCAATCGGGTGCTGAAGCTCGACGGCCAGATCGAACGCATCTCGCGCGAGCTGTCGCGTTACAAGGACGTGCTCTATCTCGGCCGCGATACCAATTTCCCGCTCGCCCTGGAAGGGGCGCTTAAGCTCAAGGAAATTTCCTATATCCATGCCGAAGGCTATGCCGGCGGCGAGCTGAAGCACGGGCCGATCGCGCTGATCGACGAGAACATGCCGGTGATCGTGATCGCGCCGCATGACCGCATCTTCGAAAAGACAGTCTCCAATATGCAGGAAGTGGCGGCGCGCGGCGGCAAGATCATCCTCATCACCGACAGCAAGGGGGCGGCGCAGGCGGGCATCAAGACCATGGAGACGATCGTCCTGCCCGATGTGCCGGAGATCATATCGCCGATCATCTATGCGCTGCCGATCCAGATGCTCGCCTATTTCACCGCCGTGTTCATGGGCACCGACGTCGACCAGCCGCGCAACCTGGCGAAGTCGGTGACGGTGGAATAGGCTTTCGCCACTGGGCGAGGTCGCTTTCGCCCGCGATTAGCCGAAACATCCCTCCCCGTCGTCATCCACGGGCGGAGCAGTCGCGAAGCGACTGCGCAGACCCGAGGATCCATTCCGCGACGTTCCCCAAAGAACACGACATTTCAAGATGGTCGCGGGGTCGTCCAGCCACTATCCTTCGTTCATGACGGGCTATGTTTATATGACCGCGAGCAGGAAGCGCGGCACCATCTACATTGGTGTCACAAACGATCTCGGGCGCCGGATGCCAGAGCACAAATCCGGCGAAGGCTCACGCTTTACTGGGCGTTACGGCGTGCAACGGCTGGTCTGGTACGAGGAATACTTCGACATCCGCGATGCAATCCAGCGCGAGAAGTCGCTGAAACGCTGGCCGCGCCAATGGAAGATCGAACTGATCGAAAAGGCCAATCCAGAGTGGTTCGAGCTTTTCCGCGGGACCGGGTGGTAGCGGCTAATTCCGGACCGCTTTGATCCGCCACAAACGTCACGGAATGGATCCTCGGGTCTGCGCAGTCGCTTCGCGACTGCTTCGCCCGTGGATGACGAAGGAAATGATGTTTCGGCTAATCGCGGACGGAGGCGGCTTCCGTTTGAGGCTCCCGCTCGAAGTCGCCGCATAGCGAGCGCTCTTTAAAAACTTCGCAGTTCCAAACCGGGTCGCGGTTCACTAATGTTGCGACGCAATCTGCGCCGCGGTGATCCCATGTCCGACGCTTTGAAGACTTCAGGCATGACCCGGCTCAGGAACTATTTCCTGACTGGCTTCGTCGTCTGCGCGCCATTGGCGATCACCGCCTATATCGCCTGGTCATTGATCGGCTGGGTCGATTCCTGGGTGAAGCCGTATATTCCTGCCCGCTACAACCCCGACACCTACCTGCCGTTCCCGGTGCCTGGCTTCGGGCTGATCGTGGCGCTCGTGCTGATCACGCTGATCGGCTTCCTGACGGCCAACATCGTCGGCCGCGCCATCGTCAATTTCGGCGAGCGGCTGCTCGGCCGCATGCCGCTGGTGCGCGGCATCTACGGCTCGCTGAAGCAGATTTTCGAGACGGTGCTGTCGAACAAGGGCGAGATGTTCCGCCAGGTCGGGCTGGTCGAATACCCGCGAAAAGGGGTCTGGTCGCTAGTCTTCGTCTCCAGCGAGAAGGAGACCGAGATCAACCAGAAGCTCGACCAGGAAGGCGACCCGCTGATTGCGGTGTTCATGCCGTGCACGCCAAACCCGACCACCGGCTTCCTGATGTATGTGCATAGGTCCGAGATCGTGCTGCTCGACATGACGATCGAGGACGGCGCCAAGCTGATCGTTTCGGCCGGCATGGTGGCTCCGGAGGTCAAGACCAAACTGGTGACGCTGAACGGCGAGCACCTGGAAGGGGCGCTCGCCAACCCCGCACTCGGCGCGGCTCACCCGGCGCGCAGCAGCCGCACCGCCTCGTCGCGCCCGAACAGGTAAAGCAGAAGGCGAAACGCCGCGCCGCGCGCGGATTGCAGTTCCGGATCGCGCGACAGGACCAGCCTTGCATCGTCGCGCGCTGCCTCGAGCAGGTCGGCATGGAATTCGATGCGCGCCACCTGGAAGCCCGGCGTGCCCGACTGTCGCGTGCCCAGCAACTCGCCTTCGCCACGCAACTTCAGATCCTCCTCCGCGATGAGGAAGCCGTCTTCGGTCTCGCGCATCACCGAAAGCCGGCGTTTCGCCGTCTCGCCGAGCGGCTCCTTGTAGAGCAGCACGCAGGAGGAAGGCTTGGCGCCGCGCCCGACGCGGCCGCGCAGCTGGTGCAGCTGAGCGAGGCCGAAGCGTTCGGCATGCTCGATGACCATGATCGTGGCATCCGGCACGTCGACGCCGACCTCGATGACCGTGGTAGCGATGAGTATGCGTGTCTCGCCTTGCTTGAAGGCGCGCATCGCCTCGTCCTTCTCGGCGCCTTTCATGCGGCCGTGCACGAGGCCGATCCGGTCGCCGAACAGCGGCTTCAACGAAGCGAAGCGGTCTTCCGCCGACATCAGTTTTATATCCTCGGATTCCTCGACCAGCGGGCAGATCCAGTAGATCTTCTGGCCCTCGGCGACGGCGTCCTGCATGCGCCCGACCAGTTCGTCCAGCCGCTCCATCGGCAAGGTGACGGTGCGGATCGGCTGGCGGCCGGCCGGTTTTTCGGTGAGCTTGGAGACATCCATGTCGCCGAAGGCGGTGAGCACAAGCGTGCGCGGGATCGGCGTAGCCGTCATCACCAGCATGTCGGGCGCGTCGCCCTTAGCGGTGATCGCCAGCCGCTGGTGGACGCCGAAGCGGTGCTGCTCGTCGACGACGGCAAGGACGAGGTCGTGGAACGTCACGCTTTCCTGGAACAGCGCATGGGTGCCGACGACGATGTCGATTGCGCCGCTGGCGAGGCCTTCCAGCGTCTCGGTCCGTTCGCGGCCTTTCTCGCGGCCGGTCAGGATGGCGAGGCGCAGGCCGACTTTCTCGGCCAGCGGCGCGATCGTCGCCAGATGCTGACGCGCCAGGATTTCGGTCGGCGCCATCAGCGCAGCCTGGCCGCCTGCCTCGACCGCGCGCGCCATGGCGAGCAGCGCGACGACCGTCTTGCCGGAGCCAACGTCGCCTTGCAGCAGGCGCAGCATGCGCTCTGGATCGGCGAGATCGGCATTGATTTCGGCCAGCGCGAATTCCTGCGACGGCGTCAGCTTGTAGGGAAGGGCGTCGCGCAGCTTCTCGACGATGCGGCCGTCGCCGACAAGAGGGCGGCCCGACAGCCGGCGGATTTTCGATCGCACCAGGGCCAGCGACACCTGGCCGGCCAGCAATTCGTCATAGGCAAGCCGCCGCCAGGCCGGTCCTTCGACGGCGACGTCGATCGGATCGGCCGGATGATGGATGCGAGCAAGCGCATCGCCGAGGGCCGGGAATCTCTGGCGGAGCATAAAGGCGTCGTCCTGCCATTCCGGCAGTTCCGGCAGCCGGCCGAGCGCCTGGCCGATGGCGCGGCGCAGCACCTTGGCCGACAGGCCGGCCGTCAGCGGATAGACCGGTTCGACCAGCGGCAGGCCCTCGGCCTCGCTGGCCAGCGCGATATGGTCGGGATGAACCATGCTCGGGCGGCCGTTAAACCATTCCATGCGGCCGGAGATGACGACATGTTCGCCCACCGGCATCGCCTTTTCGAGATAGGCGGCGTGGGCGTGAAAAAAGGTCAGCGCGATCTCGCCGGTGTCGTCATGCGCATAGACCCGATAGGGCACCGATCTGTTGCCGCGCGGCGGCGGCTGGTGGCGGTCGATGCGCACTTCGAGCGTGACGATCTGGCCCTCGGCCGAAAGCGCGATGCCCGGCCGGTTGCGGCGATCGATTACCGTGTTGGGCAGGACGAACAGCAGGTCGGCCGCGCGAGCGGCGCGATCGCCGAGATCGGCCGGCACCACTTTCTCGATCAGCAAGCCGACCTTCGGCCCGACGCCGGCAAGCGAGGTGATCGGGACGAACAGCGGATCGAGGATGGAAGGACGCATGTTGTCAGCTTAGGTTGCGACAGCCGCAGCGCAAGGCTGACACCGCTCTCTATCCACGCTATATGCGCCGCTTGGAACAGGGATGCGGCGCAATGACCGGAACGAAACGATCGAGCGAGGGGCTGGATGCCCGCCGCCGCAAGCTCCTGTTCCGCTCGTGGCATCGCGGCATGCGCGAGATGGACCTCGTTCTCGGCTCCTTCGCCGATGCCGAGATCGACGCCTTGACCGGCGACGAAATCGACCAATATGAAAAGCTCCTCGAAATCCCCGACACTGAATTCCTGCCGTTGATCACCGGCGAGCGCCCGGTTCCGGGCGATATCGATTGCGCGGTGCTGCAGAAAATCCTGGCGTCGCGCCGGACCATGACATTTTGAAAAACGCCTATCCATGAGCCTCATTCCTTCCATCGGCCTGCCGAAGGGCCGCGCCGGCCAGTTCATCGTCGACGGCGTTGCCGACGGCTACGAAGCCTTCGCGCTGGTGCGGACGGCGCACGAGATCGCGCCCGACAAGCCGGTGCTGTTCGTGGCACGCGACGGCCAGCGGCTGCCGGCAATCATCGAGGCGTTGGCCTTTGCGGACCCTGGCCTGCCCGTGCTGGAGCTGCCCGCCTGGGATTGCCTGCCTTACGACCGCGTCTCGCCGGGCGCGGATGCCGCCGCACGGCGGCTCGATGCGCTCTCCGCCATGATCGCGCTGGCGAAAAAGCCGCATCGCGCCGTCATCCTGACGACGGCCAACGCGCTGCTGCAGCGCGTGCCGCTGGCCGAGCTGATCGAGGCGCAGACTTTTCATGCCAGGCCAGGCAACCAGATCGACATGAATGCGCTGGTCGCGCGGCTGGAGGTCTCCGGTTTCGAACGCGTGCCGACGGTGCGCGGCCTCGGCGAGTTCGCGGTGCGCGGCGGCATTCTCGACCTGTTCGCGCCCGGCTGGAGCGAGGCGCTGCGGCTGGATTTTTTCGGCGACACGCTGGAATCGATCCGCGTCTTCGACGTGGCGACGCAGCTCACCACCGGGCAGCGCAAGTCGATGGCGCTGCAGGCGATGAGCGAGGTGGCGCTGACGCCGGAGACGATCAGCCGCTTCCGTCGCGCCTATATCGAGGCCTTCGGCGCGCCGACACGCGATGACGCGCTTTATGCCGCGGTCAGCGAAGGGCGCCGCTTTGCCGGCATGGAGCATTGGCTGCCCTTCTTCTACGAACGGCTGGAAACCGTCTTCGAATATCTGCCGGATGCGCCGGTGGTGTTCGACCATCTGGCGCATGAGGCGCTGGCCGAACGCCACACGCTGATCCTCGACCATTATGAGGCGCGCCGGAAGCAGGCGGACGCCGCGCTGAAGGACGCCGTGCCCTACAAACCGGTAGCGCCGGATCTGCTCTACCTCTCGCCGGAGAATCTCAAGGCTTCGCTCGGCCCGCGCGAAGACATCGACTTCACCGTCTTCGATGCACCCGATGTGGGCGGCAAAAAAGTCTTCCATGCCGGCTCGCGCCACGGCCGCAGCTTCGCCGAGGAACGCGCCGATCCCAACATCAACGTCTTCGATGTCGTGGTAAAACACATCGCCGATGAGCGCGCTGCGCGCCGCCAGGTGATTGTCGCCGGCTGGACGGAGGGCTCGCTCGACCGGCTCGGCCAGATTCTTGCCGAGCATCATCTCGGCAACCTCAAGCCGGTTGCTTCGCTCGCGGAAGCCGCGAAGCTGGAACCGGGGCAGGCGGGGCTCGCCGTGCTGCCGCTCGAATCCGGCTTCGAGACCGACAGCATGGTCGTCGTCGCCGAACAGGATATCCTCGGCGATCGGCTGATCCGGCGCTCGAAGCGCAAGAAGCGGGCTTCCGATTTCATCGCCGAGGCTTCTTCGCTGTCGTCGGGCGATATCGTCGTCCATGCCGATCACGGCATCGGCCGTTTCGTCGGGCTGCGCACCATCGAGGCGGTGGGCGCGCCGCATGATTGCCTGGAAATCCATTATGCAGGCGACGACCGGCTGTTCCTGCCGGTGGAGAACATCGAGCTTTTGTCGCGCTACGGCTCGGATTCGGCCGAAGCGACGCTCGACAAACTGGGCGGCGGCGCCTGGCAGTCGCGCAAGGCGCGGCTGAAGCGGCGCCTGCTCGAAATGGCCGGCCAGCTGATCCGCATCGCCGCGGAGCGGCAGATGCGCTCCGCGCCCAGCATGATTCCCGCCGAGGGCCTCTACGGCGAGTTCTCGGCGCGGTTTCCTTACGAGGAGACCGACGATCAGCAGACGGCGATCGATTCGGTCATGGACGACCTCGGCGCCGGCAAGCCGATGGACCGGCTGGTCTGCGGCGATGTCGGCTTCGGCAAGACGGAAGTGGCGCTGCGCGCCGCCTTCATCGCGGCGATGGAAGGCTTCCAGGTCGCGGTGGTGGTGCCGACGACCTTGCTGTCGCGGCAGCATTTCAAGACTTTCTCGCAGCGCTTTTACGGCTTGCCGATCCGGGTGGCGCAGGCGTCGCGCCTGGTAGGCTCCAAGGAATTGGCCGAGACCAAGAAAGGTATTGCCGAGGGCATGGTGGATATCGTCGTCGGCACCCACGCGCTGCTCGGCAGCTCGATCTCGTTCAAGAATCTCGGACTGCTGATCATCGACGAGGAGCAGCATTTCGGCGTCAAGCACAAAGAGCGGCTGAAGGACCTCAAGAGCGACGTGCATGTGCTGACGCTGTCGGCGACTCCGATCCCGCGCACTCTGCAATTGGCGCTGACCGGCGTGCGCGAACTTTCGCTGATCGCCACGCCGCCGGTCGACCGCATGGCGGTGCGCACCTTCATCTCGCCCTTCGACCCGCTGGTCATCCGCGAGACGCTGCTGCGCGAGCGCTATCGCGGCGGCCACTCCTTCTATGTTGTGCCACGCATCAGCGATCTTTCGGAAATCCAGGATTTCCTGAGGGAATCCGTGCCGGAGCTGAAGGTCGCGGTGGCGCACGGCCAGATGCCGCCGGGCGAGCTCGACGACATCATGAACGCCTTCTACGATGGCCAGTACGACGTGCTTCTGTCGACGACGATCGTGGAATCCGGGCTCGATATCCCCACCGCCAACACGCTGATCGTGCATCGCGCCGACATGTTCGGACTGGCGCAGCTTTACCAGCTGCGCGGCCGCGTCGGGCGCTCCAAGGTGCGGGCCTATGCGCTATTCACCCTGCCGGCGAACCGCAAGCTGACCGACACCGCCGAGCGCCGGCTGAAGGTGCTGCAGTCGCTTGACACGCTCGGCGCCGGCTTCCAGCTCGCCAGCCACGACCTCGACATCAGGGGCGCCGGCAATCTTCTCGGCGAAGAGCAGTCCGGCCACATCAAGGAGGTCGGGTTCGAGCTTTACCAGCAGATGCTGGAGGAGGCGGTTGCCGAGGTGAAGGATTCCGGCGAGGTGCAGGACGGCGGCTGGTCGCCGCAGATCGCCGTCGGCACCGCGGTGATGATCCCCGAAAGCTATGTGCCGGACCTGCAGCTTCGGCTGGCGCTCTACCGCCGCCTCGGCGATCTCGAAACAACCGAGGAGATCGACGCCTTCGGCGCCGAGCTGATCGACCGTTTCGGGCCGCTGCCGCAGGAGGTGACGCATCTGTTGAAGATCGTCTTCATCAAGGCGCTCTGCCGCAAGGCCAATGTCGAGAAGCTCGACGCCGGCCCCAAGGGCGTCGTCATCCATTTCCGCAGGCGCGAGTTCCCCGATCCGGTCGGGCTGGTCAAGTTCATCGGCGAGCAGGGCTCGCTGGCCAAGATCAGGGCTGACCACAGCGTCGTCTTCATCCGCGACTGGCCGAGTGCCGAAAAGCGGCTGGCCGGCTCGGCCGTGGTGATGACGCAGCTGGCGCGATTGGTGGATAAGGCGGCATAAGGCGACACTTTCGCAGGCGCACAGCATTCGCCACTGCCGAAAATCCCGTCTAGAATAGGAAATCGGCTTCGTGTATGGAGCCGCCACCCCTCAAGGGGCTTGGGTAGCGGGCGAAGCGTCTGCGGAAAGAGCGTTGGGTGCATCGATGACGAAATGGTCGCCGAATTCGTGGAGAGCAAAGCCGATCAAGCAGGTCCCGGCCTATCCGGACCTTGCGGCGCTGAAGGCCACGGAAGCCCAGCTCGCCACCTTTCCGCCGCTGGTGTTCGCCGGCGAGGCGCGCAAGCTGAAGAAGCAGCTGGCTGCCGTCGCGGCCGGCGAGGCCTTCCTGCTGCAAGGCGGCGACTGTGCCGAAAGCTTCGCCGAGCATGGCGCCGACAACATCCGCGACTTCTTCCGCGTCTTCCTGCAGATGTCGGTGGTGCTGACTTTCGCCGGCGCGCAGCCGGTGGTGAAGGTCGGCCGCGTCGCCGGCCAGTTCGCCAAGCCGCGCTCGTCCGACAACGAGACCAAGGCCGGCGTGACGCTGCCGAGCTACCGCGGCGACATCATCAACGGCATCGAGTTCGACGCCAGGTCGCGCATCCCCGATCCGGCTCGCCAGGAGATGGCGTACCGCCAGTCGGCGGCGACGCTCAACCTTCTGCGCGCCTTCGCGCAAGGCGGTTATGCCAGCCTGGAGAACGTGCACCGCTGGATGCTGGGCTTCGTCGCCGACAGTCCGCAGGGCGAGAAATACGAGTCGCTTGCCAACCGCATCACCGAGACGATGGATTTCATGCGCGCGGTCGGCATCACCTCCGAAACCAATTTCGCGCTGCGCGAGACCGATTTCTACACCAGCCACGAGGCGCTGCTGCTCGGCTACGAAGAGGCGCTGACCCGCGTCGATTCGACCTCGGGCGACTGGTACGCCACCTCCGGCCACATGATCTGGATCGGCGACCGCACGCGTCAGCCCGACCATGCGCATGTCGAATACTGCCGCGGCATCAAGAACCCGCTCGGCCTGAAATGCGGACCGTCGCTGACGTCGGACGGCCTGCTCGAGCTGATCGACCTGCTCAACCCCGAGAACGAGCCAGGCCGGCTGACGCTGATCGCGCGCTTCGGCTCCGACAAGGTTGCCGAGCATCTGCCGAAGCTTGTGCGGGCGGTGAAGCAGGAAGGCCGCAATGTGGTGTGGTCGTCGGACCCGATGCATGGCAACACAATCGAGGCGGCAGGCTACAAGACGCGGCCATTCGACCGTATCCTGAAGGAAGTGCAGACCTTCTTCGAGGTGCACCGCGCCGAAGGCACGCATCCGGGCGGCATCCATGTCGAGATGACCGGCAAAAACGTCACCGAATGCACGGGCGGCGCCCGCGCCATCACGGCGGAAGACCTCCAGGACCGGTACCACACGCACTGCGATCCGCGCCTCAACGCCGACCAGGCGATCGAGCTCGCCTTCCTGGTCTCTGACCTGTTGAAGAAGAGCCACGCCCGCCAGCCGAGCACGCAAGCAGCCGAATAGGCCGGCAGAATCCGTTGATGAAAGCGCCGGCCTCGGGCGGCGCTTTGCCTACCGTCCGCGCTCCCAGCGCAGGTCGGCCAGCCGCGGATCGGCGAAGGCCGTGCGCGGGAAGCCGATGCGTTTTTCCGGGAATTCGCAGATAGCCTGGATGCCGAACGAACCGATGCGGATGCGCCAGGTTTGCGGCTCCAGCGGCTTCGGCCTGGCAAAGCCGCGGCAGGTCAGCAGCGCCACATTGGCGCCTTTGGGGTCGCGCACCGAGCGGTAGCGGATCGCCTGCATTTCCGCCTCGCGCGCGACGTCGGCAATGGCCTGGCAGGCATTGTAGTCAGTCGGATCGGTCCATGCCTTCTCGTCGCGGTCGAGCGGCGGCCTGGTAAGGTCGACAGCCTTCTCGCATTTTATCGCCGCCGCGAAGGCCGTATACTCCGCCGCGTCGTGCGGCCACGGCGTTGCAGGCGATTCGGCGAAGAACAGCAGGCGGTAGAAGGCCATCTCCGCCACCGCCGTCAGCACGGTTTCTGCGGCATAGTAGACGCCCAACGTCCTGCCGGCGCGGCGGAAGCGCGAGCCGTACGGATAGACCGAGCCGTAGCGGAAGGGCGTCGCCAGCAGATAGTGGAGATGGCGGCATTCGAGCGGGATCCGCGGCTTGGTGTCCTCGATGAGGTCTTCCAGCAGCGCCTGCTCGTCGAGCGTGTCGACAAGCTTCAGCGTCGAGACGCGGTGCTGCGCCTCGACCATGCGCCAATATTTGCCTTCGAGTCGGGCGGCCTCAGACGAGAGCGCGTCGGGAGTCCAGATAGGCAATGACATCGACAAGTCCGGCTATGGTGAGGATCTTTTCCAGCGGCGTGCCGTCGAACGCCGTGTTGGT
The DNA here is from genome assembly GCF_006442795.2 of Mesorhizobium sp. B1-1-8. Taxonomy (NCBI): domain Bacteria; kingdom Pseudomonadati; phylum Pseudomonadota; class Alphaproteobacteria; order Hyphomicrobiales; family Phyllobacteriaceae; genus Mesorhizobium; species Mesorhizobium sp. B1-1-8. Next base: position 3,293,975 of record NZ_CP083956.1, read on the forward strand.
GTTCTTCAGCCACGCCCGGGCGACAGTCTCGTCGCCGCCGACGATGGCGTCGAGCGAGCGGAACAGCCGGACAAACAGCACGGCGAGCTCGAATGGCTTGGTGCCGTGCTCAAGCAGGAATTCTTGCCTGCGCATGCGCGAGACCGTTGCCTCCGACACGCCGATGACCGAGGCGAGCGTCCTGGCGGTGATGTCGAGCATGTCGGCCGCGCGCAGCGTGGCCTTGGTGATGACGGCATTTTCCGCCGCCGTCGCGGCGGCGACTGGACGTTGCATGAGCGCACCCTTTCATTTCTGTGGAAAATATAGTCCGCTAAAATTCACTTGGAAAGGGAATGAGGCAAAATTTCCGCTTGACGCGGTTGCGGACCGGACATCAGTCCTTCTTGTACAGCAGCCAGCCCTTGCCGGCGCGGGCGGCCATGGCGGAATGCCTGGTCACGCGGTTGCGGCCGCTCACCTTCGAACGATAAAGCGCCCGGTCGGCCTTGGTGTAGAGGTCTTCGGGGCTGTCGGCCTCCGAGGCCATGCAGATGCCCATCGACACGGTCACGGTGCCATAGTTCATGCCGGTCTGGCTGCTGGTGAACGGCGTCTGCTCGATCAGCACGCGGATGCGCTCGGCGATCTCGTAGGTGATGTCCTCGCTGGCACCTTCGACGATGAGCGCGAATTCCTCGCCGCCGGTGCGGGCGACAAACATGTCGGCGCGAATGCTGGACTGGAAGATGTCAGCGATGATCTGGATGATCCTGTCGCCGACAGGATGGCCGTAACGGTCGTTTATGTCCTTGAAACGGTCGATGTCGGCCAGGATCAAGGCATTGAAGAGGATGCCGCGATTGCTGTTGTAGATGCGGGTGATCTCCTTGTCGAAGGCGCGCCGATTCCTGAGCTGGGTGAGCGGATCGGTGTTGGCGAGCTGTTTGTATTCCTCGAGCTTCGACTTGACGCTTTCGAGTTCGGCGGTCTTCTCGCTGAGCGTGCTGGAGATCTGGCGGTTGTTATCGAGCGTCGAATTGGTGGCGGCCGACATGGCGCCGGCAATCTTGTGCAGCAATTCCTGCGAAAGCAGGCTGCGATTGCTCAGGCCGCTCGATGTCTCGTCAAGGATGCGGCCGTACTTCTCGATATGTGTGCGTTCGCTGCGCAACAGTGCGGCAATATCCTCAAGCTCCTTGGCGATCACGTCGCGCGCATGCTCGACGATGGCGGGGCCATGGTGCTGCGCAAAAAAGGTGCGTCCGATGCGGTCCAGGTCTTCCTGGGTCGGCCGGTTGCTCAGCGAGACCACGGCAAGGCTGAGCTCGTGGTTGCCGCCGCACAGCGCCTCGTAGAAGATTTCATAGTTGCGCGGCAGGCCAAGCACACCGAGCTGGCGCATGGTCGTCACGACGGTGCTGGCTATGTCGGTGTTCCTATCGGCGGGAACGGCTGCCGGCTGCATGCTCACTACCCCTTCAGGCCGACCGCAGACTTTTGCCGGATGTCGCCCAGGCGGGGATTTGAATCAGAATCAAGCTGCAAAGGCATGTCCCCAAATCACGACCCCTGCTTGCGAAAACTTTAAATGCATTTGCGCTAATGTTTCCTTAACGCCCCGCATTTCCGCGCTTATTTCACTACCTCAGGATGCAGTACGCTGCTGGCCCATACTCTGAAACGCGTCTCTCCGATGTCGCTTTTGCCTGTGCCCGATCCGCGCAAAACTGGAATCCTGGCGGGAGACGACAGGCTCGGATCGCGTCGAAGGAGTGCGCAATGGGTGACAATCACAGCGGATCTTGCCTTTGCGGAGCGGTGCGCTTCACGACGAAAGGCCAGCTGCGCGGCGTGATCTACTGCCACTGCTCGCAATGCCGCAAGCAGAGCGGACATTTCTACGCTGCAACCAACGTCTCCGACACCGACATCCAAGTCGAAGGCGTTGAAAACATCACCTGGTACGAGGCGTCCTCCTTTGCCAGGCGCGGCTTTTGCCGGATATGCGGTTCGGTGCTGTTCTGGAAGCCAAACGATGACGCCTATGTTTCGGTTCTGGCGGGTTCGTTCGACAAACCGACCCAACTTCAGGGCGAATGCCATATCTTCGTCAGCGACAAGGGCGACTATTATTCGATCGACGACGGGCTGCCGCAGTTCGAAAGGTCGACGCCGACGCTGAAGGTCGCGCAAGAGTGAATTTTGGAGCGCCTGCCTTATTCCATTGATCCGGCCATTGCGATAATTCCTGCCGGTGACTCGGAAAGGGGCTGGGCATGCAGCGGCTGCTCGATGCATTCATCAATTCGGTGCGGGCCTTCCGCAAACTGGCTGCTCACGAGAAGGCCTTCCAGCAGGAGTTGATGCTGTTCGTGCTCGCCTTGCCGGCCGGCTGGTTCATCTCGGTGTCCTGGCGCGGCTATGCCTTGCTGATCGGCGCGGTCCTGCTGCTGATCATGATCGAAGTGCTCAATACCGGTATCGAGGCGGCGTGCGACGCGATCTCGCGTGAATTCCACATCGACATACAGCTGGCCAAGGATTGCGGCTCGCTGGCGGTGCTGATTTCAATCGTGATTGCTGGCGGCGTCTGGGGCCTAGCGATCATCGAGCGCATCGTCGGCGCGCCGATCTGATCTTTCGGCTTGAAACAGGCTTAGGATATGGAAGCAGGTCTAGGATTTTGCCTGGTCCTGCCTCGCATCCCTGGCGCGCTCCCGTGCGGCAAAGATATGCGCAACTATCCAGGCGAGAATGGCGACGCCAGCACCAACCGCCAGCGCGATAAGAAGCCGCTCGTGGCGGGCGAACGCCTGGCCGACAATATGCTCCGCGCCCAGCCCGAAGACATAGCCGACGGTACCGAACAGGCACGCCCAGACCGCTGACGAGAGGGCATTCAAGATCACAAAGCGCGGCACCGACACGGTTGAAAGTCCGGCGGCGATCCCGCCGACAAGGCGCATTCCGTAGATGTAGCGATTGGTCAGCACGAAAATATTGGGATGGGTGTTGAGCAGATGGTAGGCACGGCCGAAGCCGGGCCGCTTGCGAAAGCCGACGACATAGGGATGGTCGGCAAAGCTGCGGCCGAGGGTGAAGAAAAACGTGTCGCCGGCAAAGGCGCCGAGGAATGCAGCCAGGAATGCCTGCCAGAGCACGAAAACGTGCTGATGCGCAAAAAAGCCGCCGAGGATGGCAGCGCTCTCGCCCTCGGCGACGCAGCCCAGGAAGACCGCAATGAGCCCGTATTGCTCGATGAGACGATGGATGGTCTCGGTCATTGCGTTGCGGACCGCGCCGACAGTTTTTCGTCGATCCGCCTGATCTGCTCGGCCATGCGCAGAATTTCCTCGCGCATGCCGATGATCTCGCTGTGGCGCAATTCGTCCAGCTTTTCATGCAGGGCCATGATCTCGATTTCCGCCTTCAGATTGACCTCGTAGTCGTGCGCGGCGTCGATGCGGTCACGCTCGGTCTGGCGGTTCTGCGACATCATGATCACCGGCGCCTGCAGCGCGGCGACCATGGAGAGCACAAGGTTCAAGAAGATGAACGGGTAGGGGTCGAAGGCCTCTCGCGTCAAAAGCCAGGCATTGCCTGCGGTCCACAGGGCAAGAAAGGCGAGGAAGCCGAGAATGAAGGACCAGGAACCGCCGATCCTCGCGATCGTGTCGGCGATGCGGTCGCCGAAGGTCTGGTGAAAGGCGACCGCCTTGTTGGTGTCCCTGGTGATGGTGGTACGCTCGAGCGTCGATTGCAGCACCCGGCTCTCGAGCGGACTCAGGCCGTCCTTCCTTCGCTTCAGCCAGCGATTCGCCAGATCCTCGACCGTCTTGTTCATGCGTTGTCTCCATCGTCCAGAGCTGGAATAGAGGTAGAGGCTACCGGCCTCGACTGGAAGTGATAGATTGACCGGGACAGGCGAGGATCAAATGATCGACTTCCAGAAAATCCGTGCCCGGGCGGCAAAGCGCAAGGGCGGCGAGGCAGCACTTATCTCGCTGCTCGGACCGATGCCCGACAATGCGGCGGTGGCGAAAATTACCGACGACCGCATCCTGTCGGCCATGGCCGAGCGCATCTTCGCCGCCGGCTTCGTCTGGCGCGTCATCGAGCAGAAATGGCCGGGCTTCGAGGAAGCCTTCCTCGGCTTCGAGCCGAAGCGGCTTTTGTTCCAGCCGGACGATTTCTGGCATGAACTGGCCTCCGACAGCCGCATCGTGCGCAATCCGCAGAAGATCAAATCGGTGCGCGACAACGCCGCCTTCGTCGATCGCGTGTCGAAGGAGCATGGCTCTTTCGGCAAATTCGTCGCCGAATGGCCGGCCGACGATCAGGTCGGGCTGACGGCTTATCTTGCAAAAAATGGCAGCCGGCTCGGGGGCAATACGGGCCAGTATTTTTTGCGCTGGCTGGAATGGGACACGTTTGTCGTCTCGGCCGACATGGCGGCCGCACTTCGCGACGCCGGCCTCGACATTGCCGAAAACCCGACCTCGAAGCGGGACCTCGACAGGATCCAGGCGCAGATCAACCAATGGGCGGCAAAGACAGGTCTGCCGCGCCGGCACATCTCGCGCATCCTGGCAATGTCGATCGGCGAGAACCGGTCCGTGGAAGCGTTGAGCGAGTACATGAACGACTAGGCCTGATCGCATCCGCGCATCGCGGATTTGGTACAAGCAATCACCATTGCCCGGCGATTTCGGTCACGCTACATCCACTCCATGACCGCTCCCGATATTCTGCGCATCGCCGTCGCCCAGCTCAACCCGACTGTCGGCGACGTTGCCGGCAACCTCGCCAAGGCGCGCGAGGCGAGGGCGGATGCCGCCCGCCAGGGCGCCGACCTTGTGCTCTACACAGAGCTCTTCCTCGCCGGTTATCCGCCGGAGGATCTGGTGCTGAAGCCGGCCTTCCTGAGGGCCTGCGAAAAGGCGGCGGAGGATTTCGCTGGGGATACGGCCGATGGCGGCCCCGGCGTCATCATAGGCACGCCGCTGAAGCGCAAGAGCGGCACCCACAATTCGATTGTCTTCGCCGACGGCGGCAAGATCATCGCCGAGCGCTACAAGCTCGACCTGCCGAACTATGGCGAGTTCGACGAAAAGCGCGTCTTCCAGGCCGGACCGGAGCTGCAGGGCCCGATCAACTTCCGCGGCGTGCGGCTGGGCATCCCGATCTGCGAGGACATCTGGGGCGATGTCGCCGTCTGCGAGACGCTGGCCGAAAGCGGCGCCGAAATCCTGCTGGTGCCGAATGGCTCGCCCTATTACCGCGCCAAGATCGAAGTGCGCCATCAGATCGTCATTCGCCAGGTCATCGAGTGCGGCCTGCCGATGATCTACGCCAACCAGTTGGGCGGCCAGGACGAGCTGATCTTCGACGGCGCCTCGTTTGCCATAGGTTCAGACAAGACGCTAGCCTTCCAGATGAGCCAGTTCGAGGAGGCAGTCGACGTCACGACGTGGAAGAGAAAAGGCGAGACCTGGGTCTGCTCGGAAGGCCCGATGTCGAAGATCCCGGAAAAGGAAGAGGCCGACTACCGCGCCTGCATGCTCGGCCTGCGTGACTACGTCAACAAGAACGGCTTCAAGAATGTGGTGCTCGGCCTCTCCGGCGGCATCGATTCGGCGATTTGCGCCGCCCTTGCCGTCGATGCGCTCGGCGAAGAACGGCTGCGCGCGGTGATGATGCCTTACCGCTATACTTCGAAGGACTCCTTGAAGGACGCCGAGGATTGTGCCCGCGCGCTCGGCTGCCGCTACGACATCGTGCCGATCCACGAGCCGGTCGAAGGGTTCATGCACGCGCTGACGCAGCTTTTCGAAGGCACCAAGGAGGGCATCACCGAGGAGAACCTGCAGAGCCGGGCGCGCGGCACCATCCTGATGGCGATCTCGAACAAGTTCGGCTCGATGGTCGTCACCACCGGCAACAAGAGCGAGATGTCGGTCGGCTACGCCACGCTCTATGGCGACATGAATGGCGGTTTCAACCCGATCAAGGACCTCTACAAGATGCAGGTCTATGCGCTTTCGCGCTGGCGCAATTCGTATGTGCCGCCGGGTGCGCTCGGCCCCTCCGGCGAAGTGATCCCGAAGAACATCATCGACAAGGCGCCCTCGGCCGAGCTGCGCGAGAACCAGACCGACCAGGATTCGCTGCCGCCCTATCCGGTGCTGGACGACATTCTCGAGTGCCTGGTCGAGAACGAAATGGGTGTCGACGACATTGTCGCGCGCGGCCATGACCGGGCGACGGTGACACGCATCGAGCACCTGCTCTATATCGCCGAGTACAAGCGCCGGCAGGCGGCGCCGGGCGTGAAGATCACCCGGAAGAATTTCGGCCGCGACCGCCGCTACCCGATCACCAACCGCTTCAGGGATCGCGGCTAGGCCGGGTTTCATCGAATACAGCGTCGCGGCCCAGTCAATGCGCAACCTTGAAATCAGCTTCGACCACTCCCGGATCGACTTCCGGGCGACGTCCGACCAGTTGATGGCCAGCTATTGGGGAAGCGCGCGCAGCGACGAGATGCATCACCGCGCCTTCGCCAACTCGCTATGCGCAGGCGCCTATATGGACGGCGAGCAGGTAGGTTTTGCCCGCGCGATCACCGACTACACGGTGTTTGCCTATATTGCCGACGTCATCATCTGGCCGGAGCATCGCGGGCGGGGCATCGGCAAGCGTCTGGTGCAGGCGCTCATCGATCACCCCGAAGTAAGGACCGTGTCGCATTGGAGTCTCTCGACCAGCGATGCCCACAGTCTCTATGAGAAGTTCGGGTTCAAGACATCGACCGACGGCCGCTACATGCGGCTGGAGCGCGAGCCCTGAGCGGCCGTCGACGCCGCGCCGCCACTGTTGCAAATTCATCCCAGTGCTTGGACCAGATGCCTTTTTAACTACGGCCCGCCTTGGCGGCGCGACGCGGCGTCTCTATAAGAACCTCTCCGCGATCCCTTTCCGGGAGGGCCGAATGCCAGGATTTGACATCGTTATGCGAGGCCGCGACGACTAAGTATGCGCCGGTGCTCCGAAGTTTATTCGGATAGCCAGCCGCAGAACAGGTATTCGCTGCCGGCCGCCGCCTCCAGACGGGCGGTCAGCCATATCGAACCTCCGCATTGCAGGGCGCCTGTGGCGCCGACGCGGGTTTTTCCAATCTGACTTTACCGGGACCGGGCTCGCTTGCGCCCGGATGATATCATGGCTCGTTTCAAGATCGACCTGCGCGCAAGCGCCTTTCGCAGCGTGCTCGGCTTCACGCTCAGTCATTGGCGGCGCCAGCCGTGGCGGCTTTCGCTGATCATGGGCGGGTTCCTGCTCTCGACGCTCGCCGACGTGCTGACGCCGCTCTATTCCGGCCGGCTGGTCGACGCGGTCGCCAGCAGCGCCGGCGCCGACACGGTTGCTTGGAATGCCGCGCTTGCTGCGTTCTTCACGCTGATGGCGCTGGCGCTGGCCGGTGTCGTGCTGCGCAACGCCGCCTTCATGGGAATAGTCGAGCTGACGCTCAAGATGATGTCGGACATCGCCGCCGATGCCTTTCATCGGGTACAGCGGTTTTCGACCGACTGGCATGCCAACAGCTTTGCCGGGTCGACCGTGCGCAAGGTGACGCGCGGCATGTGGGCGCTCGATCTGCTCAACGACACGATTCTGATCGCGCTGCTGCCGTCCGTCGTCATGCTTGTCGGCTCGACGCTGCTGCTCGGCTGGTTCTGGCCGATGATGGGCGCGGCGGTGGCGGCCGGTTCGGTGCTGTTCATCACCGTCACGGCCATGCTGTCGCTTGGTTACGTCGCGCCGGCGGCGCGCCTTGCCAACAGCTGGGACACGCGTCTCGGCGGCTCGCTGGCCGATGCGGTGAGCTGCAACGCTGTGGTCAAGGGTTTCGGCGCCGAGGCTCGCGAGGAAGCGCGCCTTGCCCGCGTCGTCGCCAAATGGCGCCTGCGAACCCGCCGTACCTGGGTGCGCGGCACGATCAACGGCACCACGCAGGGAGCGATGCTGCTCCTGATGCGGGCGGCTGTGATCGGTCTGGCGCTCATGCTGTGGGCATGGGGCGAGGCGACGGCAGGCGACGTCGCCTTCGTGCTGACCTCGTTCTTCGTGCTGGCGGGCTATCTGCGCGACATCGGCACCCATATCCGCAATCTGCAGCGCTCGATCAACGACATGGAGGAGCTGGTCGACTTCCAGTCCGAACCGCTCGGCATCGAGGATCGGCCGGCCGCCGCGTCGATCCGGATCACCGACGGCCGCATAGCCTTCGACAAGGTGACGTTCCACTACGGCAATCACCGGCTGCCGCTCTACCGCGATTTCTCGGTCGATATCGCGGCGGGCGAACGCATTGGACTGGTCGGGCATTCGGGGTCGGGCAAGACGACTTTCGTCAAGCTGATCCAGCGCCTCTATGATGTGAATGCCGGTCGGATCCTGATCGACGGCCAAGACATCGCGGATGTGGCGCAGGCGTCGCTGCGCAGCCAGATCGCCATCGTCCAGCAAGAGCCGATCTTGTTCCACCGCTCGCTTGCCGAGAATATCGCCTATGCCAGGCCGGGCGCCACGCAGGCCGAAATCGAGCACGCGGCGAAACTCGCCAGCGCGCACGACTTCATCGCCGGCCTGCCCAAGGGCTACGGAACACTGGTCGGTGAACGCGGCGTGAAACTGTCGGGCGGCGAGCGCCAGCGCGTGGCGATCGCGCGCGCCTTCCTGGCGGATGCGCGCATCCTGATCCTCGACGAGGCGACATCGAGCCTCGATTCGGAATCGGAAGTGCTGATCCAGAAGGCGATGGAACGGCTGATGGTCGGGCGCACGACCCTGGTCATCGCGCACCGGCTTTCGACGGTGCGGGCCCTTGACCGGCTGCTGGTCTTCGACCGCGGCCGCATCGTCGAGGAAGGCTCGCATGACGAGCTGATCCGGCTTAACGGCGGCATCTACCGGCGGCTGTTCGAGCGTCAGGCGCTCGAGCTGACCAAAGGGCTCGTCGCCTGAATACTGGGTATCCGGCCTCGGCCGGATGCCCTCGCTGCATGTACCACGCTGTCAGCCGTAATGCAGCTTGGGTTTGGGCTCGGTGCCGGTGAACCGGACACCGACGCGGCCGTTGCGGCGCCAGCGCACTTCGGTCCGATAGGCCACGCCGTCGACCGGCACGTAAAGCAAAAAACGATCGGGAACGCGCGATTCGGGTGCGACTTTCAATTCGGCGCCGCCGCTGTTCTGGTTGCGGATGGTGCAACTCACCTCGGAATTTTGGATGCCGGTGATGATTGTTCCGCCCTTGAGCACACGCTGGCGATGCTCACGCCGCGGTTCGCCGGCGTTCTCGTCGAGTGGTTGTGCGGGATTCGTCATCGATCAACGCCGGGTAGCCGAATCGGCCAGGAACAAAAGCAGAGCACTTCCCATGGGTGCGCGGCAATCGACATCGGCAGGCCGCACACCTGATGATCACTCAGTCGAATTTATGGGGCGAATTTATGGGGATCGGCGCAAAAATCGGCGATGATCTGGCAAAGATCGGGCTCGTTGACCATCTGAACGGCTTCGGCGCAGTTCACCCATTTGCGTATGCGCGCACGCTTTTCCTTCCAGCGGTCGGCGACGCGGTCGACCTTGAGCGGGAATACCAGCACCTCGCAAGGCACTTCCTCTCCGGACGCCAACACCTTGGCGTAAAAGTAGCGGCCGGCCTCGAGATGCGAGATGGCGCCGCGTAGCCCGGCTTCCTCGCCGGCTTCACGGGCGGCGGCCTCGCAAAGCGGTTCCCTGGCTTCGGGCCAGCCCTTGGGCAGAACCCAACGTCCGGTATCGCGGCTGGTGATCAGCATGATCTCGATGCCATGGCCGGCCTTGCGCCATGGCAAGGCTGCAACCTGCAGGCGACAGGGCGCCGTGCCGAAGAGCCGCTGGACTCTTTCGGCCATGGAACTGTGCGTTGTCGGCCTCATCAACATGAAGAGAGCTGCCCCAGCCTCCAGAATCGTTTGCCACCTTACGAATCTAGGACAAATTGTGCGCTTTAAAAGTAAAAAACTTCACACCGTCGGGGATTCGCACCCGAAAAAGTCGATCCTGATAAGTAGTTGTGTTCGAAACGCTTAGTTTTAAGCCAAAACGTTGCGATCGGCCGTTGGAAAAGATGGGGCGATCAGCCGGCGTGGTCGTCGGCGATCGGCTTCTGATAGGTGAAGCCCATGTCCCAAGGAAAGTAGATCCAGGTGTCCTGGCTGACCTCGGTGACGAAAGTGTCGACCAGAGGCCGACCTTTCGGCTTGGCATAGACGGTGGCGAAATGCGCCTTCGGCATCATGGCGCGCACGATGCCCGCGGTCTTGCCGGTGTCGGTGAGATCGTCGATGATGAGCACGCCGGCGCCGTCGTCGGCGAGCAGGGAAGGCGAAATCTCCTTCAGCACCTGCAACTGACCCTGGCTGGTATAATCATGATAGGAGGCGACGCAGACCGTCTCGATAACCCGGATGCCGAGCTCGCGCGAAATGATGGCGGCGGGCACCAGGCCGCCGCGGGTGATGCAGACGATTGCCTTCCACTGCCCCTTGTTGGCACCGGCAAGTCGCCAGGCAAGGGCGCGTGCGTCGCGATGGAACTGGTCCCAGGAGACCGGAAAGGCTTTTTCGGGAAGGGACATGGTTCGCGCACTCCGCAAGGCACGCGCCCCGCTGGCGCGCAGATACGATGGAATGCGCGCGGAATTAGCCGGAAAGCGCTGGCCTTGGCAAGGTGGCGACCGGCGAAGGCTGTGGAACTTGTTACCTCGACAGGAAGGCCGCGACGTTCGACGTGCGCAGCACTGTGCGGGTGACGCCGCCGAATAAAAGCTGGCGCAGCCAGGAGTGGCTGTAGGCGCCGAGCACCAGGAGATCGGCGCCGGATTCGGCAATCCTGGCCTGGATGATGTCGTCGACCGAAGCACCCTGCGATTTCTGCACCGAAACGCTGACATTGGCGCCATGGCGGGACAAGGCCGCCGCGATCTCGGCGCCGGCAGCCTCGGCGGACTCCTCCAGCGTCTCCGGCGGATCGATGACGAGAATGTCGGTCTTGTCCGCCTCGATGATGAAGGGCAGGGCGTCAAAGGCGGCGCGTGCCGCCTCCTTGCTGCCATTCCAGGCAAGCAACACCCGCCTGAAAGTGGTGACGAGCGGCCCGGCATGCGGCACGACCAGCACCGGCCGGCCGGCGTCATAGACCAGCGTGTCGACATCGGCGCCCGGATCGCCTCCGGTATCGCGCTGCGCGGCGATGATCAGATCGGCGGCGCGCACGCTCGACAGGCCGGTCAGCGCGCTGTCGCCGGAGAAGCTTTCCAGGCTGCGCCATTCGAAGGACAGGCCGGAATCCTCGATGCGCCTCAAGAAGACCGCCTGCAACTTGTCGGCGCGCTCCTTGTTCATCTCGGCCGACACCTGCAGGAACTCCGTATCGGGAAAACCGGTGGCGGACGTGTATGGCACCGGAAGCGCCTCGGCGTGGATGCCGACAAGATGGCTCTCGAACCGGTCGGCGAGCGGGACGGCGTAGTCGAGCACACGCTCGGCGTCCTGTTCGTTCTGCAGAATGGCGACGATCGTCCTGAAGCGCATGACAGGTCCCTCAGTTTGTCGGCGCAGGTGCGCGTCGGCTTTCAAGTTGTCGACGCAAGTGCGCCTCCGGCCCCTCAGATCGCCGGCGCGAAGCGTCGTCCCAGAAACGTCAGTGCGCCTCGCTTGGTTCCGGATCAGCTTGCCGCCGCAAGGCCCGCCACCATGGCCTCGACGTCCCTGCGTGCGGCTTCCAGCGCCGCTTCGCTGCGGGCGCGCACGACGAGTTCGGTCCAGAACTTGCCGTCGCCATATTTGGGATAGGAGCCGATGATGGTCTCGGGATGCGACTTCTGGATGTCGGCCAGCGGTCCGCCGATCAGGCCTTCGCCGAAGGGGCAATGCACCGTGGCCGAGAGCATTTTCGTACCCGTCTTCAGCGTCGGCACGACACTGTCGAGCATGGCCTGGAAGATCGCTGGAACGCCGGCCATGACATGGACATTGCCGATGCGGAAGCCGGGCGCAACCGACACCGGATTGTCGATATGGTCGGCGCCGCGCGGCATGCGCGCCATGCGCTTGCGCGCCTCGGTGAATTCGATGCCGCGCTGGGCATAGCTTGCTCCGAGCAGGGCATAGGCCTTGGCATCGTATTCGCAGGGCACGCCGAAGGCTTTGGCGACGGAGTCGGCCGTGATGTCGTCATGGGTGGGGCCGATGCCGCCGGTGGTGAAGACATAGGTGTAGCGGGCGCGCACGGCGTTCACGGCGGCGACGATCTCGTCCTCCTCGTCCGGTACGATGCGCACTTCCTTAAGGTCGATGCCGACCGCGGTCATGATGTCGGCGAGGTGGCCGATATTCTTGTCCTTGGTGCGGCCGGAGAGGATCTCGTCGCCGATGACGAGCATGGCGGCGGTGACGATTTCAGGCATGGCGGGCTCCGGCGAACAGGTCGCCTGAGATAACGCGGGCGGCGGGCGGCTGCAATGCGGCGCCTTCACGGAACGCGTCGCCGCGCGCATTCGCCGGCGTGATCCGACAAAGCGCTCTGATCATCACGCCGCAACGCTCCGGCGGCTCACGGGACCGTCACACAAACGTGTCGGACATCTTGCCCCACCCTGGCTTTTCTCGCGGAACCATCTCGCCCAACCCAGGGTTTCAAGCCCGTTGCCGTCAACATTTCGGCGATCAACAAAAATGGAGATTCCAAATGCTTAGGAAAGTTATCGCAGCTTCGGCGCTTGTGCTGGCCATGGCCACCTCGGCGATGGCGCAGTCGTCCGATGATTGGTGGTGGTGGCACCGTGACCGTCCAGTCACGAGCGAGCGTGACGTTCCGGTCGATCGCACGACCACGGGCAGCATCTATTCGGGCAATGAAGTCTACGGCCCCGTTGGCAATCCTCCCAGTGCCGCCGGCCCATGCGCCTCGGACACGGCCGGACCTGACGCCAATGCCAACGGGAACGTCAACGACCAGTATTGCGGCAAGTAATCAGCACATCCGCCAGCGGCCGGCATGAGGGCAAGGACATCGTCGGCCGCGGTGCGGGCGTAGAGGCCAAATCGGCTTCACGCAATATCGGACGGAAAACCCTTTCCTGGAACGGCCCTAGTCGGAGACTTCGGTTTGCGGTCGGTCGCGGCCGTCGGCCAGCTCGTCATGCCATTTGCCGTCGGCATCCTCGTACTGGATACCATCGGTGGTGCCGGCGACCTGTTGCTCGGCCGAAGCAATTTCGGCGGCGCGCAGCGCCTCCTGGTGGCTCGGGAATGTTTCCGAAAAGGTCGAGCCGACCTTGTAGGCCCAGCCGCCATCATGCTCGACGATCTTGTAAGTCAGCTTCGCCATGGAATCCTCCGGTTGAGAAGCTTGCTTCAATGCAGCTTTCCGTCAGGCAACCGGTCTTCGGGAACCAGCACTTCCGATTCCTTGGCTGCCTCGATCAGGGCGCGGCGTGCATCCGCAATCGAACGATATCCTTCCAGCACTTTGAGGCAAGTGTCGAGAGCATCACGATGCCGCGGACCGCGATTGAGCGGCCAAACGGTCATCAGGCACTCGGCGGCTTCGCGGGTGGTGCTGATCTGGCGATATTTGCCGACATGGCCGAGTTCGACCACCACCGGCTTTTCAAAGGGCTTGTTGTCCATCATGGCGGCCAACGCAAAAGCCGCCAATTTGGTTGCAATCGTGGCAGCGCCCCTGCGCCCAAAGGTCCCAGTCCCTGACGGCAGCCACTTGAGATCAGCGGTTCAGCCTACTGCCTTCATCCAGTGCTGCATCGTCGTCACCGAGCGCGCCAGTTGCGGCGCCGGGTGGATTTTTTCGCCGAAGGTTGCTGCCGCGCGCCAGCCCCAGCGCGGGTCCGCGAGGAAGGCGCGCGCCAGCGCCACCATGTCGGCGCGGCCATCGGCCACGATCGCCTCGGCCTGCTTCGGGTCGTCGATCAACCCCACGGCGCGCGTCGGGATATCGGCGCCGCTGCGCACCGCTTCCGCCAGATGCACCTGGTAGCCTGGCCCGGCGGGCAGCTTCTGCAAAGGTGAATTGCCGCCGCTGGAGCAGCAGAGATAGGCAATGCCTGCGGCCTTCAGCGCCTTGGCCACTTCGATCGCGTCCTCGACGTCGAAGCCGCCATCGACCCATTCCTTCACCGAAAGACGCGCGCCCAGCATCATGGACGGGGCGGCCTTCCTCACCGCCCTGGCGATTTCGACCGCAAAGCGCATGCGGTTTTCCAGCGACCCGCCCCAGCGGTCCGTCCGCTGGTTGGAGAGCGGCGAGAGGAACTGGAAGATCAGATAACCATGCGCGGCGTGCAGTTCGGCAAAGTCGAAGCCGGCGCGTTCGGCGCGCACGGCCGCCTGCGCAAAGCGCGCAATGAGCTCCAGGATCTCGTCCTCCTCCAACGCGCGCGGAATGTTCCAGCCCGTGTCGTAGGCGATGGCCGAGGCAGAAACCGTCTGCCAGGGATCCTCGCCAGGCTGCAGCGGACCGCCGCCTTCCCACGGTTTGCGGTTCGAGGCCTTGCGGCCGGCGTGGGCAAGCTGGACACCGAACTTTGTGCCGGGCGCGGCGACGCGCCTGGCGGCGTCGAGCGCGCGCTTGGCGGCCGCCTCATTGTCGTCGGAGTAAAGGCCGAGGCAGCCATGCGAAATGCGCCCGCGCCGCTCGACGTCGGTCATCTCGACGGTCACCATCCCCGCGCCGGACATTGCGAGATTCATCCAGTGGTAGAGATGCCAGTCGCTGGCCGAGCCGTCCTCGGCCGAATACTGGCACATCGGCGCTACCGCGATGCGATTGGGGAAGGTGAGGCCGCCGAGGATGATCGGCCGGAAAAGCGATGATGTCATAAAACAGGCTCCTGGCGAGATACCGCTATCTAGGCAGTCGTGGCGCATCGCGCCAGACACGAGCCGGTGAAAGTCTCGCTGGACCAGCGCTTCTCCGGATTGCGCCGGCGCGGCTTCGCGGCTACGCCTTGCCGCGGCAGCACGGAGGTCGTCATGGAAGATCGCGTTCGCATCCGTTCGGAAGAAATCCTGTCCGACGACTGGGCGGTGCTCAAGAAGACGGTGCTCGACTATCGCCGCCGCGACGGGCAGTGGGAAACGCAGACCCGCCAGACCTACGACCGCGGCGACGGCGCGGTGATCCTGCCATTCGATCCTGTGCGTTCGACGGTGCTGCTGGTGCGGCAGTTCCGCTATCCCGCTTACGTCAGCGGCCATCGCGAGCCGCTGATCGAGGCCTGCGCGGGGCTGCTCGACGAAAACGACCCGGAAACCGCCATTCGCAAGGAGGCTGAGGAAGAGCTCGGCTACCGGCTGAAGGACATGGAGCGCCTGTTTTCGCCGTTCATGAGCCCCGGCAGCGTGACGGAGCGGCTGTGGTTCTTCACCGCCCGCTATTCACCCGCCGACCGTATCTCGGCCGGCGGCGGCACGCCGGAAGAGGGCGAGGACATCGAGGTCCTGGAAATGCCGCTCGACGAGGCGCTGGCCGCCGTTGCCGACGGCCGCATCGTCGACGCCAAGACCATCATCCTGATCCAGCACCTGAAATTGCATCCGATCAAGGCTTGAGCGGTGTGTCGTCGCCCTCAGCGGCGCTGATCGAACCGTCACAGTCCTCCTTCGCCAAGGCTTCGGAGGACACTCCTTCGTTTAACGACTCGGGTGGCCTGCCCCCCGAAGCTCGAAAAAGTGGCCTGCCACCCGAAGCTCGAAGAGGTGGCCTGCCACCCGAAGCTCGAAGAGCGAAGGGTGGTGCGGACGACGGGAATCGAACCCGTACGATCAGAGATCGAGGGATTTTAAGTCCGTTTTTTCCGACGTTCTGCCTGGTGCGGGCGACGGGGGTCGAACCCGTAAGTCACTGAGGACGCAAGATTTTAAGTCTTGTGCGGTTACCAGTTTCGCCACGCCCGCTTCCGAGGCATGTGGGATTTTTCACGCTTTTCCCACGTGATTTCCCACGCAATCTTGAAGTGAGAACGCGTGATTACCCCATCCTGACGGAAACCGCCACCGCGCGAACATCACCCTGTCGCAGCTCCGCTTTGTATGTCACAAAGCTCGATGACATAGTCGAGATTAATAAGGTCAAATGCTATCTTCTCGTCCAAAGTATCGTTTAGGCGATCTGCGGCAGCCTTGGTGAGGCGGAACCCGCCGACAATGGAACGGTCCGGTCCCCGCTTTAGCACACGTCTTGCGTCCTCGGTCGTTATCGGTAGCCGACGTGTCCAAACCATCGCCTCTGTCATTTTATCGAAGCAATCCAGATACCACCCGTAGCGGCTGTGATCCGGGTTATCGAAATCAACGCGTGGCATGCTGCAATATAGCGGGCGAATGCGAAGACCTGCAATGGTTGAAACCGTTTGGTATCTACGGCGCCCCAAATCGACGTTGCTTAGCTATGATGCCGTGCGCAGCTTCGCGATGTTTTTCAAGCCACACCAGCCGCTTAAAAAACGCTTTGCGCCCTTGACTGGTACCGCTGTTCTCGTAGCCCCACAGAGCCTTGGCGATCTGAGCATTCAGTTGCTCAAGGCTAAGCGCCTCGATCTCTTTATCTGTAGTCGAGACCGGCGAGCGTTTTCCCATCGACAAAGCCTCTTCTCGCAAGGGACGGCGCTTGGGGTTTTAAGTCCCTTGCGTCTACCAATTCCGCCACGTCCGCAGGCCGCGATTTCAAGCACTTAAGGCGGTTCCGGTCTAGCCCTGCGGGTGGACTTGGCACCGAATTGGCACCGAATACCCTTATTGCTGTTCCGCGCCCGTTCTCATCGCAGCGTCGATCGCCGCTGCCGCGCCTTCGTCCGACTTCTTGAAAAGTTGGGCCTAGACCGACAGTGTGACCACAGGTGACGCATGCCCTAGGCGGCGGCTAATTGCAACGCCAGCGATCGGAGCGGAGGCGTGGGTGTGTCGAAGTCGTGAAGGCGACCTGGGGCAGGTTGCGAACGAAACGTGGTTGACGTAACGTTAATCAGCGCAATCATTTCGGATTGTGCAGGGTGAGGGCGTTTCCATGAAACTCGTTATCTTGGGAGTAGCAATAGTATTGGCCGCCACCGGAGCAGCTGTTGCGAAAGAGAAGAAAAAGGTGGCCACCGCTCAGGCTGCAACCTTGTGTTCTGCAGCGCATATGAAGGCTGGCAGCAAGCCCACCTCGAAACTGGATTGCAAATCGACAGGCACCGTGGTTGCGCGCCCGTCAAATCAGGCCGCAAATTTCCTGGATCATCACTTGGGGTACGACACCGACCCGTGGATCCGACTTGGCTATTGACGGCGGCTTCGGCTTCCTCATTCCGCACGCGAAGCGATGGTCCGCTGCCGATGGTGGCGGGCTATCGGTAGAACACTGAATATTGGCCGTCGGCCGTGTTTTCGCTGCGCATATTCATTGAGGCTCGAAGCGCCGTTCTATACGGGGTTTCTGCGTAGACCACCAATCGACTTCGAACTCGACCGGCACGATCTCCGGCGCACCGCTGCAATGGCAAAGGCGCGACTGGAGCGGCTGGGTCTCGCCGCAATGCCGGCGGGAAAGCTGTTGTCCTGCGACACCTCGCAATCGGCCCAAACCAACCGGAGATCCTCGGAAAGCGGCGATCGCTTCGCGGTGCTACGGCCGGATAGTGGCGTGATCGCGGAATTACGTCTTCCGGAGCGAACGCTAAGTTGGTTCACGCGGCGGACCTGATCCGCCGAGGCCGGCGTCTATCAGGATCCTACCCCATTCCCCCGCCCCCTGCGGGCGCCGGCCACCCTTCGAAAAGCTTTACGCCAACGACGGCTTAGCTCGCTTCGCCATTACCCGCGGGCAACACTCAGAATTTATAACTGAAGTTCACGCCCAGCGTGTGCAGCTTGACCTCCTGGTCGCGGTCCGAGAAGTCGTCCGGGGCGTCGAAATGCTCCTTGCCGAAATCGTAGTAGCGGTACTGCGCACCGACCACGACATTGTCGCTCAGCGCATAATCGACGCCGGCGCCGATCGTCCAGCCGGTGCTGGTGCGTGTTTTGTCGAAGGCGGTGGCGGCGGCTTGCGAGGTGTCGATACCGGCAAAGGCGACGCCGCCGACGCCGTAGATCAGCCAACGGTCGACAGCAAGACCGGCCTCCGCGTTGACCGATCCGAACCACTTTATATCGGTGCCGACCGAGTTTCCGGGCCCAAGCAAGGCGGAGCCGTCGATCGAGGCGTAGTTAAGCTCAGCCCGCGCGCCGATCACTGCCTGGTTGAATTGCCAGAGGCCGGCGACATGGCCGCCGACGAAGCCGCCTCCGAGCTCGGGCGAAGCGGCGAACGGCCCGCCTTCCGTCCCCGCAATGTCGGAGGAGCCCCAGCCATAGCCTGCCTGCAGGCCGGCATAGTAACCGGTCCAGTCGAAACCCGGCGCTGTCATCGGCAAGCCGGCGCCCATGTCCGCGGCCAAGGCCGGCCCGGACAGCAGGACAAGAAAGCCGGCACTGGCGAGCGTCAGACGACGCATCGAGCACTCCGAAATGGCGGTTTCGAAAGACTCTTCGATGCAACCTAACCTCATCCGCCGCGAAACGGAATTGTATTCCTGCAACAGTGGTTTACGTCGGTGGATTGCGGACGCGATCTTCCAGATCGCGCAATTTCTCCTCGGGCGAGGCCAGCCGGCCGAAAGCGTATTCGGCAAGCACGGAGCCGGCGACGAAGATGGCGATCGGCGCGGGCTATGCCCAGAAGGAAGGCAAGATGAAGAAGGCCAGGCCGGCGAGGCACGCCGACAGCACAAAAATCACGAACCTGATCATCTGCGCCATCGACAATCCTCGTCGCCGCTATTTGGCGTCAATGAAATCCAGCACCGCCTTGCTGTATTCGTCGGGCGCTTGCAACATGGCGAAATGGCTGGCATTGGGCAGGATGATGAGCTTCGCGCCCGGAATGACGGAGGCCATATATTCGGTGTGTTCGCGCTTGATCGCCTCGTCATGGTCGCCGGCAACGATCGCGGTCGGCGTCGTTATCTTGCCGAGCTGTTCCTTGGTCCATGCCGGCTGCGACTCCCACATGTGGCTGATCTGCGCGACGAAGGCATCGTACTGGTCCGGCGTCTTCGACAGCTTCTTGTAGTCGCGGCCTGAGCGCTCGATGTAGGCCGCAAAGGTCTTGTTGGTCATGACGCCGGGATCGACGCCATCCGTGGTGACGTTGGCGGCCTGTGCAAACAGCCGGGTCAGACGCTCGGGATGATGAAGGGCGATGTCGATGCCGATGATACCGCCGTCGCTCCAGCCGACCAGGGCAGTCTTGTCGATCTTGAGGTAGTCGAGCAGCGCCAGATAGTCCGACGCCATAAGATCATAGCCGTAAGGCTCATCCGTGCGGGTCGAGCGGCCATGGCCGCGGCTGTCGGCGACGATCACCTTGTGGGTCTTGGACAATGTCGCCACCTGGCTCGCCCAGATGTCCGCATGGCCGAGGCCGCCATGGATGAGCAGCACCGGGTCGCCTGCGCCAAAAACGGCGTAGTACATCTGAATGCCGTTGACCGGCGCATAACCGCTCTGCTCGGGCTTCGGCATGGCCGCCGGCTCCGGCAAGGTCCGCCAGCGCTCCTCCGCGACGGCAAGAGATGTCGATGCGATGAACAGGATGATGGTGGCGAACGCTTTCCAGTAACGGGTCATGGCTTCCTCGTACGGTGCGGGTTCGACAATCAGCATCGCCTTTTGCCTGAAATAGTCAACAAACGTGGCCTTTCGGCGGATGTCGGCAAAGGAAACCCGGCTTCCGGCGGATGCCAGGTAAACGGCTCTGGCTCCGCGCGCCGACATTTGCGAGACTGGCCGCAGCAAAGGAACCGCCCATGACGCATGCCAAGCCCGCCATCGCCGCAAAACCCAAGCCCTGGACCGAGGTGGCGACGGATCTGGTCGATGTCGCGATGGGGCGCAAGCCTGCCGACCTCGTCATCCGCAACGGACGCTGGGTCAATGTCCATTCCGGCGAGATCATTGCCGGCACCGACATCGCCATCGCCGCCGGCCGTTTCGCCTATTGCGGGCCGAACGCCGGCCATGCCATCGGGCCGGGGACCAAGGTGGTCGACGCCGGGGGGCGCTATCTGGTGCCAGGGCTCTGCGACGCGCATATGCACGTCGAGAGCGGCATGGTGACGGTGACGGAATTCTGCCGGGCGGTGATCCCGCACGGCACCACCTCGATGTTCATCGATCCGCATGAGATCGCCAACGTGCTGGGCTTGCCCGGCGTTCGCCTGATGCATGACGAGGCCGTCGCGATGCCGATCAACGTGCATGTGCAGATGCCGTCCTGCGTGCCCTCGGCGCCGGGGCTGGAGCACGCCGGCGCGGAGCTTACGGTCGCCGACGTCGCCGAGGCGATGACGTGGGAAAACATCGTCGGGCTCGGCGAGGTGATGAATTTTCCGGGTGTCGCCGCCAACGATCCGGTGATGTCGGGCGAGATCGCCGCGACGGTGAAGGCTGGCAAGACGGTCGGCGGCCATTACGCCTCGCGCGATCTCGGCCTGCCGTTCCACGGCTATGTCGCAGGCGGCGCCGAGGACGACCATGAAGGCACGCGCGCCGAAGATGCGATCGCCCGGGTGCGCCAGGGCATGAAGGCAATGCTGCGGCTGGGCTCGGCCTGGTACGACGTCGCGGCACAGGTCAAGGCGGTGACCGAAAGCGGCATCGATCCGCGCAACTTCATCCTGTGCACCGACGACAGCCATTCCGGCACGCTGGTGCATGAAGGCCATATGGACCGCGTGGTGCGGCACGCCATAAGGCAGGGCCTGAAGCCGGTGACGGCGATCCAGATGGCGACGCTCAACACCGCCCAGCATTTTGGGCTGGAGCGCGAGATCGGCTCGATCGCGCCGGGGCGGCTGGCCGATTTGCTGATCGTCTCCGATCTTGCCGAGATGGAGATCGACGAGGTCTATGGCCGCGGCGTCAGGCTGGCAAAAGGCGGCAAGCTCGACATCGAGATTGCCCCTTACGATTATCCGAAGACGGCGAAGAACACCGTCAAGCTCGGCAAGAAGCTCAAGGCCGGCCATTTCGACATTGCCGCGCCGCAAGGCGCCAACGAGGTGCGGGTGCGGGTGATCGGCGTCATCGAGAACCAGGCGCCGACGCGCGCGCTGGAGGCCGATCTGCCGGTTGAGGACGGATTGGTCGCTATGGATCGCCGCAACGACGTTTGCCAGATCGCGCTGGTCGAGCGCCACCGGGGCACAGGCGGCGTCACCAACGCCTTCGTTTCCGGCTTCGGCTATATGGAGGACTGCGCCATGGCCTCGAGCGTGGCGCATGACGCGCACCACATCATCGTCGTCGGCACCAACAAGCAGGACATGGCGCTCGCCGTGAACCGGCTGAGTGAGGTGGGCGGCGGTGTGGTGCTTTACTCAAGGGGCAAGGAACTGGCGCTGGTCGAGATGCCGATCGCCGGCCTGATGTCGGACGAGCGCGCCGAAATCGTCGCGGCCAAGGCCGAAAAGCTGACGGAAGCGATGCGCAAGGTCGGCTGCTCGCTGAACAACGCGTATATGCAGCACTCGCTGCTGGCGCTGGTGGTCATTCCGGAGCTCAGGATTTCGGATGTCGGCCTTGTCGATGTGACGACGTTCCGGAAGGTCGAGCTATTTGTGTGAAGCGTCCGCCGGCTGAAGCATGTCTTCTCGCGAAACCGCTGCACAATTTCGGGAGACATGCTTTATCCGCCGGTGGCGATGGCCAGCACCTTGAACGGCGTCGTGATGATGACTTCCGCGGCGGAGCCGACCGCTCTGCCCAGGCCCTGGCCGACATTGTTCAACTGCGCCGGATTGGGTTCGTCCGACGCAAGGCCGGCTGGCGTGCGCAGCCGGTTGCCCAGCAATTGCACCAGGATCGGGTTGTCGGCGAATTTGGCATGGTTCAGGCCGCCATCGCCGCCCTTGGCCTGGGTCAGGTCGACAACTGTCACGCCATAATTGGCGAGGTCGGCCGCGTTGCCGTAGTCGCCGACGCGCGGCTTGTCGCCGGAAATGAAGCTCGACAGTTTCAGCGCCCGGTCATCGCCGGAAAGCAGCACCGCGAACGGTTTGTCGGGCTTGCCGTAGCGGATCATCTGTTTCTTGAAGATGTCGACGTCGATGTCCGGCGAGGCCAGGATGACATAGCCGATCTTGCCGCCGAGATCGCGATCGCCGGTGATGGCGAGCTGGCGCAGAGCCTCCATGGTCAGCCAGGTTCCCATCGAATGGGCGATGATGTCGATGCTCTTGACCTTGGTCCTGGCAAGCATTCTCAACGTCGCCTCGAGGTCGTCGCGGGCGGCGGTGGCGCTGTCCTTGTCGTAGATGTAGCCGGTCGCCTTGGCGCTCGACGCCCATGAGAACAGCACCGGCGTGCCCGGATATTTCGTATCATGCGCGATCTGCGTCAGCCGGTAGACGCCGTCGTCGAAGCCGTTGTTGAAGCCGTGCACGAACACCAGGGCGCGATCGCCGCGCATGGAAATATCGGCGCCGACCGCCTTGGCGAATTGCTGCGCGTCTCCATAGTGGACGACATCGGTGGTGGTGAACTGCTTGGCCGGATTGCTGTCGGCCGACCCGCTGGCGCGTTCGATCGCGCCGACCTGATGCACTTTGGGAACGGTGATGTCGACCCGCGCGTAGCTGGCGGTCAGCGAGCGATCGCCGTCGAACACCTGGCGCGGATCCTTGGTCGCCGGCTTGCGCGTCGTGGCGACGAAGATTTCGTGGGTCGCCGCAATGTCGGAGGCGGGCACGGCAACCGTCGTCCTGTTGAGCAGGTCATGCGCGTTCTGGCCGGCGCAGCCGGCAAGGGCGAGCGCGAACGCAAGGCCAAGGACGCTCTTCGAACGCTCGATCACCCGGGGTCCCCCAAAGGGCGGCAAAATGTTTATAGGCCCTCTGGACAATCGATAAAGGCATCGACCGGAGCGGTCCAGTTCTAAAGTGTTGCGACGCGGCGATCGCATCCTGCATGGTTACTGCCCGAGCAGGCTGATGCGGTCTGTGACCTCGCGGTCGCTGGCAAAGCCGTCGTCCTCGCGCAGCCGCTGTCCGATCATCTTCACCAGTTCGGGGTTGTCGGCAAACTTGGTGTGATTGAAGCTGTCGCTGCCCTTGACCTTGGAAAGATCGACGACCGTCACGCCATAAGAGGCGAGGTCGGCGGCGTCCCTGTAATCGCCGACGCGCGGCCGGGCGCCGGCGATCAGGCCGGAGAGCCGAAGCGCGCGGTCGTCGTCCGAAAGCAAAAGGATGAAGGGCTTGTCCGGCTTGCCGTAGCGGCGCATCTGGCTCTTGAAGACGTCGACGTCGATGTCCGGCGAAGCCAGCACCACGTCGCCGAGCTTGCCGCCAAGGTCGCGGTCGCCGGTGATAGCGAGCTGGCGCAGCGTCTCCATCGTCACCCAGGTTCCCATCGAATGGGCGACGATGTCGATGCGCCGGGCGCCGGTCTGCGCCAGCATCCTCAGCGTCACTTCCAGCTGGTCGCGGGCGGCCGCGGCGCTTTCCTTGTCATAGACATAGTCGGTGGTCGAGGCGCCGGAAGCCCAGGAAAACAGCACCGGCGTGCCGGGATAGCCGGAATCGTGGACGATCTGGGTCAGCCGGTAGACGGCATCGTCGAAGCCGGTGTTGTAGCCGTGGACGAAGACCATGACCCTGCCTCCGCGGGCGACGATGTCGGTGTTCAGCGCATTGGCGAATTTCGGCTGCGTGTCATAGCCGACGACCTCGGAGGCCATGAAGTATTTGGTGGGGTCGTCAGACTTGCCGCGCGAGCGCCGCTCGATCTGGCCGGTCTGGTGAACCGGCGGAACGGTGACGTTGACGCGCGCGTAATTCAGCGTCGCCGAACGCTCGCCGTCGAAGACCTTGTTCGGGTCGTCTGAGCGCTTGCGGGTGGTTGTGATGAAGATCGAGTGGTTGCCGGCGATCTCCGTCGCCGGCGCGGGCATGGCGATGCTGCCCAGAATTTCCTGTGTCGGCCGCCCGGCGCAACCCGCAACCAAAAGGGCAACGGCAATCATGCAGATCGTCTTCAAATTCACGTCGAAAAATCCGTTCCGGCCGCAAACGGCCTTCCACCTCCGCGAACCCTCCCGGACAGGCGAAGTGCGGCAGAAGTAAGTCGTGTCGAGCGGAATCCTGTCAGCGCCCGACGACAGCCGTGGCGCTGTTGCGCGGAAGCCAAAATGGCGGCCGACGCATCGAGGCGGCTTGCGGTGGCTGCAGACGCTGAATCATGCAATAGGCTTGACGTTCGAACCAACTGATCCCGGGTGATACCATTGACCAGTTTTGCCTCTCGCGTCGCTGTTGCCGCCGAGGCGATCCGTGGGATCTTCCCGGAAACGCCGCTGCAGGAAAACGACTATCTGTCGAAGAAGACCGGCGCCCGCGTGCTGCTGAAACGCGAGGACCTGACGCCGGTGCGCTCCTATAAGATCAGGGGCGCCTTCACTTTCTTTCGCAAGGCGCTTGCCGCGGGCAACAATGCCGAGCTGTTCGTCTGCGCCTCGGCCGGCAATCACGCCCAAGGCTTTGCCTTCGTGTGCCGCCATTTCGGCAAAAAGGGCGTCATCTTCATGCCGGTCACGACGCCGCAGCAGAAGATCGACAAGACGCGGCTGTTCGGCGGCGATTTCGTCGAGATCAGGCTGGTCGGCGACTTCTTCGACGATTGCTACCGCGCCGCCTTCGAATTCACCGAAAGCACGGGCGCGCATATGGTGCCGCCCTTCGACCACAAGGACATTATCGAGGGGCAGGCGACCGTCGCCTACGAGATCGCCGACCAGATGCCGGGCGGGCGTATGCCGGATATCGTCATGCTGCCGGTCGGCGGCGGCGGGCTGGCCGCCGGCGTCACCCACTATTTCGCCGACCAGCATCGCGACACGCGCTTCGTGTTCTGCGAGCCTGCCGGGGCGCCGAGCCTCAGCGAGAGCCTCGCCGTCGGCAAACGGATCAAGCTCGCCAGGGTCGACAATTTCGTCGACGGCGCCGCGGTGGCCGAGATCGGCCGCGAGCCGCTGCGCCACCTTCGGGAGTTCACGGCGGATGCCGTGCGGCTGGTTCCGGAGAACCGGCTCTGCGCCAGCATGATCGAGATGCTCAATGTCGAGGGCGTGGTGCTGGAGCCGGCCGGCGCGCTGGCGATCGATGCGCTGAAAGATTTCTCCCGTAAGGAAATCAGGGGCAAGACCATCGTTGCGGTGGTCTCCGGCGGCAATTTCGATTTCGAGCGGCTGCCGGACGTGAAAGAGCGGGCGCTGCGCTTCGAGGGCTTGAAGAAATACTTCATCATCCGCTTTCCGCAGCGGCCCGGAGCGCTGCGCGACTTCCTCGAAATGCTGGGGCCGGACGACGACATCGCCCGCTTCGAATACCTGAAGAAGTCGGCGCGCAATTTCGGCTCGGTGCTGATCGGCATCGAAACCAAGGACCGCCGCAATTTCGACCTGCTGAAGGCCAATTTCGAGGCCGAGGGCGTGCAATATCAGGACATCACCGACAACGAGACGCTTGCGGGTTTCATCATATGAGCGACAAGGGCGGCAAGGGAACGGTTTTCGTGGCGCTGTTTTCCGGCATCAACGTCGGTGGCAACCGCATCGTCAAGATGGCCGAGCTGAGGTCGTTCTTCGAAGGTCTCGGCTTTTCCGACGTCGCCACCTATGTGCAGAGCGGCAACGTCGTGTTTCGGGCGAAAAAAGGCACCGCGGCTGCGCTGACCAGCCAGTTGGAGGCAGCCTTCGAGAAGAAATGGGGCTTCAACTCGCGCATCATGGTGCGCGACGCCGGCTGGTTCGAGAAGCTTGTGAAGGACAATCCTTATCCGGAAGTCGCCGGCGAGCCGACCAAGCTCCACGCCTATACGCTGGAGCGCGAGCCGACCATTGAGGAGACGGAACGTCTTGCGGAAAAATGCACGGGGCCCGAGCGGTTCGAGATCAAGGGCGACGTGCTTTACCTGCATGCGCCCGACGGGCTCGGCAAATCTGTGTTCGCCAATCTCATCCCGCGCACGCTGAAGGTGCCGGGCACTGCGCGCAACTGGCGCAGCGTGCTTGCGCTGGTCGAAATGGCGCGCAAGGCAGGAGGCTGATTGGCGCTATCGTATGTTTTCACGCAGTTCCGGACGGAAGGCTACGGCGAAGTCGCCGAGCCTGACCGCTGTGCACTTTTCCTGGAATTGCCTTAGGCAGCCTCGGCGCGCTTCCAGTCGAACATCAATTCCTCGCGGAAGGCGAAGCGCTTGATGTGGTCGGTGACGACGCTTTCGAGGCGCTCGATCGAGCCGGCCTCGTCGGCCGATACCGTGATGTGCAGCGCTGCTCCGTCGGCATCCATGACCGTGCGGCCCAGTGAAAGGTCGATGACGCCATGGTTGGGATCGAACTCTACAGGAAATTTATGCGCCCAATGTTTGCACAGCTGCTGCAGATAGCGGCTTGCGTGTGCCGTGGCGACATTGACATGGCTGCTCGGCATGAAGGTGTCTCCGAAGGTGTATGACAATGACACGGCGCCCGCTTTGTGCGGCAGGCTCCCTGGCTGGATAGATAGGAGCGGCCTCGCCAAACGCCATAGATTGGCCGCCGACCGCTCGAAAAGGTGATCGCCTACCAGCTTCCGGTATTGGCCATGGAAACCCAGGGCTCGGCCTTCGCCTTGGCGGGGCCTTTCTGCAGCAGCTCGATCGAGATGCCGTCCGGCGAGCGGATGAAGGCCATATTGCCGTCGCGCGGCGGCCGATTGATGGTGACGCCATTGTCCATCAGCTTCTGACAGGTGGCGTAGATGTCGTCGACCTCATAGGCGAGGTGGCCGAAATTGCGGCCGCCCTTGTACTCTTCCGGATCCCAGTTGTAGGTCAGCTCGACCAGCGGCGCCTTGTCGTCGATGCCGCTCTGTTCGTCTTCGGGCGCGGCGAGGAAGATCAGCGTGTAGCGTCCCTGGTCGTTTTCGTAGCGGCGCACTTCCTTCAGGCCGAGCTTGTTGCAGTAGAAGTCGAGCGACTGATCGATGTCGGCGACGCGGACCATTGTGTGAAGATAGCGCATATCGGTTTCCTCGGAACGTTGCGTTGCGGCGCAACATAAAAGCCGCCCGGCCAAAGGGCAATCGCAGAGCTGGACGTATCGAGCAGCCAATTTGAGGCCGCGCATTGCGCGGCAAGTAACGCCGGCAAACAACAATTCAGGTTTTCCGGCATTCAGCGGTGAAAAAAGGCACGTCAGGCCTTGCACACCCCGGAAGCCGCAGTGTTAATCTCATGGCAAGAATCAGTCGTGGTTTTTAGTTGCAAAAAGGGGGCATTCTTATGGGGGAAAAGGCCTCTTTCACGAGGCGGGACGGAAGCCTTGACGACGCCTTGCAGCGGGACAGTGGCGGCGAAGCCGCCGAGCTTGTCGAAATCGCCGGCGCTATCAAATGGTTCGACGTGGCCAAGGGCTACGGCTTCATTCTTCCGGACGACGGCGTCTCGGGTGATATCCTCCTCCACGTGACATGTCTTCGCAGGGACGGTTTCCAGACCGCGCTGGAAGGCGCGCGCGTCGTCTGCCTCGTCAAGGAGGGCGAGCGCGGCCTGCAGGCCTTCCGCGTGCTCTCCATGGATGTCTCGACGGCAGTGCATCCCGCCGAGCAGGAGCAGCGCACGCATGTCACGGTGACGCCGGAAAGCGGCCTCGAGCGGGCTTTGGTGAAATGGTTCAACCGCACCAAGGGCTTCGGCTTCCTGACCCGGGGTGACGGCACCGAGGACATCTTCGTCCATATGGAGACGCTGCGCCGCTACGGCATCACCGAGCTTCGGCCCGGCCAGGTTGTGCTCATTCGCTTCGGGCGCGGCGACAAAGGCCTCATGGCCGCCGAAATTCACCCCGATATGGGCACCTTGCCGGTCTCGCACTAAGGTGTGTTGATATTCAGGTGAGGCCCGCCTGCAAATGACGGTTTCCTGCGCTTCCGGCCTTCGCCGGCCGAAGCATGCATTCATAAAAGTGGCGTGGCAGTTAAGGCTACGGCCGGCGTAGGCCGGTGCTCACGTACTTCAAGTACGCTCCGCTCCGGCCTTCGCCGGCCGAAGCCCTCACAAGCGTCTCCGCTCTATGAAGGCTACGGTCGGCGTAGGCCGGTTCTCAGAATCCACCATTTTCGACTCGGCCTGACCTGAATCTCAACACACCTTAGGCCGTCTCGACACAGTCCGGGCGGCCCGTCCTCTGTCGAGACGAATCTTGTCCGAAATCCAGGTTTCCCTTTTGCGGATCATGGTCTAGGACAAGGTCTCGACGAGGTATCGAATGGCCCACCGCAACTGGCTGATTTCAGGCGCGTTCTGCGCCGTCATGTTTTTTGCCATCTATTTCAGCGTTCTGACGCCAGGCTCGGCGGACGGTCAGGCGATGATGCTGCCCGTCGACCCGACGCCGCTGGTGGCTGTGACGGGCTCCGGCAAGCATTCCTTCTCCATAGAGATCGCCGACAATTCGGCCGAGCGCGAGGCCGGCCTGATGTTTCGCCGGACCATGGCCGACGATCACGGCATGCTGTTCGTGTTCGACAAGCCAGGTGTGGTGAATTTCTGGATGAAGAACACGCCGATGCCGCTCGATCTGGTCTTCATCGGCCAGGACGGCAAGATCAAGGCCATCAAGCGCGGCGAACCGGAATCCGAGGCGATCATCTCGCCGGGGCAGCCGGTGAGCTTCGTTCTCGAGCTGAAGGCCGGAACTGCCGCCAAGGATGGTCTGGAAAACGGCGATCTGTTGCTTCATCCGGCGCTCGGCACCAACTCCAATTGAGCGGAGCGGATTTCTGCCCGATGCAGTTCTTCTCGCATGACGGTTTCGACCTCGCCTACCTCGATCGCCAGCCGGCGTCGGGTGAGGGCGACCCGGTGCTGATGATCCATGGCTTTGCCTCGAGCCACTATGTCAACTGGGTCTCGCCAGGCTGGTTCAAGACGCTGAACGATGCCGGCTACCGCGCCATTGCGTTCGACAATCGCGGCCACGGCTCGTCGTCGAAAAGCTACAACGAGGCCGACTACACGCCGGCCAGGATGGCCTCGGACGCGGCCGCCCTGCTCGATCAACTGGGCATCGAGCGCGCCCACGTCATGGGCTATTCGATGGGCGCGCGGGTATCGGCGTTCATGGCTTTGTCCAATCCGGACAAGGTGGCGACACTGGTGTTCGGTGGCCTCGGCATCGGTCTTGTCGACGGCGTCGGCGATTGGGATCCGATCGCCGATGCGCTTCTGGCCGAGGATCCCGCTACGATCAGCCATGCGCGCGGCCGTTCGTTCCGCGCTTTCGCCGACCAGACGCGCAGTGACCGCCGGGCGCTCGCCGTCTGCATCGTCGGCTCGCGTGCATCCATGAGCGAGGACGATGTCGCGCGCATTGCCCAGCCGACCTTGATCGGCGTCGGGACCAGGGACGACATCGCCGGCTCGCCCGACGAACTGGCCGCGCTGATGCCACACGCAGAAGCTTTTCACATCGAGGGCCGCGACCATATGCTGGCCGTCGGCGACAAGACCTTCAAGCAGCGGGTGCTGGAGTTCTACGCCGAAAACCCGCTCTGACCTCTGACCGCGCGGGTGGATGGCAATGGTCGATCTTCTTGTGACCTACATGGAGATGACCGCGCCGCCCGGCGAGCCGCTGGCCGTGCCGCTGCCGGGTGCCCTGGTCGCCCGGGAGGCGCTCGATCATTCGAGCTATGTCAGCCTCTATCGTGCCGTCGGCGGACCGGTGCAGTGGGACCAACGCCTGCGCATGCCAAAGGCGGAGCTTGAAACGCTGCTCGCCAGAGCCTCGACACATATCCATGTGCTGCGCGTCGACGGCGATGCCGCCGGCTTTTGCGAGTTCAACGATGGCGGCCGGGCAGACATCGAACTGGTTCATTTCGGACTGGTGCCCGCCTTTCAGGGCCGGCGGCTGGGGCCGTTCCTGCTTGACCGGTCGCTGCGCGCGGTCTGGTCGTATCGGCCGGAACGGCTCTGGCTTCACACCGATACCCAGGACCACCCGACCGCGCAGTCGGTTTATGGCCGTGCCGGTTTCAAGGCCTATGCGCAACGCATGGAAACCTTTCCGGATTAAGCATCATCCGGCTTCAAGTTTTGCGAGCGAGCGCTCCATGTTTTGCCTGGCCTTCCGTTCGAAGCGCGCCTGGAACTCAGCCGTATGGAAGATTTGCGCGCGGCCGAGGAAGTTCCTCAGAACCGCCGCCCGGCCGGCGCGCCACATCGGCTCCTCGACCCAGCCATATTCGCGCCTGACGGCCGTCTCGTAGGCGTCGAAGGCATCAGGTTCGGCACCGAGGATCGAAAGGTCCATGTCGAGCAAAAGGGCAGCATCGCTCGTCGCCTTCTCATCATCCAATGGCGGCAACTGATGCGTGGCGGTGGCATTGATCATCGACGCGATGCGTTGGAGCCGCTCGGTTCGGGTGCGGCCTGCAAGCTTTTCTTCGGCCAGGGCAGCACTGCGTGCCTCATTGTCCTTGGCGCGGCTGTCATAGATGGCATCGTGGAACCAGATCGCCGCCTCGACGGCGCCCGGGTCATGAAGAAGGTGCCTGTATTCCGCGGCCAGCGCCAGCATTGCCTCGATATGGGCGAGGTTGTGATAATGCCGATCCCCGGCCTGATAGAGCGCGGCAAGCTCGGCCTTCAGCGCGTCGTCGATCAGCGTTTCGTTTTCCATGGCGGACCTTTTCGGCATTTAGGGCGAACGTTTTCCGGCGCTTTGGTGATCAAGGCTTCGTTTTCCATCGCGGCTTGAATTTCGATGAACCAGGTCCATTTCACAAAGCACTAAGGAAAATTGAGTTCAACCGTGCTATGATCTGACCTATATGTGGCGCCGGATGAATGAGCAGGCCGGAGACCGTCGATGAACAGCGTTACGATAGCCCGCCCCAGCATGGTGCAGCCGGTCGACCCGATCTGGCGTTCGATCCGCGATGAGGCGATGGAAGCGGTGAACCGCGATCCGCTGCTTGCCGCCTTTCTCTATTCGACCATCCTCAACCAGGAGAGCCTGGAGGAAGCCGTCATCCACCGGCTTGCCGAGCGCCTCGACCATCAGGACATCGGCTCCGATCTCATCCGCCAGACCTTCAAGGCAATGCTTGTCGACGATCCCGAGTGGAGCACGACCGTGCGCGTCGACATCCAGGCCTATTACGACCGCGACCCGGCCTGCGATCGCTTCATCATGCCGGTGCTCTATTTCAAAGGTTTCCATGCCATCCAGACGCACCGGCTGGCACACTGGCTGTGGAACCAGGGCCGCCGGGACTTCGCGCTCTATCTGCAGAGCCGCTCGTCCTCGGTGTTCCAGACCGACATCAATCCGGCTGCCCGCATCGGCAGAGGCATCTTCGTCGACCATGCCACCGGTCTCGTCGTCGGCGAAACCGCGGTGATCGAGGACGACGTATCGATACTCCACGGCGTGACGCTCGGCGGCACCGGCAAGGCCGGCGGCGACCGTCACCCGAAGATCCGTCGCGGCGTGCTGATCGGCGCCGGCGCCAAGATCCTCGGCAATATCGAGATCGGGCATTGCTCCAAGATCGCCGCCGGCTCGGTCGTGCTGTCGCCCGTGCCGCACAACAAGACGGTCGCCGGCGTGCCCGCGCGGGTTGTGGGAGAAACGGGCTGCGACCAGCCCTCGCGGCAGATGGACCAGCTGCTGCCGTCGCAGACAATGGACCACGTGGTCAGCTTCGACATTTGAAACCGGCTGCCGGTGGCCGGTTGTCGGTCACCGTTTTCAAGCGCCGGTTGTCGCGTATTATCCAGTCGGCTTGCCTTTACATCGCCATCGTCGGCGTGTCAGAAGCGCCTTCCAACGAATAAGCCGACATTTCGGAGAAGACTTTTGAAGCCGGACGAAATCAGAAAGCTGGACGCCTATTTCAAGCGCGTCTTCCAGAATCCCAAGCTGCAGGTAAAGGCGCGTCCGCGCAAGGAAGACTCGGCCGAAGTCTATGTCGGCGAGGAATTCCTCGGCATCGTCTTCAAGGACGAGGACGACGGCGACTACAATTTCTCGATGGCGATCCTCGACATCGATCTTGCCTGACCGGCAGCCCTGACCGGGTGCGTGATTGGAGCGCCCCGGTCGAAACACCTGCAGCCTAATCCGGGCAATGTCGCGGGATATGCACCCGCCGCCAGCTGGTCGAGCCTTCCCGCACCACGACACGGCGTGCAACCGTCCCATAGGAGGGCGGGATTTCGGTGATGCGCCGCTGCTCGGGCCGCACCAGCACTTCGCGGGCGACGCCTTCATATTCGGCCGGCAGCACGACGCGACGGACGCGCTCGGGTTCGACGACCACCGTCTCGGCGACGCGCGCGTAACGGGCCTTGCGCCACACCTTGCACAGCACCTTGCGGCCGTGGATGACGCGCCATTCCCAGGCATAGCCGCCATCGTCGACCTTGACTGTGTGATAGACGGTGCGGGTCACGGCCGGCACCACCCCATAGGTGACACGCGGCGGCGCGATCTGCTCGATGCTTTGACTTGTGCCGTAGATTGGCGGGTCGTAGTCGACCAGCTGGCCGCCGGGGCTGACCATCACATCCTCATAGACGGTGTCGTAGAGAGCCGGCCTGTGGACCGGCTCATAGCATTCGAGCGCCCGGCTGCCGGCGGCGGTTTCGGAGACGCTGGCAAGCATTGCGACCGAAGCCAGGAAGGCGGAGCTGTTGCGGATCATGACATTCCCCGTTGAAAAAGGACGCCGGTTCAACGCAGGACTGTAGCGGAAGCTCCGCACCCGGGCAGGGAATTCAAGGCTTGTCGTTAAGCGGCGCGGTTAAGAAAATGCTACCATCGCGGCTCGTGGGGGACGGGATCTCCTGCCGGGGGCAGTATTCCGGGACGGTCGTCCGCATTTCCCCTGGTAGCTGTGCTTGATTCGACTTAACCAGATGGCTAGGAGGGGCGGCCTTGCGCTAGGGTGAGCCGGCATCCTATTTACCTCGTAACCGATCCAGAACCGATTCTGCCCGATTGCTGATATATCACGGCGCCGGAATCCCATCTCCAACAAGGGATAGTCCATGAAAAACCCCGTCGAAACCTACATGAACCTCGTTCCGATGGTGGTCGAACAGACCAATCGCGGCGAGCGCGCCTATGACATTTTCTCGCGCCTCTTGAAGGAACGCATCATCTTCATTACCGGGCCGGTCGAGGACGGCATGGCGACGCTGGTTTGTGCACAGCTTTTGTTCCTCGAGGCGGAGAACCCCAAGAAGGAAATCAACCTCTACATCAATTCGCCGGGCGGCGTCGTCACCTCGGGCATGGCGATCTACGACACCATGCAGTTCATCAAGCCCGCGGTGTCGACGCTCTGCATCGGCCAGGCTGCTTCGATGGGTTCGCTGCTTCTGACCGCCGGCCACAAGGATATGCGCTTTGCCACGCCGAACGCCCGCATCATGGTCCACCAGCCGTCCGGCGGCTTCCAGGGCCAGGCTTCGGACATCGAACGTCATGCGCAGGACATCATCAAGCTGAAGCGCCGCCTCAACGAGGTCTACGTCAAGCACACCGGCAAGAGCTATGACGAGATCGAGCGGACGCTCGACCGCGACCATTTCATGACCGCCGATGAGGCCAGGGATTTCGGCCTGATCGACAAGGTCATCACCTCGCGCGAGCCGGTCGAGGGCCTGACCGTTTAACTTAGAGTGGCAGCTGAATGGCGCGATGGCGTGCTTTTAGCGCGGCTTGCAGCATTTCGGCCACATTTGGCTGTTCCCTCAGGCGTCGGGATTGCCTACGTTAAGGCTATGTTGATTTTCGACGGCTTAGCTTTGCATGGGGTTGCTGCGAATCATTGCCGCGTTTTCTGATTTGTGTTTCGTACGGAATGCGCTGTGTGAGCCGGTACACTGGCGGTGGCGGATTCCTGCGATAGATTGGGTAGGCGCCCTTCTGGCCAGACTATCGGCGGGCGTCCATGAAAGGACAGAAAAATGAGCAAGGTCGGCAACAACAGCGGTGATTCAAAGAACACGCTTTATTGCTCGTTTTGCGGCAAGAGCCAGCACGAAGTGCGCAAGCTGATCGCCGGCCCGACGGTCTTCATCTGCGACGAGTGCGTCGAACTCTGCATGGACATCATCCGTGAGGAGAACAAGACCTCGATGGTGAAGTCGCGCGAGGGCGTGCCGACTCCGCAGGAAATCCTCAAGGTCCTCGACGACTATGTCATCGGCCAGCCTTACGCCAAGCGCGTGCTGTCGGTGGCCGTGCACAACCACTACAAGCGCCTTGCCCATGCCGGCAAAAGCAACGACGTCGAGCTGGCGAAGTCGAACATCCTTCTGATAGGCCCGACCGGCTGCGGCAAGACGCTGTTGGCGCAGACGCTGGCCCGCATCATCGACGTGCCCTTCACCATGGCCGACGCCACGACGCTGACCGAGGCCGGATATGTCGGCGAGGACGTCGAGAACATCATCCTGAAGCTGTTGCAGTCGGCCGACTACAATGTCGAGCGGGCTCAGCGCGGCATCGTCTATATCGACGAGATCGACAAGATCTCGCGCAAGTCGGACAACCCCTCGATCACCCGCGACGTGTCGGGCGAGGGCGTGCAGCAGGCACTCTTGAAGATCATGGAAGGCACCGTCGCCTCGGTGCCGCCGCAGGGCGGCCGCAAGCATCCGCAGCAGGAATTCTTGCAGGTCGACACCGCCAACATCCTGTTCATCTGCGGCGGCGCCTTCGCCGGCCTGGACAAGATCATCTCGGACCGCGGCCGCAAGACCTCGATCGGCTTCGGCGCCACCGTGGCTTCGCCCGAGGATCGCCGCACCGGCGACCTGTTCCGCCAGGTCGAGCCCGAGGACCTGCTGAAATTCGGCCTGATCCCGGAATTCGTCGGCCGTCTACCGGTCCTGGCGACGCTGGAGGACCTGGACGAGCCGGCGCTGATCCAGATCCTGACCGAGCCGAAGAACGCGCTGGTCAAGCAGTATCAGCGGTTGTTCGAAATGGAGAATGTCGACCTGACCTTCCACGAAAACGCGCTGTCGGCGATCGCCAAGCGCGCCATCGAGCGCAAGACCGGCGCGCGCGGCCTGCGCTCCATCATGGAAGCGATCCTGCTCGATACCATGTTCGAGCTTCCGGCGCTGGAAGGCGTGCGCGAAGTGGTCATTTCGGAGGAGGTTGTCTCCGGCAACGCCAGGCCCCTCTATATCTACTCCGAGCAGAAGGAAAAGAAGGGCTCCGTCAGCGCCTGAAATGGCACCTGGCCCACATAGTTTTCATGGAACGGCGCCCGCGCGGCGCCGTTTTGCTGTGAGGGGTGTGCCGTCAGGTAATGGAATGGATCCTGCGACCGTGCTAACCCTTGATCTTTGCTCTGCCCGCATCCACCTAACAGCGGAAGGCCGAAGTGCCCCATTCTGTGCTGTAAAACTCCCGTCACAAACGGTGGTAGGCGGAACGACGCTCGGTCGTTAATATGAGATTCGCGATTGGCTTTATTAGCGGTCGCGACATGAAAGGTTGAACAATGGCCAAAACATCCAGGGCTCCCGGCGACGGCGTCTTCGCAGTCCTCCCGCTGCGCGACATCGTCGTGTTTCCGCACATGATCGTTCCGCTCTTTGTCGGGCGCGAAAAGTCGATCAAGGCGCTGGAAGAAGTGATGGGTCAGGAAAAGCAGATCCTGCTTGCCACCCAGATGAACGCAGCCGACGACGATCCCGAACCCGATGCCATCTTCGACATCGGCACGCTCGCCAATGTGCTGCAGCTGCTGAAGCTTCCCGACGGCACGGTCAAGGTGCTGGTCGAAGGCGCCTCGCGCGCCAAGATCGTCTCGTTCACCGACCGTCCCGACTTCCACGAGGCCCGCGCCGCGGCGCTGGTCGAGCCGGATGAGGAAGAGGTCGAGATCGAGGCGCTTGCCCGCTCGGTCGTTACCGACTTCGAGAACTACGTCAAGCTGAACAAGAAGATCTCGCCCGAAGTGGTGGGGGCCGCCAGCCAGATCGACGACTATTCCAAGCTCGCCGACACGGTTGCCTCGCACCTCGCCATCAAGATTCCCGAGAAGCAGGAGATGCTTGCCACGCTTTCCGTCAAGGAGCGTCTGGAGAAGGCAATGGGCTTCATGGAAGCCGAAATCTCGGTGCTCCAGGTGGAGAAGCGCATCCGTTCGCGCGTCAAGCGCCAGATGGAGAAGACGCAGCGCGAGTACTACCTCAACGAGCAGATGAAGGCGATCCAGAAGGAGCTCGGCGAGGGTGAGGACGGCCGCGACGAAGCCGCCGAAATCGAGGCGCGCATCAAGAAGACCAAGCTTTCCAAGGAGGCCCGCGAGAAGGCGGAAGCCGAATTGAAGAAGCTGCGGTCGATGTCGCCGATGTCGGCTGAATCGACGGTTGTGCGCAACTATCTCGACTGGCTGCTGTCGATCCCGTGGGGCAAGAACTCCAAGGTCAAGCAGGATCTCGCTTATGCGCAGAACGTGCTCGACACTGATCATTTCGGTCTCGACAAGGTCAAGGAGCGTATCGTCGAATATCTCGCCGTGCAGAGCCGCCAGAAGAAGCTGAAAGGGCCGATCCTGTGCCTCGTCGGCCCGCCCGGCGTCGGCAAGACCTCGCTCGGCAAGTCGATCGCCAAGGCCACCGGCCGTGAGTTCATCCGCATGGCGCTTGGCGGCGTGCGCGACGAGGCCGAGATCCGCGGCCACCGGCGCACCTATATCGGCTCGATGCCCGGCAAGGTCATCCAGTCGATGAAGAAGGCCAAGAAGTCCAATCCGCTCTTCCTGCTCGACGAAATCGACAAGATGGGCCAGGATTTCCGCGGCGATCCGTCGTCGGCCTTGCTGGAGGTGCTCGACCCTGAGCAGAACTCGACGTTCATGGACCATTA
This sequence comes from Mesorhizobium sp. B1-1-8, assembly GCF_006442795.2. Classification (NCBI taxonomy): domain Bacteria; kingdom Pseudomonadati; phylum Pseudomonadota; class Alphaproteobacteria; order Hyphomicrobiales; family Phyllobacteriaceae; genus Mesorhizobium; species Mesorhizobium sp. B1-1-8. The sequence goes on from NZ_CP083956.1 coordinate 3,331,055, forward strand.
CCTCGAGGTCGAATACGACCTGTCGAGCGTGATGTTCGTGACGACGGCGAACACGCTGAATATCCCTGCGCCCCTGATGGACCGCATGGAGATCATCCGCATCGCCGGCTACACCGAGGACGAGAAGATCGAAATCGCCAAGCGTCACCTGATGCCCAAGGTGATCCGCGATCATGCGCTGCAGCCGAACGAATTCTCGGTCGGCGAGGACGCGATCCGCGGCATCATCCAGACCTACACCAGGGAAGCCGGCGTGCGCAGCCTGGAGCGCGAGCTGATGAAGCTCGGCCGCAAGGCGGTGACTGAGATCCTGAAGACGAAGAAGAAGACGGTCAATATCACGGCGGACAATCTCGCCGACTATCTCGGTGTTCCGCGCTTCCGCTTCGGTCAGGTCGAGGCCGACGATCAGGTTGGCGTCGTCACCGGTCTTGCCTGGACGGAGGTCGGCGGCGAGCTGCTGACGGTCGAGGGCGTCATGATGCCCGGCAAGGGCCGCATGACGGTGACTGGCAATCTGCGCGACGTGATGAAGGAATCGATTTCGGCGGCGGCATCCTATGTCCGCAGCAGAGCCATCGATTTCGGCATCGAGCCGCCGCTGTTCGACAAGCGCGACATCCACGTGCACTTGCCGGAAGGCGCGACGCCCAAGGATGGTCCGTCCGCCGGCGCTGCCATGGCCACGGCCATCGTGTCTGTCCTGACCGGTATTCCGGTCCGGGCCGATGTGGCGATGACCGGCGAGATAACGCTTCGCGGCCGCATCTTGCCGATCGGCGGCCTGAAGGAGAAGCTGCTCGCGGCACTGCGTGGCGGCATCAAGAAGGTGCTGATCCCGGAAGAGAACGTCAAGGATCTGGCGGAGATTCCGGACAATGTGAAGAACGGCATGGAGATCATTCCGGTCTCGCGGGTCGGCGAGGTGTTGAGGCACGCTCTGGTCAGAATGCCGGAACCGATCGAGTGGATCGAACCGGTCAATGCGCCGGCTACGGTGGATACGGGCGACGACGCCGGTAAATCACTTGCTCATTAGCATCTTCTAACGTTGCAGCGCACAAAGAGAGAGCCGGGCTTCAAGCCCGGCTTTTTCATGTAAAAAAAGCTCACAAAAGTGGAAAAAAGCCCGGAATTCCGCGGTTTTCGGCTTGGGTTCCGCAACGCTTCTTTCTAAAGTCCCTTTCCTGCCGGATGAGTCGTAAGTTCCGGTTTTCTCATGGAAGGGAATTTTGATGAACAAGAACGAACTGGTGTCCGCTGTCGCCGACTCCGCAAGCATTTCGAAGGCTGATGCGCAGTCTGCCGTCGATGCGGTGTTCTCCGTGATCACCGGCGAACTGAAGAAGGGCGGCGATGTCCGGCTTGTCGGCTTCGGAAATTTCACCGTGTCAAAACGCGCTGCTTCGACCGGCCGCAACCCGCAGACCGGCGCGGAAGTGCAGATTCCGGCGCGCACCGTGCCGAAGTTCTCGGCCGGCAAGGGCCTCAAGGACGCGGTCAACTAAGACCTTTTCTTTGAAGATCAGAAAAGCCGGGCTTGCCCGGCTTTTCTTTTTTGGCGTCGGCGCAGGGCCGGGGTTCAGGCCGTCGGCGCATCGGCGCGCATCAACCCTTCCTGCTTGAGGTCCGCCCACAGCGCCGCCGGCAGTTCGGCGTCAAGCAGCGCCCGGTTGCTTTCGACCTCGGCCGGGCGCTGGCCGCCAGGGATCACCGACACCACCGAAGGATGCTTGAGCGGGAACTGCAGCGCGGCCTCGATCAGGCGCACGCCGTGGCGCTTGCAGACGGCCTCGATGCGAGCGACGCGGTCGAGTATCTCCTGCGGGGCCTCGGAATAGTTGTAGAAGGCGCCGGGCTTCGGGCCGGTCGCCAATATGCCTGAGTTGTAAGGGCCGCCGAGCACGATGCCAATGCCGCGCTTGTGGCAAAGCGGCAGGAAGGTTTCCAATGCCTCCTGTTCGAGCAGCGTATAGCGCCCGGCGAGCAGGAAGAGGTCGAAATCGCCGCGTTCGGCCAGCGCCTGGCAGACCTGCCATTCGTTGATGCCGCCGCCGAAGGCTTTGATCACGCCCTGGTCGCGCAGCGACAGCAACCCGTAATAACCCGAGGACATGAACTCCTCGATGCGGGCGTCCGACGCCTCCTTGCTGCCATGGGTGAAGATGTCGACATCGTGCACGAAAAGGATATCGATTCGGTCGACGCCAAGACGCTCCAGCGAGGCTTCGAAGGAGCGCATGACGCCGTCATAGCTGTAGTCGTAGACCTCCCTGCGGGACGGCGTGTCGAAGAACTTGCCGATGCCGGTGCGCTGATCAGGCGGGGAGACGCGCATCAGGCGACCGACCTTGCTCGACAGCACGTAGTCGTCGCGTTTCCTGCCGCGCAGGAACGGGTTGAGCCGGGTTTCCGCCAGGCCGAGGCCGTAGAGCGGTGCGGTATCGAAGTAGCGGCAGCCGCTCGCCCATGCCGCCTCCAGCGTGGCATTGGCGTCCTCGTCGGAGACGGCGCGGTAGAGATTGCCGAGCGGCGCGGTACCGAAGCCGAGCTCGGTGAAGGTGATGCCGCCATTGCCGATGCGGTCGAAATGCCGTGTCTTCATGTCTGACGATGTCCTGGATCGCTTTGTCTGACATGACACTATCACGCCCGTGGCACAGCAAAAGCACCGAGGCGCGTTGGACACGGATTTTCGCGGTGATAGCATGAACAAAAACAAGTGTTTCGCGGCCAAAGCGAGTTGCAGAGCCGCATATTTTCGGCAACCGGGTGAACCCCTCATGACGAAAGCCAGATCCGGGATGTTCGCGACTGCCCTGGAGGAACTCGGCGCGGTGCTGGCGCGCGTCGATGACGGCCGGATCGATGCGGCCTGCGAAATGCTTGCCGGCGCCGGCAGGATCGCCGTCTATGGCTGCGGGCGCGAGGCGCTGCAGGTCAAGGGTTTCGCCATGCGGCTCTACCATCTCGGCCTTCCCGTATCGGTGGTCGGAGACATGACCGCGCCGCCGCTCGGGAAGGGCGATGTCTTTCTGACCAGTTCCGGACCGGGCGAGACCACCACGGTGCTGACCTTGATGCGCGTCGCCCGCGAGGCCGGCGCACAAATCCTGCTTCTGACGGCCGAACCGGCGAGCAGCGCTGCGAGCCTCGCCGACGTCACGCTGCTCATTCCGGCGCAGACCATGGCCAGCGACCAGGGCGCGGCCAGAAGCTCGGTGCTGCCGATGGGCTCGCTGTTTGAGGGTGCGCTTTTCCTGCTGTTCGAGATAATGGTGCTGAAGCTCAAAGAGCTGACCGGCGTGGCGCCGGAAGCGATGCGGGCAAGGCACACCAACATGGAGTAGGGCGATGCGCTACGAACTGATGCTGCCGCACCAGATCCGCAAGGCCATCGAGGAGAACTGGCCGGTCGCGCTGCCGCTCGGCGTGCTCGAATACCATGGCGAGCACATGGCCGTCGGCATGGACACGCTGGCGGTGATCAAGACACTGGAACTCTTCGAGAGGGAAAGCGACATCGTCATCCTGCCGCCCTTCTATTACGGCGCGGCGAGCTATGCCGTGGCGCCGCCGGAAGGCAGCGGCTCGGTGCAGGTCGGCGGCCCGGTGCTGGCGCCGTTCGCGGAGGAGTTGTTCTACGGCCTGCTGCGCGTCGGCTTTCGCAACATCCACGCCATCATCCACCACCAGACCGAAAATTTCGCGGCGGGCATGCCGACGGATCTCGCCTTCAAGACCGCCGGTCGGCAGGCGATCTTCCGCTTCCTCGAAAAAGAGCGGGGCGAGGGCTGGTGGGGTTCGAACACAATGGCCGACTATTATGCCGGCCACGCCGGGGGCGAGAACGTCTTCAACTGGGTGCAGGTGCATCCGCTGATGCCAGCGGCGATGAACGGCAAGTACCCGTTCGACCACGCAGGCATCGGCGAGACGTCGCTGATGCTGGCGCTATGCCCGGAAGCGGTGGATGCCAGCCGTTTCGCCGACAATACGGGCTGGTACACGAAAAGCGCGCCGGAGGCCTCGTCCGGCCTCGGCAACATAGGCGTCGCGATGATCCTCGACCATCTGCGGGCGATACTGGTGCGCTAGGCACAGCTCTTCCTTCTCCCGCAAGGGGAGAAGGAAGAGCGGTGCCATCTCTATTTCACCGAACCTGCCGTCATGCCCATGATCAGGTAGCGCTCCAGCGCGATGCCGATGACGGCCAGCGGCGCGATCGCCGCTGTGGCGAGGGCGGCCATCGACCACCAGTTGATACCCTGCGACCCGGTCTGGCTAGCCACCATGACCGGGATGGTCTTAGCATCGGTCGAGGTCAAAAGGGCGGCGAAGAAATACTCGTTCCAGCACAGCACCATCGCCAGGATGAAGGCAGCGACCATGCCGGGAAGCGCGATCGGCATGACGATGCGGAAGAAGGCGCCCCAGATCGACAGGCCGTCGACAAGGGCGGCCTCCTCGAGCTCGACCGGGATCGAGTTGAACTGGTCGCGCATGATCCAGATGACAATCGGCAGCACCATCAGCGTGTAGAGCAGGATGAGCCCGATGCGGGTGTCGAGCAGTCCGACCTCGCGGTAAAGCACCAGGAAGGGCAGCGCCAGCACCACCGGCGGCAGGATCAGCTGCGACAGGAAGAAGAAGGAAATGTCCTCGTTCCTGAACCAGGCGAATTGGTACCGGTAGCGGGTCAGGCCATAGGCAGCGAGGCTGCCGATGATGATGGCGAGGCTCGATGCACCGACCGAGGCGATGACCGAGTTCATGAAGCGCTTGAGGAACTCGTCACGCACGGTCGACGTCTGGAAGATCGAATCCGGCGACAGGCCGAGCGAGCGCCAGCCTTTCCAGTCGGGCTGGAAGTCGACGAAGGGAATGAGGTGGCCTTGCGTGACGTCGACCGCCGATTTGAACGAGGTGGTTATCGTCCAATAGATCGGGAACAGGCAGATGAAGGCCCAGAACACCAGCGCGCCATAGATGAAGACGCGGCTGGTGACGAAACCCGCCGGCGAGCGGATTTCGGAAACGGTGTAGTCGGTGGTCTGGACGCTCATGATGCGGCTCAGTTGACGTTGCGCACGAAGCGGCTGGCAAACTTCAGCAGCGAGGTCACGAACACGACGATGATGACCAGATAGGCCATCGCGAGCATGGTGCCGTAGCCGACGTTCGAGCGGTCGCGGTATTCGCGGTAGATGAAGCTCGACACCGAATCGGTGGCGCCGCCAGGGCCGCCGGAGGTGACCGTGATGATGATGTCGGCAAGCTTCAGCTTGAAGATGATGCGCAGGATCACCGCCGTCACCGACACCGGCAGCATCAGCGGGAAGATGACCTGCCAGAAGGTCTGCCAGGCGGTGGCGCCGTCGACGCGCGCCGCTTCCAGCACCTCGCGCGACATTGCCTGCAAGCCGGCAAGCAGCATGATCATCATGAACGGAATGAAGGTCCAGGCGTCGAGCACCATGATCGAGATGCGCGCGATGACGGGATCGGAGAAAAAGGCGGGATTGTCCCAGCCGAGGTGACGCGCCAGCGTCGATGCCGGTCCGAACCGGTATTCCATCAGCGATTTGCCGACCATCCAGGAGACAGCCACCGGCGACAGCATCAGCGGAAGCAGGAAGACAACGCGGAAGAATTTCCTGGCGCGGATCTGTGCGTTGAGCAGCAGCGCCAGTCCGAAAGCGATGACATATTCGACCAGCACCGCCAGCACATAGAGCACCATGTTGAACAGCGCGTTGCGGTAATAAGGATCGCCCAGCATCTGCCAGAAATTGTCGAGCCCGTTAAACCTGCGGCCGGAGAAGGAACTGAGGTTCCAGTCGGTCAGCGCGATATAGAAACCGAACAGCGTCGGGAAGATCACCATGGCGATGGTGAAGAGCAGTGCCGGCAGCAGGAACAGCGCGCGCTGGCCTTCCTCGCCGCGCGTCAGCACCTGCCAGGCGCCGAGCGCCACGCCCCACAGCACATAGGCATAGACCACGGGACGCCAGGTATAGAAGCCAACCGTGTCGACCTCGGTCTTGTAGAGGATCTGCACCACGATCATCGCCAGCAGCCCGAGCGTCGCGGCAATCAGCAGGGCCCAGCCGAGGCGCTTGCGGCCAGGCGGGATCAGGTCGGTCGATGTGGAATTTGCCGGCCACGCATTCGCGGTCGAGGTCTGGTCAGCCACGCTTATCCCTTTTTGCGCAAGTGACCGGGCGATGCCGGTCAAGATGCGGCCCGGCGACGAGGTGTCGCCGGGCCGCGACTTCTCACGAGACAGCCTATATGCCGAGTGCGGCTTTGTAGAGCTTGATCTGGTTCTCGCGGCCGATCTGGTCGGTCAGCTTCTCCCAGGCGGCAGCGATGGCATCGGCGCCTTCCTGCGCCTTCATCTTGCCGGCGAAGGTGTTGGCCAGGATGTCCTCGGCGGCGCTGTAATACTGGAAGATGCCGGGGATGCGCGGCTCGATCGCCGCGTTCGGATGGTTGTAAGAGTCGCCTTCCGACTTCAGATACGAGGTGATGAAAGCCTCATCGTAGCCCGCTGCCACCCATTCCGGAATGTTGAAATGGGAGTTGCGGTAGGGCTGGAAGCCCGACGGATACATCGCCGTCCAGAGAGACAGGTCCTTGCCCGCGAGATGGGCAGCGGCCGACCATGCCGCCTTTTTCTTCTTCTCGTCGCTGTCGACGCGGGCCATGACATAGACGCCCCAGCCGAGATAAGCGCAATTGGGCGCATAATTCGGGCCGCTCGCCAGCTTTTCCCACTTGCCGGTCTTGGAATTGTAGACGTCGTCCGAGCCGGGCAGGATCGAGAAACCAGTGACGTCGCCGATCACTGAGGAGTCGTTGGTCTTGACGTTGGAGCCGATATCGCCCCACCAGGGGATCATCGAGCCGGTGCCGGCCAGGAACTGCTGGAAGCCGGTGGTGTTCGGGTCGGCGTTGATCTGATCCGGCGGCTCCGAGGGCAATGCGTCGATCACGTCCTGGATCGCCCGCACCCAGGCCGGGTTGTTGATGCGAGGCTTCATCGTGTCGAGATCGAACAGCCAGGCCTTGTCGTCCGGGTGCTTGGCATAGGCGGTGGCGCGGCTGCCGAGGAAGTAGAAGCCGAAGCCGCCCCAGGGCTTGGGAGCGTCGAGATAGCCGTAGACGTCCTGGCCCTTGAACTTCTTGCCCTTAAGGAACTTAGTCACGGCCTGGACCTGTTGCCAGGTCTTCGGCACTCCCCATTCGCCCTGGCCGCCGCTGTCCTTCCATTGCTTGGCGAGGTCCGGATCGGAGAAGACGTCGGTGCGGTAGTTGAAATTGTGCGTGTCGCCGTCGATCGTGGCGCGGTACTGCTTGCCGTTCCAGGTGCCGACCGGCGGCTTCAGGTAGTTGACCAGATCGTCGAAATCGATCTGCTTCTTGACCCAGTCGGGCATCTCGGAGGTGAGGCCCTTGCCGCAGACGTCGCCTTCGAAGGGCGCACCCATCTCGATGATATCGAAGTCGACGGTCTTGGTTGCGATCGACTGCTGCAGGCGGGCGTTGTAGTCGGCCTGGGCGAGGTCGATCCAGCTGATCTTGGCGCCCGTATAGGCCTCCCACGGCTTCAAGAAGCCGCGGAACAGCACGTTATGCAGGTTCTGATTGTTGAGACCCATGAAGGTGAGCTCGACGCCGGCGAATTCGCCCTGCTTGACACCGGCCTTGGTTGCTCCCAGGCAGAGCTCGCCGACTTTCTGGAAGTCGGCATCCGTCGGCTGACCTTTGCCGACACCGGGTATCTGCACAATTTTCGCGCGCAAGCTGTCGTCGGCGGACGCCGGCTTCGTCAGCGCGCCGAGCCCGGCGCCAGATGCCGCGGCAATTGCAGCCATGCTGGCCGCGCCCTTCAGAACATCGCGGCGGGTCGCGCCCGCGCGCACCAGTTTTTCGTAAAGATCGACTCTCATCTCAGGTTCCTCCCAGAACTTCAGCCGTGAATTGAAGTGCCATATCTCGGACGCCGAAACGTCTGCGGTTCTCCTATATCTGGGGGACGTGGGACCCCACCCTGCGTCGCCTGGAGATCCGATTTCCGGGGACCGGCTGTCAGATTGGCACTCGCCACTATTCTCGCAACCCGTTGCCGTGTCAACGAGAATGGCTTTTATCTATAAAGGACCGACTTGCCCTTGCCTTTGGCAATGGCTAGCTTCACCGCAACGATAAAAGGGGGGACGATGGCTCAAGTCGCGATCACCAATGTGGCCAAGGCGTTCGGAACCGTCAAGGTTCTGCACGAGGTCAGCATCGACATTGCCGACGGGCAGTTCGTCGTGCTGGTCGGGCCCTCGGGATGCGGCAAGTCCACGCTGCTGAGGATGGTGGCCGGGCTGGAGACCGTCTCAGGCGGCACGATCGCCATCGGCGAACGCGTCGTCAACAATCTGCCGCCCGCAAAACGCGATATCGCCATGGTGTTCCAGAATTACGCGCTCTATCCGCACAAGACGGTCGAGCAGAACATGGCCTTCGCGCTGAAGCTGCGCGGCACCGATCCTGCGGTGGTCGCCGAGCGGGTCAAGCGCGCCGCCGATATCCTCGACCTCAACCCCTATCTCAAGCGCTATCCGCGCCAGCTTTCCGGCGGCCAGCGCCAGCGCGTCGCCATGGGCCGCGCCATCGTGCGCAATCCGCAGGTGTTCCTGTTCGACGAGCCGCTCTCCAACCTCGACGCCAAGCTGCGCGTGCAGATGCGCACCGAGATCAAGGAACTGCACCAGCGGCTGAAAACCACCACCATCTACGTCACTCACGACCAGATCGAGGCCATGACCATGGCCGACAAGATCGTGGTGATGCGCGACGGCCGCATCGAGCAGGTCGGCGCGCCGCTGCAGCTTTTCGACAAGCCGGCCAATCTGTTCGTCGCCGGCTTCATCGGCTCACCCTCGATGAACCTGCTCAAAGGCACCGTGAAAAAGGGCGAAAAACCTGCCGTCGAGATAGTGGGCACGGCGTTTCCGTTGCCCGCCGGCAGCGCGGCACAGGATGGGCAGGCCGTCGTCTACGGCGTGCGGCCGGAGCATCTGGAAATCCATGCCGACGGCGTCGCCTCAACGGTTTCGGTGGTCGAGCCGACAGGCTCGGAGACCTTGGTGTTCGTGCGCTTCGGCGAGGGCGACATGGTGGCGCTGTTTCGCGAGCGGCACGACTTCAAGCCGGGCGATACGCTGAAGCTCCGGCCTCGGCTCGACCACGTCCATCTCTTCGACGCCGCGACCGGCAAGCGTCTTTAGATTTCAAACACGTCTCTGATTCAAAACGAGGAAACCAATGCTCAAAGGGATCAATCCGCTGCTCAATGCCGACGTGCTGCAGGCGTTGCGGGCAATGGGCCATGGCGACGACCTGATCATCTGCGATACCAACTTCCCGGCCGATTCGGTGGCGAAGCAGACCGTGTTCGGCAAGCTGCTGCGCATCGATGCGCCGGCGGCCGAGGTGGCGAAAGCGGTGCTGTCGCTCTATCCGCTGGACAGCTTCGTCAACGACGGGGCGGCCCGCATGGAGATCGTCGGCAAGCCAACCGAAATTCCGCCGGTGCAGAAGGAAGTGCAAAAGGAGATCGATGCGGCCGAGGGCAAAAACTGGCCGATGATCTCGATCGAGCGCTACGCCTTCTACGAACGCGCCAAGAAGGCCTATTGCGTCATCCAGACCGGCGAACGCCGCTTCTACGGCTGCTTCGCCTTCCGCAAGGGTGTCATTCCGCCGGATGCGGAGTGAAGCGATGGCTGCCGGCGAGCCTGTTATTATGAAGCCTGTCGTCATCCTGGGCGTCTTCGTCGCCGACACCGCCTATCGCGCCGACCGCCAGCCGCGCATGGGCGAAACGATCCTCGGTAATTCGTTCAAGCTGGGGCCGGGTGGCAAGGGCTCGAACCAGGCGGTGGCCGCCGGCAAGCTCGGCGCCGACATCACCTTCCTGACAAGGCTTGGCGTCGATGCCTTCGCCGACATGGCCAGGCAGACCTGGACGGCGGCGAGCGTGAAAAGCGCTGTCATCGACACGCCGGAAAGCTATACAGGTGCAGCCTACATTTTCGTCGAGGAAGTGACCGGCAACAACGCCATCATCGTCAGCCCCGGTGCGGCGATGCTGATCTCGCCCGCCGACATCGAGGCTCACGCCGGTCTCATCCGGTCGGCCGGCGTCTTCGTCACGCAGCTCGAGCAGCCGATCGAGGCGGCGCTGAAAGCGCTCGAGATCGCGCGCGGGGCAGGGGTGACGACCATTCTCAATCCGGCGCCGGCCGCCAGCCTGCCCGACCGTATCTATACGCTCTGCGACTATGTGACGCCCAACGAGAGCGAGGCCGAGGGGCTGACCGGCATCAAGGTGTCGTCGCTCGACGACGCCCGCCGCGCTGCCGACAGCCTCCTGGCCAAGGGCGTCGGCGCCGTCATCGTGACGCTCGGCGAGAAAGGCGCGCTGCTGCACAGCAAGGACCGCTCCGACCATGTCGGCGCCGTCAACGCCGGCCCCGTTGTGGAGACCACTGGGGCGGGCGACGCCTTCAACGGCGGTCTTGCGGCAGCTCTGGCCAAGGGTGTGGAGCCGCTGGAGGCAGTGCGCTTTGCCTGCGCCGTCGCCGGCATTTCGGTCACCCGGCCGGGCACCGCGCCATCCATGCCGACGCTGCAGGAAGTCGAGGCGCTGCTGGCCGGAAACTGAAGTCGCATTCCGTCGCAGCGAGGCCTGAGCCTACGTATAAGTTAATCCTTCATCGTCGCCGATGGCGCATTGCCCCGCGCCGCAGTCAGGAACGCAACTGGCGCGAGCGCGTTCACTGTCTTGGCCACAAGGCAGCCCCGGTTGCGGAGCGACGCGATGAAAAAGGTCTACAAGAAGCCCACGCTGGTGAAGCGCGAGAAGCTCACCGAGCGCACCGCCCAGATCGTCGCTTCCGGGGTCATATTAGGCGAGTGATAGCCGGGACCGCCGTGATATACCTTCTCCGCCAACAACTAGGATGGGAGGTGCTTCAGGGCGATAAGAGCGTCGGAAACGATCGCAATCGCCAATAGGATGATCGCGCACGCCTCTATCGCTCTATGCGCCCAAGGCGCGGGCGGCGGTGGCGCGTTTGCAGCCATCCAAGCAGCCTTTTCTCGTGCACGGGTTTGCTCTTCGTAGGCAACTCTTCGGGCCTGGCGCGCGTCGAGCAGTTCTTGGGCATAGGTCTGCCTGGACCACTCCGAAGCAACCTGCGAATTGGCGTCCAACCACGCCTTGAACAAGTCGGGTCTGATGCGCACCCTGACGTACCCGAATTGCCGCGCCCTCGCGTGCTCTTTCATCGAAGCTTCGAAAAGCTTAGCCCACTCTTCCCAGGTCAATGGCATATCATCGGCGCCGGGAAGTTGCCGGATTAGGGAATAATCCTTGGGCGTGTAAACCGGGATCGCCTCGCGCGGGGCAGCCAAAGCGCGCTGGCGTGCTCGCCAGCGCGCAGTCTGATTGTCGCCTTGATCCTCGAAGCTGCTGCCCAAGCTCTCTATCCCCGCCTTGACAAAATGCGCCGACGAAAAGCCCTTCGCAATCGATCGTTGATCGAACCCCTGCCGCACGGGCAGGGGACAAAATAGCCTGCTATTTCGAGAACCTAAATGGCGCGAGTGACGGGGCTCGAACCCGCGACCTCCGGCGTGACAGGCCGGCACTCTAACCGACTGAGCTACACCCGCGCACAGACGAGCACGTGTCAGGCGTGTTCGTCGTTGGGGGCTGATAAGGGGTTCGCCTGCGGGTGTCAAGCGCAGCAGGTGAGCATAACAGCAAACCGGAGAAGGTTTTTTGACAGGTGCCGCGCTGCCGCCGAAAACCGCTGCCCGGCTAACCCGAATATCTCACCAAAAGAAGTGCATCGGCCCCGAGAATCTGAGAAACTGCTTTTGCAACAAAGAGTTATCAGATTCAGGAACGGGGTCCGATGCAGACACACTGTACTTCCGAGCAGCTTGAATTTGAAGGCTTCGACGGCCACAAAGTTGTGGCTGGTTTCGACGGCGGAGCCATTACCTCAGACGCGGGCGCCTTGCTTCTGCGTCACGTTGATCGGGCCATCGGGCTGTTCGACCGGGTGGCCTCGTGCTTCGTCGATTACCGCGATCCGGATCTCACGGTTCACAGCGTCCGCACGTTGGTCGGGCAACGCATCGCAGCGATCGCGCTGGGATACGAGGACATCGACGACCACGACACGCTTCGCCACGACCCGGTGCTCGCACTTGTGTCGGAACGCTTGACGCCGAAGCGAGACGATTGTGCGGTGCTTGCTGGCAAGTCGACGCTCAACCGGCTGGAGCATGGCCGGGTCGGGGAGCCGACGCGCTATCACAAGATCAGCTACGACAGGCTAGCGTTGGAGGCCTTGTTCGTGGACCTGTTCCTAAAAGCCCACGACAAGCCGCCGGCCGAGATCGTGCTCGATCTCGACGCCACCGATGATCCGCTGCACGGCCGGCAGGAAGGCAGGTTCTTTCACGGCTACTACAACTGCTACTGCTACCTGCCGCTCTACATCTTCTGCGGCCGGCACCTTTTGGCGGCAAAGCTCAGGCGTTCCAACATCGATGCCAGCAAAGGAGCGGTCGAGGAGGTTGAGCGGATCGTGACCCAGATCCGCAAAACCTGGCCCAGGGTCCACATCATCCTGCGCGCTGATTCCGGCTTTGCGCGCGAGGAACTGATGGCCTGGTGCGAGATCAATCGCGTCGACTACGTCTTCGGCCTCGCCCGCAATGAACGGCTGGAAACCAAGATCGCCCCGACCTTGAAGGAAGCCTGCCTGGCATCTCGGGCAAGCGGGCAGGCCGCCCGGGTCTTCCGCGACTTCAGGTGGTCGACAAAAGACAGCTGGTCGCGCCGCAGGCGGGTCGTGGCCAAGGCCGAATGGACGACGCAGGGCGCCAATCCGCGCTTCATCGTGACGTCACTCAAGCCGGGGCGCTGGGCGGCACGGGTGCTTTACGAGGAGCTCTACTGCGCCCGCGGCGACATGGAGAACCGGATCAAGGAGTGCCAGCTCGACCTCTACGCTGATCGCACCAGTGCCAACACCATGCGCGCCAATCAGCTGCGGCTGTGGTTCGCCTCGTTTGCGTATGTCCTGATCTGCGCCTTGCGTCGCCTCGGTCTTGCCCATACCCGGCTCGCCAACGCCAGTTGCGGCACGATCAGATTGAAACTGCTGAAGATCGGCGCGCAGGTGCGCGTCTCGGTTCGTCGCATCAAGGTGGCGATGGCCTCAGCGTGTCCCTATGCCGAGGAGTTCGCCCTGGCTCACGCCCGAATACGTGCCGCGGCTCTGTAATGCCGCCGGACCTGAACCCTTCTCACAAACAATAGAGGACACATTGCTGAAGACCTGACCGTCGCCACACCGCGGCGCTGATCGCCGCCGTCCTCGAACTCCACAGCCATGCCAATGGCCGCGCCGCCTCAAAGCGCAGCCCGGCGATAGATTCGGTGAGAGAAGCGGGCTAAGGGCGTGCCTGTTCATTTGGCCTTGCGAATGCGGGCCTAAACTGCTTAAAGGTCCGCCCCGGAGCGGGCGATTAGCTCAGTTGGTAGAGCGCTTCGTTTACACCGAAGATGTCGGCGGTTCGAGCCCGTCATCGCCCACCATTTAATCCCTTGATTCCGTAAGGATTTCTCTTAGAGACCCGCGAATCGGCTGCTGGCCACACTCTGGTCCCAGCAAAGGGACCGTTAGGGACTAATCCATCTCAACAATAGGGGAGCCGTCCTTTATCAAGGCAAAATGCTCGGCTTCTGCTTCGATGTTCTTATCTCCCCGATAGTGGGCGTTCATGTACACAGGGACCTTAAAAGTAACCCGGCTGACATTTTGGCTAGAGGTCTCTTTCTTCGCTCCTAGGCCTCCGCCAAGCTCTCCGCCAAACTTCGTTCCGAAGACCTCGATTTCTGCTTTAAAAGCCCTCCGACCGTCCTTCTCGTTTGTCGAGGATTCGTTCACCGTCACCGCAACATCAAATTCGACGTAGCTCTTTTCTGTCAGGCGCTCGCCATGGAGTGCTTCAGGATTGATAGCCCAAATGTCCTTTGTCTCAATCTTTGCGCTCTGAATTCCATGAGCGATTTCGGTCATTGTGCCCCTGATAAAATCACGTAACTTCAATGCCTTTCCTCCGTCCGCGTACGGGTGACTCTAACCGAGTATTTGACCGATTAGCGCCCCAATGCCGGCTGCCATCAGGTTTCCGGCTGCACCCTCAACTACCGTTTTGATGGATTGAAGCGCCGTCCTAATTTTTGACTGTGATGGCTCTGGCTCCTTCATCTCACTTTCGAGGGTAGCCAACGGTCCAGAAATTTCCTTTTGGAGCGTATCGGGCAACCCAGCGACTACTGGTCGAACTTGGCCAAGAAAGGCCGATATCTGCTCGACGGAAACTACAGGGGCGACGTTCACCGATCTATCAGTTGAGCCGATGTTTACCCGCGAATTCGCGCCATGGAAAACGTTGGTGATGTTCTGAATGGCAGTTTGGGGCGCCGCCACCGGCATGTTCGAGCGACTGACGTTCACCAAAAAATGAGGGGCAATCGCCCCTACTTTGGCTGTATATTGGGCGTCAATGACAACAAAATCTTCTACGAGTTCGCTAGGCAATCTCCGAAGAAAGTGATCACCCGGTTCAATGGGTAGATCATGTGCAAAAGTTACAATTTGTCTATCCGCAACGCGCCCGGGAATGTTGTCGCGAACTAGAGATCCGTCCTTCTTAACCAAAGACAAGTTATCAATCATCATAGATTTCAAAGACATTTCTTTCCCTTGAACCTCAATAGTAGTGTTACAGTAAATATCAGAAAGCACTGCAATGCGGGATTCTATGTCTGAATTCCTGCTGCCTTCCCATCTCCCTTGATCACGCTCGAGCGGAAACTCGAAACCATTACCTCTTAAAACACGATCCTTTTCAATAGCCGCTCGGCGTATCTTGGTGACGAATTGACAAACGATTTCTCGAGCCTCGTTTAACGCGCGCTCCCTGGTCTCTACCGGATATCTATCTAGTTCCTGTTCGAGGCCATCAAATATCGATCCCACTTTCTTTCGTAGATACCGCTGTATCGTCTCCCAGTAAATTTGCTGGATTGTTCCCCAAAAGGTGACGTTGCCAAATGTCATGCGTTTCCCGTCGAACGCATCAATTTCAACCGGCCCGTCTTTTCCGATAAAGTGCCACTTGAAGAACCATTCGTTCTGCATGCGCAGATACTCGTCATCAAGGGCGATGGCGAGGCGAGAAGCTATGGGTGTCAGTCTGCTCATCCAATTCCCCGAGTCGCGGCGAGGAACAGTTTGAGGCCTTTAACGGTGACAGGCCAGCGCCGCCGGCTCGACTCTGGGTCTCTGCTATCGATATGAACGCGTCTTGACTTATGGGCCCACGTGGGAGGACCCGCTGCGAAATAGTCGATATGACTCATTCATCGGCTTCGTGTGGTGCCTTGACCTTCAATTTCCTCGCGGCGGGGTCATCTGAGAAGTGAAAGACGATGTGGTCATCATCTGCATCGACGTCGCGCGGTGCCATCTCAATCGCTGACAGTGTTTCCCCCCGATCAAGAATGCCCTTGAACAAGTTTTTCTCGTTCGGTCTATCGCCAAGAGCGTATGAGAATTGCTGCGGGGTGATCCGACCGGCGAGCAAATCGAGGAAAGCACGCGCTGGAATTGAGACTTGAAATTGACCCGGCCTGCTTGTCATTTTCACTCCGAGATACCAACCTCTCGCGGTTGGGGAAAAGGCACCTTGTTGGAACAGTGATCGAGCTTGGTAACCTTCAAAATGGGGTTTCGGCAGAGACGCTGCCAATTTCTTCACGGCACCGATTAATTCGTCTCTGAGGGCTCTGTTAGCAGCAAAGCAATGACCTGCCCACTGGAGGTCGTCCTGATGGAAATTTATTCGTTTCCTGTGGGGTGTGAACACTGCCACGGCATCGATGCGTGCAGAGTTTGTGCGAATGAAATGCGAAATGATGTCTGTCCCTGAGAAGTGATAGCCGCCCGGACCTGTTTTTTCACCAAATGTTCCGATGCGCCTGAGCAGGGTGGAACCGACATCAGCCACAATGATGATGCGAACCGTATCGCTCGGTGCGGCTTTCAGTTGGGCCAATTTTCGTTTCAGGAGAGCGTAAAGAGGGTTGTCGTCAATCGAATATGCCTCCGGGGGGATGGAGGAAAAGACGTTGTGGTACCGAACCTGCTTATACCCCCTGCGTTCGACGACTATATGGAGGCCCGGTTCGGATATTGTGAGCTTCCCCGAGTCTGCCCCACCACTCGAAATCCACTCTCGAATTGAGTTCTTTGCTGCTTCGGACAATAGGTATCCTTCCGGCGCCAGACGGCGACGTACTGACCTGCCATTCTCAAAAGCTTGGGTGCCTCCAAACGTAAAGTAGAGATACTGCCCAGACCCTTTTTGCAGGGTGTTCGAAAAATCTGTAATCTGCAGTGCGACACGATCCATCAACTCTTCGCCCGAGATCGCATTATCGGTCACAGCAGCAATTTCAATGGCAGTTAGACGACTGGGAAGCAAATAGTCCGTGACAGCATCTGGTCGCGAGGAGTCGCCCCACCATTCAGGTTCGATATCCATTTCCCCAAGCTTTGACAGCGCCCAAAGCAGTCCTAACTCCATCTCGGCAGGCAAAGCTTGGTCTACGCGCTTGTTCTCAAGACGCCTTAGCAAATCCATGCCTTTTTCGAGAGGCATAACTTGACGGAGTTCATCGAGCATAGATTGCAGACGGCGACGAGAGAAAATCGGCATTTTGGCCTCACTTGTCCGCCCGCCATATTGCCTTGCATTCAATCTATCGCAATGCCTTCCGTCTGCGTGTCTATTCGTTTTGGAGTTTCTCTTGCCGATTTTCGATGGTCCCGCTGCGTGTCTCCAGAGGCACCCCTTGAAACCCCCTCTGGTAGAGTGGGAGGATGGTGCTGCCGTGGCACATTAATGGCACACTGAGCCGGAGATTCGGGCATTCCCAGACCAAGTCCTTTTATCCGAGCGCTTAGCTTTGCTCCTCCAGGGCGACGCTGCTATCGTTCTGGAGTAGCTGATTGATTTTATTCGGCTTCTAGGAACAGGTGGGGGCGATCAAAAATGACCGCCCATCCTTACCGGTTACTCCCGGACGTAGCAGCGCTTGTGGGCGCCTGGAGCGGGGTCGTCGCCGAAGGCGTCGTTGCCGCATCGGACACCGTTCCTGAAAACGCCTTGCTCGTACTGGCCACGCGCCCCGTATCTGACCAACTTGCGGCCACGGAAATCGCAATAGTCGCCTTCCCTGGCGCAGGCAACCCATTCGCCGCGATCCGGGCGCGAACCATAGTCGTCGCCATAGTCGTTGTCGCCATAGTCCTGGCCACCGCCGCGCCTGACGATATAGCAAGCCTTGTGGCGGCCAGGCGCGGGATCGCCAAAGACGCGGTTCGAGCACGGCACGGCGGGACGGTCGAAGAAGCGGGACGTCATTTGACCCCGCGCACCGAAAACCACCTCGGCAGGATAGCGCAGGCGGCATACACCGCCTTCGTCCGCGCATCGCTGCAGCTGCTGGGCCGAAGCGGACGTCGGGAAAAGAGTGGAGGCGGCTGTGACAAGGCCGGCCAGGCAAATGACCGTGAACGCCATTCGGATCAAGACATTGGAGGTTTTCGACACGATCTGTCTCCGTTTGATTGAGACGGCAGCTTACAGCAACCTCGTTGAATGCGCGATGAATGGAGCGCTTTGTTGGCTAACGCGCGGTAGTCGCCGGCTTGCGTAGCGGGTCAGGAGAGACGCTTGCGCCGGGGTGGCAAGAAATCGAGCCTCACGGCGGCGCCAGACGGAAATCCTGGCCTTCGGGCAGCAACTGGCCGCCATCGACGACGATGGTCGTGCCGGTGATGTAGCCGGCGTCGTCGGAGGCCAGGAAGAGGAACGCATTGGCGACGTCGCGCGGGGTGCCGAGGCGACCGAGCGGCACTGCGTCTTCCATGCTCTTGATGAAGGCCTTGTCGCGGTGAAGCTGCATCCCTTCGGTCAGGATGTTGCCGGGCTCGACGCCGTTGACGGTGATGCCGTAGCCGGAAAATTCAAGTGCGGCGGCGCGGATGAAGCCGTTAATGCCGGCCTTGCTCGCCGAATAATGGCCGTGGCCGGGACTGCTCACCTGCGGGCCGGTGATGGAGGAGGTGAAGAGCATGCGGCCGCCGCCTTGCGCCTTCATCGGCGCAAGCGCGGCGCGGGCGGCGTTGAAGCTGCCGCGCAGATTGACCGCCATGACACGGTCCCAGTCCTCGGGGCTGGTGTTTTCGATCAGCTGCCAGGGGTAGATGCCGGCGTTCTGGACGATGATGTCGAGGCGGCCGTGGCGCGCAAGCGCCAACGCGACTACCGCTTCCGCGTCGGCCATCTGGGAGATGTCTGTATGAATGAAGGCGGCATTCAGTTCGTCGGCGCTCGCCTTGCCGGCCTCGGCTTCGCTGTCGGCAAGCACGAGCCTGGCGCCTTCCTCGGCGAAGCGTTGCGCTATCCCCTTGCCGATGCCGCGCGCGGCGCCGACGATCGCCGCCACCTTGCCTGAAAGTCTTCCGTTCTCTGGGCGTCCGGTCATGCGAGTCGCCCTTTCATGCGAGTTTTTGACGAATGGTTTGCTTGAAGGCGTCGAGCAGCACGGCCGCCAGCACGAGCAAGCCGTGGATGACCTGGGTGAAGTTGGCCGGCAGGCCCATCAGGTTGATGGCGGTGTTGATGGCCGACAAAAGCAGCACGCCGGCATAGACGCCGGGCAGGGTGCCGACGCCGCCCTTGAGGCTGACGCCGCCGATGACGACGGCGGCGAAGGCATTGAAGAGCAGGCCGACGCCGAGATTGGCGGTCGCTCCGGAGGTGCGGATGGCAAGCAGCCAGCCGGCGAGGCCGGCGATGGCGCCGGCGAGCACGAAGGCAATGACCAGGTTGCGGTTGACGCGGATGCCGGCGCGGAAGGTCGCCGTCTCGTTGCCGCCGATCATCACCAGATGGCGGCCGAACGGCGTCTTGGCCAGGATCAGCGAGAAAACGACGAAGCAGGCGACGGCGATCCAGGCGGTGAGCGGCAGGCCGGCCAGCCGCTGAATGCCGAACCAGCGGATGGCGGGCGCCAGGTCCTGCGCCGAGCGCCCGCCGGAGATGACCAGCACCAGGCCGCGCACCCAGATATAGGAGGCAAGCGTGATGATGAAGGCGCTCATCTTCAGCCTGACGATCAGGAAGCCGTTGGTGGCGCCAATGATTGCGCCGACGGCGAGCGCGATGGCGAGCGAGACCGGCACCATCAGCCATTCAGGATGCAGTTGCAGGCCGATGCCGATGCCCGACGAGCAGAACAGGATGCCGACCGCCATGGCGCTGAGCGCGGCGACCGATTCGACCGACAGGTCCATGTGGCCGGCGATGATGACCAGCGCCAGGCCGATCGACATCACGCCAAGCACGCTGGACGCCTCGATAATGTTGGCGAAGATGCCGAGCTGGAAGAAGTTCGGAATGAAGGCGGAAAACACCACCAGCACGAAAACCAGCATGAACCAGACGAGATTGTCGAGCACGAGCTCGAGAATGCTGCGGGTGCGTGGGCTCATCGGCTGATCCGGTTGGCGTCAGGAGTGAAGGCGCGGGCTGCTGCGGGGCAGGTCCGTCAGGCTCCGGGCGGGTGGCCCCGGAGCCTTGACGGTGTGCCCTATTCGACTGACTTCACCGTGTTCGTCGGCGGCTTCAAATTGCCCCAGAAGGCAGGGTTGTCGACGTTTTCCTTGGTGATCGCGGCACCGGGGATTTTGATGTTCGGGCCCCAGGCTTCCTTGGTCACCACGGATTTCAGGCCAAGCACGTCATAATCGCCGGGCTTGATCTCCTGCTTGCTGACGACCTTGTCCATGAACATGGCGACCGCGGCGGCCTGCGCGTAGAGCGGCTGCTCGACCTCGACATTGAGCCAGCCCTTGCGGATCAGGTCGAGGCCGACCGGCGCGCCGTTCGAGCTCATCAGCATGACGTCGCCCGGCTTCTTGCCGGCAGCCTCCAGCGAGGCGACGGCGGCGACCGAGAGATGGGCGGCGTGGCTGAAGATCAGGTCGATGTCTGGATTGGCGAGCATCTGGTCGGCGACGATGGTGCCGGCATTGCTCGCTTCCCACTGCATGGCCGGCAGCGAGATGATCTTGACGTCCGGGAACGCCTTCATCTTCTCCTCGAAACCCTTCTGGATATCGAGCGTGTAGGGATCGCCGGGATCGCCGAGCACCTGCAGGACTTTGCCCTTCACAGAGCCGTTCTTGGCCTTCAGCAGCGCTTGCGCCTGGTCGGCGGCGATGTGGCCGATCTCGACGGTGCCGGCAACCGAGGTGAAGTCGGACGGCGTCGCGGTGATCTGGCGGTCGAACTCGACCACCGGGATGCCGGCGGCCCGTGCCGCCTCGACCGACGGCTTCAGCGCGTTGAAATCGACCGCGGCGAGGATGATCGCCTTCGGCTTCAGCGCGATGACGTCGTTCATCTGCGATTGCTGGGCGTCGGTCTTGTTGTCGGCGTTCAGCGTCTTCATCTCGTAGCCGACCTGCTTCAGGAACAATTCCAGCGCGCTCACCGAGCCGGTCTGGAATTCGTCGAGCAGTGTCGGCACCAGGTAATAGACGGTACCTTTGGACTGGGCGAATGCCGGCGTCAGCGTGGCAATGGCCAGGGCCAGGATACCGAAGACAGAAAGTAGCAGTCGCTTCATGTCGTTCGCTCCTCTTTGCGCCGGACCCCTCATTTTTCCCTCAGCCCGCCGGTCCGGCACCGGCGAGCGTCTCCCCGGTGATCATGTTGATCACCGCATCGGGACTTGTCTTGTTGCGCGCGACATCGCCGGCCACGACGCCCTGGCGGATCACCACGATCCGGTCGGCGACCTGGAAGGCCTGCTGCATGATGTGGGTGATAATGACGACGCCGATGCCCTGGCTCGCCACCTGGCGGATCATGTCGAGGCCGCGGCGGGTCTGCTCGACGCCAAGTGCTGCGAACGGCTCGTCGAGCAGCACCAGCTTGCCGCCCCAATGCACGAAGCGGTTGAGCTCGATCGCCTGGCGCTGGCCACCCGAGAGATGCTCGACCTTGGTGCGCAGCGAGGGAATGCGCGTTCCGGCGTTGGCCAGCGCCTTCGCCACCACCGCTTCCATGGCGCGTTCGTCGAGCACCGGAATGCCCAGCACCTTGCGGGTGATCTCGCGTCCCATGAAGAAGTTGGCGACGACGTCGACATTGGTGCAGAGCGAGAGATCCTGGTAAACGGTCTCGATGCCGGCGGCCTTGGCCTCGGCGGGGGATTTGGCCAGAAACTCCTTGCCCTCAAACAGCATGCGGCCCGACGTCGGCTCCAGCCCGCCGGCGATGATCTTGACCAGCGTCGACTTGCCGGCGCCATTGTCACCGAGCAGCGCCACGACCTCGCCGCGTCCGATCGCAAAGCTGATGCCGCGCAGCGCCCGGATGGCGCCGTAGTTCTTGACGACGTTGTCGAGGACCAGAAGCGGTTCGCTCATGCCGCGATTTCTCCACCTTTCAGGGGGTCGCCCTCGCGCTGCCGCTTGGCGGTGAAGATCTGGCCGAAGCGCGGCGAAAGCACGCCGGAGACGGCGAGCGCCGCGGCCCCCCGCAGCACCGCGTGCTGGCCGCCCTGCGCGACGAGGATGCGCGAGGCGGCGCGATCCGTGCGGGCCGAGACCGAATTGTGCAGCGGCTCCGCCGCTGCCGCCAGGTGTTCGAGCAGCGTGGGCGAGGCCAGCCCGCCGAGCACGATCGTCTCGGGATCAAAAAGGTTTTCGATGGTGGCGATGGCATTGCGGAAAATCGGCGCGACCCCGGCCACCCAGTCGGCGTCGTCGCCGCTCCAGCGGCCTCGCGCTTCCAGCGAGATATAGCGTTCGAGGCAACCACGATTGCCGCATGGACAGCGCTCGCCGCCCGGAACGACCGGAATGTGGCCGATCTCGCCGGCATTGCCCCAGGCGCCGCGCAGCACGCTGCCGTCATGCAGCATGGCGCCGCCAAGCCCGACGCCGAAATAGAGGTAATAATATTCGGAATGCTGGATGCCGAGACCGTAGAGGCGTTCGCCCATCGCGGCGGCGGCCATATCGTTTTCGAAGAAGGCCGGCAGGCCGGTCGCCGCCGTCAGCCGCTCGCGCAGGGCGACATCCTTCCAGCCGGCCATGGTGGTCGGACCGACGAAGCTCATGGTGTCGACGCCGAACGGACCTGGAAGCGCCATGCCGATGCCGATGACGCGGCCGCCGGCGCGCCGGCCGGTCAATTCCGCAACCATGGCGCCGATCGCCTCGAACGCTTCGTCGGGCGCCGCATGGGGCGCCTCGCGATGCGCGCTCTCGATCACGTCGCCGCTGAGATTGATGAGGGCGGCGTCGATGCCGAGCGGCGTGAGATGGATGCCCACGGCATAGCCGCCTTCCGGGTTGATGCGGAGCGTCGCCGGCGGCAGGCCGCGGCCCTTCGGTTCCTCGCGAACCGACAGGATGTAGCCTTGCTCCTCCAATTCGCGCACGATGGTCGACACCGTCTGGACAGTGAGCCCGACATGTTGGGCGATGTCGCCCCGCGCGATGGGGCCGAAACGGCGGATTGATTCGAGCACGATGCGCCGGTTGTACGGCCGCCCGAACTCCTGATTGGTTCCCCGCAACGCCATGCCTTGCGCTCCCAGCTGACGCAAGGTTCGCAGAGAAGATTTATTCAGTCAAATGGAATTCAAAAATAATTTGCTGGCGGGATACCGAGGCTCGGGAAAGGCAGGACTGATAGGACCTGTCCACGTGCCGCTCTTGGCTGATTGCCTCCTTGTTGCAGCCGCCCAATTGTGAGTGAACCAGCAAGCGTTGATGCAACATGCATGGAGAAGAGATGATCGAGCTGCCCTTTGCCCGCGACGAATACCAGCAGCGGCTTCGAAAGATCCGCGCCGAGATGGCGACGCGCGGCCTCGAGCTGTTGATCGTCAACGACGTTGCCAACCAGCATTACATCACCGGCTACGACGGCTGGTCATTCTACACGCCGCAAACGGTGCTCGTGCCGGTCGAAGAGGTCGAGCCGGTCTGGATCGGGCGCGCGATGGATGCTGCAGGAGGCCTCCTGACGGCCTGGATGAAGCCGGAGAATGTGGTCGGTTTCCCGGAAGATCACGTTCAGCGCGCCGATCGCCATCCCATGGACTGGATCGCCGGCTGGATCGCGGCAAAGGGCTGGGGAGGCCGTCATATCGGCATCGAGCTCGAATCCTATTATTTCTCGCCAAAGGCGCATGCCAGGCTTGTCGTCGGGCTTCCCAATGCAAAATGGCACGATGCCGATCTCCTGGTGAACTGGATTCGCGCGGTCAAATCGGCGCCCGAAATCGACTATTTGCGCAAGGCGTCGACCCTGGCCGAAGCAGCGGTCCGCCAAGCTTTCGCGGTGATCGCGCCAGGTGTTCGCGAGTGCGACGCCATTGCTGCTATTCAGGCAGCGCAGATCGCCGGCAGCCCGGATTTCGCGGGCGACATCACCGCGCTTCCTCCGACGATTCTTGGCGGCGAGAATGCTTCGGCACCGCACATCATGTGGAGCGACAGGCGGTTTGGCGAAAACGAGACGATTGCCCTGGAGCTTGCCGGCGTCTGCCGCCGCTATGCCGCCGGGCTGGCGCGGACGCTGCAGCTCGGGACGACGCCGACCCGAGTTTCAGATACGGCGAAAGCGGTGATCGAGGGCATGGACGCCGTGCTCGATGCGGTCAGGCCGGGAACGACAGCTGAGGCCGTCGAAGCAGCATGGCGCAAGGTCATCCAGCGCCATGGGCTGAAAAAGGAGTCACGCATCGGCTATTCGATCGGCGTCGCTTATCCGCCCGATTGGGGCGAACACACGATCAGCCTCAGGCCGGGCGACAAGACGGTGCTCGCGCCCGGAAACGTCCTTCATTCCATCCTCGGCATGTGGATGGACGGCTGGGGCATCGAGATCAGCGAGACCATCCTGGTTACCGAAACCGGCAATGAAACCTTGACGAAGTTTCCGCGGGAGATTCATGTCAAATCCTGATGGGCCGGCCAGGGCAGACTGACCAATCGCCTCGATCGAATGGCTGTAGTCTACAGGTACTGCGCGACCTTCTTGCCGACGCTCAGAAAGCGCAGCGGATCGATCGCCTCGCCATTATGGCGCACTTCGTAGTGGAGGTGCGGGCCGGTGGAACGGCCGCTGCTGCCGGTCTTGCCGATCACGTCGCCGGCGGCGAGCTGCTGGCCGACGGCGACGTCGATCTCGCTTAAATGGCCGTAGCGCGTGGCGAAGCCGTTGCCGTGGTCGATCTCGACCATGCGGCCGTAGCCGCCGTTCCAGCCGGCCTTGGTGACGATACCTGCTGCAGTGACCTTGGCGGCCATGCCGATCGGCGCCCTGAAATCCATTCCCGTATGCAAAGCGGCGGTGCCGAGGATCGGGTCGGTGCGCACGCCGAACGGGCTGGTCACGGCATGGCCGGGGGCAGGGTTGGCGAGCGGCAGCTTGCGCGCCTCTTTCTTGACCTGATCAAGCGTATCAAGCGCTTCGTCCAGTTCCTTAACCTTGCTGTCGAAGATCATGGACGGATCGAGCGGGACCAGAGGGCCGCCGACGTCGCCCTTGTCGAACTCGCTGTCGACCGGCAGGCCCGCGGCTTGCAGCGCCTGCTTGATGGCGTCGACATTCCTGTAGGCGTTGTCGGCAAGCGTGGTGATGCGGGTGAGCTGCTGGCTCTCTATGGCCTTGAGCGACGCGTTGATCGACACGAACAGCTTGTCGGCGCGATCGGCGGCCGTCTCGCCGTCGAGCGGTTTGGACCTTGTCGACCACAGTGAGAACGGCTTGGTGTCACCGGCGCCCAGGCTGGCGACGGAATAGGTCGGAGCCTGCGAAAGGCTGCCGGTCACCTCGGGTTTTGCCGCCGTATCGCTTGCGGCCGGAGCATCGCCGACCTCGCTTTCGGCGCGTTCGATGATCGGGCCGAGCCGGCCATGGCGCTGGCTGAGCTGGGTCTGCCTAGCCAACAACTCGCTGACCTTGGTTTCCATGAGCTGCTGGTCGAGAAGCTGGCGACTGGTGATGCGGTCGACCTGGGCACGCAGCGCCGAGATGCGGTCTTCATAAGCCTGCTGCATGCGCGCCTGCCTGGCCGTCGTGGCGCCAATCAGATCGTCGCGCAGCACCAGATAGGAGGTGGCGAGCAAATAGCCGATGGCGATCGCCGCCAGCGCAGAGCCGATGAGAGCGGCAAGCCAGGGGCGGATGGTGAAATGCCTGATCTCGTTACCCCGGGCGATAATGACCGTGTGGGGCTCCTTGCGCCTGCCGAAGACCGCTGACTGACCGGTTGGGTTCACGGGACCAAGCTTTCGTTACGACACCGACGAATAGCCTTGGATTACACATTATTAGGGTTAACAAAGCCTTGTCGCGGGCCAAATCCGCCAACCGATGCCCCGCATCGCGGGTGGCGGGTTGCAACGATGGATTCATGTCGCGAAGCGACTGCGGTTCTTCAGAGGGCGCGGACCGCTTCCAGCACCTCTTGGGCGTGGCCCTTGACCCGCACCTTTCGCCAGATCCTTGCGATCCGTCCGTCCTTGCCGATCAGGAAGGTGGCGCGCTCGACGCCCATGTAGTTGCGGCCATACATCGTCTTTTCGACCCACAGATGATAGGCCTCGATCACCTTGCGCTCCTCGTCCGCAACCAGGTCGACGGTGAGATCGTACTTCGCCTTGAATTTGTCGTGTTTTTTTACGCTATCGGGAGACAGCCCGATCACTACGGCGCCGGCCTTCTCGAACTCCGGCTTCAGCTGCGAGAAGCCGATCGCCTCGGTGGTGCAGCTTGTGGTGTCGTCCTGCGGATAGAAGTAGAGTACGACGGGCTTTCCCCGGAAAGCGGCGAGGCCGAGGGAGCCGCCGCCATCGCGCGGAAGATCGAATTGCGGTGCAACGTCGCCCACTTCGAGATCAGCCATATCGATGCCCTTGTCCGAGGTTACGCGCGGATCGAGCATCGATATAACGTGAGGCGGGGATTCGTCCACGACGAGTTCGTTACAACGGAATATTGCGTGGATCAGGAGCAACCGCAGCACGAGAAGATCAG
Organism: Mesorhizobium sp. B1-1-8; assembly: GCF_006442795.2. NCBI lineage: Bacteria > Pseudomonadati > Pseudomonadota > Alphaproteobacteria > Hyphomicrobiales > Phyllobacteriaceae > Mesorhizobium > Mesorhizobium sp. B1-1-8. Next base: position 3,357,341 of record NZ_CP083956.1, read on the forward strand.
GTTCAGGCGTGACGAGATCACCGACCTGGGAAAATTTCCGTCCGCCTGCGGCGTGCCGCCGCTCGGCCGCGCTTCCATCCGCCGCTTTCGCATTCTCGGCCGGATTTTTGCCGGGCTCTGCGCGCTCGTGCTTCTGGCGGCAGCCGGGGTCTATGTGCTCGGCACGTCGGGCATCGGCACCGAACGGCTGCGGACGGAGGCCGAGACCGCCATCGAGAAAATCGCCGGCGTCGATGTCAACGTCGCGGTCGGCGCGGCGCGGCTGACGCTCGACAGTTCGAGCTTCATTGCCTTGCAGGTGAGCAACGTCAGCCTGAAAACCACGGACGGCAAGCCGATGGCCGATGTCGGACGCGTCCGTTTCGGCATGCGGCTGCTGCCACTGCTTTCCGGCCAGGTGCGGCTGACCAGCGCCAGGTTTTCCGATGCCCGTATCATGGTGGCCGCGATGCCGTCGGGCGGCGGCGACTGGACGGCGGCGCTGCGCAATGAGGACGGCCTCATCGATCCCGAGAAAGTGTCGGCGGCGGTGTTTGCCGGCGTCAACGACGCGCTCCACGCGGTGCGCGAGGATTCGATGCGCCGGATCGACCTCGGCAATGTCGAGTTCGAACTGCCGGCCGCCGGATCGGTCAAGCGCGTGACCGTGGCGAACGCGACGGTTGCCCAGACCGGGACCGGCAGCATGCAGCTCTCGTCCGACGTGGATGTCGATGGCAGGCACGTCACCTTGACCGCGTCCGCGACGCGTGATCCCGCCGCGAGGCGGATCGCATCGCTCGACGCCAGCCTTCAGATGGCCGGCGCCGGCGGGACGCCAATCGACGGCGACTCTGCCGATGGAACTCCCGACGAAGGCGGCAGGCTGGGTTCGGTCGGCTTGAAGCTTTCAGGCTCGGAGGCGTCCGGCGAAGCGCCATCGCGCCTGGCGGCCTCGTTGTCGCTCGCCGGCTCAATGCTCGATCTCGGCCCGCGCGGCTTGCTGCCGGCCGATGTCGATGCCGATGCCACGCTGGTGGCGGGGTCGAACAAGGTTTCGGTCGACAGGCTGCAGCTCAAGACCGGCCGCTCCACCTTCGACTTCGCCGGCTCGATCGGACCGAAGCCGGCGGCCGCCGGCGAGGAGCCGTCCTATCGCTATGATCTCACCAGCGACGGCTCGACGCTTGCGCCGTCGGAGTCGCCGGAGCCGGCGCTCAAATTCCTTGCGCGCATCGCCGGCGTCTACCAGACCAGGAGCCGCAAGCTCGTCGCCGAGCAGATCGGCGTCCGTTCCGGCGGCTCGAGCGAAGTTCTGGGCACCGCATCCGTCGCTTTCATCGACAACGGCCCGCCGGGCATATCGCTCTCCCTCAACGTCCACGACATGCCGGTCTCGCATGTCAAGCAATTGTGGCCCTGGTTCTCCGCCCGCAATGCCCGTCTCTGGGTCCTCGGCAATCTCTTCGGCGGCCGGGTGACAGATGCCAATCTGCAATTCCAGGTCGTGCCCGGGCGGCTCGACAACGGCGTGCCGCTTTCGGCCGACGAGGTGTTCGGCCGCTTCCAGATCGAAGGGTCGCGCTTCGATACGGCGGGCCGCATCCCACCCATCCGCGATGCGGTTGGCGTCGTCACCTTCCACGGCAACGATGTCGACGTCGCGCTTTCCTCCGGCAGCGTCTACATGCCCAGCGGCCGCACCGTGGCGGCAAGCGGCGGCACGCTCACGGTGAAGCAGGCAAATCACTCGCCGGTGATCGGCGCGCTCGACATCGATGTCGCCGGCGAGGCGCCGGCGATCGCAGAACTCGCCTCCTACGAGCCGATCAACGCCATGCGTCATGTCGGCCTTGCGCCGGAAGACCTGACCGGCACCGTCACCGGCCACGTCCGTGCCGACATCCCGCTGACCGCCGGCGTCGACACCTCGAAGCTCGATTGGCTGGTGGCGCTCGACTACAAGGACCTGTCGCTCGCCAAGCCGTTCGACGACCAGACGGTGACCGATGCCGACGGGTCGATCACGGTCGGCCCCGAGCAAGCGGTGATTTCGGCCCAGGCCAAGCTGAACGGCATGCCGGCCGAGCTCGACCTAGTCGAGCCGCTCAGAGACGACGGGCCGCCGCGCAGCCGCAAGGTCGCGCTGGTGCTCGACGACAAGACGCGCAATGCAGCCATGCCCGGGCTGTCGCCGCTGCTTTCCGGGACGATCAAGGTGGCGATCGACAAGAGCGGCGAGAGCGCCCAGAACGTTTCGGCCGACCTCACCAATGCGAGGCTCGATATCCCCTGGGCCGGATGGAGCAAGGGCGCCGGCATTCCCGCCAAGGTCACTTTCGCGATGGCCAAATCCGGCGGCACCACAAAGCTGTCGGATTTCAATCTCGACGGAAAGAGCTTTTCGGTGGCCGGCGATGTGACGCTGGTCAATGGCGCGCTGTCCTCGGCCCGTTTCAGCAATGTGGCGCTCAACAGAGGCGACGATGTCGCCATCTCGGTGAAGCGAAACGGCAAGAGCTATGCGGTCGATATCAGCGGCGATGCGCTCGACGCCCGTTCGCTGATCAAGCAGTTCACCTCCGACGTCGACACCGCCACCAAGGGCCCGGGCGTCGAAGCGATCTCCGTCAGCGCCGACGTGAAATCCCTGAGCGGCTTCCACGACGAGGTCCTGTCCAACCTCAAACTGGATTACAGCGCAGCAGGCTCCAGGGTGAACGGGCTCAATGTCAGCGCGACCGCGAGTTCCGGTGCAGCGATCACCGTCAGCAACACCACCGGCGACGGTGGCCGCGCGCTCCGGATGAGATCGGCCGATGCCGGCGCCATCCTGCGCTTCCTCGACATTTACGAGCATATGGAGGGCGGCGCGATCACGCTGTCGCTTTCCGGCGCCGCCAGCGGGCCGATGAAAGGCCAGGTCGATGCAAGCAACTTCTATGTCGTCAACGAGCCCAAGCTCGCCTCGCTCGTGTCGACCAAGCCGGCCGGCGACACGCGCAGCCTGAACCAGGCGGTGAAGGCCGATATCGACACCTCCAGGGTGAAGTTCGAGCGCGGCTTTGCCGAGATCGACAAGGGCTCAGGCTATCTGAAGCTCGCAAACGGCCTGCTGCGCGGCCCGCGCATCGGCACGACATTCCAGGGCACGCTCTACGACCAGGACAACAATATGGACATGACCGGCACCTTCATGCCGGTCTATGGGCTGAACCGCATTTTTGGCGAATTGCCGCTGTTCGGTCCGCTGCTCGGCAACGGCCGCGACCGCGGCCTGATCGGTGTCACCTACCGGCTCAGGGGCAACGCCAACAAGCCGAACCTCGACATCAACCCGCTGTCGGTGATCGCGCCGGGAATATTCCGGTCGATCTTCGAGTACCGATAGAGTACGTCACTTCACTCCGGCCGAACGAGGACGATCTTCTTGCCTAATTGGACTTTGAAGGCTCCAGTGCCTTCGTCCATATCTTGATAGAAGAAGTACTTGTCAGGATTGGAAACACGCTCGTTGTTAATCCGGACCCCGCCTTCATTCATTTTTCGGCGAACCTCCGATTTCGAACTAAATAGTCCGGACGCAAAGGCTATCACCTTGGCCGATCGAGCTCGTTCGAAACCCTCTTTTGGCATAACGACAGTTGGCAGAGTTGCAGAAAGCGCGCCTTCCTCGAAGGTCTTGCGCGCGGTCTCGCTTGCCGTCTCGGCCGCTTCGCGACCATGCAGCATGCCTGTGATCTCGGTAGCGAGGATCTTCTTGGCCTCGTTGATCTCCGAGCCGCCGAGCTTTTCAAGGCGCGCGACCTCGGTCAGCGGCAAGGTCGTGTAAAGCCTCAGGAAGCGGCCGACATCGGCATCCTCGGTGTTGCGCCAATACTGCCAGAACTCGTACGGCGACAGCATGTCGCCGTCGAGCCAGACGGCGCCCGACGCCGACTTGCCCATCTTGGCGCCGGACGATGTGGTGAGCAGCGGCGTCGTCATGGCATAGAGCTGCGCACCCTCCATGCGGTGGCCGAGATCGATGCCGTTGACGATGTTGCCCCACTGATCGGAGCCGCCCATCTGCAGCCGGCAGTCGAAGCGCCTGTAGAGCTCGACGAAGTCATAGGCCTGCAGGATCATGTAGTTGAATTCGAGGAACGACAGCGACTGCTCGCGGTCGAGCCTGAGCTTGACCGAATCGAAGGCGAGCATGCGGTTGACGGAGAAATGCCGGCCGACATCGCGCAGGAAATTGACGTAGTTGATCTCCATCAGCCAGTCGGCGTTGTTGACCATGACGGCGTCGCCGGTGCCGCCGCCGAATTTGAGGTAAGGTACGAAATTGCGGCGAATGCCGGCAAGATTGTCGTCGATATCCTGCGGCGTCAGCAGCTTGCGCGCCTCGTCCTTGAAGGACGGGTCACCGATCATCGAGGTGCCGCCGCCCATCAGCGCGATCGGCCGGTGGCCGGTCTGCTGCAGCCAGTAGAGCATCATGATCTGGATCAGCGATCCCGCATGCAGGCTTTTGGCCGTAGCGTCGAAGCCGATATAGGCGCTGACCGTTTCCCCGGCGAAAAGCTGGTCGAGGCCGGCCTCATCCGAAATCTGGTGGATGAAGCCGCGCTCGCTCATGATGCGCAGGAAATCGGATTTGAAGGCAGACATTTTTTCTTCCCGGAACTCGCCCGACCCTGACCAGGCGCAATGTGAAGGCGCGCGTTTAGCATCCGATCGTGTTTCGGTCAAAAGACCGCGATCAGCGGTTTTGCGTCCGGTCACCCTGTCCTTGCTTCGTTCTTTTTGCTGGCGTAATGAGGCGCCGCGCCAGGATCAGGCGCCTCCAATGCCGCGACGGGGCCATCCCGCAGATCGAATCCGGAAAGCTCCCGCGATGAACAGGAACACCCTCATCCTCTTTCTGTTCAGCATCGTGATGACCGTCAGCGGGCTGGCGAGCCTGCCGCCGGTCGATCGCGACGAAGCCCGTTTCGTCCAGTCGACCAAGCAGATGGTCGAGACAGGCGACTATATAGATATTCGCCTCCAGGACGTCTCCCGCTACAAGAAGCCGATCGGCATCTACTGGCTGCAATCGGCGGCCGTGGCGTTGAGCGGCGAGGGGGCTCAAGCGCCGATTTGGGTCTATCGCCTGGTCTCCATGCTCGGCATCGCGCTTGCCGTCGTCGGCATCGGCTGGACCGGCACAAAACTCTTCGGCGCCAAGGCCGGTCTTGCCGCCGGCCTGATGATTGCGGCGATCTTCGCCACCGCCTTCGAGGGCCGCGACGCCAAGACCGATGCCATGCTCCTGGCCTGCTGCGTGGCCGCGCAAGGCGCGCTGGCGCAGGTCTATCTGGCGGCAAAGCGCAACGAGCCGGTGGCCGGCCATCTGCCGTGGATATTCTGGGTTGCGCAAGGGCTGGGGATCCTCATCAAGGGGCCGGTGGCGCCGCTTTTATCCCTGCTGACGGCCGCGGCGCTGTTCGCCTTCGAGCGCGACTGGCGCTGGCTGTTGAAGCTCAAGCTGGTGCGCGGCGTGGCGATCGTGCTGGTCATCGTGCTGCCCTGGATCATCCTCATCAGCTGGAAGAGCGGCGGCGCCTTCTTTCAGGAGGCGGTCGGCAAGGACATGCTGAACAAGGTGGCGCAGGGCGAGGAATCGCACGGCCTGCCGCCCGGCTTCTACATGCTCACTTATTCGCTGTTCATGTGGCCGTTCGGCCTGATCGCGGTCGGCGCCGGACTGCAGGCGATCAACCGTTTTTGGGATGATCCGCGGCTGCGCTTCTGCCTTGCCTGGTACATCCCGTTCTGGCTGGTATTCGAGGCGATCCCGACCAAGCTGCCGCATTATGTCATGCCGGCCTATCCCGGCATGGCGCTGCTGATCGGCTGGCTGCTGACCTTGCCGGCGGCCGAGGCCAATGCGCCGCTGAAGCGCTGGCAGACATGGCTGTGGTGGGCGACAGCCTTCGGCCTTGCTTTGGTGGCGATCGGCCTGGCCGTGGTCTGCGTCGCGGCTCCAATCTATCTGGCAAAGGCGTTTTCCTGGTGGAGCATTCCGGCGGCGATCGCGGCCTTGGTCACCGGTTATCTCGCCTTCCCGCGCCAATTGCAGGTTCCGCTCGGACGCATCGCGGCGATCGCGGTCGGCGCCGGCATCACCTTCAGCCTGCTGTTCGGCGTCATCGCGCCGTCGCTGAAACCGATCTGGCTCAGCCCTGCCATCAAGGCGGCGGTCGATGCCAACCGTCCCTGCGATACAACCGTGCTCGCCTCGGCGCCCTATCATGAGCCGAGCCTGGTCTTCCTGGTCGGCACCAAAACCGTGCTGACCGACGTCGAGGGCGTTGCGCAGCACCTCGCTGCCGATCCGGCCTGCGCGCTTGGTCTCGCGCCGGTCAAGGAAGAGCAGAAGCTGAACGAATTGCTGGCCGGGCAGGGCAAGTCGGCGAAGCGCCTTACCGAGATCGACGGCCTCAACTATTCGTCGGGAGACAAACTGGCGCTCGGCCTCTATCGGGTGGCCGAGTGATGATTGGCGCTGCGCCTTGAATGACCCTATAAGCTCGCGCCCAGCCATGTTCGCCGCCGCCCTTTATCGCCGCTCGCTCGGCAATTTCCTCGACACGATGAGTATCGTGAGGAAACGCTTTGCCGCGCGGCGGCCCCGCTATCCGGAGATCGCGTGGCCAGTCTGGGCGTTGGCCTGGGTGCTGCTGACGGCAGCGGTGTTCCTGCGCCTCGACGCTGGCGCGGGTACGATGCGGCAGGAATGGCCGCGCGGCTTCGTCCATTTCACCGATTTCTTCACGGATTTCGGGTTGGGCGGCTGGTATCTCATTCCGGCGGCGCTGTGCCTGGTCATGGCCAATCTGACGGACTGGCGGGGCCTTTCCCGCCAGGGGCGGCTCTTCGTCTACAACTGGACGTGCTTTGCGTTCCTGGTGCTGTGCGCGGTCGGCCTTTCGGGCATCGCTGTCAACCTTTTGAAATACGGCATCGGCCGGGCGCGACCGCTCTATTTCGACACTTTCGGCGTGCTGTCCCTGCATCCCTTCGCCATGGACGCGCGCTTTGCCGGTTTTCCCTCCGGCCACGCCACGACGATGGGCGCCGTCTTCGGCATCCTGCTGCTGCTTTTCCCAAGACGCTGGCCCATCACCCTGGCCGTCACGGCCTGTATTGCCTCGACGCGCGTCTTCGTCGGCGCGCATTATCCGAGCGACACAGTCGCCGGCTTCGGCATGGGACTGGCCTTCGCAATCGTTACGGGGCTGGTGTTCGCGCGCCTCGGTTTCATCTTCGGCCGGACGCCGTCCAAGCTGCCGCTGCGCAAAAAAACCTTCCGGTTGCGATTGGCCGACGCGCCCGGCGCCAGGATTCCGGCACCGGAGCAGGCCGGCTCCGCTGCGCAGCTCTCGGTTGAGAAGCCGTAGGACCTATTTGCTGTCGATGCCGCCCCAGGCGCGCACCATTCCGGCCATGTCGGGCGCGTCCGGGTTTGGCGCCTCGCTCTCCAGACCTTCGGCGACGCCGACCCGATCGGCGACCGGCCGGTTCTGGCTGACCTTCCATTTGCCGTCGATGGCGGTGATTGCGATCTCCAGCCCGATGATGCCCTTGATCTGCGACTGGATGTAGGCTGGCGGCGCATCGGTCACCGCCCAGGGCAGGTCGCGGCCACCTTCCTGGGATGCCGTCAATTCGGTGATCTGCTGAGCGATCCAGTCGGCGTCGTCGATCACCCTGACCGTGCCGCGCACCTGAACGATAGCGTAGTTCCAGGTCGGCACGACCTTGCCGGTCTCGCGCTTGGTCTCGTACCAGGACGGCGTCACATAGGCGTCGGCGCCCTGGAACACGACCAGCACCGGCGATGCCGGGTTGTCGGCCAGAAGCCGCCACTGCGGATTGGCCTTGGCCAGATGCGCGCGCAGCCGCCCGTTCGGCAGCACATCGTCATCGAGCAGGAAGGGGATAGCATTGGCGACCGGACCTTCGGCGCCGTTGGAGACCAGCAGCCCCAGCGGATGGGTGCGTATCAGCCCGTGCAGCACCTCCTGCCGCGTTTCCTTGAAGTGCGGAGGCTGATACATCGTCCGAAAACTCCTATCTCAGCCGCTTCGGCCGCGGATCGGCGAGCTCGCCCGCGAGGCGGCGGTCCAGATAGTCGGCGCATTCGGCGATCAGCAACTCGGCGTCGTTGGCGAAGAAATGGTTCGCGCCAGGGATCGTCTTCTGCGTGATGGTGATGCCCTTTTGCGTATGCAATTTGTCGACCAGCGCCTGCACGTCCTTCGGCGGCGCCACCTTGTCGGCATCGCCATGGATGATCAGGCCGGACGACGGGCAGGGCGCCAGGAACGAGAAGTCGTAGGTGTTGGGCTGCGGCGCCACGGAGATGAAACCCTCGATCTCGGGCCGGCGCATCAGGAGCTGCATGCCGATCCACGATCCGAACGAATAGCCGGCGACCCAGCAGCTCTTGGAATCCGGATGCAGCGACTGCACCCAGTCTAGCGCGGCGGCCGCATCCGACAGTTCGCCGGTGCCGTGGTCGAATTCGCCCTGGCTGCGGCCGATGCCGCGGAAGTTGAAACGGAGCGTGGTGAAATCCCGCTTCTGGAACATGTAGAAGAGGTCGTAAACGATCTTGTTGTTCATCGTTCCGCCGAACTGCGGATGCGGATGCAAAACGATGGCGATCGGCGCGCTCTTTTCCTTGGAAGGCTGGTAGCGGCCCTCCAGGCGACCGGCCGGACCGGCGAAAATGACCTCAGGCATAAAATACTCCACGTGGCATACGAAGGCGCGTGCCCGGAACTCTTAATTCTGGCCCCATCTTCTGCGGCCTTGACGCCGGGCAAGCGTCTTCCTAGAAGCTAGTTTAGAATTGTTCAAAACTGGGTAGCCGAAACCAATGGTCCGGCCGCCCGCGCCGCAAGCCGCGTAAATAGGACGGCTTGCCTTGCAATTTCAAGGAAATAACGCGCTATCCTCGCGGGATAGTTGGCGAAAGGACGAACTGAGCGAAAATGGCCGCAACCCGCGCCTATCTCGACTACAACGCCAGCGCGCCGCTCATTGCGGAAGCACGCGCGGCGATGGTCGCGGCGCTCGATGCCGCCAATCCGTCGTCGGTCCACAGCGAGGGCCGCACGGCGCGGCGGCTGATCGAGGATGCGCGCCGCGACGTGGCGCGGCTGGTCAACGCCAGGCCGGAACATGTCGTCTTCACCTCCGGAGCCACCGAGGCTGCCTCGACGTTGCTGACGCCAGACTGGCAGATGGGACGCGGCACTATGCGCATGAGCCATCTTTATGTCTCGGCGGCCGATCATCCCTGCATCCTGGGTGGCGGCCGGTTTCCGGCGGCGCAGATGACGAAGATCGGCGTCGATCGCAACGGCATTGCCGACCTCGACGCGTTGGCCAGCGCTTTGGCTTCGCATGACAAATCGGCCGGCTTGCCGCTGGTGGCGATCCATGCCGCCAACAACGAGACCGGCGTCATCCAGCCGATCGAGCGCATCGCTGAAATCGTCAAGGCGGCGGGCGGCGTGCTCGTCGTCGACGCCGTGCAGGCGGCCGGGCGGATTCCGATCGATATGTCGGCCGGTTATGCGGACTATCTGATCCTGTCCTCGCACAAGATCGGCGGCCCAAAGGGCGTCGGCGCCATCGTCGCTCAGGCCGACCTGATGATGCCGAGGCCGCTGATCAATGGCGGCGGCCAGGAAAAGGGCCATCGCGCCGGCACCGAAAACCCTGCCGGGATTGCCGGATTCGCCGCCGCAGCGCGCGTTGCCCTGGCCGGCTTGGCTGATATCGACGCCTTGACGCGCCACCGCGATGAGGTCGAGGCGATCGTGAAGGAATTGGCGCCGGACGCGGAAATCTTCGGAACGGCCGCATCCAGGCTTGCCAACACGACATTCTTCGCTATTCCCGGCGTTAAGGCTGAAACGGTGCAGATCGCCTTCGACCTCGCCGGCGTGGCGCTGTCGGCGGGCTCGGCCTGCTCGTCGGGAAAAGTCGGGCCAAGCCACGTGCTGAAGGCGATGGGACATGGCGACAGCCTTGGCGCCTTGCGCGTGTCGATCGGCCATGCCACCGGCGCCGGGGAGATCGAGGCGTTCCGGGTGGCCCTGGCGGGTATCGCCGCACGGCGGACCGGCAAGGAAAGGGCCGCCTGAAGCGGTCAAAAAACGAATTCAGGCCGTGCGGCCTGGTAGAGCCGTGCGTTTTGTCCTGGCAGGGTGAATTCCAGGTCGAAACGCACTATATGGAGCTTACTCCGCTGCGAGTCCCCGCCGGGACGCGATTTCAGCGGTGCCATAGTTTGAAAACTGTCGGGCCTTGACCCCGGCGTGGATGGAGAACGCTTATGCCTGCTGTGCAGGAGACGATCGATCGAGTCCGAAAGATCGACGTCGACCAGTATAAATACGGATTCCAGACAGAGATCGCGATGGACAAGGCCCCCAAGGGCCTGAGCGAAGACATTATTCGCTTGATCTCCGAGAAGAAGGGCGAGCCGGACTGGATGCTGGAATGGCGTCTGGGCGCCTATCGGCGCTGGCTGACGCTGGAAGAGCCGACCTGGGCGCGCGTCCATTATCCAAAGATCGATTTCCAGGACATCCATTACTACGCCGCGCCGAAGAGCACGCCGGGCCCGAAGTCGCTGAGCGATGTCGATCCCGAGCTGCTCAAGGTCTACGAGAAGCTCGGCATCCCGCTCAAGGAGCAGGAGATCCTGGCCGGCGTACAGAAGACCGATGCCTCCGAGCTCGAGGAAGCCAGCGACAACGTCTATAAATCCGGCCGCGTCGCCGTCGACGCGGTGTTCGATTCCGTCTCTGTCGTCACCACCTTCAAGAAGGAGCTGGCCGAAGCCGGCGTCATCTTCTGCTCGATCTCGGAAGCCATCCGCGAGCATCCGGAGCTGGTGCAGAAATATCTGGGTTCCGTCGTGCCGACCTCCGACAATTTCTATGCGACGCTGAATTCGGCCGTGTTCACCGACGGCTCCTTCGTCTTCGTGCCGAAGGGCGTGCGGTGCCCGATGGAGCTGTCGACCTATTTCCGCATCAACGAGAAGAACACCGGCCAGTTCGAGCGCACGCTGATCATCGCCGAGGAGGGGGCTTATGTCTCCTATCTCGAAGGCTGCACGGCGCCGCAGCGCGACGAGAACCAGCTGCATGCGGCGGTGGTCGAACTGATCGCGCTCGACGATGCCGAGATCAAATATTCGACGGTGCAGAACTGGTACCCGGGCGACGCCGAGGGCAAGGGCGGCATCTACAATTTCGTCACCAAGCGCGGCGACTGCCGCGGCGACCGTTCGAAGATCTCGTGGACGCAGGTCGAGACCGGCTCGGCGATCACCTGGAAATACCCGAGCTGCATCCTGCGCGGCGACGATTCCAGCGGCGAATTCTATTCGATCGCGGTGTCGAACGGTTATCAGCAGGTCGACAGCGGCACCAAGATGATCCATCTCGGCAAGAACACATCGAGCCGCATCATCTCCAAGGGCATCGCCGCCGGCTTCTCGCAGAACACCTATCGCGGCCAGGTCTCGGCGCACCGCAAGGCGACCAACGCGCGCAACTTCACCAATTGCGACTCGCTTTTGATCGGCGACCAGTGCGGCGCGCACACCGTGCCTTACATGGAGGCCAAGAACGCGACGGCGAAGTTCGAGCACGAGGCGACGACCTCGAAGATCTCCGAGGACCAGAAATTCTACGTCATGCAGCGCGGCATTCCCGAAGAAGAGGCGATCGCACTGATCGTCAACGGCTTCGTCAAGGACGTCATCCAGCAGCTGCCGATGGAATTCGCCGTCGAGGCGCAGAAGCTGATCGGCATCAGCCTCGAGGGGAGTGTGGGGTGACAAGGTCGCCCAAGCGCGAATACGCGGAAAAGCATGTGTATCTGCAGGACTGGATGCACCGTTGGTACGTGGCTTTGGAGCTGGCGTTGGGTTTAGCCGCAGTCGGCGTTGCTTTGCTCATCGCGGCCTATTCGCCTGATGGCTTTTGGCATGGGCTTTTGGAAGCCTTGAAGCAGTTGTTAAATCGAGTTTAGCCGGGCAGACGGCTACGGATGGAACGGAACGAAAATGCTTGAAATCAGAAACCTGCACGCCCGCATCGTCGACGACGGCACCGAGATCATCCGCGGCCTGAACCTCACGGTGAAAGCCGGCGAGGTCGCTGCCATCATGGGGCCAAACGGTTCGGGCAAGTCGACGCTGTCCTACATCCTCGCCGGCCGCGAGGACTATGAGGTGACCGAGGGCGACATCCTCTACAACGGCAAGTCGATCCTCGAAATGGATCCGGCCGAGCGCGCGACCGCCGGCATCTTCCTCGCCTTCCAGTATCCGATGGAGATACCGGGCGTCGCGACCATGGAATTCCTCAAAGTGGCGATGAACGAGCAGCGCAAGGCGCGCGGCGAGGAGCCGCTGAAGATCCCGGAATTTTTGAAGCGCGTGAAGGACGCGGCCGCCTCGCTCAACATGGACATGGCGATGCTGAAGCGGCCGCTCAATGTCGGCTTCTCCGGCGGCGAGAAGAAGCGCGCCGAGATCCTGCAGATGAAGCTGCTCGAGCCAAGGCTCTGCGTGCTCGACGAGACCGATTCCGGCCTCGACATCGATGCGCTGAAGATCGTCTCGGACGGCGTCAATGCGCTGCGTTCGCCGGACCGCGCCATCGTCGTCATCACCCATTACCAGCGCCTGCTCGAGCACATCGTGCCGGACTCGGTGCATGTCCTCTACAGGGGCCAGGTCATCAAGTCGGGCGACAAGTCGCTGGCGCTCGATCTCGAGGCCAATGGCTATGCCGGCGTGATCGGGCAAGCCGCGTGAGATGCCAGCAGTCGAGGCAAGAGCAATGAACGTGCATGCACAGCCCCAGCGCACATTAGCCGAGACGGCGTTGATCGATGCCTTCGGCGAGCGGCTGTCGCTGCTGCCCGGCGACGGCGCGGTGATGGTGAAGCGCGACGACGCCATCGAGGCGATCAAGCATGGCCTGCCGACGCGGCGCGTCGAGTCCTGGCATTATACGGATCTGCGCCGGCTGCTGACGGCGGTGCCGGCTTTCGAGGCCGAGACGGCCGTGAAGGCGCTCGAGCCGGTACTGGCGGGTTCCGCCGTGCTGCCGGTGCTGAATGGCGTTTCCAATGCCAAACTGCCGGAGATCGAAGGCGTCGCGGTGCAACGCCTGTCGGAGAAGCTGACCGACGGCAGCGTGGCGCCCGGGCTCGATCGCTATGGTGACGACGATGCGATCGGCGCGCTGAACACGGCTTTCGTCGCGGACGGCTATTTCGTCGACATAACCGACGGCACCCAATTGGAAAAGCCGATCGAATTGCAGAATTTGCAGGCCGGCGGCCAGACGCATGTGCGGCTGCTGACGCGGGTCGGCGCCGGCGCCAAAGCGGTCATCGTCGAACGCCAGGCGGGCGAGGGCGCTGATGCGCTGGTGAGCTCGGTCAGCCAACTGGTGGTCGGCGACGGTGCCGACGTGACCTGGCTGATCGTCCAGGAGCAGCCGGATACGGCAACGCATCTCGCCCAGTTCAAGGCGCATGTCGGCAAGGATGCGAAGCTGACGCTGTTCGTCATGAATGCCGGCGGCAAGCTGGTCCGCCAGGAAGTCGTTGTGCGGACGACGGGCGAAGGCGCAGATTTCAAATTGCGCGGCATCAATCTTCTGGCCGGCGATACGCACACCGACGTGACCATGGTGCTCGACCATGCCGTGCCGCACACGGCCTCGACCGAAGTGATGCGCAATGTGGTGACCGGCAAGGCGCGCGGCGTCTTCCAGGGCCGCATCAACGTGCATCAATATGCACAGAAGACCAACGCCAAGATGGCCTGCAACACGCTGCTTTTGTCGGACGACGGTGAGTTCTCGACCAAGCCGGAGCTGGAAATCTTCGCCGACGACGTCGTCTGCGGCCATGGCGCTACCGTCACCGAGATCGACCACAACCATCTGTTCTACCTGATGGCGCGCGGCATCGACGAGAAGACCGCGCGGGGCTTGCTGGTGAAAGCTTTCGTGGCGGAAGTCATCGAGGAACTGGACGACGAGGCGCTGGTCGAGGCACTGGAAGCGCGGCTCGACGGCTGGTTTTTGACGCACGGGTAGGGTGGTCGAGGCATAGCCTCGACCACCCCCTCATCCGGCCGCTTTGCGGCCACCTTCTCCCCGAGGGGAGAAGAGGCAGACGACGACGTTGGCGACCTTCTCTCCCCGCCGGGGAGAGGATGGCCGGAGCGAAGCGGAGGTCGGGTGAGGGGGAGCCACATCGGAAGGTGATTGCTGTGGACCAGAAGATAGAAACCTACGACGTCGAGGCAATCCGCCGCGACTTCCCGATCCTGTCGCGGGAAGTCTACGGCAAGCCGCTGGTCTATCTGGATAATGGCGCCTCGGCGCAGAAGCCGCAGGTGGTGCTCGACACCATCCAGCACGCCTATGCCGAAGAGTACGCCAACGTCCATCGCGGCCTGCATTTCCTGTCGAACGCCGCGACCGATGCATATGAGAACGCGCGGAAGTCAGTGCAGAGGTTTCTGAACGCGCCGAGCACCGACAATATCGTCTTCACCTCCAACACCACCTCGGCGATCAATACCGTCGCCTATGGCTGGGGCATGCCGAGGATCGGCGAGGGCGACGAGATCCTGCTGTCGATCATGGAGCACCACTCCAATATCGTGCCCTGGCATTTCATCCGTGAACGGCAGGGTGCGAAGCTGGTCTGGGTACCGGTCGACGATCTCGGCGTCTTCCATATCGAGGAATTCGAGCAGCGGCTGACCTCGCGCACGAAACTCGTCGCCATCACGCAGATGTCGAATGCGCTGGGCACGGTGACGCCGATCAAGGAGATCGTGCGCATCGCGCATTCGCGCGGAATTCCTGCCCTCGTCGACGGCAGCCAGAGCGCCGTGCATATGCCGATCGACGTGCAGGACCTCGACTGCGATTTCTTCGTCTTCACCGGCCACAAGGTTTACGGCCCCTCGGGCATCGGCGTGCTCTACGGCAAGAAAGATCGGCTGGAAGAGATGCGGCCCTTTATGGGCGGCGGCGAGATGATCGAGGAGGTGACGGAGGACATCGTCACCTACAACGAGCCGCCGCATCGCTTCGAGGCAGGCACGCCGCCGATCGTGCAGGCGATCGGCCTGGGCGCCGCGCTCGAATATATGGAGAAGGTCGGCCGCGAGCGCATCGCAACCCACGAGGCGGACCTCAAGAATTACGCGCATGAGCGTTTGCGCGCCATCAACTCGCTGCGCATCTTCGGCGACGCGCCCGGCAAGGGCGCCATCATCTCGTTCGAATTGCAGGGAATCCATGCCCATGACGTGTCGATGGTGATCGACCGGCAGGGCATTGCGGTCCGTGCCGGCACCCATTGCGCCCAGCCGCTGTTGAAACGTTTTGGCGTAACCTCCACATGCAGGGCATCGTTCGGCATGTATAATACCAGGGCCGAAGTCGACGCTTTGGCCGAAGCGCTTGAAAAAGCGCGCAAGTTTTTCGGATGACGACCATGGACGATGTGAGCACCACCGCAGAGACCGCCCCGGCAACGGCCGGCAACGGTATCGTCTCGGCCCCGGCCATCCCCGCCGACGAACTGGCGCGGCTGACCGACGATATCGTCTCGGCGCTGAAGACCGTCTATGACCCTGAAATCCCGGCCGACATCTACGAGCTTGGCCTCGTCTACAGGATCGACATCGAGGACGACCGCTCGGTCAAGATCGACATGACGCTGACCGCGCCCGGCTGCCCGGTGGCGGGCGAAATGCCCGGCTGGGTGGAAAATGCCGTGGGCGCCGTCGAGGGCGTGTCCGGCGTCGAGGTCAACATGACGTTCGATCCGCCCTGGTCTCCCGATCGCATGTCGGAAGAGGCGCAGGTCGCGGTCGGGTGGTATTGAGCCGGACTTGCACCCCAGGTGAAACTTCACCATTTTAGGGAAAGACTCATTCCGCGGGCCTTGAACCCGCGCGAACGTGGAGAATGACATGGGACGCTTTGCCGTCATCACAATGACCGAAAAGGCCGCCGATCGGGTCCGCGAGATCGTCGCCACGCGCGAGAACGCGCATGGCATCCGCCTCGGCATCAAGAAGGGCGGCTGCGCCGGCATGGAATACACGGTCGATCTGGTGACCGAGCCGAATGCCAAGGACGACCATATCGAGCGCGACGGCGCGCATGTCTATATCGCGCCCGAGGCTGCCCTTTTCCTGTTCGGCACCGAGATGGATTTCGAGCAGACGACACTGCGCACCGGGTTCACCTTCAAGAACCCGAACCAGAGCTCGGCCTGCGGCTGCGGCGAATCGGTCGAGCTGAAGCCAGCCGATCTGAAGGCGCTCGCCGAGGCGCGCGCTTCGGCCTGAGAGGGTGGCCGACGCTTTCCGTTCAGTCGGGCAGCGCGGCGATCACGACGAGTTCGACGACAAGGTCAGGTTGCGCCAGGGCGGCAACGCCGATCACCTCCGACGGCGGCGGGTTGTTGTAGCTGCAGTGCTTCGGACAGTGTTCCTCGAAAAATTCATCCAGCACGTCCAGGCGGAAATTGGGTGAGCTCAGGACTCCGCCCGTTGGAAACGGCCCTTTGACGTAAAATGTTATCTTGACCAGGTATTCCAGCGAGCTGCCCAGTTCCTCCAGATCCGCTTTGATGTTGGCAAGGATCGCGCGCCACTGCGCAGCCGGGTCGCCGACAGCGCCGCCCTGATGCTTCGACGGATCGTAATCGTCGACGGTCGCGGTGTTGCCGCATAGAAAAACATAGCCTTTGGCGCCGGTGACGACCGTGCCTTTGCCCCATGGCATCAAACGATCGCCCTTGAATTTCTTATGCGTCGTGAGGTTCATTTCGGCCTCCGTTACTAATCCACCCACATGCCCGTGCGCCTGTGCCAGTCGGCGATCGATTCTTCCGGGTAGACGTCGAACACTTTGTCGTTCTTGCCGATCTCGGGTTCGACCCAGTTTGCCTTGTATTTCAGCATCAGATGCACCTTTTCCGGCGGTATCGACAGATCGCTGTCGATCGCCGAGGCGAAGGGATGGACGAGATCCGGCCAGGTCGGATCGTAGAGCCAGAGCGCCGCGCCGCATTTGCGGCAGAAATTGCGCTCGCCGGTCGAGATCTCGCATTGCGGGTGCTCGTCGTCCTCGATCTCGGCCCGGAAGAAGCCGAGGCTGCGCCTGCCCCTGACGTTCAGCGTCTCGTAATCGGCGCCCAGATTGATGGCGAAACCGCCGCCGCCCTGCTGCTTGCGGCAGATCGAGCAGTAGCAAAGCATGAACGGCACCGGCGTGTGGCTCTGCACCTCGAAATGGACGGCGCCGCAGCGGCAGGAGCCTTTGAGCAGGACGGGCATGAGGGGGAACTCCGTTTCAGTTTTCAACTTTTCAGCATGATTTTGGTTGCCGCGATGACAGGGCGCAAAGGCGATGACATGATTGCGGCATGGATAACGAGCGCCTTGAAGAACTGTTCGAAAGCCTGGGTCCGATCAGCATCAGGAAACTGTTCGGCGGCAAGGGCATCTATTGCGACGGCGTCATCGTCGCGGCCGTCATGCGCGGCGAGCTGATGCTCAAGGCCGACGAAGAGAGCGCGCCCGTTTTTGAGGCGGCCGGCTGCAAGCAATGGACCTATACCGGATCGCGGCACGGCAAACAGGTGGCGATGCCCTATTGGAGCATTCCCGACAGCGCCTTCGACGATCCGGACGAAATGGCGGTCTGGGCACGGCGAGCTTACGAGGCGGGGCGAAGGGCGGGGAAGTGATTTGGCCGCTACGAAGGGTAAGTCGAGGCCGCCCCCTCATCCGGCCGCTTCGCGGCCACCTTCTCCCCACTGGGGAGAAGAGGTTTGGCGCCTGCAGGCTCCTCTCCCCTCGGGGAGAGGTCGGATTGCCCCGAATTGCCCTTTGCAATTCGGTTTTGGCAATCCGGGTGAGGGGGCACCCTCCGCCGATAAGGCTACAACGCCTTCGCGATCTGCGCCGCCAGCCGCGCATTGTTCTCGACCAGCGCGATGTTGGTTTTCAAACTTCGGCCGCCGGTCAATTCCAGGATTTTCGATAGCAGGAAGGGCGTCACCGCCTTGCCGGTGACGTTCAACGCCTCGGCGGCCTTTTGCGCCGCCTCGATGTAGCCGGCCATCTCGCCGGCCGGGATTTCCTCGTTTTCCGGCACCGGATTGGCAATCAGCACGCCACCGCCGAGGCCCAGCGCAGCCCTAGTCTTGTAGAAATGCGCGATGTCTTCCGGTTTGTGCAAGGTCAGCGGCGCGCGGAAACGCGACTGCCTGGACCAGAAAGCCGGCATCGTCTCGCAACCGTGGCCGATGACCGGCACGCCGCGCGTCTCCAGCACTTCCAGCGTCTTTTCGATGTCGAGGATGGCCTTGGCGCCAGCCGAGACGACGATCACGGGCGTGCGCGCCAGTTCGTCGAGATCGGCCGAGATGTCGAAGCTCTTTTCGGCGCCCTTGTGGACGCCGCCGATGCCGCCGGTGGCGAATACTTTTATGCCGGCCATATGCGCGGCGATCATCGTGGCGGCCACCGTGGTGCCGCCGGTGCGCTTTTGCGCGACCGCAAAGCCGATATCGGCGCGCGACAGCTTCATGGCGTCGCCGGTCATGGCCAGCGATTCGCGCTCGCCGTCGGAAAGTCCGATCTTGATGCGGCCGTCGACCACCGCGATCGTCGCCGGCACCGCGCCGCCGTCGGTGATGATCTGCTCGACCCTGGCCGCCATCGCGCCATTGTCGGGATAGGGCATGCCATGGGTGATGATGGTGCTTTCCAGCGCCACCACCGGCCGCCCGGCGTCAAGCGCCTCGGCCACCTGCGGGTGGATATCGATGAAGGGGCGGGCGGTTTGTGGGGTCATCTTTGTCTCCGATCCGAAGCGTGCGAACGGCTCCGGCACAATGATCTGGCGGCCCTCATGCCATTTCCCGCGCATTCGGCACAAGTGCAAGCGCCTGCGTAAAACCGGCGGCGGTGAAGATTGGCACTGCCTCGGCGCTCTCGATGGCAAGCATGGCCGCGGCAACGCCTTCGCGCAGCGCGGCGCGCAACGGCAGGCCGCGCAGCAGCGCGGCGACCGTGGCGCCGGTCAGCGCATCTCCGGCGCCGGTGACGTCGGCGACCCGTCGCGGCGCGGGCGGGTCGATGGCAAACACACCGGACCCGTTGAAGCCCAGCACCGGCGCGCTGCCGGCGGTCACCACACCGGCCCGCAGTCCCGTCGCCCTCAGCGCATTGACCAGCTCAGGACCTGTCGCGTCGGTATGGGCAAGGGCCGCGGCCTCGCGGCCGTTCATGAACAGCAGCGCCAACTCGCCGAGCACCGGCTGCAGGCGCACCGCCTTGGCCGGCGAGATGGCGATGGCAAAGACCGGCCTGCCGCCAGCCTGCTCGACCAGGCACTCGAGCGCCGCCGAAGGCAGGTTGGCGTCGCATAGGATGGCGTCGGCGGCGGCGATCGCCTCGCGCACCTTGGCGCGTCGGATCTGCTTGGGGAAGGCGAGCTCGTAGAGTGCCATGTCGGCGAAGCCGACGATCAGCTCGCCGTCGCTGTCGATCAGCGCCGTGTAACTCGGCGTCGTGCGGTCGAGGAACACCACCGACAGGTCGGCAATGCCGGCGCGGGCGATCGCGGCCGACACCGTGTCGGCCGCGGCGTCGCCGCCGCGCACCGAGAGCAGCGAGGCCGACACGCCGCGCCTGACCACGCTGCGCAGCGCATTGAAGACGCCGCCGCCGACATCCTCGCGCAGGATGCCCGGATTGGAGGCCGCAGGCACATAGGTGCCCGACACCTGGCCGCGCCGATCGATATGGGCGCCGCCCAAAGCGAGGATTCTTGGGGATGTCGGCATGCCTGTGCTATGACCCCCATGTTCACGTGCGCACACTAGGTTTGTGCGCGCCGGCCCGCAATCGGGGTTGCGATTCGGACCGGGGAGAAAACAATGCGCTGTGGCGGCAGCGGGCTGATTGCCGGGCTAGCGGTACAAAAAAAGAACAAATCCAGATATTGTTTGTTTTTCATATGGTTGAATCCCCTTGCCAAATGAGAACAAAAAAGGTACAAAACGTTCAGGGATCACGGATTGTCCGGCCTTCATTGACGACCAAGGGGTGATGTATCATGGCTCAGAATACTTTGCGGCTTGTAGAGGATAAGGCAGTGGACAAATCAAAGGCTCTGGATGCGGCGCTGTCGCAAATCGAGCGCGCCTTCGGCAAGGGCTCGATCATGCGGCTCGGCGCCAACGAGCAGGTGGTCGAGATCGAAACCGTGCCGACCGGCTCGCTCGGCCTCGATATCGCGCTCGGCGTCGGCGGCCTGCCGCGCGGCCGCATCATCGAAATCTACGGGCCGGAAAGCTCGGGCAAGACGACGCTGGCGCTGCATACGGTTGCGGAAGCCCAGAAAAAGGGCGGCATCTGCGCTTTCGTCGATGCCGAGCATGCGCTCGATCCGGTCTATGCCCGCAAGCTCGGCGTCGACCTCGAGAACCTTTTGATCTCGCAGCCCGACACCGGCGAGCAGGCGCTGGAGATATGCGACACGCTGGTGCGTTCAGGCGCCATCGACGTGCTGGTGGTCGATTCGGTGGCGGCGCTGACACCGCGGGCCGAAATCGAGGGCGAGATGGGCGATTCGCTGCCCGGTCTTCAAGCTCGTTTGATGAGCCAGGCGCTGCG
This sequence comes from Mesorhizobium sp. B1-1-8, assembly GCF_006442795.2. Classification (NCBI taxonomy): domain Bacteria; kingdom Pseudomonadati; phylum Pseudomonadota; class Alphaproteobacteria; order Hyphomicrobiales; family Phyllobacteriaceae; genus Mesorhizobium; species Mesorhizobium sp. B1-1-8. The sequence goes on from NZ_CP083956.1 coordinate 3,378,123, forward strand.
CAAGCTCACCGCCTCGATCTCGCGCTCCAACACCATGGTCATCTTCATCAACCAGATCCGCATGAAGATCGGCGTCATGTTCGGCTCGCCCGAGACGACGACCGGCGGCAATGCGCTGAAATTCTACGCCTCGGTGCGCCTCGATATCCGCCGCATCGGCTCGGTCAAGGACCGCGATGAGGTCGTCGGCAACCAGACCCGCGTCAAGGTGGTCAAGAACAAGCTGGCCCCGCCCTTCAAGGTGGTCGAGTTCGATATCATGTATGGCGAGGGCGTGTCGAAGACCGGCGAGTTGGTCGACCTCGGCGTCAAGGCCGGCGTCGTCGAGAAATCCGGCGCCTGGTTCTCCTACAATTCGCAGCGCCTCGGCCAGGGTCGCGAAAACGCCAAACTGTTCCTGCGCGACAATCCCGACACGGCGCGCGAGATCGAAATGGCGCTCAGGCAGAATGCCGGCCTGATCGCCGAAAAATTCCTCGAAAATGGCGGCGCCGAGAGCGGCGACGACGGGTTCGAGGATGAAGCCGGCGCCATGTAGGGCCGGGCAATTCCGGGAAAGCGTGCAGCCGGTTCCATCCTGAATTTGGGTGAAAGAAATTAGTCGGCTTAGCCGGAGTTCGGCCATGATTCCGGTTTATCGTCTTGTGCTTATGTAATCGAGTACTTCAGTATATTGCGTACCAAACCGCCGGCCTCGTGCCGGCGGTTTTGCGTTTCCGGGACAGGCGAAGCGGCCGGCAAGGTCGCCACTCGGGACGAACTGCCGTGTTTCTGGACAGGGTCAAGAGCTACCGCTAAAAGGCCACTCTATCTTCTGAAACGCAGAGCCCAATTGCCGCCGGCCTGGCCGGCGGTTTTCGCGAAAAGGCAGTGTCCATGAGTGGCGTGAACGACATCCGGTCGACATTCCTCGACTATTTCCGCAAGGAGGGTCACGAGATCGTGGCGTCGAGCCCGCTGGTGCCGCGCAACGATCCGACGCTGATGTTCACCAACGCCGGCATGGTGCAGTTCAAGAACGTCTTCACCGGCCTGGAGAAGCGGCCTTATTCGCGCGCCGCGACCGCGCAGAAAAGCGTGCGCGCCGGCGGCAAGCACAATGACCTCGACAATGTCGGCTACACGGCGCGCCATCTCACCTTCTTCGAGATGCTCGGCAACTTCTCGTTCGGCGACTATTTCAAGGAGCGCGCCATCGAGCTTGCCTGGAACCTGATCACCAGGGAGCTTGGGCTGCCGAAGGACAAGCTTCTGGTCACCGTCTACCATACGGACGACGAGGCGGCCGGTTTCTGGAAGAAGATCGCCGGGTTTTCCGACGACCGCATCATCCGTATCGCAACCTCCGACAATTTCTGGGCGATGGGCGATACCGGACCGTGCGGGCCGTGCTCGGAAATATTCATCGACCGCGGCGAGCACATCTGGGGCGGCCCGCCCGGCAGCCCGGAGGAAGATGGCGACCGCTTCCTGGAATTCTGGAACCTGGTGTTCATGCAGTATGAGCAGGTGACCAAGCAGGAGCGCATCGACCTGCCGCGCCCGTCGATCGACACCGGCATGGGCCTGGAGCGCATGGCTTCCATCCTGCAAGGGGTGGAAAGCGTCTTTGAGACCGACCTGTTCCAGCATCTGATCGATGCCGCGTCTTCCGCGCTCGGGCACGGTCCCGACCGGGAGAACGTCGCCTCCTTCCGGGTCATTGCCGATCATCTGCGCTCCACCTCCTTCCTGGTGGCCGACGGCGTGCTGCCGTCCAACGAAGGCCGCGGCTATGTGCTGCGCCGCATCATGCGCCGCGCCATGCGCCATGCGCAGCTGCTCGGCGCCAAAGAGCCGCTGATGTGGCAGCTGGTGCCGGCGCTGGTGCGCGAGATGGGCCAGGCCTATCCGGAACTGGCGCGCGGCGAACAGCTGATCACCGAGACGCTGAAGCTGGAGGAGACGCGTTTCGGCAAGACACTGGCACGCGGCCTCGGCCTGCTTTCGGAGGCGACGGAGACGCTCCATGCCGGCGACATGCTGGACGGCGAGACGGCCTTCAAGCTCTACGACACCTACGGCTTCCCGCTCGACCTGACGCAGGACGCGCTGCGCCAGCGCAACATCGCGGTCGACCTTGCCGGCTTCACCGATGCGATGGAACGGCAGCGGGCGGAGGCGCGGGCGCACTGGGCGGGTTCGGGCGAGGCCGCGACCGAAACGGTGTGGTTTCCGGTGCGCGAGAAGACCGGCGCGACGGAGTTTCTCGGCTACGAGACCGAGCAGGCGGAGGGTCTTATCCAGGCGCTGGTAAGGGACGGCAAGACCGTCGACAGCGCCGGCCAGGGCGACGCCGTTGCCGTGGTCGTCAACCAGACGCCGTTCTACGGCGAATCGGGTGGTCAGATGGGCGATGCCGGCGTCATCTCCGGCGAGGGTTTCTCGATCGAGATCACCGATACGCAGAAGAAGGCCGACGGCCTGTTCGTGCATCTCGGCAAGGTGGCGAGCGGCACGGTCAAAACGGGCGCGGCTGTCGAATTGAAGGTCGACCACGCGCGCCGCTCCAAGCTGCGCGCCAACCATTCCGCCACGCATCTGATCCACGAGGCGCTGCGCGAGGTGCTGGGCACGCATGTCGCGCAGAAGGGCTCGCTGGTCGCGCCGGACCGGCTGCGTTTCGACATCTCGCACAACAAGCCGATCTCGCCCGACGAACTCGAGGAGGTCGAGCGGATGGCGAATGAGATCGTCGTGCAGAACAGCCCGGTGACGACGCGCCTGATGTCGGTCGACGACGCCATTGCCGAGGGCGCCATGGCGCTGTTCGGCGAGAAATACGGCGATGAGGTGCGCGTCGTCTCGATGGGCACCGGCCTGCATGGCGCCAGGGCCAACCGGCCCTATTCGGTCGAGCTCTGCGGCGGCACGCATGTCAGGTCAACCGGCGATATCGGCTTGGTGCGCATCCTGTCGGACAGCGCGGTGGCGGCGGGCGTGCGCCGCATCGAAGCGCTGACGGGCGAGGCAGCGCGCAAGCATCTCGACGAGCAGGACAAGCGCCTGAAGACCGCCGCGGCGACCTTGAAGATCGCGCCGGCCGACGTGCCGGCGCGCGTCGAGGCACTGCTCGATGAGCGCAAGAAGCTTGAGAAGGAGCTGAGCGAGGCGCGCAAGAAGCTGGCGCTTGGCGCTGGTACCGCCGTGTCCGATGCTCCGCCCACCAACGAGACCGTTGCCGGTGTCGGTTTTCTCGCCAAGGCGGTCAGCGGCGTGGCGCCGAAGGACCTGAAGCCGCTGGCGGATGCCGGCAAGAAGTCGCTCGGCTCCGGCGTCGTCGTCTTCGTCGGCGCCGGCGAGGACAACAAGGCAAGCGTCGTCGTCGCCGTCACCGACGACCTGACCGGCCGCTTCAGCGCCGTCGACCTGGTGCGCGTCGCTTCCGCAGCACTTGGCGGGCAGGGCGGCGGCGGACGTCCCGACATGGCCCAAGCCGGCGGCCCCGACGCCTCCAAGGCCAACGATGCGATCGCGGCGGTGAGGGCAGCACTCGAAGCAGCGTGAGCTGACCGAATCGAAGCTGGGCAGCAAGCTCCCAAAGGGTAGCGCTGCCCCTCATCTGGCTGCCGCCATCTTCTCCCCGTTGAACGGGGAGAAGGGCGCTGTCATCATGGCTTTCGCCAATCGTCATTGTTGAAGGAAAGCGGCGGCGTCGAGGCCAGCCTCTTTCGCCCCGTTTACGAGAAATGCCCGGCAGGGCAATGAGGGGCGGCGCCGATGCTCGTAATTGTCGTTCGTGGGCTATTCAGTACTGCGAGGCCCACCAGATCACTAGGCCTTTTCAGTTCGTGCAAAGCTCGGCCGTTCGGTCACCCGCGAATACCAATCCTGAATATCCGAAAACCGCTCCAGCAGATCGCGCCCTTCCGTGACCTTGACGAAATAGGCGATGATGGGTGCCGCGTGCAGGTCGACCAGGGTCAGTCGGTCGCCAAGCAGCCAAGGCCCGTTTGCCTTCAGCGACGTCAGCACCTTAAGCACCGTCTCCGCCTGCCGCAGGCCGGCGGCGATCAGGTCTTCGTCGGGCGTCGTCTTTTCGAGCCGCTCCACGGCGACGTCCCAGACCATGGCGCGATAACCATAGGCGTCGAGCATGCCGGCAATCTGGGTCTTCCTGGCGCGGCCGCGCGCATCGATGGGCTGCAGGACCGGACCCTCGAAGGCCTCGTCGACATAATGCGTGATGGCATTGGTTTCGAAGAGGCGAAAGCCGTCATGCTCGAAGGCCGGGATGCGGCCGAACGGGTGGTGCTCGAGATACCAGGCCGGAATGCCCTCGGGCGCGAAGATGTCGACAGGCACAAGCTCGTAGCCGACGCCCTTTTCCTCCAGCGTCATCCGCGCGATGCGGACATAGACGCTGTAGTCGGCGCCGTAGAGAACAGGCTTTGCCATCCGTCATTCCTTCATGGTCATGGACGCAGTCGCGGTCAGCCAGGCCCACTTTCAACCAAATCCCGCAGCCAGACGCGCAGCATGCCGGTGGACTGAAAGCCACAGGCCAGCGCCTCATCCAGCGCGCCATCGCGTTCATATCCGACGAGGGCGCGCCTTCCGGTAAACGCGTGGGCGGCGGCTGCCGCGGCATCGCGATATGCCGAACGGCCGCCGGTGGCGAAGACATTTGACAGCCCGATCACCTGCTCCGACCTGTTGGCGATGCAACCGGAGCTGAAGCCGTCGGCCGTTCGCCGGCCGAGCATAGCGATGGTGTCGTCTTTCAGGATCGCTGCGGGAAAGACCTGGCCGGTGGACGGGTTTCCACCATCCGCCCAGGCGAGTTCCCACTTTTCCAGGCTTGAAGCGTCCTCGACTCGTTCCCAGTCGGAAGGCGCTTCAATCGGGTGAGCCAGGTCCATCCAGATCCAGCTTGATTCGAAGAGCTGCCGGAACCCGAGCGGTTGGAGATCGAGGCGGCAAAATCCGTCCTTCACCGCAAAGCTGTTGGCCATAACGGATGCCAACCTGCCAATTTCGGCAAGCTGAGCGTCTACGGCATCGGCATCCAGTGTGGCGGCGTTGGAATAGTAGGGAGGCGCTTGCTCATCGCTCGACCAGAAGAGATCGCTCCGCCGGTCGCTCAGCCCATGCGCCTTGAAAACTGCCTGATAGAGATCGGCATTGTTGCCGGCGCAAAGACGGGCCTTTTCGCCGGCATCGTCCACCGCTTCTTACCCCATGGCCTTCTGCAGGTTCTCGTCGATCTTGTCGAGGAAGCCGGTGGTGGAAAGCCAGGGCTGGTCGGGGCCGATCAGCAGCGACAGGTCCTTGGTCATGAAGCCGGACTCGACGGTCTGGATGCAGACCTTTTCCAGCGTTTCGGCGAAGCGCTTCAGTTCGGCATTGTCGTCGAGCTTGGCGCGGTGGGCGAGGCCGCGCGTCCAGGCGAAGATCGAGGCGATCGAGTTGGTCGAGGTTTCTTCGCCCTTCTGGTGCTGGCGATAGTGGCGGGTGACGGTGCCGTGCGCGGCCTCGGCTTCCACGGTCTTGCCGTCCGGCGTCATCAGCACCGAGGTCATCAGGCCGAGCGAGCCAAAACCTTGCGCCACGGTATCCGACTGGACGTCGCCGTCATAGTTCTTGCAGGCCCAGACATAGCCGCCGGACCATTTCAGGCTGGAAGCGACCATGTCGTCGATCAGCCGGTGCTCGTACCACAGCTTCCTGGCCTTGAACTCGGCCTCGAATTCGGCCTCGTAGACTTCCTGGAAGATGTCCTTGAAGCGGCCGTCATAGGCCTTGAGGATGGTGTTCTTGGTCGACAGATAGACCGGATAGTTGCGCAGCAGGCCGTAATTCAGCGAGGCGCGGGCGAATTCGCGGATCGATTCATCCAGATTGTACATGGCCATGGCGACGCCGGCACCGGGAGCGTCGAACACGTCGTGCTCGATCACCTGGCCGTCCTCGCCAACGAACTTGATCGAGAGCTTGCCCTTGCCGGGGTAGCGGAAGTCGGTGGCGCGATACTGGTCGCCGAAGGCATGGCGGCCGACGATGATCGGCTTGGTCCAGCCCGGCACCAGGCGCGGCACGTTCTTCATGATGATCGGTTCGCGGAAGATGGTGCCGCCAAGAATGTTGCGGATGGTGCCGTTCGGCGACTTCCACATCTTCTTCAGCTTGAATTCCTCGACGCGCTGCTCGTCGGGGGTGATCGTGGCGCATTTGACGCCGACGCCCCATTTCTTGATGGCGTTAGCGGAGTCGACCGTCACCCGGTCGTTGGTGGCGTCGCGGTTCTCGATGCCGAGGTCGAAATAGTCCAGCTTAAGATCGAGATAAGGGTGGATCAGCTTGTCCTTGATGAACTGCCAGATGATGCGGGTCATCTCGTCGCCGTCGAGTTCGACGACCGGGTTCGCCACCTTGATCTTCGCCATGGAAAGAATGCCTCGTTGCTGGGGATCTGAACGGCCTTGCCAGCATGGCTTTCGGCCGGGGTTGCGGAGCGTATATCAAAGCCGCTTTGAGCGCGCAAACCGCGATCGGCTGGCCACGGACCGGTACCATTGTTGTGAATGCTTCATTTTCCGGGCCGGATGTGGCAGGGGACGCCGAAACGCCGCAAACCCTGGTTACCGACAAGCCCATGCCCACCACCAAAGACCCCGCCAAGACCGCGTCCGCCGGGCCGGCGATCATCCTCGTCGAGCCGCAGCTCGGCGAGAACATCGGCATGGTCGCGCGGGCGATGGCGAATTTTGGCTTATCCGAGCTCAGGCTCGTGAACCCGCGCGACGGCTGGCCGAGCGAGAAGGCGCGCGCCGCCGCGAGCCGCGCCGACCATGTCATCGATGCCACAAAAGTCTTCGACGACCTCGCTTCGGCGATAGCCGACCTGAATTTCGTCTTCGCCACAACCGCGCGCGAGCGCGACGGTTTCAAGCCGGTGCGCGGGCCGGTCGAAGCGGGCAGGGCGCTGAGAGCGCGGGTCGAGGCGGGGCAGCGCACCGGCATCCTGTTCGGCCGCGAGCGCTTCGGCCTTTACAATGATGAGGTGGGGCTCGCCGACGAGATCGTCACCTTTCCCGTCGATCCCGGCTTCTCCTCGCTTAACATCGCGCAGGCCGTGCTATTGATGTCCTATGAATGGATGAAGTCCGGTCTCGCCGACGAGACTGCGACCAATTTCTCCGCCCCGGAGCTGGCGCCGGCGACCAAGGAGCAGTTGCACAGCCTGTTTGCCTATCTTGAAGGCGCGCTGGAAGCGCGCGGCTATTTCCGTCCGGAAGGCAAAAAGCCGAAGATGGTCGACAATCTGCGCGCCGTGCTGACGCGCGCCGGCTTCGCCGAGCCCGAGCTCAAGGTGCTGCGCGGCATCATCTCGTCGCTCGACAGGTTCTCGCCGGCCATGCCGCGCGGCGATGGCTCGCCGGGAGATGATCCGAGGCGGCTCCCGGCCGCGGCGCGGCCCAAGGCGACAGACAAAGAAGGTTAAAATCTCTAAGCTTCGAGCGGCCGAAGTAACCGAATATTATTCGGTTCCAATCCATTGTTGCTAAAACGGTGGGTGGCACATGTTGACGTCCAATATTGGCCGTTTGCGCTTCTTCCTTTACTCCGTCTGCCTTACGGTGGCCGAGGCGGCGGCGATCGTCATTTGCATTGCAGGCACGATCGGTTTCGCCGGGCTGCTCAATTCGATGCCCGGCCCGTCGCGGCAAAGTATGGCCGGCGCGGCCCTCATTGTGTCGCTCATCTTCGTCGCGCTGCGCGGCAACACCGCCTGGCGCCGCAGCCGCGATGCCAACGGATCCGGCTGGATCCTGTGGTCCTATATCGTCTTTTCCGCCATCTATGCCTTTCTGCAGGCTGGCACCTTGCTGGTTATTGATTTCGGCAATCCTGAAAGCGTACCCGGCGGCCTGAACTTGCTCGGCCTTGCCATATTCGGCCTCTGGTGCACGATCCTGTGGGCAAAGCCGGTCGCCGGCAGCAACATCGATGAGCTGACATCGGTTTTCGACTTCGACGGCCCCTTGGCGGCGCCTTTAGGTGCCGACCGGATGGCGACGAGCGCCGCCGTTTCGCAGCCGCGGGCCGCTGCGGCGGCCACCCGCGCAACGCCGGCTCCGCAGCCTTTCGGCCGGCCGCGCCGCGCCGGTTTCGGCAAGCGCGGCCTCTGAACAGATTGCGCTGCGCAAAAGCTGCTGGCATTGGCCACTTCAACACCATGATCGTTCACGATAGAAGCGACCCAGCCCAAATCACGGGCCGGCTTCTTTCCTGGGGCGAATGACGATGAACGATCGATCAAGCCAGCGTCCGATCCTGATGTTCGATTCCGGTATCGGCGGGCTGACAGTATTGCGCGAGGCGCGCGTCCTGATGCCCGACCGCCGTTTCGTCTATGTTGCCGACGATGCGGCATTCCCGTTTGGGGCCTGGGAAGAGCCGGCACTTGAGGAACATATACTTGCGCTGTTCGGCAAATTGTTGGATCGCTTTCAGCCGGCCATTTCGGTAATCGCCTGCAACACCGCCTCGACGCTGGTGATCGAAGCGTTGCGCCAGAGATTTCCCGGCCATCCCTTCGTCGGCACCGTGCCGGCAATCAAGCCGGCGGCCGAGCGCACGCGGTCCGGCCTCGTCTCGGTGCTGGCGACGCCGGGCACAGTGAAGCGCCAGTACACACGCGACCTGATCAGCAAATGGGCGCAGAAGTGCCACGTTCGCCTGGTCGGCAGCGACCGGCTGGCGGGGCTGGCCGAGGTCTATATGCGCGAAGGGTTTGTCGAGGAAGAAGCCGTGCGCGCCGAGATCGCGCCGTGCTTCATCGAGCGTGAGGGCAATCGCACCGACATCGTCGTGCTCGCCTGCACGCATTATCCGTTCCTCGCCAACCGCATGCGCAAGACGGCGCCTTGGCCGGTCGACTGGATCGATCCGGCAGAAGCAATCGCGCGACGAGCCATGTCGTTGCTGGAACCGGTCGGCGAACCGTCCGGCGAAAACGATCCCGACATCGCCATCTTCACCTCGGGCAAGACGGATTTCGCCACGCGACGTCTGATCCAGGGCTTTGGGCTGACGGTGCCCTGAACACTGGAACTGTGGTGATGGCGCCCGCGTTTCTCCTCACAGCAAAGGAGAAACCGCCATGCCTGCAACATCACAAGCGCAACAAAAGGCTGCCGGCGCCGCGCTTGCGGCCAAGCGCGGCGAGATTAAGAAGAGCGAGCTGAAAGGCGCTTCGCGCGAAATGTATGAATCGATGAGCGAGAAGCAGCTCGAGGAATTCGCCGAGACCAAGCGCAAGGGCCTGCCTGGCAAGAAGTCCTAAGCTGGCCGAAGTCGGGATCCGGACAAAAAGCCCGCGGCGCAAACCGCGGGCTTCGTTGACTTCACCAGCGACGCCGAATTAGCGCCACCAGCAGCGCCGCACCCTATGGCGGACGACATGGCGATGGCCATGCCGCCATACTACTCTTTTCGTCACCACGACGCGGCATACCTGCCTGTGGCCATGCCAGTGCCTGGCCATCGCGGGCTCCGGCGTCATGACCGCCATGGACCCCGCCAACACCGCGGCTCCGGTAAGGGTAAGGAAGAACTTCTTCATGGGAATTCGGACTCCTCTGCTCCAGTCCCCTCGTCAAAGTGTCAGAGCTTGGGCGTCCGGGGATTGGGCGCACCTCCCTCAGATGCCGTCGGCCTCCGCTACATCCGGCACCGCATGCAACTTTGAGATGTTATAGTGTTGCTCTCGGCGCTGCCACTCACAAGCTTGACACCGGTTAAATCTCTGTTTACAGACCCGCCAACACCGGGTGGCGACGCCCGGTGGTTTCTTTTGACGTGTCCCGTGGGTTTTCCGTCGCGTTGCGTGGAAAACCCTGTCAGGTCTCGAAAACGGAGGCCAGAGGAGGGCGCGTTTCCTTCGCCCGGAGCCATGGGGTTCCGGGTATATTGTTTTGAAAGGGAATGCGATGAGCAAGCGCGAATCCGCGAAATACAAGATCGACCGCCGTCTTGGCGAAAATATCTGGGGCCGCCCGAAGTCCCCGGTCAACAAGCGTGAATACGGCCCCGGCCAGCACGGCCAGCGCCGCAAGGGCAAGCTTTCCGATTTCGGCCTGCAGCTGCGCGCCAAGCAGAAGCTGAAGGGCCACTATGGCGACGTTTCGGAAAAGCAGTTCCGCAAGGTCTATGAGGAGGCCAACCGCCGCAAGGGCGACACCTCGGAGAACCTGATCGGCCTGCTCGAGTCGCGCCTCGACGCGGTTGTCTACCGCGCCAAGTTCGTTCCGACGATCTTCGCCGCCCGGCAGTTCGTCAACCACGGCCACGTCAACGTCAACGGCAAGCGCGTCAACATCGGTTCGTACCGCTGCAAGCCGGGCGACGTCATCGAGGTGCGCGAGAAGTCGAAGCAGCTCGTCATCGTGCTGGAATCGGTGGGCCTCGCCGAGCGCGACGTGCCGGACTACATCGAAGCCGACCACAACAAGATGACCGCGACCTTCGCTCGCGTTCCCGGCCTGGGCGACGTTCCGTTCGCCGTGCAGATGGAACCGAACCTGGTCGTCGAATTCTACTCGCGCTGATCGGTTCCGACAGCCGCACCGTCGAAGGCCGCCCTCGAGGCGGCCTTTTCTTTGTCCGCCATGTCCGCTATGCGAGCAACAGGACACGTGGGGCATCGGCGCCATGAATATGCTGCCAGATATCAAATCCCTCGAGCCGATCGGCGACGATGCCGAAGGCGGCTTTCATCCGCTGTTTGGCGACGTGCCGTCATCGGTAGAGTTCAACAAGCTGCGCAAGCGGCTGTTGAGGCTGACGCGCCAGGCGATCGAAGAGTTTGCCATGGTCAAGCCCGGCGAGCGCTGGCTGGTGGCGCTCTCCGGCGGCAAGGATTCCTACGGCCTGCTCGCCTTGCTGCTCGACCTCAAATGGCGTGGCCTGCTGCCGGTCGAGCTGCTCGCCTGCAATCTCGACCAGGGCCAGCCGAATTTCCCGAAACACGTCCTGCCCGATTATCTCGAAAGCCACGGCATTGCCCACCGCATCGAATACCGGGACACTTATTCGGTGGTCACCGACAAATTGCCGGAGGGCAGCACCTATTGTTCGCTCTGCTCGCGACTGCGGCGCGGCCATCTCTACCGCATCGCGCGGGAGGAGGGCTGCGCGGCGCTGGTGCTTGGCCACCACCGCGAGGACATTCTCGAGACCTTCTTCATGAACCTCTTCCACGGGGGACGCCTCGCGGCCATGCCGCCCAAGCTCCTCAATGACGAAGGCGATGTGATGGTGCTGCGGCCGCTCGCCTATTGCGCGGAAGTGGATCTGGAAAAATTCGCCGATGCCATGAAATTCCCGATCATTCCGTGCGACCTCTGCGGCAGCCAGGAGGGGCTGCAGCGCAATGTCATGAAGGCGATGCTGGACGACATCGAAAAGCGCATGCCGGGCCGCAAGGACACGATGATCCGCGCCATGACCAATGTGCGGCCCTCGCATCTGCTCGACAGGAAGCTATTCGATTTCGCAGCGCTCGACGCGAACCTCAACGCAGGGCACGATCAAGCCGGCGGCTGAAAGATTCGACGCGACGTCGCGCAAATCCGGAGATCGCCGAATGAAATCCCTGGCCGCGATTGCCGCCTTTACCATTGCAGTGGCTATCGGCTTCAGCGACGCAGCAGCGCAAAGACGCGCCTGTCACAGTCCCGATCCCATCGACACGCTTGAGGAAATGTCCGCCGCCATCTTCGCCTGCTGGCAGCCACCACCTGGAACCGCGGGCATGTCGCTGACATTGCTGTTCTCGCTTCGCCGCAACGGCACCCTTATCGGCAAGCCTCGCGCGACATATTCCAATCTGGGACCCGACGAGAAGCTCAACCGGGCTTTTGTGGCGTCTGTCCTGAAGGCGCTCGACACGGCTTTGCCACTGCCTTTTTCGGAAAGCATGGGTGGAGCAATCGCAGGGCGTGTGCTTGCCCCTCGCTTCACGGCAACAATCGAAGGGAGATCCTGAAGCGCGCCGGCGGCGCGCATTGAAGCATGTCTCCCGAAAGTGTGCAGCGGTTTCGGGACAAAGACACGCTTAAAATCAAGGACCTAAAGCAAGGTCGCGTGATTCCTTTTTCACTCGACCTGCTCAGACTGGCGGGTTGTGCGGCTGGAACAGCCGCCCGCGCTCGGCAATCAGGATCATCAGCAGGGCGGCCACCGAGACGCTGCAGAATCCGGCGGCGAGCGGCGTCACCGTGCCGTTATAGGCCTGGCCGATCAGCGTGCCGAGAATGCCGCCGAGGAAGGTCTGCATGAAGCCCAGGATGGACGAGGCCGTACCGGCAAGCTCGCCGAGCGGCTCCATGGCCAGCGCGTTGAAATTCGCGCCAAGGCCGCCAAAGGGCAGCATCGCGCAGGCGAAGAAGGTGATGAACAGCCAGAGCGGCATGTTCATTTCGAGCGAGACGACCAGCCAGGCCAGGCTGATGCTGAGGAAGAGCAGCAGGGCGCCCTGCGACAGGCGGCGCATGCCGACCCGTCCGACAAGCCGCGCGTTGAGGAAGTTCGAAAACGCGAGCACGCCGGCGACGCCGGCGAAGATCAGCGGGAACAGCTCGCCGACATGAAAGATGTTGAGATAGATCTGCTGGGCAGAGTTGATGAAGCCGAACATCGCGCCGAAGATGAAGGTGCTGGCGAAGGCATAGCAAAGCGCGATACGGTTGGTGAGCACGATGCGGAAGCCGCCGACGATGGCGTTGACCGTCAGCGGGCGGCGATATTCGGGATGCAGTGTCTCCGGCAGGCGTAGCAGCGCCCACGCCGAGACGATCAGCGCGCCGATGGCCATGGTGACGAAGATCCAGTGCCATGTGGCGAACAGCATGATGAACTGGCCGATGCCGGGCGCGACGACCGGGATGGCCATGAACACCATGAAGATCAGCGACATCACCTCGGCCATGCGGCGGCCGTCGAACGTGTCGCGCACGATCGAGACGGCAATGACGCGGGTCGCCGCGGCGCCGATGCCTTGCACGAGCCGTAAGGCAAGCAGGGTGGCGAAGGTCGGGGCGACGGCAGCCGCGGCAGCCGCGGCCACATAGATGATCAGGCCGGCGACAAGCGGCGCGCGGCGCCCGAACCGGTCGGAAAGCGGGCCGAAGAAAAGCTGGCCGCCGCCGAAGCCGAGAATATAGGCGGCGATCACATACTGCCGGTGGTTCTCGTTCTCGACGCCGAGCGAGGCGCCGATCTGCTGCAGGGCCGGCAGCATGATGTCGATAGCGAGCGAGTTGAGCGCCATCAGCGCCGCGCAGAGCGCGATGAATTCCCAGCGCGGAATGGGCAGTGCCCGTTGCGTCGCTTGCAGCTGCTTGTCCACGGCAAATCCGATCGTTCAAACGAACATGCGCCGGCAGACCGGCGCATCGGTTCGTCCTTTAATGCCGAGGTTGGGGGCGGCCCCGGATGCTTTGGCGCTCGCCGGCCAGGCGGCCGCCACGAAAATCAGTTCAGGCAGCGCCTTTGACGCTGACGCCCTTTTCGACCAGGAAGCTCTGCAATTCGCCGGCCTGGAACATCTCGCGCACAATGTCGCAACCGCCGACGAACTGGCCCTTGACGTAAAGCTGCGGGATGGTCGGCCAGTTGGAATATTCCTTGATGCCCTGGCGCAGTTCCGCCGAGTCGAGCACGTTGACGCCTTTGTAGTCGGCGCCGATATAGTCGAGGATTTGCACCACCTGGCCGGAGAAGCCGCATTGCGGGAAACCGGGCGTGCCCTTCATGAAGAGCACGACGTCGTTGCCCTTCACTTCGCTGTCGATGTAGTCGTTGATGCCAGTCATGGACGATCCTTTCACGCCTGTGGGAGTCAGGCTCGAAACATGTCCTTCAAATAAACCCATAGATTGGCTGAAACAAGACGTTAGCCGCCATGCCGTCCAAATGGCGCAAGAGATGGCGCGGTTTGGGCCAAGCCAGGTGGCATCAAATTCTCAGTCGGGAACGCTGGTCTGCAGGGCAAGGGCATGCAGCACGCCGCCCATATTGCCCTTCAGCGCATCATAGACCATCTGGTGCTGCTGGACGCGGCTTTTGCCGCGAAAGCTTTCCGCCACCACTTCGGCCGCATAGTGATCGCCGTCGCCGGCCAGATCGCGAATCGTCACCTTGGCGTCTGGAATGCCTTCCTTGATCAGCTTTTCGATGTCGTGGGCATCCATTGCCATGGCGAAATCCTGTTTCGAGCGGGTGAGCGGCCCGCGTAAAGAGAGTCGGGTGAGCCTAAAGCCTTTCCGGTCCGGATTGAAGCCGTTCCGTCCAACTCGCCAAGGCATGGGCTCACGAGATGGTTTCGTGCGATCCACCGTCTGCTTGATCATCCTCGCGGGTCGAAAAGGCGCGGCCAAGGCTGAATGCCAGCACGTAGAGCGGGATGTTGATCACCAGGCTGACGATCGGCAGATAGCTGGTCATCTGCCAGGCAAGTGAGAAGAAGGGCTGTCCGTAGCCATCGCAGATAAGCGAGGAGCCATACTCCCATAGCGCCCCCATAACCATCGCGGCGGCGAAAAGCCTGATGCAGGTGACGAGATGCTTCGCCCGCGCCGGCTCCGGTAAAAGCCGATTCCACAAGACAAGGCAGATAAGCGGAACCACATAGAAAAGGTTCTGCACTGCCAGCATCGAAAGCGTGCTGTTGGCTGCGGCAAGGAATTGCTCGCGTGTCTCCAGCCGGGTGCAGGTCTCGCTGGACGTCGTCGACAAGAGGAAAAAGACGAACGGCCCGAGACACCAGAAGAAGAACAGCGACGGCCAGAAGACGACTGCAACCAGCGCCCTGGCGCCCAGCCTGGTCAAATGGCTTGATCCATGAAGCGCGGGAACCAACTCTCATGGGCGGCGCTCAGTTCGCTGACCGGAATTGCCCGGGCCTCACCAAGTTTTAGCGTGCTGCCGCCGGTCGTGCCGATCCATGGCGCGAAGATGCCGAGCCTGGCCTGTTCCTCGCGGAGCTTTTGCCATTCGTCGCCTTGCGGGTCGATCGACAGCGTCAGCACGTAGCGGCCCTGGTCCTCGCCGAACCAGACCGGGATCGGATCGGTGCCGGTCAGCCCCGGTATGGTGGCGCCTATGCCCGATGCCATCGCCATTTCGGTCAAAGCCACGGCAAGGCCGCCGTCGGAAACGTCATGTGCCGCCGTCACCACGCCCGAGGCGATCAGCGCGCGGACATGGTCGCCGACGCGCTTTTCATGCGCGAGGTCGACCGGCGGCGGCGGGCCGTCGGCGCGGCCGTGGATGTCGCGCATATAGACGGACTGGCCGAGATGGCTGCCCCAGTTCGCCGGCGCGCCGACCAGCACGATCATCTGGCCTTCGGCGGCAAAGCCGATCCGCGCCATCTTCGACCAGTCGGCGATCAGTCCGACGCCGCCGATGGTCGGCGTCGGCAGGATGCCGCGGCCGTTGGTCTCGTTGTAGAGCGAGACATTGCCGGAGACGATCGGGAAGCTGAGCGCGCGGCAGGCATCGCCAATGCCTTTCACGGCGCCGACAAGCTGGCCCATGATCTCGGGCCGCTCCGGATTGCCGAAATTGAGGTTGTCGGTGGCGGCGAGCGGCATGGCACCGGTGGCGGTGAGGTTACGCCAGCATTCGGCCACCGCCTGCTTGCCGCCTTCATACGGGTCGGCCTCGCAGTAGCGCGGCGTCACGTCGGACGAGAAGGCGAGCGCCTTGGTCGGGTGGCCCTCGACGCGCACGACACCGGCATCGCCGCCGGGCAGCTGCAGCGAGTTGCCCTGGATCAGCGTGTCGTACTGCTCCCACACCCAGCGGCGTGACGAGAGGTCCGGCCCGCCGAGCAACTTGAGCAATGCATCGGCGACATCGGCCCCGGGCGCATCGCTCGCGGCCAGTGGCGCCGGCTTCTTCTGCTCAACCCAGGGGCGGTCATATTCCGGCGCCTGGTCGCCAAGATCCTTGATCGGCAGGTTGGCGACCTCATCGCCCTGATGCAGGACACGGAAGCGAAGATCGTCGGTGGTCTTGCCGACAATGGCGAAGTCGAGGCCCCATTTGTGGAAGATCGCCTCGGCCTCCTTCTCCTTTTCGGGGCGCAGCACCATCAGCATGCGCTCCTGGCTTTCCGACAGCATCATCTCATAGGCGCTCATGCGCTCTTCGCGCACCGGCACCTTGTCGAGGTCGAGCTCGATACCGAGATCGCCCTTGGCGCCCATCTCGACCGCCGAGCAGGTGAGGCCGGCGGCGCCCATGTCCTGGATGGCGATGACCGCGCCGGAGGCCATCAACTCCAGGCAGGCTTCCAGCAGGCATTTTTCGGTGAAAGGGTCGCCGACTTGCACGGTCGGGCGCTTCTCCTCGATCTTGTCGTCGAATTCGGCCGACGCCATGGTGGCGCCGCCGACGCCGTCTCGTCCGGTCTTGGCGCCGAGATAGACGACCGGCAGGCCGACGCCCCTGGCTTCAGACAGGAAGATCGCATCGGTCTTGGCCAGTCCTGCGGCGAAGGCGTTGACCAGGATGTTGCCGTTGTAGCGGGCGTCGAAATTGACCTCGCCGCCGACCGTCGGCACACCAAAGGAATTGCCGTAGCCGCCAACCCCGGAAACCACGCCGGCGACCAGATGGCGGGTCTTGGGATGATCCGGCGCGCCGAAGCGCAGCGCGTTCATCGCCGCGATGGGGCGCGCGCCCATGGTGAAGACGTCGCGCAAAATGCCGCCGACACCGGTCGCCGCGCCTTGATAGGGCTCGATGAAGGAAGGGTGGTTGTGGCTTTCCATCTTGAAGACGACGCAGTCGCCGTCGCCGATGTCGACCACGCCGGCGTTCTCGCCCGGGCCCTGGATCACCTGCGGGCCTGTTGTCGGCAGCGTGCGCAGCCATTTCTTGGAGGATTTATAAGAGCAGTGCTCGTTCCACATCGCGGAAAAAATGCCGAGCTCGGTGAAGCTCGGTTCGCGTCCGACCAGGTCGAGGATGCGCTGGTATTCGTCGGGCTTCAGCCCATGCGCGGCAATGAGTTCCCGGGTGATCGGCACCGAATTGGAAATGGTCATGGGCGGCGTTTTTTTATCCGTGGGAGCGGGATTTTTCAGTCCCCCTCTTATCGCAAGCTTTGGCGCGATACACCCCATAGGCCGACGAAAAACGCCGGAAGCCACAGCTCGGCGTGTCTCAGGAAAAGCTGTCGTAGCCGGCGCGGCCTTCCTCGAGCAGCCGCCGGATGATCGCGACGCCGCCGGCGACATCCTCGCGCCGCCTCGGTTGCGAAACGCCGAAGCGCACGCCGTGGAAGACGTGCTCGGAACGCCCTGCCTTGAACTCGTCCTCGTCGTCGATGAGCAGGCCATGTTCGAGACAGGCTTTCTTGAAGGTGCCGGACAGCCATGGGTCGGGCAAGGTGAGCCAGACGAAGGGTATTCTTTCGTGCGACCTGAAGACGAAGCCGGCCAAGGTCTCGCGCACGATCGCGATGCGGGCACCGATTTCGGCGATGCTGCGCCGGCGGATGTCGCCGGCCTGGCCGGACAGCACCAGCCGCGCATTCACCTCGGCCAGCAGGAAGGGCATGCCGCCGGTCATCATCTTGTGGGCGACGCGAATGCGATGACGATAGGCGGGCGGGCACGACAGCCAGCCGCCGCGAATGCCGGCGGCGACCGATTTCGACAAGCCGCCGGCGACAATGGTGCGTTCAGGCGCATAGTCGGCCATCAGCGGCGTCGGGTCTTCAGTCAAGCCGCCATAAAGATCGTCCTCAATGAGGACGACGTTGTATTCACGCGCAATCCGCGCGATCGCCGCGCGGCGCGACGCCGGCAAGATCGCCAGCGTGGGGTTTTGCGCTGTCGGCATCAGAAAGATCATTTTCGGATGCTTTTGTGCGCAGACGCGTTCGAAATCCTCGGGGTCGATGCCTTCTTCGTCCGATGCCACCAGCGCCGTGCGCCGGCCGATAAGGCCGGCACTGCGGGAAATCTGCGAATAGGTGAGGTGCTCGAAGGCGACATAGTCACCGGGCGTGGTCAGCGCCGCGATCGCCGCCATCACGGCGGCATGGGTGCCAAGCGTCGGCACGATGGAATCGGGCGAGGGGCGGAACGAATTGCGCGCCAGCCACCGGCTGCCTGCCTCGTACCAGCGCTCGGGAAAGTCCCTGGTGTAGCTTGAAATCTCGTGCGGATGATCCTGCGCCGTGCGCGACAGCATGTCCGCGATGATGGCGCCCTGGCCGATGTCGGGCGCGGCGGTGCTGTCGAAGCGCAGTTTGCCGGGCGGCGCATCGATATGGCGCGTGCCTTGCACGCCGGGCTCGATGAATTCGGGCGTCGCGGCTTCCGATTGCTGGGCGAGCACATAAGTGCCGCGCCCGACTTCGCCGCTCACCAGCCCGCGTTCGCGCAGCAGCTGGTAGGCCCTGCCGACGGTGCCGACCGTCGTGCCGATGTCATAGGCGAGGTCGCGCTGCGGCGGCAGTTTTGCACCGGCATCGATGACGCCCTTGTCGATATCTGACTCAATGCTGTCAGCAAGGCGCTGATACAGGGGGCCGGAGCCGGAAGAGAGATCGGGGAGCCAACTTGTCATGGTAACAATTTTCTATATTGCACCGCGAGACGAGTCAATCGATATGAAATCACAGGCGGCAAGGGCACAATCCATCAATTTGGCGGAACGAGAGATGAATACAATTGATACATTCCGTGGTGCTGAATTGCATGGGCGCCCCGCGGTCAGCCGCGGGTTTGCCGGCCGTTTCGTGTTCGTGCTGGGCTCCATCGCCAGGCAGATCGACCGCACGCTGCAGCGCCGGCGTGGCCGCCTTGCGCTCATGGAGATGACCGACGAGCAGCTCAAGGATATCGGCATCTCGCGCTGCGACGCCCATCGCGAAGGCATCAGGCCATTCTGGGAATGATTCCTGGTTCGGTTTGATCGGACAGCAGGATGGACGCCGGCCTGCGGATCATTTCCGCAGCCTGGCGATACCATGGTCGACAAGCACGGCAAGCACGCACAGCCCGAGGAACAGAGCCGTCGTGGCCAACGCCGAGATGGCGACGCTGGCTGCACCGTTTTTCGCCACGTCGAGAAACGGGTAGGGCACTTCGCCCGCGATCGGCGCGCGTATCAGCGCATAGCCGAGATAGGCGAGCGGATAGATCATCCACCACGAAATGTCGCGCCAGCGCGTGCTGCCGTCGGCTCCCGCGATCAGCCACCACAGCACGAAGATCAGCGGCGTCACGTAGTGGAGCAGGATATCGCACAACAGGAACAGGCCTTCCGGCGCCCACAGGCGCGCCAGTACGGTCGAATAGACGATGAAGACCAGCGTCACGGCGACCGCGACGCCCGCCCGCATGCGTTTCCCGGCGAAGGCCGGGAACCAGGCATAGCCGGCGGGCGAGAGCAGCGAAGCGTGCACCAGCACGGCGCCGATGTTGGTCAGGATGGTGAAGAAGCTAAAATAGAAGACGATCGAGCCAAGCAGGCCGCGGCCGGCCGCCATCGACGCCGGCAAGGTGATCGAGAACTGCAGGACAAGTGCTATCAGGCCGATGGCCAGTCCCGCGAATTGCAGGAACCGGCCCATGGCAGGCTCACGCGGCCGCTGCGCACGACGGATTGCCGGCTTGCCAGCGGGCAATGTCGGAGCCGATGCGCGCGCCGAGCGGCTCGGCCATCAGCGGGCCGAATGCATCGACGCGGCTGGAATAGCCTTGCGCCTGAACGACCAAAAGCGGTTTGCCGCCGTAGTGCTTGGCGGGCACCAGCAGGAAGCGCGGCGTACCGCTGTAGGAGTTGAGCTCGTTGGCCATCTGATAGGCCTTGAAGGCCGGATCCTTGCTGGCGATCCAGCATTTATGCGCCGATATCGCCACCTGTTCCATCGCCAGCAGCGAAGCGCTCTTGCCCGAAGCCACCG
Organism: Mesorhizobium sp. B1-1-8; assembly: GCF_006442795.2. Lineage (NCBI taxonomy): Bacteria > Pseudomonadati > Pseudomonadota > Alphaproteobacteria > Hyphomicrobiales > Phyllobacteriaceae > Mesorhizobium > Mesorhizobium sp. B1-1-8. The sequence continues at coordinate 3,398,098 of NZ_CP083956.1, forward strand.
GCGCGGTCTTCGGACCGGACTGGCAGGAGGCCAGCGCAAGGCCGGCGGCGGCCATGAGAGCATAGCGCGCAATCGTCAGTCTCATGGCCAGTCCGCCCGTCGTTCTGAAGGAATTGTTCTGAAGAAATTTTTCGAGACAATATCAAGCGGCGATGCCGAGAGCGCTTTCGAACAGCGCGCGGCCGTCATTGCCGCCATGCGCCGCCTCGATCAGGTTCTCCGGATGCGGCATCAGGCCGAGCACATTGCCCTTGTCGTTGACTATGCCGGCGATGTCGTTGATCGAGCCGTTCGGATTGGTGTTTTCGGCATAGCGGAACACCACCTGGCCTTCGCCTTCGAGGCGGGCAAGCGTCTCGGCGTCGGCAAAATAATTGCCGTCGTGGTGCGCCACCGGCGAGCGGATGATCTGGCCTGGCCGGTAGCGGCGGGTAAACATGGTGTTGGCGTTGGCGATCTCGAGCTTCACCTGCCGGCAGACGAATTTCAGCGAGGAATTGCGCATCAGGGCGCCCGGCAGCAGGCCCGCCTCGACCAGGATCTGGAAGCCGTTGCAGACGCCGATCACCGTGACCCCTTTGGCGGCTTTTTCGGCCACGGCCCGCATCACCGGCATGCGTGCCGCGATCGCGCCGCAACGCAGATAGTCGCCGAAGGAGAAACCGCCGGGGATAGCAATCAGGTCGACATCGGGGATTTCGGTATCGGTCTGCCAAACGGTCGCCGGCGCCTGGCCGGAAATCTTGGTCAGCGCCGCAATCATGTCGCGGTCGCGGTTGAGGCCGGGGAGAAGGACGACGGCTGATTTCATTTCGGTTCGTAAGGCCTCTGGCTCTCGGCAAGCTCGCGCAGGTCTAGGCGGCGCTCGATGCGTTCGAGGCGATCGTCTTGACGGGCGAGAATTCCGTAGATGTTATGTATATCGCTTTGAGTTGCCGCCATGTGGCCCCGAAGCACGTTCATCTCTCGCTTCTGCTCGGAAAAGTCCTGGCGAAGCTCCGCAACCTCGTGATGGACACGCTTCAGAAGCTCGTACATCAACTCGTTCGTGGCTTCCGGCATAGTGCCTCCAGCACAACCTCAGGTAAGCGTCACACTATAGTTCTCAATCACCGTGTTTGCCAGCAGCTTGTCGCACATGGCCTTGAGATCGGCCTCTGCCTTGGCTTTATCAGTCGAAGCAAGCTCGATATCGAACACCTTGCCCTGGCGCACCTGGCCGACGCCGTCGAAGCCCAGCCCCGACAGCGCATGCTCGATCGCCTTACCTTGCGGGTCGAGCACGCCGTTCTTGAGCGTCACTGTGATGCGGGCTTTCATCGATACTCCTGGTTGATCAGTCGTGGCGGCAGCGGACCTGCCGTTGCCGGCAGGCCGCTAATCAGTGCTTCAAGCCCTTGGGCGACTCGGAGGAAGCGACGAGCACCGGGCCCGTCGGGCGCGGCGGCTCGTTCTCGTTCATGATGCCGAGGCGGCGGGCGACTTCCTGATAGGCCTCGACCAGGCCGCCCATGTCGCGGCGGAAACGGTCCTTGTCGAGCTTGTCCTGGGTCGCGACATCCCACAGCCGGCAGGAATCGGGCGAGATCTCGTCGGCGACGACGATGCGCATCATGTCGCCCTCGAACAGGCGGCCGCACTCGATCTTGAAATCGACGAGCTGGATGCCGACGCCCATGAACAGGCCGGAGAGGAAATCGTTGACGCGAATGGCGAGCGCCATGACGTCGTCGATTTCCTGCGGGCTCGCCCAGCCGAAGGCGGTGATGTGCTCTTCCGACACCATCGGATCGTCGAGCGCATCGGCCTTGTAGTAGAATTCGATGATCGAGCGCGGCAGCACCGTGCCTTCCTCGATGCCGAGGCGCTTGGACAGCGAACCGGCGGCGACGTTGCGCACGACGACCTCGAGCGGGATGATCTCGACTTCCTTGATCAGCTGCTCGCGCATGTTGAGCCGACGGATGAAATGGGTCGGGATGCCCATGCGGTTCAAATGGTTGAAGATGTGCTCGGAAATGCGGTTGTTGAGCACGCCCTTGCCATCGACAACTTCATGTTTCTTCTTGTTGAAAGCGGTGGCGTCGTCCTTGAAGAACTGGATCAAAGTTCCCGGCTCAGGGCCCTCATAGAGGATCTTGGCCTTGCCTTCATAAATGCGGCGGCGATTTTTCATCTGATTTTTTCTCTGGATTTGCGGGCAGGCGGCAAGCGACCAGTTCCTGTCCGTCTGCCTAAATTAGTTGTGGCGACGGGGGCGTTCAATGCCGGTGTTATCGCAATCGCAATGTTTGCTCAATCGGCAAATCCTCCGAATCAACCGCTTTCGGGGCCGAAATGCCGCAGCGCAGCAGCGATCACGCACGATCAAGCGTATTGACCAGGTCGCGACCTTTTGGTTTGTGCTTGGCCACCACACATATTCATCGCTCTATCGAATCGGATTTTGACCGGAGGGACGTCATGAGCAGCATGAAAGACCGCGAAGAGGGTTTTGAGCGCAAATTCGTCTTTGACGAGGAACTGCGCTTCAAGGCCGCGGCGCGCCGCAACCGGGAGCTCGGCCTGTGGGCTGCTGAAAAGCTCGGCAAGTCCGGGGCCGATGCCGATGCTTATGCCAAAGAGGTGGTCGTTTCGGACATCGAGGAAGCCGGCGACCACGATGTCTTTCGCAAGATCCGCAAGGATTTCGATGCTGCCGGCGTCAACCAGTCGGACCATCAGATCCGCCGCACCATGGACGAATTGATGGCGCAGGCAATCGAGGAGATCAAGAACAGCTGAGGCTGTGTGGGCATGATATTCGCCTGAAAACCGCTGCACACTTTTCGGCATCATGCGCTATCTTTTTTGTTTCTACGCAATTCCGGACGGAAAACCGTTACACACTTTTCCTGGAATTGCTCTGACTGGACCAATCGACCGCCCGGCTCAGCCGGGCGGTTTTTCTTTGCCTTTGCCGCTGTTTCCGGCTGAAACTGGGCGTCCTTAACAAGGAAAGTTCCAATGTCGCTGAAATCCCGCCTGGCCGCCGATGAAATACTGTTCACCGCCTGGTCGGGGGTGCCGGATGCGCTGACGGTGGAAATCATGGCCAAGCAGGGTTTTGACGCAGTCACGCTCGACATGCAGCATGGCGGCCATCACGAGGACAGCGTGCTGCGCGGCCTTGTGCCGGTGCTTGCCGCCAACAAGCCGGCGCTGGTGCGCATTCCTGTCGGTCGCTTCGACATGGCAAGCCGCGCGCTCGATTTCGGCGCCGAGGCCGTGATCGCGCCGATGGTGAATTCGGTCGCGGACGCCAGGCAGTTCGCCGCCGCGACGAAATATCCGCCGCTGGGCGAGCGCTCCTGGGGCCCTACCTATGCCTTTCCGCGCCACGGCAAGGGCGACCATGCCGAATGGCTGCGCGACGCGAACCAGCGCACGATGGCTTTTGCGATGGTCGAGACACGGGCGGCGTTCGAGGCGCTGGATGGCATCCTCGAAACACCCGGCATCGACGGCATCTTCGTCGGCCCGTCGGATTTCTCGATCGCCTGGTCGAACGGCGCCACCGTCAACTCGACACTGGAAAGCATGATGGAAACCGTGGCTTCGATCGCCGAGCGGACGCGCAAGGCCGGCAAGCACGCGGCAATCTATGTCATCGAACCGGCCATTGCCGGCCGCGTGGTGTCGATGGGCTACCGGCTGCTCGCCATGGGCTCGGACCACACGTTGATTTCGCTCGGCGCAAAGACGCTTTTGAAGAGCATGCGGGATTCGATCGGCTCCTGAGCAAGCCCGCACCTACTTGATTTTGCACGTGATCCTGGAATTCCTGGATCATGACCGGGGCTCAGGGTTCCTCAGTTCGGTCAGGAATTTGGCGAAAGTCATCGAGCCTTCCGGCCACGGGCCGAAGCCTGAATCGGCATTGAGATGGCCGGCCTCGCCGGCGTCGATGAACAGCGATCCCCAGGCGGAGGCGATGTCCTCGGCAACGTCGAAGGCGCAGAACGGATCGTTGCGGCTGGCGATGACGATCGACGGAAAGGGCAGGGGATCGCGCGAATAGGGGCCGAAGGTCATCAGATGTCGCGGCCTGATCTCCGGATTGGCGACATCCGGCGGCGCGACGAAGAAAGCGCCGGCGACCGGTCTTTGAAATTGCGGGATGGCCTGCACAGCCGCGGCCACGCCAAGCGAGTGCGCGACGATCACGACCGGCCGCTCTGCTTCGTTGACCGCCTTGGCGACGTTCGCCGTCCAGTCCTCGCGCACCGGCTTCGACCATTCCGTCTGTTCGACGCGCCGCGCCGTCGACAGTTTCGACTCCCAACGGGTCTGCCAATGCTCCGGACCGGAATTGGTGTAGCCCGGTACGATAAGAATATCTGTGTCCTTGACCTTCATGGCGCGGATGTAGCGAGCGCTCCGGTTTCGTGCAACTGTGTCGATAGGCGCGACACCATCACATTTGTGAACAACCTGTTCGATTTTTTCCATCTTGTGTGAACGATCGTGATCGGCGATCTGAGGCACGAAAAGGAACTTGCATGGGCGGCTTGGTTGGGCCTCGCCTAACGGAGACAGCGATGAGCGAACTGCCCTTTGCCGCGACCACCCCTGTCAGCGTGTCACGCGTCGGGCTGAAGGCGCGCAACGCAGAAACCCTCGCCGCCTATTACCGCGCCGTGGTCGGGCTGCAGGAATTGAGCCGAGCCGATGGCGCGATCACGCTCGGCGCCGCCAACCGCCCACTTCTGGTGCTGGAGCCGGATGCCTCGGCCAAGCCCGATGATCCGCGCAGCGCAGGCCTGTTCCATACGGCGTTCCTGCTGCCATCACGGGCAGATCTCGGCCGTTGGATCAACCATGCCGCCGCCAATCAGATCCGCATCGAGGGCGCGTCCGACCATCTGGTCAGCGAGGCGCTTTATCTGACCGACCCCGAGGGCAACGGCATCGAGATCTATGCCGACCGCCGCCCGCAGGACTGGCAATGGAACGGCGATCGTATAGCGATGGCGACCGAGCGGCTGAACCTGCCGGCGGTCGTCGCCAGCGTGCCGGCGGGCGATGCCGGCTGGCAAGGTGCGCCGGAGAACAGCATCGTCGGTCATGTCCATCTGCGCGTCGGCCGGCCGGAAGACGCCGAGGCCTGGTGGCACGATGAGTTCGGCTTCGACACGGTGGCGAAATATGGCGGCCAGGCGGTGTTCCTGTCGTCCGGCCATTACCACCACCATATCGGGGCCAACGCCTGGCACAGCGCCGGCGCCGGCCGCCGCGATCCTTCTCGCGCGGGGTTGGCCTGGGTCGAGATGCGCTCGGACAATGTGAAGGAGCAGATGAGCCGCGAAGATCCTTGGGGCACGGTGATCAGGACCGTGCCTGGGAAGGCGTGATCGATGCGCTGGCGTCAAGCTGGAGCACCCCTCATCCGTCTCGGCGCTATCGCGCCGATCCACCTTCTCCCACAAGGGGAGAAGGCAAGGCTGCGCCAGCGACTTTGCGATCGCGAACCATGGTGACTAGCCGAAATGTAGGCGCCGAAGTCTCCTTCTCCCCCTGTGGGAGAAGGTGGCTTGTCGCGAAGCGACAAGACGGATGAGGGGTGTTCCAGCTTGGCGCCAGCGTGTGGCTTGTTCGACCTCAAGCTCCCCCAAACACCCGCTTGAAAATCGTTTCGACATGCTTGGTGTGATAACCGAGGTCGAATTTTTCGCGCAGCTCGGCTTCGGAAAGCGCAGCCGTCACGTCCTTGTCGGCAAGCAGTTCCTCGAGGAAATCGGCGCCTTGTTCCCACACCTTCATGGCGTTGCGCTGCACCAGACGGTAGGCGTCTTCGCGTGACAGGCCGGCTTGTGTCAGTGCCAGCAGCACGCGCTGCGAATGGATCAGGCCGCGGAACTTGTTCATGTTCTTCAGCATGTTGTCGGGATAGACGAGCAATTTGTCGATGACCCCGGTGAGGCGCGAGAGCGCGAAATCGAGCGTCACGGTGGCGTCAGGCCCGATCATGCGCTCGACCGAGGAATGCGAGATGTCGCGCTCGTGCCAGAGGGCCACGTCCTCCATCGCCGGCAGCGCCATGGACCGCACCATGCGGGCAAGGCCGGTCAGATTTTCGGTCAGCACCGGGTTGCGCTTGTGCGGCATCGCCGACGAGCCTTTTTGCCCCGGCGCAAAATATTCTTCTGCTTCCAGCACCTCGGTGCGCTGCAGATGGCGGATCTCGACGGCGAGGCGCTCGACCGACGAGGCAATCACGCCGAGCGTGGCGAAGAACATGGCGTGGCGGTCGCGCGGGATGACCTGCGTCGACACCGGCTCCGGCTTCAGCCCGAGCTTTGCCGCCACATGTTCTTCGACATAGGGATCGATGTTGGCGAAGGTGCCGACCGCGCCCGAGATGGCGCAGGTGGCGATGTCTTGCCTTGCATGCACCAGCCGCTCTCGGCAGCGCGAGAACTCGGCATAGGCCTGCGCCAGCTTGACGCCAAACGTGGTCGGCTCGGCATGGATGCCGTGGCTGCGGCCGATGGTGACGGTGTCCTTGTGCTCGAAAGCGCGGCGCTTAAGCGCCGCCAGCAGCGCGTCGATGTCGGCAAGCAGGATGTCGCTGGCGCGGCTGAGCTGCACGGCAAGGCAGGTGTCGAGCACGTCCGACGAGGTCATGCCCTGGTGAATGAAGCGGGCGTCCGGTCCGACGAATTCGGCGAGATGGGTAAGGAAGGCAATCACGTCGTGCCTGGTGACGCGCTCGATCTCGTCGATCTTGTCGACGTCGAATTTGGCGGTGCTGCCTTTCTCCCAGATGGTTTTAGCCGCTTCCTTCGGAATGACGCCGAGTTCCGCCAGCGCGTCGCAGGCATGCGCCTCGATCTCGAACCAGATGCGGAACCTGGTTTCGGGCGACCAGATGGCGACCATTTCCGGCCGGGAATAGCGAGGAATCATCGGTCAGTCCTGACTCAGGAGAAGCATTGGCCCGCGTCCTAACAGAGGCGGGCGAAATGCTCAACGCCGCTGCCGCGCGCTCACGCTGTTGGTCGCGCCGTCTCAATCGCGTCATACCTATCACGCCAATGAGAGGTGCCGAGCGATGCATCCAATCCGGCGTTCGTTTGTTATTGTCCGTCTCACGTCCGAAAGGACACAGGCCCCATCCAGCGGAGGACCAGCATGAGCACCGACATCAGCAAGATACGCGAACATATGGAAGTGACCGGCGCCGACGGCGTCCATATCGGCACCGTCGACAAGGTCGAAGGGGATCGGATCAAGCTGACCAAGGCCGACAGCGGCATGGGCACGCATAAGGGGCACCACCACTATGTCCCGCTGAGCCTCGTTGCCGAGATCGACGGCGGCAAAGTCTGGCTGTCGGCGAATTCAGATGTGGCCGTCACCTTCGAGGAAGAAAAATCCGATCCGACCTGATCGGGCAAACTCAGCGCGACGACCAGACCGGGAACAGATCGCCATCGGCAGGCGTCGCGGCGTGGACGCCGCGGCTAATGGCGCGGGCCATGGTTGCGCCGGCGGCGGCGTAAAGATCGATTGCGGCTTCGAAGCTGAGCTCGATGCCGCTTTTGCCGGTCGCCAGCGCAAAGACCAGATCGCCGTCGGCCGGCGTGTGCGTCGGCCAGATGGCGCGGACAAACCCGTCATGCGCGGCAATCGCCAGCCGCTTGGCAGCAGCCTTGGTGAGCATGGCGTCGGTGGCGATGACGGCAATCGTGGTGCCGCCACCCTCCGCCCGGGTTCCGATCGGCGTGCCGCGGAATTTCAGCTCTATTTTTCTGGCGTCTTCCGGCATCCGATCGGGATAGCCCAGCCCGCCGAATTCGTCGCCGATCTCGAAGGGTGCCGCCCAGAAATGGCGGCTGCGGCCGACTGTCACCGAGCCCATCGGGTTGACGGCGGCAAGCGCGCCTATGGTGACGCCGCTGTCGAGCACAGTCGAGGCCGAGCCCAGGCCGCCTTTCAGTCCGCAGGTCAGCGCGCCCGTGCCGGCGCCGACCGTGCCGAGCGGGAAGTCGATGTCGGCCGCCTGAGCCGCCGCGTAGCCGAGCTCGCGATAGGGCGGGTAGCGGCCCCAGTTCTTGTCGCCGCCATTGTGCAGGTCGAACAGGATCGCCGCCGGCACGATCGGCACGCGAAAGCCGCCGACCTCGACGCCGATGTTTTTCTCCCGCAGGGTGGCCTGGACGCCAGAAGCGGCATCGAGGCCGAAGGCCGAGCCGCCGGAAAGCACCACTGCATGGACGGCCGTGATTGAGTTGTGCGGCTCGAGCAGGTCGGTCTCGCGCGTGCCCGGCGCGCCGCCCAGCACCTGGAACCCTGCCACCGCCGGCTCTTGGCACAGCACCACCGTGACGCCGGATTTCAGCCTCGCATCGGCGGCATTGCCGACACTCAAGCCGGCGACGTCGGTGATCAGGTTGCGCGGCCCGGTGCGAAACATCACTTCTCCTCCAGCGGCACGAAATGGGTACCGTCGAAACGGAAGATGCGGAAGGGGTTCTGGCTGAGGTCGCCCTTGTCGTCGAAACGCACGGGTCCGATCGCGGTGGCAAACTCGTGCCCGGTCAGGAGGTCGGCAACCGGCTTGCCGGATGTTTCAGACGCAGCCGCCGCCGCATTGGCGATTTCGACGGCCGCGTAGGCAGGCAAGGCATAGCCATCCGGAACGATATTCCTGGCTGCAAACGCCTGGACGATTTTGGGATCAGCGACCTCGGCCCATTCCGGTAGCGCGATCATCAATGTGCCCACCGCGTATGGAATGCCGCTGTCCGGCGTGCGCAGATTTTCGCCGCCGGCAAAAGTGATGTCGGCATCGAGCCGGGCGGCATCGCGGCCCATGATGGCGACGTCGTCGCCGTCGCCGCCGGCGAACACTTTTGTTGCGCCGGCTTTCTTCAACCGGGCGACCAGGCCGATCTGGTTATCGAGCTGCGGCCGGAAGGTGTCGACGAAGACCGGCTTCAGCGCCGCCTGCTCGGCCGCGGCGCGAAAGGTCTCGGCGATCTCGCGGCCATAGATGGTCCCGTCGTCGACGATGGCGAACAATTCGCTCTGCCACAGCCGGGTAAGGATCTTGGCGCCAGCGTTGCGCTCGTCGTCACCCCTTGGCCCGAGCCGATAGACCGGCCAGCCGGTCTTGGCGCGGCGGTCGGTCAGGCTCTCGGTGCGCACGCCGACCGTGATGACCGGGATTTTGGCATCCTTGAGGATCGGCAGCGCCGCTTCGATCGCATCGGTGCACAGGAAGCCGACGACGACATTGACCTTGGCGGCCGCGAGTTCCCTGGCGGCTGCAGCGCCGCCATCGGCGGTGCATGCATCGTCGACCGCCTTGACAGTGATGCCATTGGCCTGCGCCGCCAGGCTGGCGCCGACCTCGACCTGATTGCCAAGGATCGCCGACGGACCGGAAAGCGGTGCGGCAACGCCGACCAGCATCTCGGCACGGGCGTTCGCGGCCAGCGACAGCCAGGCAAGCGCGGCTATTGTCGTCGTGATATGGCGCATTCTGGCGAAGAGGTCCTCCGTACCGGAGTTACGATCCGGCACTATCCCAGCAAAGACCTAAAGGCTGGCTAATCCCGGCGCAACACGCGAATTTCAGGATTGCAGTCAAGCACTTCGCTTGTGGCGTGCAATATGCCGCCATATATAACGGGCTGGTTTCGACAGGTGGATCACCGGGTGCTGAAGATCAATGACATCGGGCCGCAGGCCTATCGCGATGCAATGGCGCATTTTGCCGGCCAGGTCCATGTGGTGACCACCGACGGCCCGGCGGGCAAGCGGGGCGCAACGGTGATTGCCGCATGCTCGGTGTCGGACACGCCCCCCACGGTGCTTGTCTGCCTCAATCGCGAGAATCCCAAGAACGAGCCGTTCATCAAGAACGGCAACTTCGCGCTGAACACGCTGGCCTCTGACCAGGAGGCGCTGTCGGTCGGCTTTTCCGGCATCACCGGCCTGCCGCCCGAGGAACGCTTCGCGCTCGGCGAGTGGGACGTGATCTCGACCGGCGCGCCGACGCTGAGAGGGGCGCTCGCCGTGTTCGACTGCGAGATAATCGACAGCAAGGACCTCGCCACCCATCGTGTGCTTTTTGGCAAGGTGACAGGCCTGCGCATCGGCGATAATTTGCGGCCGCTGCTCTACCACAACCGCGGCTACCACGTTCTGTGAACGGGCAAGCGGGACCTACGGAGACAAGATGAACGGGCTTGCCCCGCGCGCCGCGCCAAGGTCGATCGACGAGACGCTCGATCTCTTGGCCGGCGCGGACTATGTCGCTGACCGCTCGCTGGCGACGGTGCTGTTCCTGTCGCTGCGCATGAAGCGGCCGCTGTTCCTCGAGGGCGAGGCCGGTGTCGGCAAGACCGAGATCGCCAAGGTGCTGGCCGAGGCGCTCGGCCGCCGGCTGATCCGCCTGCAATGTTATGAAGGGCTCGACGTCTCCTCCGCCGTCTATGAGTGGAACTACGCCGCGCAGATGATCGAGATCCGCATGGAGGAGGCGGCCGGCAAGGTCGTGCGCTCCGACATGGAGCGCAATGTCTTTTCCGAAAAATACCTGATCCGCCGACCGGTGCTGGACGCGCTGACCGGCAAGGCAGACGCCGCGCCTGTCTTCCTGATCGACGAGCTCGACCGCACCGACGAGGCCTTCGAGGCGTTCCTGCTCGAAATCCTGTCGGACTTCCAGGTCACTGTTCCCGAGCTCGGCACGATCAAGGCGGAAGAGCCGCCGATCGTCATCATCACCACCAACCGCACGCGCGAAATCCACGACGCGCTGAAGCGGCGTTGCCTCTATCACTGGGTCGATTACCCCAATGCCGAGCGGGAGCTGGAGATCGTGCGCCGCAAGGTGCCGCAGGCAAACAGCCGGCTGTCGGCTGAGGTCGTCTCCTTCATCCAGAAGCTGCGCCAGGTCGAGCTGTTCAAGGCGCCCGGCGTCGCCGAGACCCTCGACTGGGCCGGCGCATTGACCGAGCTCGACAAGGTGGCGCTCGATCCGGAGACGGTGTCCGATACGATTGGCGTGCTGTTGAAATACCAGGACGACATTGCCCGCATCGGACAGGGCGAGGGCCGGCGCATCCTCAATGAGGTGAAGGCCGAGCTTTCGGCGGCGGAGTAGGCGCGATGCTGTCGCCGCGTCCGGAACCCAAAGAAGCGACCGCTGACGGGCGCATCGCCGATAACATCGTCTATTTCGCGCGAACGCTGCGCAAGGCTGGCATGCGGGTCGGGCCGGCCTCGGTCAAGGATGCGATCGAGGCGGTGCTTGCCGCCGGCATCGGCTCGCGCGACGATTTCTACTGGACGCTACATGCAGTGCTGGTCTCCCGCCACGAGGACCATCCGGTCTTCGACGAAGCCTTCCGGCTGTTCTGGAAATCGCACGAGCTGATCGAAAAGATGCTGGCGATGTTTTCGCCGGTGGCGCCGGACAGCAGAGAGAAGCAAAAACCACGCGCGGCAGAAAACCGCGTCGGCCAGGCGATGTTCGAGGGTCATCGGAAAAACCAGCCGGTGCGGGAAATCCCGGAGATCGAGGTCGATGCGCGCCTCACCTTTTCCGGCAACGAGGTGCTGCGCGGCAAGGACTTTGCTCAGATGGACGTCGCCGAACTCGCCGAAGCCAAAAAGGCAATAGCCGCCTTGCGGCTGCCTTTCGATACGGTTCGCACGCGCCGCTTCAAGGTCGACGCGCAAGGGCGGCGCATCGATCCGCGCGCCATGATGCGGTCGGCGGCGCGCACCGGCGGCGAACTGATCCTGCCGAAATTCCGCTCGGCCCGCGAAATGCATCCGCCGCTGGTGGTGCTTGCCGATATTTCCGGCTCGATGAGCCAGTACACCCGCATCTTCCTGCATTTCCTGCATGCCCTGACCGAGAAGCGCCGGCGTGTGCATGCCTTTGTCTTCGGCACGCGCCTGACCAATCTGACCCGGCAGATGCGCCATCGCGATCCGGACGCCGCGCTGGCCGACTGCTCCGCCGCGGTGAAGGACTGGTCCGGGGGCACCCGCATCGGCGACACGCTGGCCGAGTTCAACCGGCTGTGGTCGCGACGCGTGCTGGGGCAGGGCGCCGTGGTGCTTTTGATCACGGACGGGCTGGAGCGCGACGACGTCGCCGGCCTGTCGGAGGAAATGGAGCGCCTGCACAAGTCCTGCCGGCGGCTGATCTGGCTGAATCCGCTGCTGCGTTTCGAAGGCTTCGAAGTCCGCGCCCGTGGCGTAAAGGCGATGCTGCCGCATGTCGACGAATTCCGCTCGGTGCACAATCTCGATGCGCTTGCCGATCTGTGCGCCTCATTGGACCGCCAGCCAGCCGCTTCCGTCGATCTGCGCCGCTGGTTGCAGGCTGGCGAGAGGCGTGCCGCGTAGCCATATGTTTCCACGGGAAACTTTGGTTCCTTGAGAAAAACAGACTTTGTGAGAAACGACGATGGACGAGAGCATTTATCTCGATGAGGCCCGCGATCCCCTGATCATCGCGGAAGGATGGATGAAGGACGGCAAGGATGTCGCCATCGCGACCGTGGTCGAGACCTGGGGTTCGGCGCCGCGGCCGGTCGGCAGCCATCTGGTCATCGACGCCGAGGGGAATTTCCATGGCTCGGTCTCCGGCGGCTGCGTCGAGGGAGCGGTGGTGACCGAGGCGATCGACGTCATCGGCAGCGGCAAGGCCAAGATGCTGGAATTCGGTGTCGCCGACGAAACCGCCTGGCAGGTGGGCCTGTCCTGCGGCGGCCGCATCAAGGTCTATGTCGAGCGCCTGGGCTAGAAGCATGATCCCGCAAAGTGGGAACCGGTTTGCGGATGAGACCATGCTTGGACAAGAGGCTTTCTGATGGACCCATACGCGCTCAAAACACTGAATGAGGAACGCCGTGCCCGCCGCGCGGCGGTGCTGGTCACCGATCTCGGCGACGGTCGCGACCGCGTCGTGCGCGAGGGCGACCATGTTGCTGGCGATCTCGGCACTGCCATCGCCGAGGCCTTCCGCACCGGCAATTCAGGCTCCGTCGAGGCGGAAGGGCGAACCTTTTTCCTCAACGCCCACCTGCCGCAGCCGCGCCTGGTGGTGATCGGCGCGGTCCATATCAGCCAGGCGCTGGCACCGATGGCGCGGATCGCCGGCTATCCTGTCGAGATCATCGATCCGCGCACCGCCTTTGCCACGCCCGAGCGTTTCCCGGATGTGACTTTGCATGCGGAATGGCCTGAGGATGTGCTGCAGCGCGCGCCGCTGGACAGCTATACCGCGCTTGCCGCCCTCACCCACGATCCTAAGATCGATGATTTTGCGCTCAAGGCGGCGCTCGATGCGAAATGCTTCTATGTCGGGGCGCTCGGCAGCCGGAAGACGCATGCCAAGCGCGTCGAGCGCCTGCTGGCATCGGGCGCCAGCGCCGATCGGATTGCCCGCATCCATGCGCCGATCGGTCTCGACATCGGCGCGGCGAGCCCGGCCGAGATCGCCGTCGCTATCCTCGCCCAGACCATTCACGCCTTCCGCTCGCGCGGGCTCGAAAGCAAAGGCGCGGTGGCGTGAGGTTCGGTCCAGTCCCGATCGATCTGGCTGAAGGCGCGGTGCTCGCGCATGCGACCGCTGCCGGCGAGCGGCGGTTGCGCAAGGCGCACCGGCTGAGCGGCGAGGATGTGGCAGCGCTAAAGGCGGCCGGCGTCACGGAAGTCATTGCCGCTGTGCTGGCTCCCGACGATCTTGGCGAGGACGCAGCTGCCGAAAAGATCGCCGCCGGCATGAGCCATCGCAACGTCGATGCCAAGCCCGCCGCGACCGGCCGGGTCAACCTCCATGCCGAAACCGCCGGCATCTTTACGGTCGATGCCAGGATGATCGACGCCATCAACGCCGTCAATCCGGCGATCACCATCGCCACGCTGGCGCAGCACGCGCCGGTCGAGCGGGGCCAGATGGTGGCGACGGTGAAGATCATTCCCTTCGCCGTGGCCGCAAATCTGGTGGAGAGGGTGGTGAAGATCTGCGCCGGCGGCGAGATCTTTGCCGTCAACGCCTATCGTCCGGTCAGCGTCGGCGTCATCCAGACGATGCTTCCCGGCGTCAAGCCGAGCGTCCTCGACAAGACGCTGCGCGTCACTGAAGCACGGCTGGCGCGCTCCGGCGGGCGGCTGAGGGCGGAGCGCCGCACGCCGCACGAGATCGCGCCCGTCGCCGAGGCTGCCGCCGCCCTGGCGCGCGACAACGACATGGTGGTGATCTTCGGCGCCTCGGCGATGAGCGATTTCGCCGATGTCGTTCCGGCCGCGATCGAGCAGGCGGGCGGCACAGTGATCCGCGCGGGCATGCCGGTCGATCCCGGCAATCTTTTGGTGCTGGGCACGCTGGCCGGCAAGCGCGTCATCGGCGCGCCGGGTTGCGCCCGCAGCCCGAAGGAGAACGGCTTCGACTGGGTTCTCGACCGGCTGGTCGCCGGGCTCGACGTGACGGCGGGCGATATTGCCGGCATGGGCGTCGGCGGCCTGCTGATGGAAATCCCGACCCGACCGCAGCCGCGCGAGCCGCTGCCGGCGAGGGCCGAGCCGAGGGTTGACATCGTGCTCCTCGCCGCCGGCCGCTCCAGCCGCATGGGTGGGCCGAACAAGCTTCTGGCGCTGTTCGACGGGCAGCCGCTGGTGCGGCGCACGGCCGAGCGGGCGCGGGGCTCGAAGGCTGTCGACACAATCGTCGTCACCGGGCATCAGCGCGAGCGCGTGCGCGCAGCACTCGCCGGCCTCAATGTCACGCTCGCCGACAATCCGGATTTCGCCGATGGCCTGGCGTCGTCGCTGAAAGCAGGCATCGCGCGGGTCGCGCCCGGCGCGGCCGGCGCCATGATCGTTCTCGGCGACATGCCGGGCGTCTCCTCGAAAGACCTCGACAGCCTCATCGACGCCTTCCGCAGATCCGGCGGCCGGTCCGTCGTGCGCGCCTCCCACCAGGGCAAGCGCGGCAATCCGGTGCTGTTGCCGCGCTCATTGTTCCCGGCCATCGCCCACCTCGAAGGCGATACCGGCGCGCGCCATTTGGTCGAGGCCGAGGGCCTCGACGTTATCGATGTCGAGATCGGCAAGGCAGCCTCCATCGACGTCGACACGCGCGAGGCGTTGGAAGGCGCCGGCGGCGTCTTGCAGGATTGACAAACCGAAGGCGAATTTCGCATGCCTGCTGGCATGTCTTTCCGCTTCCGATTTTTCCTTGCACTGCTGACCGCCACAGCGCTTTCGCTTTCGGCCGCTGCTGGTCAGTCTTTGTCCCTTAAATCTTTCAAGGACGACCTATTCGCCTATCCACCGACGCTTTCGTCAGGCGACGGCGGCGCCTATACGGTCCTCGATTACCATGAAATGCGCGACATCAACCAGCGCGACGAGGTGCCGGAGAAGCGGGTGCGTGCGCAGTATACCGATACCGGTGTGCGCAAGCTGCAGCAGGATTTGATGCTGAAAACCGATGCCGGCGATGTCCGGCATGTCGCGGTCGGAAAGACGGAAGGGGCGGCGATCATCGTGCTCTACCTGCACGGGCAGGGCGGCAGCCGCAAGCAGGGCGTCGACGACTTCACCTTCGGCGGCAATTTCAACCGCATCAAGAACCTGATGGCCAGCAATAACGGCCTCTATATCACGCCGGATTTCCCCGATTTCGGCGACAGGGGCGCAGCTCAGGTCGCGGCGCTGATCGACCACTATGCCGAGAAATCGCCAGGCGCAAAAATCTTCGTCGCGTGCGGCTCGATGGGCGGCATAATCTGCTGGAAGCTCGCCGATCGCAAGGACACCGGGAGCCGGATCGATGGCCTGCTGCTGCTCGGCTCGCTATGGGATGAGAGCTTTCTGGCCAGCCCGGCGTTCAAGCGCCGGGTGCCGGTGTTCTTTGGCCAGGGCAGCCACGACGTGGTCTTTGCCGTGGCGAAGCAGGAGGCGTTCTTCCGGTCGATCCTGGCCAAATCGAAGACCTACCCGACCCGCTTCGTGCGCTTCGAAACCGGCACGCACGGCACGCCGATCCGTATGGTTGACTGGCGCGGCACGCTGAACTGGATGCTGGCGAAAGCGCCCTGATTTCTCTGTGGCGGCTCAGGGAGCCGTGTTGTAGTCGATGATCGTCTGCGGATTTTGCTCCCCGTCATAGGACGCATCGACGTCGTACTGGACGAGCGAGAAATCGCCGTTTCGGAACAGATAGGTTCCCGATGACGAGGCATCCCCCACACCACGCCATTTGTCTGATGTGGTGATGGTCTTGGTGTTGTCGTCATAGTCCGAGTTGGTCGCCCAACCGCTCGTCTTGAAACCAATGATGTGAATCGACTCGAGCTTGCCTTCGTTGTTGTTGTTCTCGTAGCGGATGTCGAGCTCCGGCTCGGTGAACTGCAACTGTGTGACACCGTTGATATCGTTAGCGATGTAGTAGACCGCGGTCTCGTTGTAGGCGGCCATGGAACAGAAGAAGCGGAACAGCCGCGTCTCGCGCTCCGGCTCGTCGGCGGCCGCATCCTTGTCCTTGTAATGGATGGAATGGGCTACCGGCTCGCCGATCGGCTTGCCGTCCGGGTCCTGCTTGTCGCACTGCGCGCCATAGCTGGCGAGGAAAGCCTTCTTGGCCTGTTCCAGCGCTTCGTCTTTCTTCGGCGGCGGCGGGCCGTCGCCGCAGCTTGCCGGCATCGCATCCTCGAATTCGGCGGTCGAAGGTTTGAGTGCGCCCTTGTCGATGAAGATCGGCTGGAACGGCGGCTCCTGGATCTGGGCGTTGACCTGGCGCAGCGTGTAGCAGCCGGCGAATACTTTTGCCTCGCCCTTCTTGTCGGTCGCCTGGATGGCGACAGGGACGCTGAAATAGATGCTGCCAGCCGCGCCCTCGTCCGATACGGCGCCGGTCTTGACCTCGACGGCGTCGGTGCCGTCATAGCCCTTCACAAAGCTGTTGAAGTCCTTTGCCGGCTTTGTATCGCCGAAATATCCCCAGGCGCGGGCGAACTCATGCCGGTTGATGGCGCTGTAGAGCGAGCGGATGACCGCCTCGGCGCTGGACCTGTCGTCGACATATGGCGCGTCGGCCGCGTGCGCCGTTCGCGCGACCACGGCGACGGAAAGCAGGGCAGTCGCAGCAAGAATGACGCGTCTCATCGATATCCTCCGCTCGATAACGAAAATACTACCACGGCGATTGCGGCGACGCGGTGACGCGGCCGCGCAGCCTGCTTGAAGAATCGCGGCAGGAGGCGCTAGCTCACCGCCCGCGGCGCTGGGCCGCTCAAGGAGATTACCGTGACCATTTCCATGTACGACATATCCGTCGGCGTCTTTTCGGCCCGGCTGAAGGCGCTGGCCAGCGTGCTGACCGCCGCCGAACAGAACGCCACCGAACGCAAGATCGATCCGAACGTGTTTTTGACGGCGCGGCTGGCGCCAGACATGTTCGCGCTGGCCAGGCAGGTGCAGATCGCCACCGACCATGCCAAGGGTGCGCCGTCGCGGCTCGCCGGCCGCGAGGTGCCGAAATATGAGGACAATGAGGCCAGCTTCGCCGAGCTGCAGGCGCGAATCGCCAAGACGCTCGATCACCTGGCGACATTCTCGGCGGCCGATCTGGACGGATCGGAAGACCGGCCGATCGAATTGCGGCTCGCAGGACGAGAGGTTCAGCTGCCGGGCATCCAGTATCTGCTGAACGCGGCCATGCCGAACTTCTACTTCCACGTCACCACGGCTTACGACATCCTGCGTCACAACGGCGTGCCGCTCAGCAAGCAGACTTTCCTTGGGAATCGCTGACTTTAGGGTGGTTTAAAGGTTTCCCGGCACCACCGGGAAACCTCTTCGGTTCAGCGCAGCTCAGCGCATCGACATTTCGCGGGCGATACGCGGAAAATCCGCCGGCTTGACGCCGATGTCGGCGCGGTCGGCGTTGCTCATCGCATTCAGCAGCGCGAGCGCCGCGCGGTAACGCTGGTGTTCCTGCGGCCGCGGCCGAGCAAACATTTCGGTGAAGAACCCCATGACTCACATGCCCCGTGTTGGTCCTCCCGACGCCAAGATATAGGCGATTTGTTAAAATTGTGCAGTGCAGCAATTGCATGGCTGCCATGCCAAGCGGATTTTTTTCGCCACATTCGATTTTTTCTGAAACTTACGCGCAACCTCGACCGTACGCAGCAATGCTGGCACATGGCCGGCTTTTCCTCGCCACTCCTGGCGACCTTGCCGGGCTGTGTGAAAATGCAGTCCGGCTTTTTTAGTTAGAAGCTTAACATTGCCGGCATTCATTTTTAACGAGGCCGCTTTATCGTCGGCGATAGTGCAATGCGGTCGCAACACGGGAGGCTGAGATCGGCACCGGGAAGAAGCTCGATTTCGCTTCCTTGCTCGACGACCTGTTCGTCGCTTCCGAAAAGGGTGAGCAGGAGGGCGCCCGGCCATCCATTCCATTCGACTATCTGTCGGTGGCGGACGAGCTTCACTCCGGCCGCATAAAGGTTGCCGGCGAGAGCGTTGCCGCCGAATATCGCGAGGCGGGCGCCGATCTCGCCGCTGAATTCGCGGCACTTCTCGACCAGGCCAAGCTGACGCTGGCCAGCGAGGACCACCAGCCGGAGGAAAAACTGCCGCCGATCGATCCCGAATCGATCGCCGGCGAGCTCGGCCTCGATCGGCCGGCGAAAAATGCCGATCTCGGCCGCTTGCGCCGCAATTTCGCCTTCGCCAACCATCCGGATCGCGTCGCCCCGCATCTGCGCCAGCGCGCCATGATTCGCATGCAGGTGGCCAACATGCTGATCGACGAGGCCAAGCGGCGCGCCCTGGCCGGCGTCCGGCGTTAGCAGCCGGAAGAAAAGTCGGCGCCGGCGGGGACTTGGAGAACATCCGGCCTTTGCTTATGCTTGCGTCTCCTCCTCGCGCAGCCGCGCAAACCTCCCGCCGGAGACAATCCCATGCATAAACGCCGCCTCGGTCGGACCGATCTCCTTGTATCGCAAATCTGCCTCGGCTCGATGACCTGGGGCCAGCAGAACACGGAAGCGGAGGGTCATGCGCAGATGGACCTGGCCTTTTCGCGTGGCGTCAACTTCATCGACACGGCGGAGCTTTACCCGATCCCGCCCAAGGCCGAGACGCAAGGGCGGACCGAGAAGATCATCAGCAGCTGGATGAAAGCGAAAGGCAACCGCGACAAGGTTATCGTCGCCTCCAAAGTGGTTGGCCGCACCGCCAACACCTGGTTCCGCGGCGACAGGCCATCGCAATTGGTGCGCGCCGATGTCTTCGACGCCATCGACAAATCGCTGACCAAGCTCGGCACCGACTATATCGACCTCTACCAGATTCACTGGCCAGAGCGCGACATTCCCTGGGGTGCCAACCCCACACGCGTCGGCGTGGTGGCTCGTCGCGCCGATGCCGTGGGCGCACCGGCCGGCGAGACGCCGATCGCCGAGACGCTTTCGGTGTTCGAGGAATTGGTGAAAGCGGGAAAGATCCGCCATTTCGGCCTGTCGAACGAAAGCTCCTGGGGTGTCATGCGTTTCCTCGCCGAGGCGGGCAACGGCATCGGGCCGCGCGTCGTCTCGCTGCAGAACGCCTACAATCTGATCAACCGCACTTTTGAGGTGAACCTTGCCGAGGTTTGCGAGCGCGAGCAGGTTTCGCTGCTTGCCTATTCGCCCTTGGCGCAAGGCTATCTCACCGGCAAATACGACCACGGCGCGCGGCCGCAAGGCTCACGCTCGCAATTGTTCAACCGCGGCCAGCGCTACGAGACGCCCAACGCGGCCGAGGTCCAGCTCGAATACAACGAGTTGGCACGTTCCTTCGGTATGGAGCCGGCGCTGTTTGCCAATGCCTATGTGTCGAGCCGGCCTTTCGTGACCTCGAACATCGTTGGGGCCACCAGCGTGGCGCAGCTCGACATGGCGCTGTCTTCAGTCGACGTGACCTGGACCGACGAGATGCAGAAGGCAGTCGATGCCGTCCATCAGCGGGTCGGCAATCCGTGCCCGTGAACGACATTGGGTGAAAAAATCAAGAATGACAAAGGGATGGAAGCGATGGCGACATTTCCAATCGAGGCCGTGCGTGGAAAATTCCCGGCTCTGTCCCTGACCGATGAAGGGCGTCGGCGCATCTATCTCGACAACCCTGCCGGGACGCAGGTGTCGCAGACAGTGGCCGACGCCGTGTCGTTCTGCCTCATCACCACAAACGCCAATCTCGGCGGTTTCTTCGAAACCACGCTCGCGGCGCAAAAGGTGGTCGATGATGCGCATCTGGCGATGGCCGATTTCCTTGGCGCCGCGAGCCCGCAGGAAATCATCATCGGCGCCAACATGACGACGCTGACGTATCACATGTCGCGCACGCTGGGGCGCGGTTTCGACCCGGGCGACGAGATCATCGTCACCCGCATGGACCACGAAGGCAATGTATCGCCCTGGCTGCAACTGGCCGAGGATCTCGGCCTAGTCGTGCGCTTCCTGCCGTTCGACGAGCAAAGCTGGCAGATAGAGGAGGCGGCCCTGGAGGCGCTACTTTCGGAGAGAACGCGGCTTGTGGCGCTGAACTATGCCTCGAACCTCACAGGCTCGATCAACCGCGTCAAGTCGTTGACCGAAACCGCCAGGCAGGCCGGGGCGCTGGTCTATGTCGATGCGGTGCAGTTCGCGCCACACGGGCTGATCGACGTGCAGGCGCTGGGCTGCGATTTCCTGGTCTGCTCGGCCTACAAATTCTTCGGCCCGCATATGGGCATTTTGTGGGGTCGCCGCGACGTCATCGACGCACTTGAGCCCTATAAATGCCGCTGCTCCTCCAACGGTCTGCCGGAGCGCTTCGAGCTTGGCACGCCGCAGATCGAGCTGATGGCCGGGCTTACGGCGGCCGTCGATTATTTCGCGGATCTGGGGGCTGCCGCAGGCGAGGGCGGCTCGCGCCGGCAACGGATCGCCAGGGCATTCGACGTGTCGACCGCTTATGAGAATGGGCTGGCGCTGAAGCTGATCTCGGGCCTGTCCAATATCGAAGGCCTGACGATCCGCGGCATCACCGATCCGGCGCGGATGGGCGAACGCGTGCCGACGGTTTCTTTCACCGTCGATGGCATCGCGCCGGAAACGATCGTTCGGCAGATGAATGCCGAAGGCATCTTCCTGTGGTCAGGCCATAGCTACGCTTGGGAGATCGTCCATCAGCTCGGCATTCCGGCCGAGCAGGGCGTCGTGCGCATCGGCGTTGCGCACTACAACACTGCCGCCGAGATCGACGAAACGCTGGAGAGCGTGCACCGGATCATCGCCATGCTCAGGCAGCAGCGATCCTGAGTGAGGTTATCGCTGCTTACCGCCGAAGCCGGTCAGGAAAGCGGTGAGATTGTCACCGAGCCCATCGCAGAGATAGCCGCCTTCCTGGACGATGACAGTCGGCAGACTGAGCCCGGCGATCGCCTCGCCGATGCGCGAGAAACCCGGCGTAGTCACCGACAAGCCGCCGAACGGATCGCCCTCGTAGGCATCGAGTCCCAATGCCACCACCAGCGCCTCGGGCGCGAAGGCACGAATGCGCTGGGAGGCCGCGGCGAGCGCCTCGAGAAACGCCGCATCGCTGGATTTGCGCGGCAGCGGCAGGTTGAGATTGTAACCCAGGCCCGCGGCTTCGCCGCGCTCGTCGGCATAGCCCCAAAAGAACGGATAGAAGCGCACCGGGTCGGCATGCAGCGAGACGGTGAGCACGTCCGGCCGCGCATAGAAGATGCCTTGCGTGCCATTGCCGTGATGCAAATCGACGTCGAGTATCGCTACCCGCGCTGCGTTCTTGCGCAGCAGCTGCGCTGCGACGGCCGAATTGTTGATGAAGCAGAAACCGCCAGCGACATCGGCGAAGGCGTGGTGGCCGGGTGGGCGGCAAAGCGCGTAGGCCGAAGACGCGCCCGCCATCACCGCTTCCGCAGCCTCAATCGCGCTCCAGGCGCTCCACAGCGCGCTGTCCCAGGTTTCGGCCGAGATCGGGCAGGCGGTATCGGCCATGTGATAGCCCGCCTGGCCGACCGCCGAGGCCGGATAGAAGCCATTGCGTGCGATCGGATGGATGTTGGGGATCACTTCCGCCGAGGCGCCTTCGATGCGCTGCCAGCGCGCGAAGATGTGTTCGAGGAAGTCGAGATATTCAGGCGTGTGCACCGCCGCGATCGGGCCGAGCCCGCGATTGAGGGGCCGTTCTATCGCCAAACCGGCAGATTTTGCGCCGGCTAATAATCGCTCGACGCGTTCCGGCTTTTCCGGGTTTGGCTGCGGGGCGCCGCTGGAGAGAAAGGCTCTGGGATCGTGGCTTTTTTGTTCCTCGGCGTAGAAGGCTTTCATTGCTCTCCCTCCGGCGCATCGGCAAAGGCGAAGAAGGCCTCGCCGACGATCTTTTGCGTTTGCTCGTAGCTCGACCAGCCGATGCCCAGTCTTTCATAGAAGGCCTTGGCGGTCTCGTTGTCGGTGTCGACGGAGAGTCTCAGATAGGCGCCGCCTTGCGCGCGGCATTCTTGCGCCACGCTGCGCAGCAGACGCTCGCCGATCCTGCGGCCGCGAAAACGGTCCTCGACGTAAAGGTCCTGCACGTAAACGCCGGGCCGGCCCATCCAGGTCGAGAAGATGGGGAAGTACAGGCAGAGTCCGGCGAATTCGCCGCCGATTTCCGCGATGAGAGTCGAGAAGGCGGGGTTTTCGCCGAAGCCGTAGCGGCGGAGATCGTCGGGCGTCGAGGTGATTTCCTGATGGGCGCCGATGTGGTTGCCGAGTTTGAGCAGCGCGGCGTGGATGGTTTCGACATCGTCGATGGTGCCGGGGCGGAGGATGACCGTATTCACAATCACCTCAAAATGCCACCCGGTCGCCGCCCTTCAACGTCAGCATTTCGCGCGCTTCCGCAGGGGTTGCAACCTCCAGCGACAGGGCCTCGAGAATACCGCGGATGCGGCGCACCTGGTCGGCGTTGGATTTCGCCAGCTGCCGCCCGTCATAGAGGCTGTCCTCGAGCCCGACGCGGACATTGCCGCCCATGGCGGCGGCGATCGAGATCAGCGGCATCTGGTGGCGGCCGGCGGCGAGCACCGAGAACTGGTAGCTGCCGAACAGTTTGTCGGCGATGCGCTTCATATGGACGAGATTGTCGGGATCGGCGCCGATCCCGCCCAATATGCCCAACACGAACTGGATGAACAGCGGCCCCGAGACCAATCCGCGGTCGCGGAAATGCGCCAGCGAATAGAGATGGCCGACGTCGTAGCACTCGAACTCGAAGCGCGTGCCGCAACCGTTGCCGAGCTTCTCCAGCACCGTCTCCATGTCGGCGAAGGTGTTCTTGAAGATCGTGTCGCGGGTGGCCTCGAGCAGTTTCGGTTCCCAGTCGTGCTGCCATTCGCGCGGCTTGTCGAGCATCGGGAACAGCGCAAAATTCATCGAGCCCATGTTGAGCGAGCACATTTCCGGCTCGGCCCGCAAGGGCGCCGCCAGCCGCTGGTCGAGGTTCATCAGCGAGGAGCCGCCGGTGGTGATGTTGATCACCGCATCGGTCGCCTGCTTGATGCGCGGCAGGAACTGCATGAACATTTCAGGGTCGGCGGTCGGCCGGCCATCCTTCGGGTCTCTTGCATGCAGATGCAGGATCGAGGCGCCGGCTTCGGAAGCGGCGATGGCCTCCGCGGCGATCTGGTCCGGCGTCACCGGGAGATATGGCGACATAGACGGCGTATGCACCGAGCCGGTGACGGCGCAAGTGATGATGACCTTCCTGGGCGCCATTTTTGCTCCTCAGCCTTCGACCGGCAGGTCGAGTTCGCCGGCCAGCGCCTCGAGCGAGTCGCCGATGATGGCGATGATCTCGCCGATCTGCTCGCGCGTGATGATCATCGGCGGCGCAACCATGAAATTGTCGCCGTCGACGCCGCCCTTGACCCTACGCCCGTAGATGATCAGGCCACGCTCATATGCGAGATCGAGCAGGCGTTGCGTCGCCTTCTTGCCTGGTGCGATCGGTACAAGCGTCTCCGGATCGGCAACCATTTCGGCGCCGAGCAGCAAGCCTTTGCCACGCACGTCGGCGATGAAAGGGAAGCGCTTTTGCAACGCCCTCAACTCGCCGATCAGCAAATCGCCCATTGCGGCCGCGTTGGCGATGAGGCCCAGCCGGTCCATTTCGCCGAGCACGGCACGGCCGGCGGCGCAGGCCAGCGGATTGCCGGCATAGGTGTGGCCGTGCTGGAAACCGCCGGAGGCAAGCAGCGGCTCGACCAGCCGCATCGGCGCGGCCAGCGCGCCGAGCGGCGCGTAGCCGGAGCCCAGGCCTTTCGACAGCGCGACGATGTCAGGCCGGCAGTTCCAGTGGTCGCCGCCGAGGAATTTGCCGGTGCGGCCGGTGCCGCTCATCACTTCGTCATGGATGAGCAGGATGCCGTAACGGTCGCAGATCTCGCGGATGCGCGGATAGTAGCTGTCGGGCGCTACCAGGGCGGCGGTGGCCGCGCCGCCGATCGGCTCCATGATGAAGGCGAGCACGCTTTCCGGACCTTCGGCGAGAATCTTTTCCTCCAGCATGTCGGCGTAGCGGATGCCGCGCTGCTCCATCGAGAGATTGTCGCGGTCGCGCCAGGCGGTCGGCGCCGGCACGGTCGGCATCACCCGCATCATCGGCGTGAAAGTTTCGGCCAGCGCATCGTCGCCGGTGATCGAAAGCGAGCCCAGTGTTCCGCCGTGATAGGAGGGGAAACGGGTGATCACCTTCCAGCGCTTGGGCTGACCAGTGGCGACCGCCCATTGCCGGGCGAGCTTAATGCAGGATTCCGTCGCTTCCGAACCGCCGGAGACGAAGAAGATGCGGTCCATGCCCTCCGGCAGCTTGCCGGCGAGCTCCCGCGCCAGTTCCTCGGCCGGCTCGTTCTCGAAATGCAGCCGGTAGGCGAAGGTGGCCTTGTCCATCTGCCGCTTCATGGCATCGAGCACGTTGCGGTTGGAATGACCGATATTGGCCACCATCGGCCCGCTCGATCCGTCGATGAAGCGGCGGCCGTCCCTGGTCCAGAAGTAGATTCCTTCCGCGCGGTCGACCAGCGGCCGACGCAGGCTGGAGAGATAAAACAGATGCGACGGCGGCCGCGCTTCGGCGTCGGGCGAGGGCAGCACTTCCGGTTTCGGCATGTCAGGACTTTCCAAGATAGCGGTCGAGGACATTCTTGGTCACGCGTTCGACCATTGGATCCTGCCTTAGCAGGCCGGCGACCCATTCGCAGCTTCCGGCATGGAACACTTCGCCCTTGCCGCGCGGGAAATTGACGATCATGCCGTTGCCGCGCTTGACCTTGTCGAGATTGGCGTCGCTGGCCTCGCCGAACAGCGTCTCGGCGGTGAAGCGGCCATCCTCGTCGGTGAGGAACTGGTCCTCGATCGGGATATCGGCGCTTTCCTCGACCTGGCTCGCCATGCCGACGGCCAGCACCTGCAGGCCGTCCGGAGCGCCGCTCTCCGCAGTCGGGTAGGGCAGGCCGCCGTGAATCTCGAAGTCGAGCCCGTCGACCTCATAGCCATAAACATGGCTGTCGGCTCCGAGCAGGTCGCCATAATAGATGCCGGTGCCGGCAAAGGCCCAGTGCTCGGGACGGTAGACCGGAAAGCCGCGCACGCCGCGCGGCGCGCAGCCGCCCCAGCCGGCATAGACGCCTCTCGTCGCATTGAGGCCGAAGGTGGCGCTGCCCGGCCGGCCGATCTCCGGCGCTTCCCAGGAATTGGTGGCGCGCCTGACGTCGCCGCCGCGATAGGCCGGGTCCTCGGCGCGCGCCTTGTATTTATAGCAGACCTGCCGGCGGCCTTCGTCCTCCAGCCTGGTCTGCCACATGAAATTGCCGGCAAAGCGCGCCGCATAGCCGCCGCGATCGACGTAACGGTCGACCGCGTCGCGCATCTCCCAGGTCCAGTATTCGTCATGGCCGACGAAGACGACGCAGTCGTAGCCGTCGAGGATTTCGGGCGAGAAATGCAGTTCGTGCTGGCTGGCGAGATCGATCGCATAGCCGGCGCGCTCGGCGAAGCGGAAGAAGTGACTGTCATAGCTCGCCCAACCGGAGGAGGCGTATTTCTTCGAATGTCCAGTGGCGAACGCCCATTCCATATGCGGATAGCGCGGCACGGTCTTTGGCAGCACCGCGACCTCCAGAGGCACGCGCGGCGCGTCCTTGGGCAGCACGACGAAACCGCGGCACCAGGGCCGCTGCGTCGAAACCATGGTGGCATATTGATCGCGGTTGGGGCCGGTGATGCCCTGGTAGTGATTGGAGCCGCCCCAGGTGTTGTAGGCGAGCCATGTGCCGGTCGCTGCGATCTGCAGCAGGCGGCCGGGTTTTTTGCCGGGCAAGGGCGCGACGATGAAGAGGTGGTGGCACTGGATCGGCTTGCCGTCGCGGCCGTCGGCGGAAAGCGTGAGGCGATAGGCGCCGGAGGGCCAATCGGTGCCAATGCGAAATTCGAACGAGGCCTCCCAGCCGCAACCTTCGACCGAGCATTGATCCGGCGTCTCCTGCCAGCGTGCGGCGACGCCCGTCTTCTCAAAGACCTTGGTCTCGTCGGCGCCGTCGCGAATGATGGCCATGCCGAATTGCGGCGCGGTCGAGCTGACATGCAGCGCCACCGTCTCGCCCGGGCGGTAGGAGAAGCGATCGGAATAGCACCAGATCTCGCCGCGCTCGCCGTCCATGCCCGGCCATTCGTAATAGTGGCCGCGCACCGCTTCGCGGCGCTGCTCGGGCGTCAGCCCGAAATCGGGAAACTCTGTCGGCAGCTGCGTCATGAACACCAGTCGGGTGAAAGGCCGTCATTGAGACCGTTGGCCGGCCAAGCGTCAATTGGAAACCATCGGGCCAGCGGCTGCCCTTGGCCGCTGCCGGCAAACCAACTATCCATGCTGGGGCGACATTTTTCGCCAGGGAGCCGATATGCTGCGTGTGCAAAAGGTCAAGGTCGACGACATCTACGTACCGACGGCGCGCAAGAAGACGCTGCATCCGGAAACCGTCCGCCACCTTGCCGAGGACATACTGGAGAACGGCATGAAGACGCCGATCCAGGTGCGCCACGACGGCAAGCGCCACATCCTGGTCGAAGGCCTGCACCGGCTCGAAGCCGCCAAATGGCTCGGCGAGACCGAGATCGACGCCTATCTCGTCCAGGCCAAGCGCCACTAAGGCGATTCCGGTTGATAGCGCCCCTTCGATCCCCGAAAAAATCCCTGAAGAGTTTTGTCGGCGCGCGCCGCGTTTGTTCGTCCTTGGGGCAGCAACCAAAGGAAAATGAGTGAACCCCATGACTACTAAACTCGACATCGCCCCCGCCCACGACCGCGAACTGGTTCTCGGCCGTATCATCGATGCGTCGCGCCAGAGCGTCTATCGCTGCTGGGCCGAAACCAGTCTTCTCAAGCAATGGTTCGCGCCAAAGCCATGGAGCGTTCCGCGCGCCGAAATGGATGTGCGCACCGGTGGTTCGAGCTTCGTCGCCATGGCTGGTCCGGACGGTAACGAATTTCCCAACTATGGTGTCTTTTTGGAAGTCATTCCGGGCGAGAAGATCGTCTTCACCGACGCCTTTACCAGCGCCTGGGAGCCTTCGGACAAGCCGTTCATGACGGCAACTCTGACCTTCGAGGACGAAGGCGAAGGCAAGACCCGCTATATCGTCCGCGTCCGGCACTGGAGTGTCGCTAACCGCGAAGAGCATGAGAAGATGGGTTTCCATCAGGGCTGGAGCCAATGCGCCGACCAGCTTGAGGAGCTCGCCAACACCCTTTGATCAGCAACGCTGGCCGTCTGCTTCTGCAGGTGGCCAGCTGTCGCTACGACGCCCTGGCCCGCCGCGGCCGGCGCAGGTGCCTGACGCCGCTCATTTCGACGAAGTTCGTCGCCGATTCCCAGAGATAATCGCCATAGAGGAACGGCTCGAAGGGCTCCGCGCCCTCAAGCGCCAACGGCGCGATCTCGGCGTCGACGCGCGGCTCGTAGAAGAACGGGATCGAGAAACGCGCCGTCTTCGGCGCGATTACCCGGTGCCTGGTCGCCTTGACGCGGCCGCCGGTCCAGCGTTCCAGCAACTGGCCGAAATTGACGGCAAGAGTGCCGTTGGCCGGCGGCACGTCGATCCATTCGCCGGTGAGGTTCTTGGCTTGCAAGCCCTCGACGCCGTCCTGGGCGAGCAAGGTGACGAAGCCGGAATCGGCGTGCTCGCGGCCGATGATGGTGCGCGTCTCGCCCTTGTGGACGACCGAGAAGTCCGGCCCGCTCAGGTCGACGCCGTTGTTGGGGTCGCGCAGCGGATAGCGTATCAGCCGCAGCGTCGAGATGCCGCCCTCGAAATCGGCGTTGAAGGTGGTTTCCGCAAGCCCGAGCCCGCGCGCGATCGAGCGCATCAGGCCATTGCCGACCGCCTCCATCGCCTTGTAATAGCCGGCGGCGGCCGCGTGCCAGCCGGGCGCAGCATTTTCGGGCGGCAGCGGCGTCGCCTCGCACAACGGATCATCGGCATCGGCGCCAGCGGCCGGCGCGTGCGCGATGTCTGGCCCCATGTCGATGCCCTCCTTGTAGGAGACGGCGGTCGGCTGCAGCGGGAACCAGCCGCGATAGACGTTCTTTTTGCTGCGATCGAAGTTCCAGCGCAGCAGCTTCTGCTTTTCGGCTTCGGGCAGATTGAAGATAGCCAGCAGCCGTGCCCGGTTCTGAGGCGTCAGCCACTCGTCGCCGGGAAAGTCGCGGATCGCCATGAAGCCGATGCCGGAGGCGGCGGCGAGGATCCTGGCGTCGGTGCGGTCGCGGGCCGGCGAGGGCGGTCCGAACAGCGGTCCGACCGCGATCGTGTCGATGTCCTCAGCCACGGCGCATCCTCCAATTTGCGTCGCAAGCAGGGGGCACCGGTTGGCGCTTGTCAAATCGCAGGATGCGCCGGTCGTTGGGCCAATGCATCACGCCGAGCGATGACTTCCGATCAATGCTTTTCAATTGACCGTCTGGTGCCGGCCGCTACGGTGCCGCCGTTTTCCAACGAAGCAGGTGGCTGGCGATGACGACATATCTGGGTGGGTGCCTCTGCGGCGCGGTGCGCTATCGCGCCGAGACCGAGCCGGTCAACGAGCGCGTCTGCCATTGCCGGCTCTGCCAGAAAGCGATCGGCGCGGCTTTCAACGCGCGCCTGTTGTTTCGCATCGACGACGTCACCATCGAGGGGCAGGTGGCGACGGTGAACACCTCGGCGGACCTTAAGCGCGGCTTTTGCCCGGCCTGCGGCACGACGCTGTTTTCGCGGCGCGATTCCCGAGGCATGGTGGGTATCACTTCGGGTTCGCTCGACGATCCTTCCGTTTTCAAACCGGATATGCATTTCTGGACTGCCTCCAGGCAAGCCTGGCTGCGGCTGGACGACGGCCTGCCGCAATATGAAGGGCCGCCACCGGTCTGACTCATTTGAACGCCCATCTGCACAAAAATTTCATCCGAACCACGACATAGCCGGCAAAGCGTCATTGGCGGGCCATCATTGGCTGCCTATTTAACGCATGCGGACAGGGCATCGAGGAGGCGACGGATGAGCGAGAGCATCAACACCCTGGACGAGCTTTTGAACGACCCGATGATCCAACTCGTCATGGAGCGTGACCGGGTGCGCCCGGCGGAGCTTCGCATGTTGCTGGAAAAGAAGGCTCGTGTCAGGGCCGTCGATTCCCCCAACGATCAGCCTGCCGTGCCTCCGGCCCATGTGGTGGCCGGGACCTGCCTCAAGCAATGGCTGTACCGCTAAGCAGGTATTCATGGGTTGGCCCACGAATGCCCGCTTGGATTCCTTTGTTTGCCGCAGGTTCTTATCGCAGAATTGTGAGACGCTTTTGCTGAACCTGCCTTGCTTAGACATGGAAAGGTCGGCGCCTCCGTTTTCAACTCTGACCTGACCATCTAGTTATTCCAGATTGGATGGCCTCGTACGTGTTCACATCACCCGCCAGATCGCGGCCTTGGCTGCACCGATGACATCGGCCAACGGTTGTCCGGCATCAAGGTTCACCACCGTAGTGCCACCGAAGTTCAGTTCCTGAATGTCTGACACCCGCCTTCGAATGACCAACGGATCCATATCCGGCTCGCGCGTCATTATGACTTCGGGGATCGTCTGCAGTTTGATGACGAGATCGGGCGGCAGCTGGCGGGCAAGCGCATAAGAGTTGGCCTCGAAACGCCGAAGCCAGGCCGGGACTTTGGCCAATCGGGGCAGAAGCGGAGCATCATTGAAGCCTATGATCTGGTCTTGGGGGAACCTATCAGCAACGACGACCATTCCGCGATCCGCTCCGCGGCGCGCGGCCACCAGCTTCATCCGCTTCTCGACCGAGAGGACGCTTGCCCACACGGTAAGCAGTATGTTGTAGAAGGGCCCCGGCGGACGATCCGTCACAGTGCCGTGCGAGCTGCCAGCGGGCTTGGTTCCAAGCGCCCGCGTAGCTATCGGGACAAGCAGCTTGAAAGGCAGAAGCAGCAGCGACGGCCTTCCGTGTCCGGTGCCGAAATACATCGGGAGCACGTCGACTTCCGACTCCAGCCATTCGTGGATCGCTGTCACTAGCGTTGTTTTGCCGCTACCGTCGATACCGACCACGGCCACCACCATGCCGCCGCCGGGAGCGCGACGGCTCCAGGGTCGTGGTACATGCAGGAACTGCTTGTTCAGACTTCCGGCGGTCCACAAGATTACCCTGCCGACCCCACGCAGAACGCTTTCTAGGGCATTGTACGTTCGGTATGCCGCCAGTTCTTTTCGAATCCGCGCGTGAAGGCGATGCCGGGCCGTGAAGCTCTGCGTCGCGAATAATGCCTCGGCAATGGCTTCCACGAGGTCCTTATTTACAAGCTTTGCAGCGAGATCTTGGAAACTGCGTCGGTCGACCCGCGACGTCACATGCAGCCGGTCCAGTTCGAAGTTCTCCTGTAACCTCTTCCAGTGGCGAAACGCGATCGGATCTCGACGCCGCAGCTCGAGGCTGGCTCGCACCGCCAGCAGCAATGCCTCGCTAGCCGGATCGAGCGTCCGGAGAGGCAGTGCCGGGTGTGGGATCGACGAGGCCAGAAAGAGGCCTTCCCAAGGAGGCTGATAGTTCCTCAAAACCGGCTCGCCGACGACGAGGCGGAAGTGAAGATGGAGATGGACGATGCGCCCGCTCGGCTCGTCATAGCCAAGAAAGCTCTGGACTGCGGGGTGGCCGTGGCAATTGGAGGGCTCGAACCGCTTGAATCCGCAGCCGAGCAAGGCCTGGGCGGCCCGATGTTGATCAGACTTGGCAACAAGCAGATCAAGGTCCGATTCACCCAGCAGAACAGCCGGAAGACGCCGGCTGCTCCTCCAATAGCAGCATTCGACGTTGCTTTGCTCCAATGCGGTCAGCGCCGTGATCAGGGTGCTCAGCGCCTGGGATTTCCCGCTACGCATCGCGTTGGCATTTTTCCGTTTCGCCGGCCAGAGTCTCTGGAGAGTCGGACTCATATTGCTGAACGTGGCTAGCTTGATGACCGGTGGATATCATTGCATCGACCCCCACGAACTGGGACATGCGGCTATCCCAGCGGAGCTCTGATCTGTCCCGACCTCAAGGTCAAGGCAGCAAAGACCAGACCGGGCAAGATGTTCAAACGCTTGCGGATATAGGTTGCCATTGCCAGGTTCCAGACGACCAGTGCGAGCGTGAAGCCGGCCGCCGCTCCGGTCGCCCCGTCCAGCGCTATCCCGGCTGAACAGGCGACGACGGCGGTCACGGCGGCGCCAACCATCGCTGTCGCGGCGGCCCACTCATGCTTGGTCATCGTCAGAAGGTTCAGCTGGGGTCCGCAGACCGCAGTGCAGAGGTAACCCACAATGAGGATTCGTGCGATCGGGGCGCCCGCAGCAAAATCCTTGCCGAACCAGCCTAGGAGACGTTCCGTGACCAGTAGGAGTAAAAAGGTCATTGCGAGCGCCCCGCTGAAGCTCAGAACTGCTGCTCGCGAGAATAGTCGCTGCAGGCGCTCGTGATCCCCGCGGGCGTGGAGATCCGCAGCGGTCGGCGAGAACATCGTGCTGACTGCGACGCTCGAAAGGCCGACCAGCAACGCCACGTTCAGTGCCAGGGCAAAGATGCCAGCCTCGTGGACGCGGCCCGTCCAGCCCAGAAGCATGACTCCCGTCCGGCTTATGAAGGCATCAAGCCCGGTGATCAGCATGGTAGGAGGGATTGCAGAGCGCCATAGGCATATGGAGTAGCTCGCCCGCGCGTTTTGCAGGTCCGTCGGCAGCAGCTTGATTGCTATGGCGAGCACAAATATCGCGGTAACGGCCGAGCTCGTGACCACCGCCATTATCGCGAACGGCGCGTCTAAGGTCACCCAACCCGAAAACGCCGCGCCGCCCACCAGGGCCAACAGCAGCCCATCGCGCGCCACACGCTCGGGCAAAAGCGCGGACACCACGCCTCCAAAGGCGCGAACCAGAGTGGTACCAAGCGCATAAGCCGTCATGAGCGGCACGGCCGCCATGGCGAGCAGCATTGCCGTCCGAAGTTCCTGGTGAAGCTTTCCTGAGAAGGCGATGAGGCCGGCCCCTGCCAGCCCGGCCAGCACCGCGGCCGAGAGGGACCACGACAGCGCGAAGACGATCACCCCGCGTGCTAGGTCAAAACGCCCAGCGGCCCTGTGTGCCGGCACGAAGCGCAACAGCGACACGTTGAAGCCGAGCGTCGAGAGGGTTGCGAGAACGGTGCTCCAGGCCAACGCGTATGAGTAGATACCGTAGCTCGTGGCGCCGACCATGCGCGCGATTCCAAGCTGTGCCATGCTGGCTAGTCCTGCGCCGCCGATATAGACCAGGAGGGCGAAGATGCTCGCATGCAAGAGGCGCCCACCGACATCACGGGGTCGGCGGAAGATCGCAAAGGACGCTCGGCCTGCGGTGCCCGCAATCGACGGGATGTGCGCAGCCCCGTCGGCCACATGGCGTTCGAGCGGATGTCCTTCCGAGCGGCCGTCCATGCTTCGCTCCCTGCTTTCGGCAGTCAACTCGCTGCCGCCGCGCGCATTGCCGAACAGAGAAACTCTGGTCCGCGGTAAGCGCGCCAGGATTTCCTCTTCCACCCGACAAAGGTCGCCTGCAGTGGACTGTTCGTCGATCGTCAGAACCGGGGCGTTACTTCGCCGCGCGCTCCTAAGAACATTACCAATCCTTTCGAAGATATCGAAAGCTTGCATGTTGCTGGCGAAACCTACTTCTAAGAACCGCTCCGTAGGCCGGTTCGTGCATCATTCTTGTCTGAAGCCGCGCTTCCACAACATCGCGCGGGACTGCCATCCAAATCACCAGATCGGCCTGAGGCGTAGATTCGAGCGCTTGTGCGATCAACCCGTCGTCTGCGGCGCCGTTGAACATAGCAAGGGACCCGATCGCCTGTACGAAGCCTTGGTCGAATATGATTATATTTGTTGATCCCAGCGCCTGTTCCCAGCAGCGTGACAAGCGAACTATGTACTGCCAGAGACGAATTCGCCATATAAGGCTATGTGGGGATATTGTTCTTACAAGTTTATTGGCAGGTGTAATATCATGGCTTCGCCCATATGAAGAAAGAAGTGTCAGAATTGTGATGAAAATGGCGGATGATATTCGGGAGGTTACCGTGAAAATGCCGAAGCGGTCCCGGCCGTCGCCTCTATTGCGGGGCAGGTAGCACTGGGTGACTTTGGCAACGTACCCATGGTCGCGCAAATGCTTGGCAAGGGCGTTCGCGAAGGTTGTTTTGCCGGATCCCGCTGGTCCGAAAAGTTCAACGATCATGCCGTTTCAATCCTGAGATCGAGGTGATCGGTTCAGTCCTCTCAATAGCCCTTCAAGGTCGCCACAATCCCCGAGTCGGCGGTTGGCGCCAGAAGGGTTGGAATCCCCTTCTGGCGTGTCAGTCCGCCGACGAAGATTACGATCTCGGCGAAAAGCAGACCGAACTGCTCTCGCATCACCGCGGCCGAAAGTCCGCCATGACTAGCCGCCGCGACGCCCACGTCGCTTCCCGAACCGGCAATCAGCCGTGCCGTGCCTTTTCGAGTCAGCCACCAGCGCTCGAAGAAAGCCCGATCGTCCCGGTTCTGGAAAACAGTCGCGGCAGTCAAGAGAGAGGCAAGCCATGGCAGGCTGCAGATGACAGGGCGCGGGCCCAGCGCTCCTGGTTCCAGCGAAGAGAAGGTCCAGCCGAGACCGTTTGTCGTGCGGACGACTGGCACCTGACCGCGCACTGACAACGGGGTCAGCAAATTGGGCTTGGTGTCGAAGCTTTGGATGATGTCCGACCGCGTCTTTGCCACCAACCTGCGGACCGAGCGCAACGCGCTTAATTGCGCACCGCCTGTGGCAAATGGATCGAATTCAATGCGACGATGGGGAATTCCGCGGCGCGAAAATGCTGTCCCGTTGTCAACCGAGACCGCAGTAAGTCTGAAGCCTCTTTCGCGCAGGGACAGCAGGAAAGGAATACGCACCGGTGATCCTCGCCTCCTATGCAAAATAGGTGGGGGTTCATCTCGCCTCTCCCGAGAGTGCGAGGCGCCTCAAGCGCACGACGTGGCTAGCGACTTTTTTTTCTCATTGCCGATTTGCAACGCTTCCGCCTGACATCCGCCCTGATCACGCTAGGGGCATGCTTGCCCACTGTCCTCGTCCGTTTGAATGAAGCCGGCAAACGAGTTCGCTCAGACAATCAAGGGCAACGCAGGGGCCAACATCATCAACGGCGCGGGCGGAGCCGACATCCTGACTGGGAATGGTGGCAAGGACGTTTTCGTTCAATTCCACCCTCAAAGCCGGAAATGTCGCTAAGATCACTAACTTCAACGTCGCCGAGGACAAGATACAGCTTGACCACACCGTTTTCACGGGACTTCAGCCGGGTGCCCTGCCGGCCGGGGAGTTCCACATTGGCAAGGGCGCGCATGACAGCACTGATCACATTATTTACTACAGCTCGACCGGGGCGCTTTCATTCGACATCGACGGCACCGGCAGCTCTCATCAAGTACAATTCGCTACCCTTGCCCCACATCTCTCGCACACGGCATCTTCGTTCGTTGTTGCCTGAATCTCGACAGGCGTCTGACCTTCGGGCTTCGGCGGTCGACTCTCGCATCTGGGTATAGACAAGGTTAGCCCGAATGCGCCGGCAGGTAGCTGTAATGGCTTCGAAAATAGGCGATCCTGAAACCGAGCCGTGCATAATTGCGGTAGGCCGGGCCATCGCGGTCGGGGCGTGGCGCCTCGATGTCGGCGACGAACAGTTTCACCCCGGCGGCGATGCCGTCGCGAACGATCCTTTCGCCGAGCAGGGCGTCAAGGTCGAAGCTTGGCGCCATGATACCGGGCACCGGTGCGTCCATGCCGCTCCAGGCGGCGCCGTCTGAGATGAACAGTGAGCGCACCGCTGCCACAGCCTCGCCACGTCTCAGCATGTAATGATGCCAGCCCTTGCGGCCTACAAGTGCCTTCAGCCAGGGCGAGGTTGGCAACCTGTACTGGGCGTCGATGAAGGAAGCCCATTCGCTCGCCGTTTCAGGCGTCACCTCTTCGACCGAAATGTCGTCGGCAGCGAAGAGCGGTTCGGCCGCCAGCGGCGTCGCGTCGCGAAAGATGCGCTCCCAGCCGCTCTGTCGCTGCAGGCCGCGCGCCTCGAGCCAGCATCTGAGCCGCGACGGCTCGGTATGCGGACTGGCGTAGAACCAGGGCCGCAGGATGCCGGCCGCGCGATAATGCGCGAGCAGCGCGTCGACCTGGTCTTCCGTGGCCGGACCGTCGACGCCGATGTTTTTCACGCAGTTGAAGTGAATGAACGGGATCGTCGTGCAGGTGGTCCAGACGAGGTCGCCATCGCGGGCGATGGAGAGCCCATGCCGCGCCGCGAAATCGGCCGGCGCCGCGTCGTAGAGGTCGAGCCAGGCATTGACTTCGGCGCGCTCGATGGCGCGGCTCATATCCCGCGAGACATCCTCGACCGCGATACCCGGCCGCTGCGGTTCGGTCGACGTCGCAGGAAGTAGTTCTGACAGAGCGGCGGACTGCATGGCTCTCCTCCGACGTTGCCTTACAGTGTAAGATTAATGCAGAATAATATGCCTGCGGGCATTGTCAAGCAGGCGGCGCACCTTACAAATCCGTAAATTGGTTTTGGCCGACAGCGCGGTTATTGCTCAGCCGGGATGGGCCGCGTCGGCGTTTTCCCCTATAATCGCAGCTACGCTTGGAGAGGCTCGACATGGCTGACGTCTGCACCCAGGGCCTGGACACCGGCTTCGTCGGCCTGGGTTATGCCAAGGTGGCGTTTCTCGGCGTCGTGCAAGGCATCACCGAATTGCTGCCGATCTCGTCGACGGCGCATATGCGCATCGTGCCGGCGGTGCTTGGCTGGCAAGATCCGGGCTCCGCCTTCTCGGCCGCCATGCAGCTTGCGGCCCTGGCGGCGGTGGTCAGCTATTTCTGGGGAGACGTCAGGGACATTCTGTTCGGTTCGGTCGATGCTTTGGTGCGGCGCGATTTCGCCGATCCGTTTTTCCGCCTGGCGCTCTGGATCATTCTCGCGACCATACCGATCGTCATCGCCGGCGTCGCGCTGTCGGGCACTCTCAATGCCTGCAATTCGCCCCTGCGCACGCTCAGCGTGATCGGCTGGGCCTGCATCGCCATGGCGGTGCTTCTGGGGCTGGCCGAGATCTACGCCCGCCACAAGCGCACAGTCGGCGACGCGACGCTTACCGACGCGTTGCTTGTCGGCATAGCCCAGGTCGGCGCCCTGATCCCGGGTGTCTCGCGTTCGGGCTCGACGCTGACGGCAGCGCTCGGGCTGGGATTTGCCCGACCGGAAGCGGCACGCTTCTCCTTCCTGCTTGGCCTGCCGGCCATCGCGCTGGCCGGCCTCAAGGAGTTGTGGGAACTGCACAAGGTCCATCTCGGCGCGCATGGCTGGTCGGTTCTGGTCGTGGGACTGGTCGTAGCCTCGATCTCGGCATTCTTCGCCATATGGGGCCTGATGCGGGTGCTCGAACGCTTCTCCGCATGGCCCTTCGTCATTTATCGCGGTCTGCTGGGCATCGTCCTGCTTGCCGGCGTCGTGACGGGCTGGTTCGCCTAGAGCCGGCCGCGAAATCCGCTATAAGCACCCTGAACCATCGCTTCGGGTGCACGCATGGATCTCGTGACGCTTCTGCAATCGGCGCCCTTGCTGGCCATGCTGGTGAAGTCGGCGCTTCCCGCGGCCATCGGGGCAGGCATGGGATTTGGGCAGTGGCTGGCGGCGCTGCCGCCTTGCCGCAATCTCTCTTTCGAAACCGCGACCTACCTCGTCTGTGAGACCGATCCGAAACATTATTCGATCGAACTCTTCTGGAAGGACAGGGAAGGCAAGCCCTATCGTTCGCTGCACAATCTCCGCACTGCCGAGCAGGCTGCCGGGCGCACCATGCTCTTCGGCATCAACGCTGGCATGTATCATCCCGACCTCGCGCCGGTCGGCCTCTATGTCGAGCAGGGCCGGCAGATCGCGCCGGCGAAAATCGGGGCAGGCACCGGCAATTTCTCCATGCAGCCGAACGGCATCTTTTATCTCAGCGGCGGCAAGGCGGGCGTTCGCGCGACGAAGGATTATCTGCGGCGGCCGTCGCGCACGGACTACGCCACCCAGTCCGGGCCGATGCTGGTCATCGACGGCAAGCTGCATCCGAAATTCCAGCCCGACAGCGCGTCGCGCAAGATACGCGATGGCGTCGGCGTACGCGCCGACGGCGTCGCGGTCTTCGCGATCTCCAACGACGTCGTCACCTTCCACGAATTCGCCCGCCTATTCCGCGACGAGCTCGGTTGCCCGAACGCGCTTTTCCTCGACGGCTCGATCTCCAGCCTCTATGCGCCGGCGATCGGTCGCAACGACGATTTCTGGAATCTCGGGCCGATGATCGGCGTGTTCCGGCGAAGCGGGTAGAGCGCCGATGGTATTCAAGCCTGACTTGAAGCGTCCTGGATCGCCGACAGCAGCCACGGCCCGCCGGCCTCGCGGGTGAAGGTCCACAGTTCGGTCACTTCGACCGGATTGTTCGGGTCGCCCTTTTCGACAGCGCCGGTCTGGCGGTTGCGCATGACGTCGATTGCCGACCAACGCATTGCCACCGTGGCGTAATCGCGCGAGCCCTCACGCCACGCCTCGGCGACCTCGCCCTTCAGCAGCTGAAGGTCCGTCACATCGTTCTTGAAGCCGTGGGTCGCGTTGTCCGCCAGCTCCTCCGAGAGGTAAGACACCATTTCGGGTGTCGTCAGCCTCCGCAATCCCTGGTGGTCCTCGCGACTGAACGCGGCCTGGACTTCGTGGAGGATGCGTTCGTATGCATCCCGGTCGGTATCCGTGATGCCGATTTCGTCAGCGCCGGATGCGCCGGCCGAGCCAAGGCTCGTGGTGTTGGATGAGTAACCGGGTTGGGCGGCGCCCCAGCCTTGCTGACCGAACGGAAGGCCCGAACTTCTCATGTTGGCCGGCGCGGCATTGTCGCGGCCGAAAAACCGCATCGCCAACATGATGAGGCCGCCGATCAGCAGCAGCTGGAAGATGAAGCTCAGGCCACCGCCGATGCCGCCGAATCCATGGCCGAGCATCATGCCGAACAGGCCGTTGAAAAGCAGCCCTCCGACCAGCCCGCCGACAAGGCCTCCACCAAAGCCGTTCCAGAATCCCGGGCGCGCCTGGCCGGGAAACGACTGCGCCGGCGGTATCGACTGGGTGGTATTCGGCGTCATCGAGCGCGTTACAGGCGCCGTATAGGGCGCGGTCCTCGTCGGGGCGGGGGCCTGGAAGGTCCTGCTGCCGCGGCTGCCGAAACTGCCGCCCATCCGCGCCTCCGCGGGAACGATGGACGCGCTTGCGAGCGCCATCAGCAGGATCAGGAAGATCGATGCAGCTTTGATCGTCCGTGATTTTGACATTGGTGACAATCCTTGGGTCCGAGCGTTTCAAACGCATCCAGCGAGCCCTCTATATGGGTACGAATTGGGGCAGGGTTAGCCCCGGCCTTTCATGGCGTCGGTTGTAGCGGGGCCTGCGGCTATCCAATCAGGGCCTGCGGCTTGCCGGATTCATCAGGCACGGCCAGCCGCGAATCGCACGACCGGACCAGAGGTAAATTTTGATTCAAACTTTGTTGGTAATTTCTCGTTAGGAATGGGGCTTGCGGCGGCGCTGTTCCCGCCTTCGGTCTGTTTTGTTTTGCGTACAGGTCAAGATGCGGATTTTTGGCGTCGTCAGTTTCATGCTCGCATCGCTGTGCCTTGCCGGCTGCTCGTCGACATCGGGCGTCGATGCCTTGCAAATGCCATCCAACGAGACGACCAGCTCTGTCGTGCGGCCGAGCGCGCCGGTGGCCAAGTTCGTGAAAACCGCCCACAGCGAGGCCACCGTCGAAACTGCATCGCTTAGCGATGGCACGGGAATGAAGCCGCCGGCGCCGCTGCTTGACGAGGGCAATGCGCGTTCGGACGACGAGAACTCGCGTCCCGTCGACGAGAACTCGCGTCCTGACGACGAAGTTTCGCGTCCGTTCGGCCTGGCCGAAGAAGAGACCGTGGCGTTTCCCGCGCAGCCGGACGGCGCCGAGGCGCCGGTAGAAGCCGCAGCCCTTGTCTCGCCGCCGAAGCGGCTGTCGCGCGCCGCGCCAGCAATGCTTGCCGGGCCGGTGACACGCTATGCTTTCCGAGACGCCAAGCCGATCAATTTCGGCAGGTCGTCGCCGCGCCACCTGGCCGTGCACGGCGTCGACGTCTCGCGCTGGCAGGGCGACATCAACTGGGGAAAGCTGCGCGCCCAGGGCGCCAATTTCGCCTATATCAAGGCGACGGACGGCGGCGACCATCTCGACCCGATGTTCATGAAGAACTGGCGCAATGCCGACTCCGCCGGCTTAAGGCGCGGCGCGTATCATTTCTTCTACTGGTGCCGCACCGCCGGCGAGCAGGCCGACTGGTTCATTCGCAACGTGCCGAAGGTCGAGGGCGCGCTGCCGCCGGTGATCGACGTCGAGTGGAACGGCGATTCCTCCTGCAGGCGACGGCCGTCGCGCGCGACGGTGCAGGAAAAGATGCAGGTGTTCATGGACAAGCTGGAGCGCCATTACGGCCAGCGGCCGATCATCTACACCAGCCCCGATTTCTATCGCGACAATCTGCGCGGCGCCTTCCCGGATTATCCGTTCTGGCTGCGTGCGGTCGCCGCGCACCCCTCAAAAGTCTATCCCGGCCGCAAATGGTTGTTCTGGCAATATTCGGGTTCCGGGCTGTCGCATGGCGTGCGGGGCCGCATCGATCTCAACGTCTTCCATGGCGACGAGCGGCAATGGCGCGCCTGGCTGGGGGGCGGACAGATGGTGGCCGAGGCGGAATAGGCATCGGCTGTTCCTCGATGGCCGCACCAATTGGATCGAGACCTCACACCACGGTCGAAGACACGTCCCGTGCTGCGACCCAGCGACTAAAAATCCGCGCTGTTCTCAACCGTGATCAAACGCGCCGGCAGCGCGGAACGATCGAACGCGGAATCCGTTGGGACTGATCGGCCCGACGTCTCGCGGCCTCTCGTGGAAGCAGGGTGCGGGACCAACGTCTTTATCCGGGATGCTCGCGGCCGACTCAGTCCACAGATCGTCGCGAGACGACAGGGTTGACGAGGAACCCGCGAAAAGCCTTGCGGCATCAAAACCGAAAGGATCGAACATGCCACTCACACTCACCAGTCCGGCGTTCGCCGACGGCGATCCTATTCCCGAACGTTTCGCGCGCGACGGCAAAAATGTCTCTCCGCCTCTGAAATGGTCCGGTGTTCCTGACGGAGCCAGAAGCCTGGTTCTCGTCGTTGAGGACCCCGATGCACCGCACGGAACATTCGGCCACTGGGCAGTGCTCAACATTCCGCCCAGCGTCGACCAACTCGCCGAAGCAGAAGACGGAAGGCCGGGCACTGGAGCACTTCAGCAAGCAAGGAACGACTTCGGCAACGCCTCCTATGACGGCCCGGCTCCGCCAGCCGGGCATGGCGTCCACCATTACCATTTTCGGCTGGCGGCTCTGGATGTGCCGAGCCTCGACATCCCCGGCCAGGTCGGCGTCAAGGAAATCTGGAAGGAGGCCCAACGCCACGCGATCGAGGCGACGGAACTCGTTGGCACATACGAAAATGCCGCCTGAAAGCGCTGCCAGCCGGCGGCGTGGAGGCATCACCCCTGGAGCCTGCAATGAGCGATCCTGATCCGAACAACCCGGTGCCGGTGCCAGACAACCCAAACCCGGAGCCATCCCGGCCTCCGGCGCCACCGGAAAACCCGCCCGGAGAACCGCCGGGAGTTCCTCCGCCTTCGCCGGATCCTATTCCGGGACCTGGGCGGGGGCCTCCCGAGATTCCGCCGGACACGCCGCCCGAAATCCCGCCGGAGCCGACCTTTCCCAGCCCGACGGCGGGCAAGTTGAGCATGTAGGAGCAAGCATTACTGTTTTTCTTCGATCATGCGAACGACGTCCTCGATGTCGAGCGGCGCAATACCGAGTTCGGCCAGTCCCAGGATGGCGCCTGTCGCCACATTGTCCCGACGCATAAGATCGACCTGATTGCGCGTAATGAGCGGTGCCGGAAGAAATTCCGTCGCTCCGGCCAAGGCGTTCCATGCGGCGAACGGCACGGGCACCAGCATCGGATGGGCGCCGAGCCGTCGCGCGATTTCGCGAACCAGTTCGTCATAGCGCCAGATACGCGGGCCGGCGATTTCGAACATCGGCGCGTCGATTGGATGGTCGACCAACCGGCTGACCGCCTCGGCGACGTCGCCGACATAAACGGGCTGAAGCAGGGTGGCTCCGTTGCCGAACAACGGATAGACCGGCAGCAGCCGGACCAGCCGCATGAGCGTCGTGAGGAAGGCGTCGTCCGGACCGGCCATGACGGCGGAACGCAGGACCACCGCTCCGGGAAACATGGTCCTGACTACATCGTCGCCGCGCCCGCGCGCCCTGATGTAGTTCGAATCCGATCGGGCGTCCGCGCCTATTCCCGAGATTTGGACGAAGCGGCCGATACCGGCCTGCAGCGCGGCGCTCGCCAGATCGGCTGCGGCCGTCACGTGCACCCGCTCGAAGGTCAGGCCGCCGCGCTCGACATAGAGGCTGACCGCATTCACCACCGCATCCGATCCGGCAATCGCGGGAGCGATCGAGGATCTGTCCAGAATATCCGCCTCGACCCTTTCAGGCGCTTTCGCTCCAGAGGCAAACGCGGTCTTCGCCCGCCGCGCATGACGGGATACCGCCCGCACGTCAAAGCCTTTCTCCAAGAGCCGCTCGACTATCCTGCGGCCGAGGAAGCCCGTCCCGCCGAACACGGCTATTTTCATGGACGCTCCTTGCCTGCCTAAGCGCAGGCCTACAACTTAGCTGCGGGAAGCGGCTTTCTGGCCGGCCCATGGGATCCATCCGCAGCGAAGATCGAACCGTGGCATGGGCAATCCCATGCTCCGACATATCCCAAGCCGACCGGCAGCAGAACTCCGCCGATGTGTCCAAATCAGATCGCCGGAACCCATTTCCAGAACACGCCTTCCATCCTCTCGGGATAGTACTTGAATTCACATTCGAACCGGCGTCCGTAGCTGGCGGCGGCAGCAAGCGCTGCCTCGCTGACGGGGCGCATGCCCGTTCCCGGCGCAAACCAATCCTCCAGCAGATCGTCGGGCACATAGGCGCCGATCCTCAGCGGCAGCTGTTGCAGGACAACGTCCATTTCCTTCGGCGGCACCGCGTTCATTCGTTTCCGGCTCCTCGCGGGTGCGGTGAATTTGAAGCTCCTGCGATTCAAGAATTCCGAAATCACACTAGGGAACTGCGGGCTCGGTCTGGAGTTCCATGAGAACCAGCAGGAACGCGTCTTCCCTTCTTCCACAAAGGGTGAGAAGGAGATGGCGCGCTATGCCTCGTTGATTATCGCCTCGATATTGTATCCATCGGGATCGAGCACGAAGCAGGCAGAGTAAATCTCGGCATAATCCGGCCGTGGCCCGGGCGCGCCATTGTCCGCGGCGCCAGCTTCGAGCGCCGCCCGATAGAACGCATCGACCTCCGCCCGGCTAGCCACCCGGAAGGCGACATGCAGATGAGTAAGCGGCGGCTTCTCGCCCGTGCGCTGGATCTCGAACAGACAGCCATTGCCGACATCGAAGGCCCAGAACACGCCCTCCTTGCCGAAGGACAGGCGATATCCCAAGGGCGCGAAGGCACGTTCGTAGAAGAGTTTGCTCTTCTCGAGATCGCTCACTTCGATGGTGATGTGGTCGATCATGGGAATTGTCTCGGAGATCGCGACCAAGCTGGCGCGACCACCCACAACGGAGACATGGCGGATGGTGGCTATGCCTCTATGTATTCCGCCAGACTGACGCCCTTTGGCACATCCAACCCGTCAGCACGCAAGCCCTCGATATGGAAGCGAATTGCATCGCGGATTTCGGTTTCGACCTCAGGCACGGTCGCAGCTGTCGC
Source organism: Mesorhizobium sp. B1-1-8 (assembly GCF_006442795.2). Lineage (NCBI taxonomy): Bacteria > Pseudomonadati > Pseudomonadota > Alphaproteobacteria > Hyphomicrobiales > Phyllobacteriaceae > Mesorhizobium > Mesorhizobium sp. B1-1-8. The sequence goes on from NZ_CP083956.1 coordinate 3,441,759, forward strand.
AATGCAGCCGGGCAGATCCGGCACATAGGCAGAAAAATTGTTTCCGGCCTTTTCAATAACTACAGCATAACGCATGCCATCACTCCTTCAGGCCGGACTGCTTGAGGATGCTGTTCAGTGTTCCTGGCGCAACCTCTTCAGACGGCTTGCCGGCCACGGTGACGCGGCCGGCTTTGATTTTATGCTTATATTGGCGATGGCTGCCTTTGGTTGCAACCAGATACCAACCGTCAGCTTCCAGCATACGAATGGCTTCGCGGACCGTGAGCCGAGGCGGCATCTAGCTTCTCAGCTGCACCCGCTCGTCGAACCGCACGTATCGCACTTCTCGCAGGTGCCGTTCCGCACCATGGTGAAGTTGTGGCATTCGGAGCATTCGTTGCCGGTGTAGCCTTGCAGCAGCGATTGCTGGCGCCTGGTTGCGGCGAGCCTCTTTGCCTCGGCGGCTTCCTGCGCGGCGGCGTCGGTGAACAGCGCCTCGGCGCCGCCGATTTCCTGCTCGACGATCTCTTCGGCAAGTTCCCTGGCGCGCTCCTCATAGTCGCGCTTGTAGGCGATCGCCTCGTCGCTTGCCGGCTTCAGCGTCAGCACGTTGGAGCCGGAAAAGGCGGTCGGCGCGGAGCGGGCAGGGGCCGCGGACGGTCCAGCGCCGCCAAAGCCCTTGGGCTCGGCGCCCGACACCAGCTTCACCGGCGAGGCGCCGCGATAGAGACCCTTGGAGAAGGGCGTTGCCTTGCCTTCGGTGATGCCGCGGCCGAGTGCTGTCTTGTCGAAGTCCGACTGGTCGACATGGGCAAGGTCATGGCGGGCGAGATAGGACACGGCAAGCTCGCGGAACACGTAGTCGAGGATCGACGTCGCGTTCTTGATCGCGTCGTTGCCCTGCACCATGCCGGCCGGCTCGAATTTGGTGAAGGTGAAGGCCTCGACATATTCCTCAAGCGGCACGCCATATTGCAGGCCGAGCGAGATGGCGATGGCAAAATTGTTCATCATGGCGCGGAAGGCGGCACCTTCCTTGTGCATGTCGATGAAGATCTCGCCGAGGCGGCCGTCGTCGAACTCGCCGGTCCGCAGATACACCTTGTGGCCGCCGACGACGGCCTTCTGGGTGTAGCCCTTGCGGCGGTTCGGCAGCTTTTCGCGGTCGCGGTAGAGCCGTTCCACCACGCGCTCGACGATCTTTTCCGTTACCTGCACGGCGCGCTGCGCGGCGGGGGCGGAGATCAGCTGCTCGACCGTCTCGTCCTCGTCGTCCTCGCCATCGGCGAGCAGCGAGGCATTGAGCGGCTGCGACAGTTTCGAGCCGTCGCGGTAAAGCGCATTGGCCTTCAGCGCCAGCTTCCAAGACAGCATATAGGCGTTCTTGGCGTCCTCGACCGTCGCTTCGTTCGGCATGTTGATGGTCTTGGAGATAGCGCCGGAGATAAAGGGCTGCGCCGCAGCCATCATCAGGATATGGCTGTTGATCGACAAAGAGCGCTTGCCGATCTTGCCGCAGGGGCTGGCGCAGTCGAACACCGCAAGATGCTCGGCCTTGAGGAAAGGCGCGCCTTCCAGCGTCATGGCACCGCAGACATGGATGTTGGCGGCGTCGATCTCCTTCCTGGAGAAGCCCAGCGCCGGCAGCATCTCGAAGGAGACGTCGGCGAGCTGCTCGTCGGTGAAGCCGAAGGTGTCCTTCACCCAGTCGGCGCCCAGCGTCCATTGGTTGAAAACGAATTTGATGTCGAAGGCCGATTTCAAGGCAGCATTCAGCGCCGCGATCTTGTCGTCGGAAAAACCCTTGGCCTTGAGCGAGCCGGGGTTGATACCGGGCGCCTGGTTGAGGTTGCCGTGGCCGACGGCGTAAGCCTCGATCTCGGCGATCTGGCTTTCTGAGTAGCCAAGAGTGCGCAGCGCTTCCGGCACGGCGCGGTTGATGATCTTGAAATAGCCGCCGCCGGCGAGCTTCTTGAACTTCACCAGCGCGAAGTCGGGCTCGATGCCGGTGGTGTCGCAATCCATGACCAAGCCGATCGTGCCGGTCGGCGCGATCACGGTCGCCTGCGCATTGCGGTAGCCGTGTTCCTCGCCGAGCTCGATGGCGCGGTCCCAGGCAGCCTTCGCATGGCTGGCCAGTTCCGGCTGCTTGAGGTCGGAGGCGACCAGCGGCACCGGATTGACGGCGAGCTTCTCGTAGCCGTCCTTGTCGCCATAAGCGGCGCGGCGGTGGTTGCGCATGACGCGCAGCATGTTCTGCGCGTTGCGGTCATAGTCCGGGAAAGCGCCGAGCTCAGAGGCCATTTCGGCCGAGGTGGCGTAGGCGGTGCCGGTCATGATCGCGGTGAGCGCGGCGCAGATGGCGCGGCCCTCGTCGGAGTCATAGGGAATGCCGGAAGTCATCAGCAGGCCGCCGATATTGGCGTAGCCGAGGCCGAGCGTGCGGTATTCGTAGGAGAGCTTGGCGATCTCCTTCGACGGGAATTGCGCCATCATCACCGAGATTTCGAGCACGATGGTCCACAGCCGCACCGTGTGCTCATAGGCGGCGATGTCGATGGTGCCGTCGGCATTGCGGTAGGGCAAAAGATTGATCGAGGCGAGATTGCAGGCCGTGTCGTCGAGGAACATGTATTCCGAGCACGGGTTGGAGGCCCGGATCGCGCCGGCCGACGCGCAGGTGTGCCAGTCGTTCATCGTCGTATTGAAATGCAGGCCGGGGTCTGCCGACGCCCAGGCGGCGTAGCCGATCTTTTCCCAAAGATCGCGCGCCTTCAGCGTCTTCAGCACCTTGCCGTCCTTGCGGGCGGTGAGCTGCCAGTCGCTGTCGGCTTCGACGGCGCGCAGGAAATTGTCCTTCAGCGACACCGAATTGTTGGAATTCTGGCCGGAGACGGTCAGATAGGCATCCGAATCCCAGTCGGTGTCGTAGGTCTTGAACGACATCGAGGTGTAGCCCTGGCGGGCGAACTGGATGACGCGGTAAATATAGTTCTCCGGCACGGCATCCTTCTTGGCCGCCTTGATCTCGCGCTTCAGCGCGGTGTTGATCGCCGGATCGAAGCAGTCGTCGTCATGGCCTTCGCAATTGACGCAGGCCTTCATGATCGCTTCGAGGTGCTTCTTGACGATCTTGGAGCCGGTCACCAGCGAGGCGACCTTCTGCTCTTCATTGACCTTCCAGTCGATGAATTCCTCGATGTCGGGATGGTCGGCATCGACGATGACCATTTTTGCGGCGCGGCGCGTCGTGCCGCCCGACTTGATGGCGCCGGCCGCGCGGTCGCCGATCTTGAGGAAGCTCATCAGGCCGGACGAACGGCCGCCGCCGGACAGCTTTTCGCCTTCGCCGCGCAACATGGAGAAGTTGGAGCCGGTGCCGGAGCCGTATTTGAACAGGCGCGCCTCACGCACCCACAAATCCATGATGCCGCCCTCGTTGACGAGGTCGTCCTGCACGCCCTGGATGAAGCAGGCATGCGGCTGCGGGTGCTCGTAGGCGCTCTTCGACTTGGTCAGCTTGCCGGTGAAGGGGTCGACATAGAAGTGGCCCTGGCTCGGGCCGTCGATGCCATAGGCCCAGTGCAGGCCGGTGTTGAACCATTGCGGCGAATTCGGCGCCACGCGCTGCGTGGCCAGCATATAGGCGAGCTCGTCGCGGAAGGCGCGCGCATCGTCCTCGGATTTGAAGTAGCCGCCCTTCCAGCCCCAATAGGTCCACGTGCCGGACAGCCGGTCGAAGACCTGGCGGGCGTCGATCTCGGAACCGTAGCGCTCGGCCTCGGGAAGCTTGGCGAGCTCGTCCTCGTCGGGGATCGAGCGCCACAGGAAGGAGGGGACGTCGTTCTCCTCGACCTTCTTGAGGCGCGCGGGCACGCCGGCCTTCCGGAAATATTTCTGCGCCAGGATGTCGGCCGCGACCTGGCTGAACTGGGCCGGCACGTCGATATTGTCGAGGCGGAACACCACCGAACCGTCCGGATTCTTGATCTCCGACAGCGCCTTGCGGAATTCGATCTCCGCATAGGCTGATTGACCTGGCTTGGTGAAACGACGCTCGATGCGCATTGGTCCGGTCCCTTTTGTCTATATATAGCGCTTTCCCCCAGGGATTTCTGCCCCGCATGGTGAAAAGCGCAGTCCGCCGTTTGCCGGCATTGCAAGCACGCCGGCACTCTCCTCGTCGCGGGTGCCGGCATGCAGGCAGCAAAACGCCCCGCCAGGCGTTTGCCTGGGCTGCAGACCGACCCGCGGGTCCCTCAAATGAAACTTTTTGTCGATTCCCTCTGTAGAGGGAGGTTCACACTATCTAGGGTCGAGCCTGCCTGCAAACACTAAATATAGTGTTAACAGATCATTTTTTCCAGCCCGACAATTCTCCCTTTCGCCCACCCAAGCCCCAACGATCCCAACGCTTCCGCCGGCCTCGTGAACAGGCGGAAATTCGGGCAAAACGCACAAAATCCGGGAAAAAAGACCGGCCTCAGAACTCTCCGGTCACGCTCGCAACAGGAGCGCATGGCCTATAAAAGGCGACTCGGTTTGCGTCGTCAAGGATTCGTTTTTGTAGGATTTGTGACCCCAATATGTTGTGTGTCACATATGTGGATAACGGGGACAGAGAGCCACCCTGGAAAGCCCGGATTTGCCGGCATCGACAGCGGCGGCAAGCCATTCGGAACGACGCCGTCGCCCCACCTTTTCATTTTAGCTGGCTTGCACTATCTGTTGCCTTCGCGCGGGGGCGCGCCTTGTCAACCCTAAAAGCATCCGCTACGCCCCGCTCATGACAGTTACCGTTCGTTTTGCTCCATCGCCGACCGGCCGAATCCATATCGGCAACGCGCGTACCGCGCTGTTCAACTGGCTGTTCGCCATGAACAACAAGGGGCGCTTCATCCAGCGCTTCGACGACACCGACATTGCCCGCTCGAAGCAGGAATTCGCCGATTCCATCCTTTACGATCTGCACTGGCTGGGCATCTTCCCCGATGCCACCGAATACCAGTCGCGGCGCGTCGACATCTATGACGCTGCGGTGGAGCGGCTGAAAGCGGCGCGGGTGCTTTACGCCTGCTACGAAACGCCCGAAGAGCTCGACTTGCGCCGCAAGGTGCGCCGCACGCGCGGCCTGCCGCCGGTCTATGGCCGCGAGGCGCTGACATTGACGCCGGAGCAGGTGGCCGAATACCGGTCGGACGGGCGCCGCCCGCATTGGCGCTTCCTGCTGCCGAACTTCACCAGTGATCCGCTGCAGCCGGAACGCACCGAGGTGCACTGGAACGACCTGGTGCGCGGCGAGGAGACCGTCGACCTCGCCTCGCTGTCGGATCCGGTGCTGGTGCGCGAGGACGGCACCTATCTCTACACGCTGCCTTCGGTGGTCGACGACATCGAGATGGGTGTCACCCATGTCATCCGCGGCGACGACCATGTCACCAACAGCGGCGTGCAGATCGCCCTGTTCCAGGCGCTCGGCGCCGAGCCGCCGGTCTTCGGCCACCACAATCTCTTGACCACCGTCTCGGGCGAGGGGCTATCGAAACGCACCGGCGCGCTGTCGATCGAAAGCCTGCGCGAGGACGGCATCGAGCCGATGGCGGTCGCTTCGCTGGCGGTGCTGGTCGGCACGTCGGAGAATGTCACGGCCACGCACGACCTCAACGAGCTCGCCGGCCATTTCGACCCCGCTGCGACTTCAAAATCGTCCGCCAAGTTCGACCCCGACGAACTCTTCGTGCTGAACCGCCAGCTGCTGCACCATATGCCGTTCGAGGAAGCGCGCGACCGGCTGATGGTGCTCGGCATTTCCGGCGACAAGGCCGAGCCGTTCTGGCTGGCGGTGCGCGGCAATCTCGACCGGCTGGCCGACGCGGTCGCCTGGTGGCGTATCCTGAGCGATGGACCGCAGGAGCCGGCCGATATTTCGAACGAGGATCGCGATTTCCTCAACCAGGCCTTCGATCTGTTGCCTGAGGAGCCGTGGAACGGCACCGTCTGGAAGGACTGGACGGGCAAGATCAAGGAAGCGACGGGGCGCAAGGGCAAGCCGCTGTTCATGCCGTTGCGGCTGGCGCTTACCGGGCGGGCTTCTGGGCCGGAGCTTGCAGATCTATTGCCGCTGCTGGGTCGGGAAGAAACGCTGGCCCGACGACCCTGACCTTGCGCTGCTCCGGCGGCAGCGCCGATACCGGTGATACCGGCGCCTTGGTGGTCAGGCGCTTGATTGCCCCGCGGTCGAGCCCGCCTTTCATGTTGGCAATCGTTTCGGGATCGGCGCCCAGATCGGGTTTGTCAGCCGGCACCGGAATAAGGGGTGTTGCCTCGCTGTCCGGCTGCGACTGTTGCGGATTGGGCGGATTGCCGCCGATGATCGAGAAATTCTCGGCCTGCGCGTTGCAGCCACAGGCTGGCGGCCGCGGCACGCTGGCGTTCTTGTAGAGATAGGCCGTCGGCAGCTCGCTATAGGGGCGGCCGGTAACCGACGAGGTCATCGAACCCGAGTCGTCGTCCATTCCACGCGAATAGAAGACCTGCATCTCGGTGCCTGGACAGCTCGATTCGCAATTCTTCTGGTCGCGTTCGAAATCGCCGACGGAGGCGGCGTTCGACATCGGGAAGAAATAGCCGTCGCAGGTGCGCACGCAGACGGTACGGAATTCGCCGCCCAGCCTCGGCAGATCCATGCCGTCCGGCTGGTTGATGACGCGGCGGATGTTGCGCTCGCTGGGGTCGTCTGGCGCAACGTCGGGGACATTGGGGGTCTCGAGCTCATCGAGCTGGCGATTGCCGCCGAACAGCTGCTCGAACAGATTGCCGCCGCCATTATTGCGGGCGATCTCGTCGTCCGGCGCGCGCCTGGGCGCCGGCCCGTCGTCGCGGCAGCCATTGGCGTCGAGCGCCGCCAGGATGCGGCTGCGGTCGCGCCGCGAACCCCCGTTGGCAAGCCGCTCGCGCTTTGCCTGAAGAGAGTCGAGATTGGTGGTCATACGCTGGATCGAGGCGTTGATCGCCGCGCATTGGCCGACATTGCGCGAGAACAGCGTAAAGCCGCAACCTGCATCGCTCGCCCGGCCGCGGGCCTTCGTCAACTGCTCACGCTGCCGCGCGATCGCGTCGTCATATTTGCGGACCAGGCCTGGGCCGCCGCCTCCGCCACGAGCGGCGGCGAGTTCCGCTTCGAGCTGGCGGCACATGCGCGAGGCTGCCTGCGTGTCGGTCACGGCAACGGCTGAGCTCGCGAGCGCCGCAAGCAGCGCCACAAGGTGGGTCAGCTTCAGCCCCGCGCCTTTCAGTCGCCCGAAACCCCGATTGCCTGTGGCCGGAAGGCTACCGTGTTCGTAGTTAACTGTTCCCTAGCTTAGTCCAAGTGGGCGATCGCCTGCGCCTTGTGCGCCGCCTCGACCACGGCGAGCGCCGTCATGTTGACGACGCCACGCGAGGTTACCGAAGGTGTCAGGATGTGCGCCGGCTTGTCGGTGCCGAGCAGAATCGGACCGACATGCAGCGCATCCATCATGGCGCGCAGCGCCGTCAGCGTGATGTTGGCCGAATCGAGATTCGGGAACACCAGCAGATTGGCTTCGCCCTTCAGCCGCGAATGCGGGTAGACGCGCTGCCGAAGATGCTCCGACAGCGCCGAATCGGCGTGCATCTCGCCGTCGCATTGCAGCTCCGGCGCGATGCGCGCCAGGATCGCCGCCGCCTGGCGCATCTTCATCGCGCTGGGCGAATCGCGCGAGCCGAAATCCGAATGCGACAGCAGCGCCGCCTTAGGCTCGATGCCGAAGCGCTGGATTTCCTCCGCTGCCAGCACCGTCATCTCGGCGATTTCCTCCGCCGTCGGATCGACGGAGACATGGGTGTCGGTGAGAAAGATGATGCCACGCTGCGAGATCAGCATCGACAGCGTAGACAGGTCGCGGTCCTTGATGCCGGCGCGAGGACCAATGATGAGACTCACATTGCGCAGATGCCGCTCGAACCTGCCTTCGAGGCCGCAGACCATGGCGTCGGCATCGCCGCGCTTCAGCGCCAATGCCGCGATCACCGTGTTGTCGGTGCGCACCATGGTGCGCGCGGCTTCGGTGGTGACGCCGCGCCGGCCGGCGAGCTCGATCAGGAGGTCGACATAGTGGCGATAGCGCGGATCGTCCTCAGGGTTGATCAGGCCGAAGTCGACGCCCGGCTTGATGCGCAGCCCATAGCGCTTCAGCCTGACCTCGACGACATGCGGACGGCCGATCAGGATCGGCTCGGCGATGCCTTCTTCCAGCACCACCTGCGCGGCGCGCAGCACGCGTTCGTCCTCGCCGTCGGCATAGATGACGCGCTTGGCGCTCGAGGTCTTGGCCGACGAAAACACCGGCTTCATCACCAGGCCTGAGCGGAAGACGAAGCGGTTCAGCTTGTCGATATAGGCGGCAAAGTCGGCGATCGGCCGCGTCGCGACGCCGGTGTCGCAGGCGGCCTTCGCCACCGCCGGCGCGATGCGCAGGATAAGGCGCGGATCGAAGGGCGAGGGGATCAGGAAATCGGGGCCGAAGATCGGCGTCTCGCCGGAATAGGCCCGTGCGGCGACGTCCGAAGGTTCTTCGCGGGCAAGGGCGGCGATCGCCCGCACCGCGGCCATCTTCATCTCTTCGTTGATGGCGCTGGCGCCGCAGTCGAGCGCGCCGCGGAAGATGTAAGGAAAGCACAACACGTTGTTGACTTGATTGGGAAAATCGGAGCGCCCGGTGCAGATCATGGCGTCGGGCCGGGCCGCCCTTGCCGCCTCCGGCATGATCTCCGGCGTCGGGTTGGCGAGCGCCAGGATCAGCGGCTTCGGCGCCATGTGCTGCAAAAGCTCGGGCTTCAGCACGCCGGCGGCGGACAGGCCGAGGAAGACATCGGCGCCGGAGATGACATCGGCCAGCGTGCGCGCCCCGGTGTCCTTCACATAGGGGTCTTTCCAGCGGTCCATCTCCTCGACGCGGCCCTTGTAGGCGACGCCGAAACGGTCAGTGACCCAGATGTTTTCAACCTTCGCGCCGAGCGAGACGAGAAGGTTGAGGCAGGCAAGTGCCGCCGCGCCGGCGCCGGAGGTGACGATCTTGATGTCGGAGATCGTCTTGCCGGCGAATTCCAGCCCGTTGAGCACCGCCGCGGCAACGATGATCGCGGTGCCATGCTGGTCGTCATGGAACACCGGGATGCCCATCCGGGCCTTCAGCCGCTCCTCGACCTCGAAGCACTCCGGCGCCTTGATGTCCTCGAGGTTGATGCCGCCGAAGGTCGGTTCCAGCGCCGCGACCGTCTCGACCATACGCTCGATCTCCGGCGCGTCGATCTCGATGTCGAAGACGTCGATGCCGGCGAACTTCTTGAACAGCACCGCCTTACCTTCCATCACCGGCTTGGAAGCGAGCGGACCGATATTGCCGAGGCCGAGCACCGCTGAGCCGTTGGAGACGACGCCGACCAGATTGGCGCGCGCCGTATAGTCGGCGGCGGTGGCCGGGTTGTCGCGGATTTCGAGGCAAGGAGCGGCGACGCCGGGCGAATAGGCAAGCGCCAGGTCGCGTTGGTTGCCGAGCGGCTTGGTCGCCTGGATTTCGAGCTTTCCCGGGGTCGGGTGCTTATGGAAATAGAGCGCGGCCTCGTCGAGGTCCGACCGGGCCGTGTTCTTGCTCTCGCCGTCCATGCCGGCCCTCCCTCGGTTCCAGGCTTTCGGCCCTTTTAGCATGCGGCGGCGCGTTTTCGCGACGCCAAATCACGCCAGGGACGCTGACATCGGCGAAGCGCGAATAATCGAACTATATCAGCCTGTTGGACGGGGAATCTGCAATGGATTAGCACTAGCCCGTCAGAAGGCGCTGACATAAAGGCCGCCATCGACCGGGATGTTCTGGCCGGTGAGATAGCCGGCATGGACCGAACAGAGGAAGGCGCAGATCTGGCCGAATTCCTCCGGCGTGCCCAGCCGCTTTGCCGGCACGTCGGCGCTGATGCGGGCCTTGCGCGCGGCAGCCGCGGCCGGATCTTCCGGCGTGCCGGCTTCGTGCGGGCCGCGCAGCCGGTCGGTGTCGAGCTTGCCGGGCAACAGGCTGTTGATGGTCACATTGCGGTCGATCACGGTACGCGCCACGCCGGCGAGGAACGAGGTCAGGCCGGCGCGGGCGCCGGACGATAGGTCGAGCCCGGGGATGGGCACATAGACCGACAGCGAGGTGATGTTGACGATGCGGCCGAAGCCGCGCTTCGCCATGCCGTCGATCACCGCCTGGATCAATTCGATCGGCGTCACCATGTTTTGTGTCACGCCTTCGAGGATTTTTGCCCGATCGAGCTCGCGGAAATCGCGAAAGGGCGGGCCGCCATTGTTGTTGACCAGGATGTCGGGATGCGGGCAGGCGGCGAGCATCGCCTTCTGGACCTCGGGCTTCGACACGTCGCCGGCCACCTCCGTCACCGTCACGCCGTAGCGCTGGCGAAGTTCAGTGGCGGTCTTCGCCACCAGTTCGGCATTGCGCCCGTTGACGACGATGTCGCATCCGGCTTCGGCCAGCGCCATGGCGCAGCCGCGTCCAAGTCCCTTGCTGGAAGCGCAGACGATGGCCTTCTTTCCGCGAATGCCGAGATCCATGGTGATTTCTCCTTTTTCGAAGGCGGCAAGCTAGCGCTTGGGCTGGACCAACCGCAACCGTCATACGGTTGTTGCATGAATCGAGGCATAGGCACGCGAAAGCAAAGGTGAAATCGCGATGTCAGGCCCAGAGCCCCGCACTTTCCGTGCTATGTTCATTTCTGACGTGCATCTCGGGTCGAAGGCGGCCAAGGCCGACTTCCTGATCGATTTCCTGCGTTACCACGATGCCGATATCATTTATCTGGTCGGCGACATCGTCGACGGCTGGCGCCTGCGGCGCAGCTGGCACTGGCCGCAGAGCCACAACGACGTCGTGCAAAAACTGCTGCGCAAGGCGCGCAAGGGCGCCTCGATCACCTATATCGCCGGCAATCACGACGAATTCGCCCGCCAGTTCCAGGGCGTGCATTTCGGCGGCATCGTCGTTGCCGACCGCGCCACCCACGAGACTGCCGACGGCAGGCGCCTGCTGGTCATCCATGGCGACCAGTTCGACACCGTGGTGCACAACCAGCGCTGGCTCGCCTATCTCGGCGACCATGCCTATGACGCCGCGATGATTGTCAACCGCGTCGTGACGAAACTGCGGCAGTGGCTCGGTCTGCCTTACTGGTCGTTTTCGTCCTGGGCCAAGGTCAAGGTCAAGAAGGCTGTAAACTTCATCGGTTCGTTCCAGACGGTGCTCAGCGAGGAAGCGCGGCGCTCGCATGTCGACGGCGTGATCTGCGGCCATATCCACCACGCCGCGATCGAAAACTATGGCGACGTGCAGTACATCAATACTGGCGACTGGGTGGAAAGCTGCACCGCGGTGGTCGAGCATTTCGACGGCCGCATGGAGATCCTGACCTGGGCACATGTCCTGCCCGACGCTCCGGCCGGCAACGAGGTGCTGGTGCCGGTCGATATCATCGGCCTCAAGGGCAGGGCGGCGCAGGCCGCCTGAGCGCACATCCCCGAGGCGTCGAGCGCCTCGAGGGCTGGGATGCTTTGTCTTTCAACAGCTTTAGCCCGATCGATTGGTCCAGGCAGTTTCACCGCGCCTGGCCTCATGTTAGGGATCGAGACGCGTTGCAACCCGGAGAGTGCAGCGCAATTGGATCGATTCATGTCGCTGCCGCCGCTTTCGCCTGAACAATTGGTCAAACCTCGCCATTTTGAACTGCGCATGGGCCTGATCTTCGCGACCTTGTTCGTCTCGCAAGGCACTCATCTGCCTTACTTTCCGCTCTGGTTGCAGGCGAAAGGTTTTCATGCCGAGCAGATCGCCGTCATCCTGGCGGCGCCGATGTTTTTGCGCGTGGTGACGACGCCGCTGCTCACGGCCTTTGCCGACCGGGCAAAGGATCGCGCCAATGTCTATGTCGCGCTGGTCGCGGCATCGATGGTCATTTCGGCAGGCTATTTCCTGCCGGCGACCTATGCGATCGTGCTTGCGGTATCGCTGCTGCTGACGATCGTCTGGACACCGCATTCGCCGATCGCCGATTCGCTGGCGCTGTCGGGCGTGCGCCGCTTCGGTTCCAACTACACCGCCATGCGCAAATGGGGGTCGATCTCCTATCTCTGCGCCAATGTGGCTGGCGGCTTCATCCTGGCGGCCACCGGCCCTCGGGCCGTTCCGGCGATCATCTTCGTGGCCCTTGCCGCGGCGCTCGTCGCGGGACTGCTGGCGCCGCGCATGGGACGGCCGCGCCGCGCCTCACCGCTTTCGGCGACCGAGATCCAACATTCGGCGCCGGGCCTGCTCAATGCCTATTTCGTCTATTTCACCCTCGGCGTCGGCATCATCACCGCCAGCCACGCCTTCCTCTACGGCTTTGTGTCGATCTACTGGAAATCGGTCGGCATCAGCGATTCCGTCGTCGGCCTACTATGGGCCTGGGGCGTGGTGTCCGAGGTCTGCATGTTTTTGTTTTTCAACCGCATTTTCGCTTCCGTGTCGGTGGTCAGGGTGATGGTGATCGCCAGCATCGGCTCGATCGTGCGCTGGATCGCTTTTCCGCTGATCTGGCCGCTCGGCCTTGGCGTGGCAGGTTTTTTCGGCGTCCAGACACTGCATTCGGTGTCGGTGGCCATGGTGCTGATCGGCCTGCAAAAGATGATCGGCGAGACGGTTTCCGAAGAGCGTACGGGCGCGGCGCAAGGCATCGCCTACTTCTTCAACGGCTTCTTCATGGCCGCGGTGACGCTCGCTTCCGGCCCGCTCTATGATCGCTTCGGCGTCGACGGTTTCCTGGCTATGATCCCGATCGCGATCATTGGTCTTGCACTGATCGGGCTTGCCGCGCGCTCAGCCCCACAGCGCACTGTCAGGGGGTGAGACCAGCGATCCGCGGTAGACAAGGCCAGGCTCGTGGTCGCGCGCCAAAAGCAGCGGCCCGTCGAGGTCGACGAAATCGGCTCCTTGAGCCAGCAGCACAGCCGGTGCCATGGCGAGCGAGGTGCCGACCATGCAGCCCACCATCACACCGAAGCCCAGTTCGCGGGCGCGGGCGCGAAGCTTGAGCGCTTCGGTCAGGCCGCCCGACTTGTCGAGCTTGATATTGACGGCGTCATAGAGGCCGACCAGCGAATCGAGGTCCTTTGCCTCATGCACGCTTTCATCGGCGCAGATCGGCACCGGATGCGCGATCTGGCGCAAGATGCCGTCGCGACCGGCGGGAAGCGGCTGTTCGACCAGCGCGATGCGATGCTGTGCGGCAAAAGCGAGATTCTCGACGACATTGTCGTCCGTCCACCCCTCATTGGCATCGAGGATGATGCGGCTCTCGGGCGCGGTTTCGGTGACCGCGCGGATGCGCGCGATATCGTTGACGCCGCCGATCTTGACTTTGAGCAGCGGCCGGGTGGCGTTGGCGCGCGCTTGCGCCGCCATGGCTTCCGGCTCGGCGAGCGACAGCGTGTAGGCGGTTTCCAGGGCGTGCAGCGGAGCCGCGCCAATGGCATTCGCCACCGGCTTGCCGCTCAGCTTGGCCTCGAGGTCCCAAAGCGCGCAGTCGATGGCATTGCGGGCTGCGCCGGCCGGCATGACATCCAGCAGCGCGGTTCGGCCGATGCCGTCCACGATCTGCTTTCGCATCGCCTCGATCGCGGCGCGCACGCCCTCCATGGTCTCGCCATAACGCTTGTAGGGAACGCATTCGCCACGCCCGACATGGCCGTTTTCGCCGATCGTGCAGGTAATGACCTCGGCTTCGGTTTTCGATCCGCGCGAGATGGTGAAGGTGCCGGCAATCGGAAACCGCTCGGCCTCGACCGAAATGACACGCGCCATAATTTTCTTCTCCGGCTGTGCAACACCAGTCTGCCGGCAAATCGACACGCCGGTCCGGTCACGCTAAACAGGACGCCATGTTGACCATCCGCAAACGCGGCGCAAGCGCCGCCGCCAGCGACAACCACCAGCCGCGCATCGCCGTCGGCGAGGAAGGCGGGGTGCTCGGCTGCGCTTTTTCCGGCGTCTGGACAACACGGACCGTCGCATCGGTCGATGCCGAGATGCGCAAGATAGAGAAGCGCGGCGACGCCAAGACGCTGATGCTCGACCTTTCGCAAATCGAGAAGTTGGACACGGCCGGCGCCTGGCTGATCGATCGGCTGGCCTGCGCGTTCGAGAAGAAGGGTGTCGAAGTCCATGTCCAGGGGCAGAGCGAGATCGCCTCGATCCTGCTCGGCGCCGTCGGCGACGCGGTTCGCCGCGAGCCCGAATCGGGACCTTCCGGACCGCCCAACATCATCCTGCGCGCGCTGGAGGCGCTCGGCCGGCGTGTCTACGAGATGCGCGACGATTTCCTCGCCTCGATGAACATTCTCGGCGCCACCATTCGCGGCGCGCAGATGAAGCTCGGCCGCGGCCATGCCGTCAATCCGGCGGCAATCTTCAACCAGATCGACCGCATGGGCGTCGGCGCCATTCCGGTCGTGGTGCTGATGTCGGCCATCGTCGGCGCCATCGTTGCCCAGCAGGGCGCCTATCAGCTGAGCTATTTCGGCGCCGATATCTTCGTCGTCGACCTCGTCGGCGTGCTGATCCTGCGCGAGCTCGGCGTGCTGATGACGGCGATCATGATCGCCGGCCGCTCCGGCAGCGCCATTACCGCCGAAATCGGCTCGATGAAAATGCGCGAGGAGGTCGATGCGCTGAAGGTGATCGGGCTGAACCCGATCGGCGTGCTGGTCTTTCCCAGGCTGGTCGCGCTGGTGATCGCGCTGCCATGCCTGACCATCATCGCCAATTTCGCCGCGCTCGGCGGCGGCATTATCGCGGCCTGGCTCTATTCCGGCATCGAGCCCACCGCCTTCATCGACCGGCTGCGCGTCGCCATCGATCTCAGCACCATTTTCGCCGGGCTGATCAAGGCGCCGTTCATGGCCATGATCATCGGCACCATCGCCTCCGTCGAAGGCATGAAGGTCGGCGGCAGCGCCGAATCGCTCGGCCTGCACGTGACCGCCTCGGTGGTGAAGTCGATCTTCGTCGTCATCATCCTCGACGGGCTTTTCGCCATGTTCTACGCATCGATCGAGTTCTGAGATGGCGAACGGCAATGGAGCCACGGCGGCGGAGGATGCGGGCGAGAACGAGATCGTGCTTTCGGTGCGAGACGTCACCGTTGCCATCGACGACAGGCTGATCCTCGAGAAGCTCTCGCTCGACATCAGGCGCGGCGAGATCCTTGGCTTTGTCGGCGCCTCGGGCGCCGGTAAGTCCGTCCTGTTGCGAACCATCCTCGGCCTGATGCCGAAGCAGTCGGGGACGATCACGCTGTTCGGCGTCGACGTGGAGAAGGCGAGCGACATCGAGCGCCTGCGCATCGACATGCGGCTTGGCGTTCTTTTCCAGCATGGCGCGCTGTTTTCGGCGCTGACGGTGCAGGAAAATGTGCAGGTGCCGATGCGCGAATATCTCGATCTGCCGAAGAAGCTGATGGACGAGTTGGCGCTGCTGAAGGTCGAGCTGGTCGGGCTGCCGCCCGATGCAGCGCAAAAATTTCCCTCCGAGCTTTCCGGCGGCATGATCAAGCGCGCGGCCCTGGCGCGCGCGCTGGCGCTCGACCCGGACATCGTCTTTCTCGACGAGCCGACATCGGGCCTCGATCCGATCAGCGCGGCCGAGTTCGACGAGCTGGTCGTCAAGCTGCGCGACACCATGGATCTGACCGTCTACATGGTCACGCACGACCTCGACACGCTGTTTACCGCCTGCGACCACGTGGCGGTGCTCGGCAAGAAGAAGGTGCTGGTCGAAGGCACGATCGACGACATGCTGAAGAGCGAGGAGCCGTGGGTGAAATCCTATTTCCGCGGAAAACGCGCCCGGCAGCTTGATCTTGCGGCGCGCGCATAGCCATAAGTGGGGCAATGGAAACAAGAGCCAACTATGTAATTGTCGGCATCTTCACGCTGGTCGCGATCCTCGCGGCCTTCGCCTTCGTCTATTGGACCGCCAATATCGGCAACAGGGGTGTGACGGCGACGCTGCTCGTGCGTATTCCGGGTTCGGCCTCCGGCCTCGGCCCCGGCAGTCTGGTGCTGTTCAACGGCGTCAGGGTCGGTGTGGTCAAACGTGTCGATATCGACCCCAACGATCCGTCAGCCGCCATTGCCACCACCGAAGTCGGAAGGAATACGCCGCTCACCAAATCGACGCGGGCGGATATCGGCATTTCCGGGCTCAGCGGCCAGGCCAATCTCGAACTCAAAGGAGCCGGCGCCAAGGAGGCAAGGCTGCTCGACGAAGCCGAAAACGAAGGCAAGGTCGCCGTGATCGTCGCCAATCCCTCGGCCGTGACCAACCTTTTGCAGACGGCGCAAGACATCTTCGAGCGGGCCGACAAAGTGCTTTCGGAACTCGAAGGCTTCACCAAGGACGTTCGCGGGCCGCTGACGCAGACCGTCAAGAATGTCGAGACCTTCTCGGACGCGCTGGCCAAGAATTCGGACGGCATCGACAAGTTCCTGTCCGCGGTCAGCTCGCTTTCGGACCAGTTGAAAAACGTGTCGGGCAGGCTCGACAGCACGCTGAAGGCGGCCGAAGGCCTGCTTAATGCCGTCGACAAGGACCAGATCAAGAGCATTGTCGCCAATGTCGATACCGTCACCGCCAATTTGAAGGAAACCTCCAAGCAGTTCGACACCGTCATCGACAACGTCAACACGGCGGTCGTCTCGATCAACGAATTCGCCAAGCAGACGCAAGGCACGCTGGCCAAGGCCAACGGCGTGCTTGACAGCATCGATCCGGCCGACGTGCGTGCGGCGCTCTCTAATATCCAGAAGGCCAGCGACAATGCCGACAAGGCCGCCGCCGACATCGCCAAGGTCACCGACAAGATCGCCAACCGCGCCGACGACATCAACGAAACCATCAAGGACGCCCGTCAGCTCGCCCAGCGCCTCAACGATGCCTCCGTGCGTGTCGACGGTATCCTGGCCAAGGTCGATCAGCTGCTCGGATCCGGCGAGGCCAACGGCGTGATGGCCGATGCCAGGTCGACGCTGAAATCCTTCAAGCAGGTTGCCGACACGCTGAACGCCCGTCTCGGCACCATCGTCGACAATCTTTCGCGCTTCTCGGGCTCGGGGCTGCAGAATGTGGAGGCGCTGGTGCAGGACAGCCGGCGCTCGATCAACCGCATCGAGGAAGCGGTCACCGATCTCAGCCGCAATCCGCAGCGCATCCTGTCGGGCGGCGAGGGCGAGGTCCGGCAGTTCGACGGCAGGGCGCGGCGTTGACTTCGGCCGCCGCGAACGCCAAGAACGTGAACTGCAAGTGTGGGTTGATCGTAAGATCCGGGGACAACGGGGATCGGGCGTGAAGTCGGGCAAGATGAGGGTGGGCGGATCGACATCGGCTGCGGCGCTGCTTGCGCTCACGCTTGCCGGCTGCGCGGCATTAGGCGCCAAGCCGGCGCCGCTCGACACATTCGAGCTTTCCGCTCCCTCGATCGACATGCGCGGCCACAGCCGCCGCCAGATCCTGATCGCCCAGCCTTCGGCGCTTAAGGCGCTGGACAGCCAGAACATCGTCATCAGGCCATCCGACAGCTCGATCCAGTATCTCAAGGGAGCGCAATGGGCGGACCGGCTACCGCTCATCGTGCAGGCAAGGCTGGCCGAGACCTTCCAGCATTCCGGCAGCTTTGCCGGCGTCGGCAAGCCGGGCGAGGGGCTGGCGATCGACTACCAGATCATCGTCGAGGTGCGGACTTTCGACGTCCGCGTCAACGGCGGCGATCATGCCGATGTCGACCTGTTCGTGCGCATCCTCAACGACCGCAACGGCGAGGTGCGTGCCTCGAAGGGCTTCAGCGCGAGCGCGCCGGTCTCGGGCGGCGGCAACGCCGCCTATGTCGGTGCGCTGGACGCAGCATTTGGCAAGGCGGCCAAGGATATTGTTCGCTGGACGGATTCGGTGATCTGAAGCGCGCCAGGCGCCAATCAGGCATCGAGGACATGAAAAAGGCGGACCGAGGTCCGCCTTTTGTTTTTGTTTGAGCAATGCGCTCGCCGGCTCAGTGCAGGCGGCCGCTGGCGTGGGCCAGCATGGTGTAGACCTTGCCGGTATCAGAGGTCAGATAGGTCTGCGCCATGATGTTGTCGCGGTCGTTGCGCGACACGTCCTTGAGCAGCTTCTCGAAATCGTCGCAATAGCGGTCGACGGCGGCGCGGAACTCGGCTTCAGCCTGGTACTTGCGGCGGATCTCGTCGAAGGTCTGCTGGCCTTTCAGCGTGTATAGACGGCGCGTGAACACGTCGCGTTCGCCGCGGCGGTAGCGGTTCCACAGCTCGATCGAGGCGTCATGATCGATCGCCCGCGCGATGTCGACGGACAGCGAATTGAGCGATTCCATGACATGCAGCGGCGAGCGCTGGGCGGGTGCTGCGCGCGGCGCTTCCGCGGGTGCGGCCGGCCTCAGCTCCTCCTCGCGCGATGCGTTGGTCAGCAGATCGCGCACCCAGCCGCCCTGCGGCGACTTGCCGTTGGGGTCGCGGCGCGGCGCCGTCTCGGCGGGGCGCTCGAGGTCGAGCGTGCCGCGCAGCGTGGTCTCCGCCAGCGGCGGGGCCTGCGGCGGAGCACGGAATTCCGGCTGTTGTGGTTGCGGCTGCGGCGCCGGCGGACGACGCAGCGGCTCGGCGGCACGGGCCGGCGCTTGCGGCGCAGGACGCAGGCCGCGCGGCTCGCCGGCGTCGCTGCTGCCGCTGCGGCCGGATTTGGCGACGATATCCGACAGTTCCTTGAGCGCGTTGATCTGCTCGGCGACGGCGCGGCGGATGGCCGAGGTCGATTCCTTGGCCTCCTCCGGCATCTCGATGACGCCCTTCTTCAGCTCGGCGCGTGTGAGATCGAGCTCGCTCTTGATCGAACCGGCGGTGCGCCGCATCTCTTCCGTCGCGTCGGCGAAGCGGCGCGTTGCCGAATCGACCACATCGGCGATGGCGGTGCGGATCTTCTCCGCCGATTCCATCGTCCGGCCTTCGGCGTTCTGCATCGTCTGCCCGACCAGGTTCTCGAACGATCGCATCACCTTCTCGAGATCTTCCGATTTCTTGACCAGGCCGACCGCGAGATCTTCCAGCGAAGACTGCCGCTCCAGCGTGTGTTCGAGATTGCTCTGCGCGGAACTCAAGAGATCCGAAGCGCTGGAGAGCAGACGGCTGTGCTCGTCGAACTTGGTCGCGATCGAGGCGACCTCGCGCAAGGTTGCCGACGACAGGTCGGTGAGCCGCGTCGTGTTGGAATCGACCAGGCGCGCCGAGCTGGCGAAGGTCTGGGCGGCCCTTTCCGTGGTCGTGGCGAAGCTCTGCGTGCTGCCGTTAAGGCGCTCCTCGACCTGACCGAGGTTGACGGCCGCCTGATCGATCAGCTGGCCCAGCTGCGCGCTGGACGTCGTCATGCGGCCGATGAGGTCGGCGACACTGTCGGCAAGCGTCTCGCGCGCGCCTTCGACAGCCGAAAGCGTCTCGGCGGTGCGGCTGGCGAGCGCGTTGACGAGGGCGGCGTTTTCGCTGCGCAGCTTCTCGGTCGCCCGTTCGGTGACCGCTTCCATGCTCTTTTGCAGTTCCGAGCCGCCCTGGGCGAAGCGCTCGACCAGGGGCTTTGCCGTCTCGTCGAGGATCTTCGACATTTCGGCGGAACGTGCCGCAAGCATGGTGTTGAGTTCGCGGGTGTTGGAGGCAATGGTCCTGGCCGCCTCATTGGTGCTCTGGCCGATATGCTGGCCGACCGCGGTGAAAGTTTCGGCAATGACGTTGGCGCGTGAAATGAGCTGCGCCTCGGCGCTGGAGACCTGCTCGCTGAGCTTCTGGCCCATCGTCTCGGCGGTGTAGGCGAGGCGGTTCTCGACGCTCGCAACCTGCTCCTCGACACGCGCGGCAGCCGCCGCTGCGCTCGACGCCAGCCGATCGTCGGCGCCGGCCAGCGCCTGCTCGATCTCACGGGCGTGGACGGCGAGTTCCTGGCCGGTCTGGCGGGCGCGATCGGCGACGCGCTGCTCGGTGCTGGCGAAGGCGCCGACGATGGTGTCGGCATGTCCGCCGATCGTCGAGGTGCTGTCGGCAATGCGCGAGACGAGCCGCTGATCGGCATCGTCGAAGATGCGGGCAATCTCGGACGCCCTTGACGACAGCGCTTCCGAACCCTCGGCGATGCGCGAGATCAGGTGCTGGTCGGCGGCATCGAAGACGCGGCCGAGATCGGAGGCGCGGGCCGCAAGCGCCTCAGCCGATTCGCTGATGCGCATGGCAAGCCGCTCATCGGCGCCCTCGAAATTGCGCAGGATATCGCCGGCGCGAGCGGCAAGAGACTGCGCCGTCTCGACCGCGCGGGCGACCAGCTTCTGGTCGGCGGCATCGAAGGTGCCGGCGATCTCGCTGGCGCGGGCGGCCAGCTTGTCGGCTGTTGCCTCGGCGCGGGCCATCAGCGTGTTGGAGGCATCGTCGGCGCGGCCCATGAGCATGTTGGATGTATCCTGGGCACGCTCGTGCAGGCGGCGATCCGCCTCCTCGAAGGCGTGGGCGATATCCTCGGCCCTGGCAAGCAGCGCAGCCGAAGTCTGTTCGGCACGCTCGGCGATCTTGCGATCGGCGTCGCTGAAGGCGAGGCCGGCCTGCTCATGCAGGGTGCTGGTGACTTCCATGACCTTGTCGCGCAAGGCACCGGCAACGAAGACAGCGGTCTTTTCGAGCACGCCGCGGACATTGTCGACGCCGGTCGACAGCGCCCGCTCCATGGTCCCGGCGCGTTCCTCGATGATGCCGGTCTGCCGGCTGAAGGCCTGCTCGATCTTCTCGACATCGGCGGCAATGGCGGCCGAGATGTCGTTGCTCCTGGCGGCGATCTGGTCGATATGACCCGACACCGAACGGTCGACGTCCTTGCGCGCATCGACGAGCTTGGCGAGGTCGTCCTCGAGCGCCCGGGCCAGCATGTCGCGGCCTTCGGACAACTTGCCGACATGGCCGGCGATGACGTCGTCGATCTCGGAGCGGCTCTCGGAGAGCTTCTGCAGGTCGGTTTCGAGTGCGCGCCTGAGGATGTCGCGGCCCTCGGCCAGTTTCTCGACCTGTCCGGCGACCAGTCCGTCGATGCCGGCGCGGCTTTCGGCCAGCTTGGCAAGATCGGCTTCGAGCGCACGCGTGAGGAGATCGCGGCCCTCGGCGAGTTTCTCGACTTGGCCGGTGACGAGCCCGTCGATGCTGGAACGGCTCTCGGCCAGCCTGGCGAGATCGGCTTCAAGGGCGCGCTTGAGGATGTCGCGGCCCTCGGCCAGCTTTTCGACCTGGCCGGCGACCAGCCCATCGATGCTGGAACGGCTCTCGGCAAGCTTGGCGAGATCGTCTTCGAGTGCCCTGGACAGCGCGGCGCGGTCCTGCGAGAGCCTGTCGGTATGGCCCTGCATGAGGCCGCTGACATTGCCCATGTCGGCTTCAAGGGCCCGCGAAAGTTCGGCGCGGTGATCGGTGATCTTCTGCGAATGATCGATGACGGCGCCCTGGATCGTGTTGAGATCCGCTTCCAGCGCGCGCTTCAGGATATCGCGGCCTTCGGCCAGCTTCTCGACCTGCCCGGCGACCAGCCCATCGATGCTGGAGCGGCTTTCGGCAAGCTTGGCGAGATCCTCCTCGAGCGACTTGGCTAGCACCGAGCGGTCCTGGACAAGCCTGTTCTGATGGTCGGCGATGGCGCCGCTGACCGTCTGCAGGTCGGCTTCCAGAGCCCTGGACAACTGGCCGCGGTCCTCCAGCAGCTTGTCGGAATGTCCGGCGATGGCGCCCTTGATCGTGTTGAGATCGGCTTCGAGCGCGCGCTTCAAGATATCGCGGCCTTCGGCGAGCTTCTCGACCTGGCCGGCAACCAGGCCGTCGATGCTGGCGCGGCTTTCGGCCAGCTTGGCGAGGTCGGCTTCCAGCGTCTGCGACAGCAGGCTGCGGTCGTCGGCGAGCTTGCCGGCGTGACCTTCGATCAGATTGCGAATGCCGGTGAGGTCGTCCTCCAGCGCGCGGCTGAGTTCGCCCCTGTCTTCGGCCAGCTTCGAGGAATGGGTCTCGATCAGGTTCCTGATGCCGATGATGTCGGTCTCGAGCGCCTTGGCGAGCACGGCGCGGCCCTCGGCGATCTTCTCGACCTGGCCGGCGACGAGGCCGTCGACGCTGGCGCGGCTGTCGGCCAGCTTGCTGAGATCGGCTTCGAGAGCGCGCGCCAGGATATTGCGGCCCTCGGCCAGCTTTCCGACATGACCCGCGACCATTTCGTCAATCAATGTACGGGCTTGCACGAGTTTTCCGGAGTCTTCGTTCAATGCCTGGGCGAGGCGGTTGCGGCCTTCCTCGAGCTGTTCGAGATGGGCGCCGAGCGAGGCGTCGATGGCGGCGCGCGACTCATTGACCTTGCGCAGATCCTCGTCCAGCGCGCGCGAGATCAGGTTACGGCCCTCGGCCAGCTTCTGCACCTGGTTGGTCACCGCGGCATCGATGCCGGCGCGGCCCTCGGCGAATTTCGCCAGATCCGCCTCCATGGCGGCGGCCATGCGGTCGCGGCTTTCCGAAAGCTTGCGGCTGTGATTCTCGACCGCTTCCTCGATGCCGACGCGGGCATCGGCAAGCCGCTGGATGTCGGCGTCGAAGGAGCGCGATACCACGTGGCGGGCAGCCTCCATGCGCCCGGCGAAGTCGGTGGCGCGGGCCTCGAGCATGGACGAGGTCGACGAGATGATGTCGGCCATGTCGGCGCCGATCTGGGTTTTGCCCTGATCGATCATCGACGACAGCTGGTCCTTGCTCTCGGCGAAGGTGTGGGCGATCTCGCGGGCACGCTCGACCAGCGTCTCGTTGATCTGGCGGGCGCGGGCTTCGAGCGCGGCATTGAGCTTCTGGGTGCCGGTATCGAGCGCCTCCGCACGGGTCTGGAATTCGCTGATCAGCGCCTGGCCGCGTTCGGCTAGTGTCCGCTCGATGCCGTTGAGGCTGTTTTCGAATTCCGAACTCAGCGTGCGCGCGGCGCCGCCGAGCAGCGAGACCATGCCATGGGTGCGGTCGTCGAGCAGGTCGGTCAGCGAGCGCGTCAGCCCGTCCGTGGTGTCGGTCAGCTTGGCGATGCGGGTGTCGAGAAGGCTGGCGAAGGCCTCGCCGGAAGTCGACAGCTTGTCGGTGATGGTATCGAGACGGCCCTCCACCGAATCGAAGATCGACATCGAGCTTTCGTTGATGCGATCGATCAGCGTGTCGCCCGAATTGTTGATCGTCATCGACAGCTTGGTCGAGGCATTGAGGATGGAGTCGCGGATGATGTCGCTGGCGGCGCCGATTTCGTCGCGCAACGTCTCGTGGGCGCCGGCGATCGAGGCGCGCACGCGCTCGGCATGGGTGACGACCGCTTCGCGTTCGCTGCCCAGGCCATCGACCAGATTGCGGATGCGGGCCTCATTTTCGGAATAGGAGCGCTCGATCTGGTTGACCTCGCTGTGGACCAGCGTTTCGAGCTCGACGGCACGGGCCAGGGTGCGCTCGATGCCTTCGCCCATCGCCGCGACCTCGCGGCGAACGGCCTGGCCGATCATCATGACGCGGTCCTGGGCGAGGTTTTCCGGCTCGGCCAGGCGGAAGGCGACTTCGGTCATCGATTGCGCGGCAATGCGCATTTCCTGCGCGCGCCGGATCATGGCAGCGAAAGCCCAGAACAGGATCACGGGCAGTATCGTCGCGACCGCCAGGCCGATCAGCTCGGGGCGGGCGAAGAACTGGTCGAAGGTGCGGATCTTCCAGATGCCGGGGCCGAACAAAAGGTTGGCCAGACCGCCGGCGCCGGCGATCCAGGCCAGCGAGATGAAGGCCACGACCCAGTAGACCGTGCTCGAGGCACGCTTGTTGAGGCCGTGCAGCAGCGTCCGGTAGTCCTTCTGGCGGTCGTCATTGGCTGGGGTGAAGCCATTTGCCGGCGTGAAGCCCGGGGCAGGCGTGAAGCCCGCCGGCTGCGCGCCATTGCGCGATTCGACCGGGCGCAATTCGGCCGGCTTTGTCTTGGGCGCGGCTGCCGGAGCCTGGGCCTGGGCTGCCGGTTCGGTCCTCTGGCTGCGACCTTCACGCGCCAGCTCGTCCGCCGCCTGCGATATCTGGGCTTCGAGATCCTCCATCGACGCCGCCATATCGAGCCCGCCGTCGCCGCTGAGATCGAGATCCAGCGCTTTTTCCAGTTCCGCGGCTACGTCGCTCTCGAGAGATTTGGTCGTCGGTGTCTTAGCCATGCCTTCGCTACCCTGTACTAGCTGCCGGGGGACTTATGATTTTGGCCTGATTTTGGCTTGTCGATCCCACGCAGGAGGCTGAAAAATGGACCTTCGTATCGTAATGACACACAGGGGTAAAGAAAACATGCATTCCGGCGGATACGTAAAACTTTAAATATAAGGTTAACGGAAGCGTGATTTGGGTGCCTCTGTGACAACATTTTTCCCCGCCAGTCGTTAACCCGTTGGCGACGGGAATCGCCTAATTTTCGGGGCGGCCTGCCTGCCCGATGGAGTTGCAGAGCGTATGCGTGGTGAGAGCGGTATAGCGTTTTCCATGCCCGGTGGCGACGTCTCGGGGACGGCAGGAGCCCGCCCTGTGGATCTAGCCCATCTGGCGCGCCAGACGATGGGTGACCGCGAGCTCGAACGGGAAGTGCTGGCGCTGTTCGTGCAGCAGGCGCTGTCGGTCCGCGACAAGGTCCTCGACGCCGACGCCAGGGAACGGGTGCTTCTCGCACATAGCCTGAAAGGCTCGGCGCGCGGGGTCGGCGCCTTTGCAGTCGCCGAATGCGCCGCCACCATAGAGAAGCAGCCTGACGATGCGCGCCTGCTGCAGAGGCTTGGCATACTGATCGAAGAAGTGCGCGACTTCATCGCCGCCATCAGCCGCTAAGGCGCTGAAAGCGGGCTCAGGCCATGCATGTCGTCTTGCCAAACAGCTGCGCTTTTTTGGGACATGCGCCGGCGCCGGCAAACCGCCCTCTTCCAAAAAAGCGTCATGCGGTGGCGTTTTCGCGCCGCAGTTGACTTGTCCGGCGGAGTGATTATCTCGGCTGCGACTCCTTCAGGTGACAAATGACCAAGCTGACCTTCATTGCCCATGACGGCACTCGATTCAACGTGGATGCCGAGAACGGCTCGACCGTCATGGAAAACGCGATCCGCAACGCGGTCCCCGGCATCGAGGCCGAATGCGGCGGCGCCTGCGCCTGCGCGACCTGCCATGTCTATGTCGATGAGGCGTGGACGGCGGAAGTCGGCGAGCCGGAGGCGATGGAGGAGGACATGCTGGACTTCGCCTACGAGGTCCAGCCGAACTCGCGTCTTTCCTGCCAGATCAAGGTGCGCGACGCGCTCGACGGCCTGGTCGTGCGCGTTCCCGCCCGCCAGGGCTGAGCCAGCGCCCTTCCTCCAATTTTGTCCCTGGCTGCTTGGCAGCCGGCCAATCGTCATGCAGTGTCGCACCACTTTTGCAACAGGGCGCATCGATGACCGATACAACCAAGACGGACGTTCTCATTGTCGGGGCAGGGCCGGTTGGCCTGTTCGCCGTGTTCGAGCTCGGCCTGCTCGACATGAAATGCCATCTGATCGACATTCTCGACCGTCCCGGCGGCCAGTGCGCGGAACTCTATCCGGAAAAGCCGATCTACGACATTCCCGGCTGGCCCATGATCTCCGCGCAAGGCCTGGTCGACAAGCTCATCGAGCAGATCCATCCGTTCAAACCGGAATTCACCTTCAACCGCATGGTCTCAAGCCTTGAAAAACTCGAACACGGCGGCTTCCGAGTCACCACCGACGAGAACGAGGTGTTCGAGGCCAAGGTGGTGGTGATCGCCGCCGGCGGCGGCTCGTTCCAGCCCAAGCGCCCGCCCATCCCCGGCATCGAGGGCTATGAAGGCAAAAGTGTCTTCTACTCCGTCCGCCGCATGGAGGATTTCCGCGGCCACGATCTCGTCATCGTCGGCGGCGGCGACTCCGCGCTCGACTGGACGCTCAATCTGCAGCCGATTGCAAAAAGCGTGACGCTCGTCCACCGGCGCCCGGAATTCCGCGCGGCGCCCGACAGCGTCAACAAGATGTATGCCATGCAGGAGATGAAGCAGCTGGATTTCCGGGTCGGTCAGGTGAGCGCTCTGACCGGCGCCGACGGCCAGCTCTCGTCGGCGACCATCAAGGGCGGTCCGGACGGCGACATCGAGGTGCCGTGCACCCGGATGCTGCCCTTTTTTGGCCTGACCATGAAGCTCGGGCCGATCGCCGAATGGGGCCTCAATCTGCATGAGAACCTGATCCCGGTGGACACCGAGAAATTCCAGACGTCGTTTCCCGGCATATTCGCGATCGGCGACATCAACTGGTACCCCGGCAAACTGAAGCTGATCCTGTCGGGTTTCCATGAGGTCGCCCTGATGGCGCAGGCGGCCAAGCGCATCGTCAGTCCCGGCGAGCGCATCGTTTTCCAGTACACGACCTCGTCGACCAGCCTGCAGAAGAAGCTTGGCGTTCACGATTAACGGTCGCTACTCCGACAGAATAGGCGCGTCGTGCTCGGCCTGGCCGCGGAGCGGCTTTTCCGGCATCAGCGCAAGCATTATCAACGCCAGAAACAGGATCGTTGCCGCGACCAGAAAAATCATGACGAAAGCTTCGCCCGACGCGATGACGCCGGCCGAACGCGCGCCTTCGCCGGCCAGCGGCAGGCCGTAACCCAACGCAACTGCGCCGAGGATCGCGACCCCCAGTGCGCTGCCCAATGAGCGAAGGAAGGTCAACACGCCGGTGGCGACGCCGAGATGTGCCCTGTCGACGGCGTTCTGAACCGATACGGTGGCGACGGGAAACGTCGTTCCGCTGCCCAGACCGATCAAGGTCGTCAGTATCTCCACCGTCAGCAGCGAGGCATGCGCCGCCACCATGCCGAGCACGCCGAGGCACAGCACTGCGAAGATCACGCCCACCATCGCGATCCGCTTGTAATGGACGAAGCGCGGTATTGTGCGTCCGCTGAAGGTCGCGCCGGCGACGGTCCCGAGCATGAAGCCGAGCAGGGCGATGCCCGATTCACTTGCCGAAAGCCCGATGATCGATTGCAGATAGACCGGCAGGTAGACGGCAAGGCCGATGTTGGAGGCCTGCAGCAGGAACAATGAACTCGTGCCTGCCAGAACGATGGGGTTACCGAGCACTTCGAGCGAGATCAGCGGCTCAGCGGCACGCATGAGCCGCAGCGCGAAGGCGGCCCAGACAACCGCAGAACAGCCAAGCAATCCCAGGATTTCGCGCGACAGCCATGGGTAGGCGCTGCCGCCCCAATTCAGCGCCAGCAGCAGCAGCGCGGTTGCCACGATCAATAGAAGCGCTCCGAGACCGTCGATGCGATGATGTTTTGCTGTGATCGGCAGCTTCTTCAGAGGCTTGTTGATGATCGCCATTGCCAGAAGGCCGAGGGGCATGTTGATCCAGAAGATCAGCGACCAGTGCAGGTGTTCGGCGAAGGTGCCTCCGAGCAGCGGACCGGCGATGCTGGCAACCGCCCAGGTGCCGGCAATCCACGCGGCGTAACGCGCCCGCTCGCGCGGCGGCACCAGGTCGCCGATCACCGTCTGCGCCAGCGCAAACAAGCCGCCGCCGCCCGCACCCTGGATCGCGCGTCCGACGATGAGCACCAGCATGTTGGGGGCAAGCGCGCTGACCAGCGAGCCAGCAAGAAAAATCAGGATCGCCGCGTAGACGGTCGGCCGGCGTCCGTAGACGTCGGAGATCTTGCCGTAGAGCGGCGCCATCGCGGTGGCGGTCAGAAGATAGCCGGTCACGATCCACGGCAGATATTCGGCATGGCCAAGCAGCCGCCCCATAGTCGGCATGGCAGGGGCGACGATGGTCTGGTCAAGCGCCGCCAGCAGCATCGACAGCAGCACGCCGCCGATGATGGCGTTTTTCTCGCTCTCGGTCAGCGGCGAGGAGGTGGTTTCCATCGTGCGGGCGTCGACGGTCTGATCCATACGTCGTTCTTCCAAGGCTGATGTGCAAACGGCAGAAACCCGGCCGGGCCGGTCAAGGCGTTTGCCGCCACTATGGGGTGTATCTCGTGTTTCCAAGGCTCGCGTCTTTGCGAACCCGCCCTATGTCGTGCGGTATAGGCCGATTTCGACCGCTGCTCGAAAGTTTTTTCGGCTCTGGCACCATGCTTCGGCGAGATTGGCCTTGGCTGCGTGCGGGTCGTGCTTTCGTGTCAAGGCGGCGGCAACTGGCCGTTTTCGACGCGTTGCATTCTGTAGTGCATGAGCCGGAGGATCCGGCTTTCGAAATTGGCTGCCTCGACGCGATCGAACCGTACCTGGTCCTGGTCGTGGCCGGCGAGTTCTGCCGCGCTGATCTCGGCGGCCTTTGCCTTGGCCGCTTCGCAGGTCTTTTGCGGATAGCTCGCCTTCAGCGCATCCTCGAGCATGCGCGCATGGTTCTTGGCGATCTCGACATGGCGCTCCTCGTGGCGTTTGATGTCGGCCGACAGCGTGTCCCAGAACAGCCTGACATTCGCGTCGGATTTGCGCGGCCGCCGCCATTCGGGAAGGATCACCTTGACCTTCAGGGTAACCGAGGCGTCGGCGATCCGGCAGGACGTCGCTGTCTGCGCATAGCTGATACGGGTGGTGAACGCCATCTGCGTGGCGCCGGGATGCCGCGAGCCGGTGCTCTTCACCTCCGGCCCGTTTTTCGACAGCTGTTTTTCGATATCGTCCAGCGTGCGACCGCCGATGCTGAAATAGCTGTAGGTCTTGACCAGGTTAGCCGCACCGGCCGGCATGGCGGTCAGCATGAGCATCAGGGCACAGAGCAGGGGTCGGTTCATCAGATTGCCTCTTCGCGCACCTTGCTTTACGGCCGTTGCCGGCGCAACGGAATTGAATCCCGGCGGATCACACATGGTTGATGCACAATGACGACAAGGCGATGGCAACTGGCGCATGGACGCCATCTCGACCTCGGGGCCAGGGCCGTGGTCGTCGGCATTCTCAATGTCACGCCCGACAGCTTCTCCGATGGCGGGTTGTTCATCGCGCCAGACGCGGCGATAGCACAGGTGCGCCGCATGGTCGAGGAAGGGGCGGCGGTCATCGACATCGGCGGAGAATCGACGCGGCCGGGTTTTTCCCCGGTGACCGCGGCGGAAGAGCAGGGACGTGTCCTGCCGGTCATCGAGGCGCTCGCCCGCTCCGGCGAGGCGCTGATCTCGATCGACACCTATCGTGAGGAGACGGCCCGGCATGCCATCGCCGCCGGCGCGCATATCGTCAATGATGTCTGGGGACTGCAGCGCGAGCCGGGCATCGCCCGCGTCGCCGCCGAGACCGGCGCCGGGCTCGTCATCATGCATACCGGGCGCGAACGGCAGAAACTGCCCGACGTGATCGACGACCAGTTTCTCTTCCTGCGCAAATCGCTGGAGATCGCACGCGCCGGCGGCGTTGCCGACGGACAGATCGTGCTCGACGCCGGGTTCGGCTTCGCCAAGGAAACCACCGAGGAAAACCTCGACCTGATGGCGCGGTTTGCCGAGCTTCGGGCGCTCGGTTTCCCGCTGATGGCGGGGACGTCGCGAAAGCGGTTCATCGGCGGCGTCACCGGGCGCGAGCCTGCCGAGCGAGCAGTCGGCACCGCGGCCACCAGCGTTATTCTGCGGCTGAAGGGTGCCGATCTGTTTCGCGTCCACGATGTCGCAATCAACGTGGATGCGCTGGCGGTGGCCGATGCTATGCTGGCGCGAGAAACCGACCCGCCCGGACGCTGACCAATGTATGTCATCCGCATGAAGAACTGCGCCTTCTTTGCCCGGCATGGCGTGCTGGACGAAGAGGAGACGCTCGGCCAGCGTTTCTATGTCGATGCCGAGCTCACGGTCGAGCCCAGCCGGCCGCTGGAGGAAGATTCCATCGAGGATACGGTCAACTACGGCATCGCTTTTTCGGTGATCGAGAAGATCGTCACCGGCCATCGCCGTTTCCTGATCGAGGCGCTGGCGCTGGAAGTGGCGAAGGCGCTGGCGGCGCGGTTTCCGCAGATCAGGAAGGCCGCGATCACGGTGCGCAAGCCGAACGCCCCGGTGCCGGGCGTGCTCGATCATGTCGAGGTGACCGTTGTCTGGCCAGAATAGCGCCGTCTATCTCAGCCTCGGCGGCAATCTCGGCGATCCGGCGAAATCCATGGCCGCGGCGCTGCGCATGCTGGACGGCGATGAGCGGTCGCGCGTCACGGCGGTGTCCTCGCTCTACCGCACCCCGCCTTGGGGCAAGCTCGACCAGCCGGACTTTCTCAACGCCGCGGCGGCGATCGAGACGGCGCTCTCGCCACGCGGACTGCTCGACCTTTGCCTCGACGTCGAAAGGCGGTTGAAGCGGGTGCGCGAGGAGCGCTGGGGACCGCGGCTGATCGACATCGACATCCTGGCGTTCGGCGACCGGGTCATCCACGAGACCGGGCTCGAAGTGCCGCATCCGCGCATGCTGGAACGCGCCTTCGTGCTGGCGCCGCTGGCCGAGATCGCGCCCGACCTCGTGGTCGCAGGCAGAACCGTTTCGGAGCGGCTCGGCGTCGTCGACACTTCAGGGATCGAACGGCTGCAGTCGGGCCGGGAGTGGTGGCTGTCAAAGCTCAATTAGCTTGACCGTCGCAAATGGCCGAGATGGCGAAGCGCCGCTTAGTTCGCGACGACGTAGGTGCCGTCTGTATCTTGGTAAACGAACAACTCGACGGCGTCGTGCTTCTGGCGGTCAATCGAGATTGTCAGGAAATCGTCCCCGGCCAGGTGGAGGGTGATCTCTTGATCGGTGGATGTAACGCGTTCGATGTACGATCCGCCCGGTATGTCACTCATGCGCAGCGACACCTCGGAATGAACGGTAAGTCCAGTACCATCTGAAAAAAGAACAGTGATCCCAAACCCCGGTTGACCCTTTTCGACGGCGCGGATCGACTTGCCAAGAATTCGTTCTCCGAAGGTTTTCATAGCACTCCTCCCGATGGCGAGTGTCCGCGCGCCAACCAATCAGCCTGAAAAACCGCCGCCGTCGAGGAAAGCCTGTTCTTCCGGCGTCGTCTCGCGGCCAAGCATCCTGTTGCGGTGCGGGAAGCGGCCAAAGCGCTTGATGATGTCCAAGTGCTCCTGCGCATATTTGATGTAGTCCGGCGCCCTGGCGGTCGTCAGCTCCAACGACCTTTGCTGATCCGCAAACAGTTCCGAATGCTCGAAGGGCAGATAGAGGAAGACGCGCACCGGCTCTTCCAGTTCCAGGTCCTGGCCGGCGGCGATCGCCTTCGCAGCGAAGTACCTGGCCAGCGGATCGGTCGCGTACATATGCGCCGTGCCGCGAAAGCAATTGCGGGGAAACTGGTCGAGCAGGATCATCAACGCCAGCGAGCCTTCGGCGTGGGCGCTCCAGTCGTCGCATTCGCGCCGCGCGGCGGCATGGTGCAATTCGAGAAAGCCGTTGCGAAAATCCCTGTCGAAGGCGTCGTTCTTCTCGAACCAGGCATCCTCGCCGGCGTCGCGCCAGAATTTGGCGACCGAAAGCGCTCGCACGTCAAGCCCTGCCATGCCTTCCCCCTCAGTTCTTGGTCTCTGCCTTGTTCAGCACGCCTGCCGTCTCTTCGTTCAGCGCCCGGCCTGCACGACGCGGTTGCGTCAACGGCGTCGGGATCGGCGTGCCGATATTGCCCCTCAGGAAGCGTTGTCCGGCCCGGATGCCTTCCGCCAGTTGCGTCTCGAAGCGGGCGCTGTCGCGGCGCCGCACGTCCTCGATGATCTCGGCGACGTCTTGCGGGTCGACACCCAGCGCCTCGAGGGCGGAGCCGCCAAAGACCAGCGCCGATTCGAAGGTCTCGCGCAACTGGAAGTCGACCCCGACGCGAATGAGCTGCAGCGCGGTGCCGCGATCGAACGCGCGCGCCAGTATCGTCAGCAGCGGGAACTCCGCCTTGATGAGCTCGGCGATGCGAACGGCGGCGTCGGGCTTGTCGACGCAGATCAGCACGGCGCGCGCCCGCCCGGCGCCGGCGGCACGCAGGATGTCCAGCCGCGTGCCGTCGCCATAATAAACCTTGAAGCCGAAATCGGCGGCGGCCTGGATCATTTCGACATCGTTGTCGATGATCGACACGTCGAGACCACGCAGCAGCAGCGGCTGGCTGGCGATCTGGCCGAAGCGGCCGAAGCCGATGATCAGCACGCTGCCGGTGAGGCCATCGGCGATGTCGACGCCTTCGAGCGACTGCTCGTCGCGCGGCGTCAGATAGCGCAGCGCCACGATGGCCAAGGGCGTCAGCACCATCGAGATGATGATGATGGCGGTCAGCGTCGCATTGGCCTGGCCGTCGATGATGCCGACCGCTGCAGCAGCGGAATAGAGCACAAACGCGAATTCGCCGCCTTGCGCCATGAAGACGGCGCGCTCGAGCGCTTCGCGGTGGCCGGTCCTGAGCATGCGCGCGACGATGTAGATGCCGAGCGCCTTCATGATCATGTAAGCGACGACATAGATGGCGACGAGCCGCCAGTTCAGGGCAACGACGCCGAGGTCGAGCGACATGCCGACGGCGAGGAAGAAAAGGCCGAGCAGGATGCCGCGGAACGGTTCGATATCGGCTTCGAGCTGGTGGCGGAAGGTCGATTCGGACAGAAGCACGCCGGCGAGGAAGGCGCCCATCGCCATCGACAGGCCGGAAAGCTGCATGGCCAAAGCCGATCCCAGAACCACCAGCAAGGCGGCTGCGGTCATCACCTCGCGGGCGCGGGCATCGGCCAGGATGCGGAAGAGCGGATTGAGCAGATAGCGTCCGGCCACAACCAGCCCGACGATCGCGGCGATGCCGATGCCGACCTCGGTCAGGCGCTCGGACAGGCTGGTCTCGGTGCCGCCGGGTGCAAGGAACGCAACCAGCGCCAGTAGCGGCACGATCATCAGGTCTTCCAGCAGCAGGATGGAGACGATGCGCTGGCCCTTGGGCGAAGAAATATCGCCGCGTTCCTCCAGAAGCTGCATGACGATCGCCGTCGAGGTCAGCACGAAGCCGGCGCCGGCGACGAAGGACTGCGCGATCGGAAAACCTCCGGCCAGTCCGACCAGGGTCAGCAGCATCGCGCAGACGCCGACCTGCAGCGCGCCGAGGCCGAAGATCTCGCGGCGCAGGCTCCAGAGCCGGGACGGCTGCATTTCCAGCCCGATAATGAACAGGAACATGACGACGCCAAGTTCGGCGACATGCAGGATGGCCTCCGATTCGGAAAAGATGCGCAGGCCGAACGGGCCGATGACGACGCCTGCGGCGAGATAGCCGAGGATGGAGCCCAGGCCCATGCGCTTGAAGATCGGCACGGCGACCACGCCGGCGGCAAGCAGCGCCACCACCTGCACAAGATCGCTGCTCGATGCCTCTGCCGCCATACTTGTCGTCCCGTTGTCTCGACGCACTCCTTGCATGCACGGGGAGCGAGAGGCAAGGGCGGCCGGCCTGGCATGAAGGGCAGGGTGTCTCCCGAGGTTTCAATCCAGGCGCCTCTCCGACAAACGCCTGTTGCACACGCGTCAGACAAGTTTATGCAGCCCGGTCGTTGCGTGCCGTCACAATCAAAGGTTAAGGCATGCTCGGCTTCGGCCATTGGAAGGCGGCGGCGATGGGGTCGCTGCCTTTTTTGAGGAGATGACTGACATGAGGAAGTTTTTGCTCGTCGCCGTCGGCATTGCGGCGCTTGCCGCTTCGGCCTGTTCCAAGGGACCTGAATGCACGCAGGAGACGGCCGCCAAGAAGGCGCAGGACATGGCTGCGGCGCTGCAGGCGGCAATCACCAAGGATCCGACCAAGGCGGCCGACCTGACCGCAAAAGTCCAGGCGGTGACCGCGAAGTACCAGAATGCCACGACGCTGGATGAGGCCTGCAAGGCCTATGACGAGTTGACGGCCACCATCAAGAGCTGACCATCTTCGCAGACAAGTGAAATGCGGTGGTCGATGGCCGCCGCTTTTTTCGTTGCCCGCTGCCCTGATTCAGTTCTTGGCGATTGACCCGACTTCCAGCGTGTCGACGCGCTTCAGTTTCATGCCGATGACCGGCACCAGCTGCTTGTCGACGCGCACCGCGACCGTGACGGTCATCGAATCGTCGCCGGGGATACGGGCCTGCATGACGCCGTTCAGCTGTTTGCGGTTGATGGTGAAGACCACCTTCTGGGCATCGACCACATTGCCGCCGACAATGTCGAGCCCGTCGCCGGATGAGCCGCCCATGAAGCTGCCCCTGTAGCCTTCGCGGCCCTTGCGTTCGACGGTCGCCGACATCTTCTGGGTGAACATGCCGACCCGGCAGTCGCCGTCGAGCGTCATGCCGAGCTTGCCGTCAGGCGTCGTGCCGTTGAAATTGCAGGTGAATTTGGTGCCTTTGTATTTGCCGGCGACGATCTCGCCAGGCCCGACCCACTTGCCTTCGACCGAGTGGAAGAACTGCTTGTCCGGTTCCGCGCCAGAAGCCTTTCCGGCGAGGCCGAGCGGCGCGATGACAGCAACCGTCGCAGGCAGGACGCAGGACAAGATTACGCTTTTCATCGACGACACCCGGCACGAACGAGTCTGATCTTGGGACGTGCTCGACCATGACCAAGATTGGTTAATGCTTCGTCACTTCTGGGCGTTCGTCTATTTACCTTGTGCCCTGGTTTCGCCGTCCTTGCGCGTCGCGAAAGACGTCAGCGCCGACAGGAAATCGCCCATGCCGGGGCGTCTCACCGCAATGAACGGCAGCGGTCGCGCCGTTTCCATCGCGGCGATGCCGATGCGCGCCGTCATCATGCCGTTGACGACGCCTTCGCCGAGCTTCGCCGAGAGTTTCGCGGCCAGCCCGTGGCCGACGATCTGCTGCACGAAACTGTCGCCGACGGCGATCGAGCCGGTCACCGCCAGATGCGCGAACACGCCGCGCGCCAGGCGGAAGAAGCCGAGCGTGCCGGGGCGGCCGCCATACAGCTCCGACAGGCGCCGGATCAGGCGCCCGGCCTCGAACACGACATAGGCGACATCGACAAGCGCGCGGGGGCTTACCGCCGTCACCAGCGAGACGCGCTTTGCCGCTTCGAGGATCATCACCTTGGCGCGTGCATCGAGCGGCGAGAGAATCTCGGTTTCGGCAAGCCGCACCAGATTGCCGCCGTCGATGATCTCGCCGCGCAACTCGGCAAGCGAGCGGCGGCCGGCCGCGGTCTCGGGCTTGGCGGCGACGAAAGCCGAAAGCTCGTCGATCAAGGCACGCGCGGCCTTGGGATCGTCACGCGCCACTGCGTCCAGTGCTCGCCGCTGCAGCTTTTCGACCTCGGCGAGACGGGCAATGGCCAGGAATTCGCGGACCAGGATGACAAGCAGCGACAGGAGCGCGATCGCAGCCATCCCGGCGGCCAGCCAACCCAGCCATTCGTTGCGCGCGAACAGGTCACGGATGAGCTGGTCGGCCCACAGACCGACCGCAAGCGAGACCAGCACGCCGACGGCGCCGAAGAACAGGCGCGAAAGCAGCGAGCGTTTTCGCGGCGCTGTCGCCGGCGGCGGCGCGGCCTGCTCGATGTCCGGTTCGTCGAAGACGTCGACTTCCGAAGGAATGACGACCGCGACATCGGCGGCGGTTGCGCGAGGCCTGCGCACCGCCTGCGCATCGGCACGGCGCGGCTGCGGAGTTTCCTTGGCGGGGGGCGCCTCGGGCTCGATGCGGAAGGCCGCCGGTTTGCGGGGCGCGGTCATGCCAGATGATCTCCGATCAGGAATTGCAGCGCGCGGTCGAGCCTTATATGCGGCAACGACAGCGTGACGCCTTCGGCCGTGCGCTCGAGCCTCGGCGGACGGAAACGCACGAAGCGGATCGCCGGTTCATCGCTTTGCGAATGCGATCCGGAAAGTTCGAAAACCGCATCGACTTTTTCTGGCAAGTCGCCAGGAAATATGGCGGTTTCGGTCTTGCCGTCGAATGTCTCGCCGTCGATCTTCTCGCCCTTCAGCGGCGTGCCGATGATCACCGGCAGCGTCTCGCGGCCCTGCTTGACCGTGCCCTCGCGGGTCGAGCGCACCGCCGCCATGGCGACCACGTCGACGGCGGCGCCGCTGAAATTCGCCCGCGCCACCGCCCGGTCGGCCAGCCTGCGCACGATCGCCTGCAGCCGGTCATGGCTTTCGTGGTGCAGATGGTCGGCCTTGGTGGCGGCGACCAGGATGCGGTCGATGCGCCTTGAAAACAGATCGGTGACGAAATTGCCCCGGCCGGGCCGAAAGCAGGACAGGATTTCGGTGACGGCGCGTTCCAGATCGGCCATGGCGGCGGGGCCGGCGTTGAGCGCCTGCAGGGCATCGATCAGCACGATCTGGCGGTCGAGGCGTGTGATGTGCTCGCGAAAGAACGGTTTTACGACATGCGTCTTGTAGGCTTCGTAGCGGCGTTCCATCATCGCCTGCAGCGATCCGGCGCGCGGCCGCCGCGCCGAAATCGCCATCAGCGGCGCGAAGGTGAGCGCCGGCGAACCTTCAAGATCGCCGGGCATCAGGAAGCGGCCGGGCGGCAGGGTCGAAAGCGCCCGCTCGTCGAGCTTGCAGGCTTTTAGATAGGCGGCAAAGCTTTCGGCAAGGCGGCGCGCCGTCATCTCATCGGCGTCGGCATCCGGATCGGCTGTCGCGGCCAGCGCGCGCCATGGCTGCGAAAGTTCAGTGCGCACGGACAGCGCCGCCATTTCGACCGCCTCGCGCGAAAAATCGGCGAAGGACTTGCCGAGCAGCGGCAGGTCAAGCAGCCATTCGCCGGGATAGTCGACGATATCCACCGACAGTTTGCCGGCCGAAAACAGGCGGTTCCAGCCGGAGGCCGATTCGTATTCGATGGTCAGCCGCAGCTCCGAAATGGCACGCGTCGAGTCCGGCCAGACGCGGTCGTTGACCAGGGCCGCGACATGGTCCTCGTATTGGAAGCGCGGCACGGCGTCGTCCGGCTGCTCCTCGAGGAAAGCGCGGGCGATGCGGCCCGATTTCTGCGCCTTGAGCAGCGGCAGGCGCCCGCCATGGATGAGATTGTGGACGAGGGCGGAGATGAACACCGTCTTGCCGGCGCGCGAAAGGCCGGTGACGCCCAGCCGCAGCGATGGAGAGAAGAGCCCGGCGGCGCGGTCCGACAGCGTGTCGAGCGCAATCCTCGCTTCGTCCGTGAAAGTGGTCAGCGATGATGCCAAATTGCGCCCCTGGTCGCCCGTCAGGCCCCGATATAGGCCCTGGTCCCGGCGTTTGAAATGGTGTCAGAGATCGGCGGGGGTCAGAAACGCTTCGAGATAGCCATTGCCTTGCGATGCCTCGGCAAGGTTGCCGGGAAAGCGAACTACGGCAAGGCCGGAGGTCGGAAAACCGTGATTGAGCGTGCCGCGCGCGGCCTCGTCGCCGTCGCCTGACACCGCCATGGCGAGATCTTCCGTCATCGGATTGTGGCCGATCACCAGCAAGGAGCCCAAGCCGCCATTTTTGCGGATGATGTCGAGATAACCGGCGGCATCCTCGCTGTAGAGCGTGTCGAGGAACAGCACCCGGCCGGTGTCGGTGCGCCCCGCAAGGCCTTCGAGCGTCTGCCGCGCGCGCTTTGCGTTGGAGCACAAAGTGACATCGGGCACGTAGGCGCGAGCCCGCATGGCTTCGCCCATCGCTTCGGCATCGGCCATGCCCGATTCGTCGAGCGGGCGATCGAAATCGCGCACGCCCGGCAGCGCCCATCCGGCCTTGGCATGCCGCAACAGATAAAGTCTGCTCAACAGGGCCCCCGATGATGCTGCACGCGCAGGCAATGCGCGATTAGTCACGATAACGCTGTCATGCACAATGGCCGGTCCCCTACAACCACCACGAATCATGGATGAATTCGACGCCGCCGATTGAGCTGGGGCCTGCCGGCGCGAGACTAACAATTGCGTGAAACAGTTGCCGATTGCGCTTGTCTAGCCCCTTGTCCGCGAATATATAGGCGCCAAATTTTGGGGTTGTTGGGTGAGTCGAATGAACGACATCGTTACCGCCGATTACGTACCCTCCGAAGACGAGCCGTTCATGAACGAACGGCAGAAATCCTACTTCCGCATGAAGCTTATCACCTGGAAGAACGACATTCTCCGCGAAGCGCGTGAAACCCTCGAAATCCTGCAGCAGGAAAACGCCAACCACCCCGACCTCGCAGACCGCGCCTCTTCCGAAACCGACCGTGCCATCGAACTTCGCGCCCGCGACCGTCAGCGCAAGCTGATCTCGAAAATCGACTCGGCGCTGCAGCGCATCGACGAGGGCACGTACGGCTATTGCGAAGAGACCGGCGAGCCGATCGCGCTGAAGCGGCTCGACGCGCGTCCCATCGCGACGCTGTCGATCGAAGCGCAAGAGCGCCATGAGCGCCGCGAGAAGGTCTATCGCGACGACTGACGCGAAAAGTAGGCAAGATTCAAGAAAAATGGCCGGGTTTCCGGCCATTTTTGTTCTCGCCTTCTGAACCGGCCGAAGACCGACCCGGCTATCGCTTATGACTGGCAAGCTCGCCGAGAAGCTTCGTCATCTCATCGTCAAGGGAAGGCTTGGCTGGCGGTTTGCTGGCCACCGGTTTGTTGCGCGACTCTTCGAGCGAGACCTCGAGCTCCTGCATCAGCGTGTCGTCGATGGAATCGTTGATTGGGGGCGGCGGCGTATGCCGGCCGCTGCCGTTCGTCATCCCATAGGCGGGCAGCGGCATGACTTTCGCCGTCGGCTGGCTCGGCGTCACCGGCTTGGGCGCCGGCGCCGGAGGGCGCGGACGGGCGGCGGCCACCGGCTGGAGCACCGGTTGCGGTGGCGGTGGCGGTGCCTGCTTCACAGGCGCCGGCGCAGGAGCCGGTTGTGGCGCACGCTGGCGCGCTGCGGCGGCTTGCTGCTGGCCGCTGTCTCCGGTCAATGCCGGGCGGCGGGGTGCTGCAAGCCTTATGTCGCGTTCGACAACGACATCGGTCGGGCCGCCGATCAGGATCAGGTGCTCGATATCGTCGCGGCGCACCAGCACCAGCCGGCGATGGCTGTCGACGGCGGTGGCGTCCATCACCGCCAGCCGCGTCTTGCGGTTCCGGCCGCCGGCGACGAAGGTTCCGAAGGTCAGGTTGCGGACCACCTTGATGACGAGCAGCACGACGACCAGCAGGACGAGGGCCGCAAACGTCCACAGGATTGCGGCGACATAACCCGGACCCGCCACGCTATCCAGCCACTGCAGCATCGGTACACCCAATCGCCTCTTTGAAGTGACGCGACACTAGACCTTAGGCGCTAGCCGCCGCAAGTTCGCATCACGCTTCGTGAACAGTTTGAAACACGAATCCGTTGTCCGGCGCCATTTTTATCCGACATTTGCCGCCGGGGCCTTTTCCGCTGCGGGAGAATGTGATTCAACCGGCCGTCCGCGGGTGTCGGGCACCGGAATCACGAGCAGGGGGCACATGGCCAAGGAAGCGCGCGGCGATTTCTATCCAGTACCGATCGTCGACCAGAACACGCGTCCGGGCGCCGTCACCAGGCTCATCGTCTTCATCGTCGTCCTGACCGGCGCCGCGATCGTCTTCGGGCTGTTCCGCGAGCGCCTGGGCGATCCTTTCCTGCTCGGCATGCTCGGCGTGCTCGCCATGATCGGCGTTGGCTTCCTCTTTGCCACCGCAATCGGCTTCGTGCAGATCGCGCCGCGCTCGACCGGTGACGAATTGTCGAAGGCCTTCGTCGATTCGATGTCGCAAGGTCTCCTGGTCACCGATACCAAGGGCCGCGTCATCTATGCCAACAGGGCCTATGCCGACATGACCGGTGCCGCGTCGGCGGCCGATCTCAAGACCGTCGAAGGGATGCTGTCGGATGTTCCCGAGGCCTCGATGACCATCTACCGGCTTGCCTCGGGCCTGCGCGACGGCCAGGCGGGCGACGGCGAGTTCAGGCTGGCGCAGTCCATCAAGCCAGGTGCGGAGCCCGGCGCACGCTGGTATCGCGCCCGCGCCCGCGCCTTCAGCGTGCCGGGCCAGCGGCTGCCGATGCTGGCTTGGCAGCTCGCCGATATCTCGCAGGAACGGGCCGAGCAGGAGCGCTTCTTCCTCGACCTGCAGAAGGCCATCGACCATCTCGACCACGCGCCGGCCGGCTTCTTCTCGGCCGACCAGGAAGGCCGCGTCACCTATATCAACGCCACGCTTGCCGAATGGCTGGGCATCGACCTTGCCAGTTTCACGCCGGGCGCCGTCACGCTGCCGGAAATCGTGGCCGGCGACGGCATGGCGCTGGTCCGCTCGGTCAAGGCCGATCCCGGCACGACGCGCAATGCGGTCATCGATCTCGACCTGACGACGATGAGCGGCCAGGCGCTGCCGGTGCGTTTCATGCACCGCGTTTCGGCAAGTCGCGAGGGCGTCAACGGCCCGACCCGCACCATCGTGCTCAACCGCACGCAGGGCGAGGATGCTTCCGCCGACCTCCGCGCCTCGGAGGTCCGTTTCACCCGCTTCTTCAACTCGACGCCGATGGCGATCGCCGGCGTCGATGCCAGCGGCCGCATCCTGCGCACCAACGCGCCGTTCCTGTCGCTGTTTTCCTCCGTTGTCGACCGCGATGCGGTCGACCGGCGCGTGCGGTTCGATACCGTGGTGCACGAGCGCGACCGGACGGCCTTTGCCTCCGCCTTCGAGAAGGCGCGGCAACGGCAGGCCAATATCGAGCCGATCGACTCGCTGCTGCCCGGCAATGACGAGCGCCATATCCGCTTCTACGTCAACGCCGTTGCCGATGGCGCCGGCGGCGAGGGGGCCGAGGAATCGGCGATCGTCTATGCGGTCGAGACCACCGAGCAGAAGGCGCTCGAGGGCCAGATGGCGCAGAGCCAGAAAATGCAGGCGGTGGGCCAGCTTGCCGGCGGCATCGCCCACGACTTCAACAATGTGCTGACCGCCATCATCATGGCGTCGGACCTTCTGCTCACCAACCATCGTCCGTCGGACCCGTCCTTCCCCGACATCATGAACATCAAGCAAAACGCCAACCGCGCGGCGTCCCTGGTGAGGCAATTGCTGGCCTTTTCGCGCAAGCAGACGCTGCGGCCGGAAGTGCTCAACCTGACCGACGTGCTCGCCGATCTCAGGATGCTGCTTGCCCGGCTGGTCGGCAACGACATCAAGCTCAAGATCGACCACGGCCGCGACCTCTGG
The DNA here is from genome assembly GCF_006442795.2 of Mesorhizobium sp. B1-1-8. Classification (NCBI taxonomy): domain Bacteria; kingdom Pseudomonadati; phylum Pseudomonadota; class Alphaproteobacteria; order Hyphomicrobiales; family Phyllobacteriaceae; genus Mesorhizobium; species Mesorhizobium sp. B1-1-8. Next base: position 3,483,137 of record NZ_CP083956.1, read on the forward strand.
CCGGTCAAGGTCGATATCGGCCAGTTCGAGCAGGTTGTGGTCAACCTCGCCGTCAATGCCCGCGATGCCATGCCCGCCGGCGGCGACCTTACCGTGCGCACCCGCAACGTCACGACCGAGGAGTGCAAGTCCTTCGCCTATCGCGAGTTGTCCCCGGCCGACTATGTGCTGGTCGAGGTCGAGGACACCGGCAGCGGCATCGCGCCGGATGTGCTGAAGAAGATCTTCGAACCCTTCTTCACCACCAAGGAAGTGGGCAAGGGCACCGGCCTTGGCCTGTCGATGGTCTACGGCATCATCAAGCAGACGGGTGGTTTCATCTTCTGCGATTCCGAGGTCGGCAAGGGGACCGTGTTCCGCATCTTCCTGCCGCGCCACATCGCCGAGGTGAAAAAGGCAAATGAGCCGGGCGAAGCGCCGGCGGCGCCGGCCAAGCCTGCCGATACCGCGAAGGATCTCTCCGGCTCGGCCACGGTGCTTCTGGTCGAGGACGAGGATGCCGTGCGCATGGGTGGCGTCAGGGCATTGAACTCGCGCGGCTACACCGTGCATGAGGCGTCGTCCGGTGTCGAGGCGCTGGAGATATTCGAGGCGCTCGGCGGCAAGGTCGACATCGTGGTGTCCGACGTGGTGATGCCGGAAATGGACGGGCCGACGCTGCTCGGCGAATTGCGCAAGCGGCAGCCGGACATCAAGTTCGTGTTCGTTTCCGGCTATGCCGAGGATGCCTTCGCCAGGAACCTGCCGGCCGACGCGCATTTCGGCTTCCTGCCCAAGCCTTTCTCGCTCAAGCAACTGGCGACCATCGTCAAGGACGTGCTGGAATCCTAAAACAGCTATCGCTTGCACATTACGGCGACCCTGCCATGATGTAGCGGGTTGCATGAGGGGAGGTAGCGTGACGCCGCACATCGAGGCGGGCAGGGGCGATTATGCCGAAACGGTACTGTTGCCGGGCGACCCCGAGCGCGCTCTGTGGATGGCTGAAACCTTTCTGGAAGCGCCGCGCTGCGTCAATCGCCGCCGCGGCGCGCTCGGCTTCACCGGCCTGTTCCGCGGCAAACCCGTCAGCATCCAGGCAACCGGTATCGGCGTTTCGTCCTTTCTGATCTACGCCCATGAGCTGCTGGATTATCATGGCGTGAAGACGCTCATCCGTACCGGCACATGTGGTGCCCTGGTTGAGAACGTGGCGCTGCGCAGCGTCGTCATTTCCAGTGCCGTCCAGGCCGAAGGGCCGATCAGCGGCCAGGTGTTCGGGCTTTACCAGCCGGCGGGACCGGATCGGGCGCTTCATGCGCTGGCCCTGCAGCGGGCCGCCGAGCTCGGCATCGCCTGCAGCGCCGGGTTGACGGTCTCAAGCGACATATTCCATCACCCCGCCGGCCGCGCCCGTTTCGACGAACCAAGGGCGCGTGGAGCGGTGGCGGTCGATATGGAAACCAGCGCGCTCTACCGCATCTGCGCGCATTTCGGCGCCCGCGCGCTGTCACTGCTGACCGTGGTCGACCACATCGCCACGGACGAGCAGACCGACTATTCCGAACGCCAGGCGCTTTTTACCGACATGGCGCGGCTGGCGCTTGAAGTCGCGGCGGATTAGGCGAGGTACCGGCGCGGGACCCGACCGGTTCCGCGCCTTTTTTCGACGTCTCTTAACTTACGCGCCGATCGGCTGTCCGTCCTTGTGGCGGATGGCGACCACCGACGGCCGCGGCAACTGGCCGTCCTTGAAGTCGGGCCACAGCGACTGCGCCTTGTCGAGCGTCTCGGCATCCTCGGAGGGATGCTGGACCGAGAGGAACAGCGTCGTGCCGTCGGGCGTGAAGCAGGGGCCGGTCGCTTCGGCGCCATGCGGGCAGGTGAACAGCAGTTTTGGCAGGCCTCGCGCCGGACCTTCCGTGTCGACGCCATAGACGCCGTCCGGCAGGTCGAAGTCGTTGGCGCCGTCGGTCGCGACCCACAGGCGGCCCGCCGGATCGAAGGTGATGTTGTCGGGGCAGACGAACCAGCCATCGTCCGACGTGTCGGGATGGAAGGTGGCGCCGACCTTGGCATCCTTGTGATTGCCGCACAGCACGAACAGGTCCCAGGCATATTTGTCGGCGGTGTGGTCGGCATCGGCGCCGCGGCCGCCGGGCGGGATCAGTTCGACGATATGGCCCCAGAGGTTTTCCGGCCGCGTATTGGCCGGATTGACCTTGGATTCGTCGCGCTTCTTGTTCTTGGTCATCACCGCATACACGCGGCCAGTGACCGGGTTGGTCTCGATGTCCTCCGGCCGGTCCATCGGCGTGGCGCCGAGCGCATCGGCGGCAAGGCGGGTCTTCAACAGCACTTCGGCCTGGTCGGCAAAGCCGTTCTCGGCCGTCAGCTTGCCCTGGCCGTGGACCAGCGGCAGCCATGTCATCGAGCCGTCGGCGCCATAACGGGCGACCGACAGCACGCCGTCGTCGAGCAGATCCTTGCCGGAGGCCGGATTGGCCGGGTCGTAGGACTTGGCCGAGACGAAGCGGTACATGTATTCGAAGTAGTCGTCGTCGCCCATGTAGACGACGATGCGGCCGTCCTTATTGCGCACGACGGTCGAGGCCTCATGCGACATGCGGCCGAGCGCGGTGCGCTTCACCGGCTTCGACTGCGGATCATAGGGGTCGATCTCGACCACCCAGTCGAAGCGGTTGGTTTCGTTCGGCTCCTTGTCGATGTTGAAGCGGTCGTGAAAGCGGCCGCGGCCGTAGATATCGCTGCCATCGAAGCCGTAGCGGTCCAGGATGTCGGCGATCGGCGCCTTCTTCGGGTCGCCGCCGAACAGGTCGGAAACGCCTTCCTCGCAGGTCAGCACCGTTCCCCAGGGCGTGACGCCGCCACTGCAATTATAGCTGGTGCCAAGCACCCTGGTGCCGGTCGCGTCGGCCGAGGTCTTCATCAGCGCGTGGCCGGCGGCGGGGCCGGAAACGGTCATTTCCGTGTTGGCGGTAATGCGGCGGTTGAGCGGGCTGTCCTCGACGATGGCCCACTTGCCGTCTTTGAGGATCACCTCGACGATCGAATGGCCCATGGCGGCCAGACCGAGGTCGACCTGTTCCTTGCTCATCGTTTTGCCGGCGCCGTCCTCGGTCATGCCGGCAAACATCACATTGGGCGAGATGTATTCGTTGTTGACGCAGAGCAGGCCATGATCCGAATTCACCGTGCCTTTCGGCAATGGCATGAAGGCGATGTAATCGCAATTGTAGCCAAAACGCTTTTCCTGCTCGTCGGCCGCCACCTTGCTGCCGTCGAAATCCGGCATGCCGGCGACAAGCGGGTCGCCCCAGCGCGCGACGATCGTGGTTTCATAACCTTCGGCGGCGGCATGGGTCTTGTCGTAGACCCGCTTCAGCTCCGGAAAGCCGAGGGTGGAAAGGGCGGCCGCGGCATGTGTTTCGCCGGCAAACAAAGAGCCGACAAAGCCGCCGCCAGCAATCAACGCGCCGGAGGCCAGGCTGCCTTTCAGGAGTTCGCGGCGCGAGACGCGCGCGGCGATGACGTCGCGGATAACAGGGGCGGGTGAGGACGGGGAGTTGGCCATCGTGTCTGCCTCTCAGTGGATGTTGACGACGGCCTGCTGCCTAAGCCGCTTCGGCAACACCCGGATGACACGAACGTGATCTTTCCGTCGGCTGCGCCGCCGGCCGCGACTACCCCTTGGTGCAGGTCGAGGCGGTGAAGGCGCCGTCAGGCTGTTTCATGATGATGTCGAAGGAAGGGGCGCCAGGACCATCGAGCGTTGCCTGCGTCATCGAGATCGCATTGCCGCCGCTGGTGTAGCCGCCGAGCGGCCCAAGCCAGCTGATCTCGCCATTGGCGTCCATCTGATAGTTGTAGGCCTGCGGTGCGCTGCCGAAGGTCACCGGGCCGCTATAGAGGTTGCCCTTGATTGTGATGTCGCCGAGGTTGAAGAACAGGCCGAGCAGGTAGACCTCGCAGTGGTAGACGCCATCAGGCAGCTTGCCGTCGGCAAAATCGGCGCGGGCGCCCCCGGCGGTTCCAGCCAGAAGCAGAAAGCTCAAGATAACGCGGATCAAGGTGGTCATGGCGTCGCTCGTTTCGGCGGTGACCATGCCCATTTTGCCGTCGGCTCGCAACCGTCGACGACGGCCCGACATGCCGTCGAGATCAAAATTTAGGCATTTTAACGAATTGAATATGATTTAGGCAAAGATGTGCAAAGTTTTCTCATATCCTAGATATGGCGACGTCTCTTAAGTTTGGCGGCTAACAAGCTAACAAATTGAAGAAGCTGCGTTATTGCGGCCAGGCCTCTAAAGCCTCCCGGTTTGGCATGTCGCTTGCACTGCAATGTTGCGTGCAAGATCAACCAGCTTGGGAGTGTGTGACATGAGGGGTAACTTCGCAAAAATAACAAAAACCATTTCGGCAGGCGTGCTTGCGGCAGGTCTGCTGATGACGGCTTCCGCCAGGGCGGCCGAAGGCACCATCAAGGTCGGCATTCTCCACTCGCTGTCGGGAACCATGGCGATCTCGGAGACGACGCTGAAGGACGTCATGCTGATGCTCATCGACGAGCAGAACGCAAAGGGCGGACTGCTTGGAAAGAAGCTCGAGGCCGTCGTCGTCGACCCGGCGTCGAACTGGCCGCTGTTTGCCGAAAAGGCGCGCGAGCTGATCTCCAAGGACAAGGTGGCCGCCGTGTTCGGCTGCTGGACCTCGGTGTCACGCAAATCGGTGTTGCCGGTTTTCAGCGAGCTCGACAACATCCTGTTCTACCCCGTCCAGTATGAGGGCGAGGAGAGCGAGCGCAACGTCTTCTATACCGGTGCTGCCCCGAACCAGCAGGCTATTCCGGCCGTCGACTATCTGATGAGCGAGGATGGCGGCTCGGTGAAACGCTGGGTGCTGGAAGGCACCGACTACGTCTACCCGCGCACGACCAACAAAATCCTTGAAGCCTATCTGAAGGCCAAGGGCGTGTCGGCCGATGACATCATGGTCAACTACACGCCGTTTGGCTTCTCCGACTGGCAGACTGAGGTCTCGGCGATCAAGAAGTTCGGCTCGGCCGGCAAGAAGACGGCCGTAGTGTCGACCGTCAACGGCGACGCCAACGTGCCGTTCTACAAGGAGCTCGGCAACCAGGGCATCAAGGCCGAGGACATTCCGGTGATGGCCTTCTCGGTTGGAGAAGAAGAACTCGCCGGTCTCGACACCGGTCCGCTGGTCGGCCATCTCGCCGCCTGGAACTATTTCGAGAGCGTCGACACGCCGCAGAACAAGAAGTTCATCGACGACTGGCACAAGTTCATCAAGAACGACAAGCGCACCACCAATGACCCGATGGAAGCCCATTATATCGGCTTCAACATGTGGGTGAAGGCGGTCGAGAAGGCGGGCACCACCGATCCGGACAAGGTCATCGACGCCATGGTCGGCGTGTCGGTGCCGAACCTGACCGGCGGCTATTCGACCATGATGCCGAACCATCACATCACCAAGCCGGTGCTGATCGGCGAAATCCAGGCCGACGGCCAGTTCGAGACCGTGTCGCAGACGCCGGGCCTGGTGATGGGCGACGAGTGGTCCGACTATTTGCCTGATTCCAAGGACCTGATCTCCGATTGGCGCGAGCCCTTGCGCTGCGGCAACTTCAATGTCGCAACCGGCAAGTGCGGCGGCAAGGGAACCAACTAATCCTCCCGGGTAGGGTTGCGGAGTGGCCCCGCGACCCGAGACCGCCGCCCGGGCGGGCCAGTCTCTCCGGCCCGCCCGGGCAGGAACTCCAACCATGCGAGACCGTTGAGGCGATGATCCTTTTGCGCGCGATTGGCCTGATGGTGCTGCTGACGATGGCGAGCCTGCTGCCGTCAAGCGCGGCCGAGACCGATCTTCGCGCCCTGATCGCCAAATTCGCGACCGCCGCCAATTTCTCCGCCACCGAAGCGGTCGTGCGCGAGCTTGCCGCCAGCGGCGATCCCGCCGTCGAACGCGCCCTCGCCGCGCTCGCCGACGGCAATCTCTACATCCGCAAGGCCGACACTGAGGTCTTCGTCGGCAAAGAAACAGGCGACGCCGTTGAGCTGATCGATCCGCTAAGCGGCGAGAAGGCGGCTGAAGCCGCCAAGGCCGATCTAACCAGGATCAAGGTCAACAATGGCCTGCGCCGCGTTATCCGCGATGCGCTGGGCACGCTGACGCTGCGCGCCAAGGATCCAGGCGTGCGCCTTGCCGCCGCTGCGACCATGTTCAAGACGCCCGACGCGGCAAATATTGAGCCGCTCGACGAAGCAGTCGCCGCCGAAACGGGCCCTGGCGTCAAGGCCCTGTTCGAACAGGCCCGCGCCGCGTCGGTCCTGGTCTCCGACAAGCCCCAGGCCGACAAGCTGGCCGCCATCTCGGTCATCGCGGCGCGCGGCGACCGTGACGCGCTGTCGCTGTTAACCTCGGTCGAGGCCAATGCGCAAGGCGCGGTGAAAGATGCGGCAACCGCCGCGATCGCCACCATCAATTCGACGCTGGCGCTGTGGGATGCCGGCCAGAACATCTGGTACGGCATTTCGCTGGGCTCGGTGCTGCTGCTGGCGGCAATCGGCCTCGCCATCACCTTCGGTGTCATGGGCGTCATCAACATGGCGCATGGCGAGATGGTGATGCTCGGCGCCTACACCACCTTCGTCGTCCAGCAGGTGATCCGCACCTCCTTTCCGGGCCTGTTCGACTGGTCGCTGGTCATCGCGCTGCCGCTCGCCTTCCTCGTTGCGGCTTTCGTCGGCCTCGTCATCGAGCGCGGCGTCATCCGCTTTCTCTACGGCCGGCCGCTGGAGACGCTGCTCGCCACCTGGGGCGTGTCGCTGATCCTGCAGCAGGCGGTGCGCACCATCTTCGGACCGACCAACCAGGAAGTCGGCAACCCATCGTGGATGTCAGGGTCGTTCGAGATGGGCCAACTGGCGATTACCTGGAATCGGCTGTGGATCCTGGTGTTCGCGCTCGCCGTATTTGGCGTGCTGCTCTACGTGATGAAGCGCACGCCCTGGGGCCTGCAGATGCGCGCCGTCACCGCCAACCGCCGCATGGCGGCGTCGATGGGTATCAGGACGCCGTGGGTCGACGCGCTGACTTTTGCGCTGGGGTCCGGCATTGCCGGCATCGCCGGCGTCGCGCTCAGCCAGATCGACAATGTCTCGCCCAATCTCGGCCGCGGCTACATCATCGACAGTTTTATGGTCGTCGTCTTCGGCGGTGTCGGCAATCTGTGGGGCACGCTGGTCGGCGCCTTGTCGCTCGGCATCGTCAACAAGTTCCTCGAGCCCTATGCCGGGGCAGTGCTCGGCAAGATCGTGGTGCTGGTGCTGATCATCCTGTTCATCCAGAAACGCCCGCGCGGTCTGTTCGCGCTAAAGGGCCGGGCGGTGGAAGCATGATCGCACAACGCTTCTTCGGTGCAGACGGCCGCATCACCATTACTGTTCTCGTCCTGCTGGCTGCTGCGATCATCGTGCCGCTGCTCAATCTCTGGGTTTCGCCAGCGAGCGCCCTCTACGTTCCGCCCTACATCGTTGCGCTGGTCGGCAAATACCTGTGCTACGCGCTGCTCGCCTTGGCGCTCGACCTCGTCTGGGGCTATTGCGGCATCCTTTCGCTCGGCCACGGCGCCTTCTTCGCGCTCGGCGGCTACGCGATGGGCATGTATCTGATGCGCCAGATCGGCTCGCGCGGCGTCTATGGCAATCCGATCCTGCCCGACTTCATGGTGTTCCTGAACTACAAGGAACTGCCCTGGTTCTGGCACGGCTTCAACCATTTCTGGTTCGCGGCGCTGATGGTGATCGCCGTGCCCGGCCTGCTTGCCTTCGTCTTCGGCTGGTTCGCCTTCCGCAGCCGGGTCACCGGCGTCTATCTCTCGATCATCACCCAGGCGATGACTTATGCGCTGCTGCTCGCTTTCTTCCGCAACGACATGGGTTTTGGCGGCAACAACGGCCTGACCGATTTCAAGGACATCTTGGGATTCAATGTCCAGGCCGATTCGACCCGCTCGGCGCTGTTTGCGGCCAGCGCCGTTATGCTGGCGCTCGCCGTCTTCGTCACCGCGGCGATCGTGCGCTCCAAATACGGCAAGCTGCTGATGGCGGTGCGCGACGCCGAAAGCCGCACCCGCTTTCTCGGCTGGCGAACGGAGAACGTCAAGCTGTTCGCCTTCGTCGTATCCGCCGTCATGGCCGGCATCGCCGGCGCGCTTTACGTGCCGCAGGTCGGCATTATCAATCCGGGTGAATTCGATCCGGCCAACTCGATCGAGGTGGTGATCTGGACCGCCGTCGGCGGGCGCGGCACCATTGTCGGTCCGATCATCGGCGCGCTGCTCGTCAACGCCGGCAAATCCTGGTTCACCGGCGTGCTGCCGGAATTTTGGCTGTTCGCTTTAGGCGGCCTGTTCGTCGCCGTCACCTTGCTGTTGCCCAAGGGCATCATCGGCATGTGGGACAGCTGGCGTGGCAACGCCAGCGCCATGCGGAAGGCCTCGCTTGCCGAGGAGGCTGGAACCGATGGCGAGGTCACCGCAGCGAAGATCGTTCGCGCCGCGGCGCGGACACCCGGCGAATGGGCGTCGTCCAATCCCGAACCGCAGCCGGCGGAGTGAGCGATGGCAAGCAAGTCGAACACCATCCTCTACCTCGACGGCGTCTCGGTTTCCTTCGACGGTTTTCGCGCCATCAACAACCTGTCGCTGGTGCTCGACAAGGGCGAGATGCGCGCCATCATCGGCCCCAACGGCGCCGGTAAGACGACGATGATGGACATCGTCACCGGCAAGACGCGGCCGGACGAGGGCGAGGTGTTCTTCGACGGCCAGGTCGACCTCACCCGGCATGACGAGGCCGAGATCGCCATGATGGGCATCGGCCGCAAATTCCAGAAGCCGACGGTCTTCGAGAGCCACAGCGTCGAGGACAATCTCATGCTGGCGCTGAAGGGTCCGCGCTCGATCTTCCCGGCGTTGTTCCATCGCCGCTCGGCAGCCGAGGCGCGGCAGATCGATGACATCCTCGGCATCATCCGGCTTGGCGACAAGCGCGACGAACGCGCAGCCAACCTCAGCCACGGCCAGAAGCAGTGGCTGGAGATCGGCATGCTGCTTGCGCAGGACCCGAAGCTCTTGCTCGTCGATGAACCGGTGGCCGGCATGACCGACGCCGAGACCGAAGAGACAGCGCGCCTGCTCAAGGACATTGCCCGCGACCATTCGGTCGTCGTGGTGGAACACGACATGCATTTCGTGCGCGAGCTGGGCGTCAAAGTTACCTGCCTGCATGAGGGCTCCGTGCTGTCCGAAGGCACGCTCGATTTCGTTTCGGCCGACGAGCGTGTCGTCGAAGTCTATCTGGGACGATGACCATGGTCTGGCGGGTTCAATTCCATCGTTTCGACCTCGCTTTCCTCCGGCGTTGGAGAAGGAGCTGACATGCTCGAAGTATCCAATGCCACGCTGCATTACGGCGCCGCCCAGGCATTGCGCGGCGTCTCGCTGACGGCGGGCGCGCGCAAAATCACCTGCGTGCTCGGCCGCAACGGCGTCGGCAAGACCAGTTTGATGAGATCGATCGTCGGCCATCACCGGCTGACGAGCGGAAGCGTTGCCTTCGAGGGGAAGGCGCTCGACCGGAGCGCGGCGTATGACCGCGCCCGGTCGGGCATCGCATTCGTGCCGCAGGGCAGGGAGATCTTTCCGCTGCTGACGGTGCGCGAGAATCTGGAGTCGGGCTTTGCGCCGCTGAAACGCATCGACCGCAACGTGCCGGCACATGTCTTCGATCTGTTTCCGGTGCTGAAGCAGATGCTGTCACGGCGTGGCGGCGACTTGTCCGGCGGCCAGCAGCAGCAGCTGGCCATCGGGCGGGCGCTGGTGATGCGGCCGAAGCTGCTGGTGCTCGACGAGCCGACCGAAGGCATACAGCCATCGATCATCAAGGATATCGGCCGCGCCATACGCTATCTGCGCGACCAGGCGGGGATTGCCGTGCTGCTGGTCGAGCAATATCTCGACTTCTGCCGCGAGCTTGCCGACGAGGTCAACATCATGGACCGCGGCCAGATCGTCCACACCGGTCCCGCCGAGGACCTCGATCGGGCGGATGTAAGGAAGTTCCTTACTGTCTAGAATCGGCTGCGCACTTCGCTCGGCGCTGCGTATTCAAAGCAAGTCCAATATTTTCCAGTCCAACCGTCTGCAACTCTGGCGCGTCCTATATCGCATGCTAGTCTTTTCCTGGCCTTGGTGAGTCGGCCGCTTTCCGTACCAGTCGCAAATGAGGGGGAGAGGCGCCGGCTCAGCAGGCAAGGTCCACGCAAGCCAGCCTGCCTAGCTTTCCCCGCAGTGATTGTCGGTCAATGCGTCTAAAAAATGTTGCCAGGGGACGGCGATGGAACGTTTTGTCGAGGACCACCAGAAGCGGCGCCTCACCGAGCGCGTCGATATCATGACTGCGATCAACATCCTGATGTCGCAAGGCTATGACGAGGACGAACTGATCGGGGAAATAACCAAGGTCTTTTATGTCGACCTCGATGCCTATAACGAGGTCATCGGCCGCCACTGACGGTTCAAATCAAGACTCTCTCAAAGCTAACCGGCGCGGCGGAAGTCCAGCACGCGGTTGCGGCCGCTGCGTTTGGCTGCGTAGAGCGCCCTGTCGGCGGCGCTGAGCACCTTGTCGAAGCTGGTGCCTTCATTGCTGCCGAAGGCGAAGCCGGCGCTGACCGTGCATCCGAGCGGGCCCGCCTCGGTTTCAATGGTTCGCGCTGCAAATGCCATCCTGATGCGCTCGGCCGTGCCTTCGACCATCTCGGGCATGGTGCGTTTGAGCACCAGCGCGAATTCCTCCCCGCCCATGCGGGCGGCGATGTCGTTCGGGCGTAGATTGCCGGAGAGCTCCCCGGCAAAGACCTTCAGCACCTCGTCGCCGGCGGCATGGCCGAATTCGTCGTTGATCGCCTTGAAGCCGTCGAGGTCGAACACCACCACCGCGGTGAAGGCGCCGACGGCGGTCTTGCCGTGCAGGTCGAACAGAGCGCGGCGGTTGAGCAGCCCGGTCAGCGCATCGGTTTGCGCATCGCGCTGGTGATGGCGGGCAAGCCGCATCTGGTTCAGGGCAAGCGACAAGCCGCCGATGCCCGTCAACGCGGCAATGACGATGACGAGGCTGAGATCCTCCGCCCAATTGCTCGGCGCATGTCCAAGAACCAGCTTGCCGTCCTGGACCAGGACGGCCGAGCATAGCACGAAGGAGGCGGCGGTCAGCGAATAGAGCAGCGTCACGCCGATGAGCGGCGCGGGCGCCTCGGCGCGGCCTTTCCAATATTCGTACGCGGTGGCGAACAGGAGCAGCGCGGCGAGGAAATTCTCCAGCATGAAGCCCAGCCCGTCAGAGCCGAGCGCCATCGGCGGCAAGGTGACGGCAAACGAGATGCCGACGCCGAGCACCGTTCGCGGCAAGGGCGAGCGGCCGGTCCTGAACTGATAGGCAGCGCCCAGCATCACCGAGAAGCCGAGCAGAAGCAGCGCGAGCGTCAGGACGCCGAGGGCCGGGCCGGGCGTTTTAATATAGGCGTTGTAGGTGAAGACCTCGGCCACCACCACCAGCACGCTGATTGCCCATGTCAGCAGGAACTTGTCGGAACGCGCGGTCAGCCAGGTTCCGAACAAAGTCAGACTGAGGCAGGCGGCGGAAAAGCCGACGGCCAGAAGCAATGAATTATAGTCGAGCAACATGCACTCGTCCCTTGCCGGCGCCGGGCTTCCGCAACCTGACGTAGGTGTATTAGTGCAGCAAGGAAGTATCGATTAGGTTACGATCGCCACGAAGACACGTGGTTTCCCATTCGGCCAATGATAGAGCCGGCTGAGTTTTTGCCCATTGGGGACGAAAAACCGCTGCGCGCTCTCCTGGAATTTTTAGGCTGTCACCCGCTTCATCAGCGCCATGGCGCCGAAGGGCGCGCGCACCTTGCCTTCGGTGATGAAGTAGACGAACACGTCGCGCGGCTTGACCGGCGCGTCGGTCCCGGGATCGGCGCGCGGCAGGTCGGCCGGCTGCTTGCCCTCCGCCCAGGTCCTTGCCCGCGCCGCCCATTCGTCGAGGCCCTTCGGCGTGTAGCAGTCGGGATTGTCGTCGCTGCCGGTCTGCAGCCGCGCATAGACGAAGTCGCCGGTGACGTCGGCGATCGCCGGATATTTGGCGTGGTCGGCATAGACGATAGCCGCCTTGTACTTGCGCGCCAGCGCCGGAAATTTCGGCACGATGAAACTGTCGTTGCGCACTTCGAGCGCATGCCGCAGCGCCACGCCGTCCTGTTTTTCCGGCAGGAGCTTGAGAAAAGCCTCGAAATCGTCGGGGTCGAATTTCTTGGTCGGCGCGAACTGCCAAAGGATCGGTCCGAGCTTGTCGCCGAGCGCTGCGACGCCGGAGCCGAGGAAGCGCATCATCGATTCGCCGGCTTCGCCGAGCACGCGGCGGTTGGTGACGAAGCGGTTGCCCTTCAGCGAATAGACGAAACCGTCAGGCGCCTCGTTGGCCCATTTGACGAAGGTCGGCTCCTTGAAGCTGGAATAATAGGTGCCGTTGACCTCGATGCTCGGTACCTGCCGGCTGGCATAGTGGAGCTGTTTGGCCTTCGACAGCTTGTCCGGGTAGAAGGACGTATCCCAGGGCTCGAAGGTCCAGCCGCCCATGCCGGAGCGGATCGTTCCATGGCTGCTCATCGTCTTCCTCCCGGTTTTTAGATTGATCAGGCCGGCACGGCACCGTCGACCGGCTTGGCCATGTCGACCACGGTCCAGCCCGGCCGGTACGGATTGGGCCGGCGACCCGTCTCGTGAAAACCATAGGCCGTGTAGAGCGCGATGTTCCGCTCCATTTTCGAATTGGTGTAGAGCCGCACCTCCGGCAGACGCCACTGCCGCGCCTGCTCGTCGGCGAAGTCGAGCAATCTGATCCCAAGCTTCCTGCCCTGGAAAGCCGGCGCGACGGCGACGCTGAAGATCATGGCGTGGTCAGGATGCCGTTCGAGGACGATTAGGCCGGCGAGTCCGGTGCCGCTCTCCAGTAGCCAGATTTCACCGCGCGCGATGCGCGGCGCATAATCCTCGGTGACTGGGATGGGCGGCGCGCCGAGCAGCGCTGTGTAGGGCGCGTAGGCATCCGAGGTCAGCGCGACGACGGCGGCAAGATCTTCAGAGCGGGCCAGCCTCACGATTGATTGACTCCAGCAGCGGCCGCGACGACCTTTTCCATGCCCGTCGAAATGGCCGCAACGGCATCGCGGCTGGCGTCGCCAAGGCCATGCCGCTCGGCCAGCCAATGCGCATCGTTGTAGGAGAGCCAGACCTTGCCTTGCTCGTCTGCCCAGGCTAGCGCCCTCACCGGCAGATCGATACCCGCAAGCTGCTGGTCCTGCATAAGTGGCGTGCCGCCTTTCGGGTGGCCGAAGATCAGCAGCTCGGTCGGGCGCAACGGCTCATCGATTTCATGCGCACCGGCGGCGTGATCGATGCGCGCGAAAACCCGCAGTCCGGCGCGTGCTACGGTCTCGGCCAGCCGGTCGATTGTCTCGGTCACGCCGAAACGGCTTTCGACGGAGACGAGGCCGCTCTTCGCCATCACTCGGCCGCTTCGCGCTTGCCCCCGGGGCGGCGCTCCAACAGCTCCTTCAGGAACTGGCCGGTGTAGCTGCGCTTTTCGCGCACGATCGCTTCCGGCGTGCCGGAGGCGACCAGTTCGCCGCCGCCGTCGCCGCCTTCGGGGCCGAGGTCGAGCACCCAGTCGGCGGTCTTGATCACTTCCAGATTGTGCTCGATGACCACCACCGTGTTGCCCTGGTCGACCAACTCGTGCAGCACTTCGAGCAGCTTGGCGACGTCGTGGAAATGCAGGCCAGTGGTCGGCTCGTCGAGGATGTAGAGCGTCTTGCCGGTCGCCTTGCGCGACAATTCCTTGGCAAGCTTGATGCGCTGCGCCTCGCCGCCCGACAGCGTCGTCGCCTGCTGGCCGATGTGGATGTAGCCGAGACCGACCTGCTTCAGCGTCTCCAGCTTGTCGCGCACACCGGGTACGGCGGCGAAAAAGTCGACGCCCTCCTCGACGGTCATGTCCAGAACATCGGCGATCGACTTGCCCTTGAACAGCACATCCAGCGTCTCGCGGTTATAGCGCTTGCCGTGGCAGACGTCGCAGGTGACGTAGACATCCGGCAGGAAGTGCATTTCGATTTTTAACACGCCGTCGCCCTGGCAGGCCTCGCAGCGGCCGCCCTTGACGTTGAAGGAGAAACGGCCCGGCTGATAGCCGCGCGCCTTGGCCTCGGGCAGACCGGCGAACCAGTCGCGGATCGGCGTGAAGGCACCGGTATACGTAGCCGGATTGGAACGCGGCGTGCGGCCGATCGGCGACTGGTCGATGTCGATGACCTTGTCGAGGAATTCCAGCCCTTCGATCCGGTCGTGGTCGGCCGGATGCTCGCGCGAGCCCATGATGCGGCGCGAGGCCGCCTTGAACAGCGTTTCGATCAGGAACGTCGACTTGCCGCCGCCGGATACGCCGGTGACGGCGGTGAAGGTGCCGAGCGGGATCTCCGCCGTCACGTTCTTCAGATTGTTGCCGCGCGCGCCGACGACCTTGATACGCCGGTTCTTCTTCGCCTCGCGGCGCACCGCAGGTGTGGCAACTTCAAGCTCGCCCGACAGATATTTGCCGGTTATCGAGGCGGGCGTCGCCATGATCTGCTGCGGCGTGCCTTGCGCGATGACGTGGCCGCCATGGATGCCGGCTGCCGGCCCGATATCGACGACGTAGTCGGCGTGCAGGATGGCGTCCTCGTCATGCTCGACGACGATCACCGTGTTGCCGATGTCGCGCAAATGCTTCAGCGTGTCGAGCAGGCGCGCATTGTCGCGCTGGTGCAGGCCGATCGACGGCTCGTCCAGGACATAGAGCACGCCGGTCAGCCCGGAGCCGATCTGCGAGGCCAGCCGGATGCGCTGGCTCTCGCCGCCCGACAGCGTGCCGGAATTGCGCGACAAGGTCAGGTAGTCGAGGCCGACATCGTTCAAGAAGCGCAGCCGCTCGCGGATTTCCTTGAGCACGCGGACCGCGATCTCGTTCTGCTTGTCGTTGAGCTCACCCGGCAGGTTGGTAAACCACTGATCGGCCTTGCGGATCGACAGTTCGGTGACCTCGCCGATGTGCTTGCCGGCGATCTTCACCGCCAGCGCTTCCGGCTTCAGCCGGTAGCCGTGGCAGGCCGGGCAGGGGGTGGCCGACATGAAGCGCTCGATCTCCTCGCGCATCCAGGCCGATTCCGTCTCCTTCCAGCGCCGCTCGAGATTGGGAATGACGCCCTCGAACGTCTTGGTGGTCTTGTAAGCGCGCAGGCCATCATCATACTGGAAGGTGATCTCGCGTTCGCCGGTGCCGCGCAGCACGGCCTGCTGGGCCTCGGCGCTCAGATCCTTGAACTTGTCGCCGAGCTTGAAGCCGTAAGCCTTGCCCAGCGCTTCCAGCGTCTGCGCGTAATAGGGCGAGGTCGACTTCGCCCACGGGCTGACGGCGCCGTCGCGCAACGAGACATTTTCGTCGGGCACGACAAGGTTCGGGTCGATGGCGCGCTGGCTGCCGAGGCCATCGCAGGTCGGGCAGGCGCCGAACGGATTGTTGAAGGAGAACAGCCTGGGCTCGATCTCCGGAATGGTGAAGCCGGACACCGGGCAGGCGAATTTTTCCGAGAACATGATGCGTTCATGCGTCTCGTTCTTCGATTTGTTGACCGAGTCCTCGCCGGTCTGGCTGGCATCGAGCGGCCTGTCGGCGAATTCGGCCACCGCCAGCCCGTCGGCGAGCTTCAGCGCGGTTTCCATCGAGTCGGCAAGCCGGGTGGCAAGGTCGCCGCGCACGACGATGCGGTCGACGACGACATCGATGTCGTGCTTGTATTTCTTGTCCAGCGCCGGCACGTCGGCGATTTCATAAAAGACGCCGTCGACCTTGACGCGCTGAAAACCCTTCTTCTGCAGCTCGAGCAGTTCCTTGCGGTACTCGCCCTTGCGGCCGCGCACGATCGGCGCCAGCAGATAGAGGCGCGTGCCTTCGTCCAGCGCCAGCACGCGGTCGACCATCTGCGAAACCGTCTGGCTCTCGATCGGCAGGCCAGTGGCCGGCGAATAGGGGATGCCGACACGCGCAAACAGAAGCCGCATGTAATCGTAGATCTCGGTGACGGTGCCGACTGTCGAGCGCGGGTTCTTCGACGTCGTCTTCTGCTCGATGGAGATGGCCGGCGACAGGCCGTCGATCTGGTCGACGTCCGGCTTCTGCATCATCTCCAGGAACTGGCGGGCATAGGCCGACAGGCTTTCGACATAACGGCGCTGGCCTTCGGCATAGATGGTGTCGAAGGCAAGCGAAGACTTGCCGGAGCCCGACAGGCCGGTCATGACGATCAGGCTGTCGCGCGGCAGGTCGAGATCGACGTTCTTCAGATTGTGTTCGCGCGCCCCGCGAATGGAAAGGTATTTATGGTCGGCCATCGCCGGTCGCCGCCTCAGGTCTGGAATGTGCTGGAGTGGCGGGTCTGTCCCCGGCCATCCCTTATGTAGGTAATTTCGCCGCAACGTCGAGTGACGCCACAATCTCGACAGAAGCGTTTAACCGCCTTTCTTGCAAGCGGGCAAGCGGAAAGAACAAAGGCCGAACAAGCTCCTGACAAAGCACTGTGGAAAAATTGCTCGCGATATCCGCCGATGAATCCACACAGACGCTCGACTTACCCGGACGTAACCTCCGGGCGATCACATTTTTCGGTAACCGGCTATTCAACAGTTGACGCCAGCGACTCACGGGAGCAGTCTCAACACGTCAACGAAGCCGGCCGTCTGTCGATGGCCTCGCCACCTAGGGGTGGCCTGCGAGACGCCGCGGGCGCTAGCGATTGTGCTTCGAACGACATTGTCGCAACGGACCCAGGAGCGGAGCATGACGCCACCGGACTGTCCCTTGAGGCTCCACACAGCGATGGAGCCACGGCGGGCATAAGTGCCAGGGCAGGCGCGAGCCCCAGCCCGACAAACCGTGACTTGCCGATCCCCTACAATTAGAGACGATAGTCGGATCGTCGGCTGAACGCCGCGTTGCATCCGAAACAGAACGCCGGCAGTCCACTCCCGGCTAAAATTGGATTTCAGATCCATGAAAGCCCCGTCCACCTGCGGAAGCAGCGGCGGGGCTTACATTTTGTGGGTCCGGTGGGCCTTTTTAACATGCTTCACCGCAACGTTCGGAATTGGCTGAAGCCTCCCGAACATCGTCATCCTTGGGCGTAGCGACGCGAAGCGGAGCGAAGACCCAAGGATCCATGCCGTGACCCCGGTCGAGGAATGCAGCGGAGCAGAATTCTGCACCGTTGCAACGCGTGGAAGTAACGGCATGGATCCTTGGGTCTGCGCGCGTCGCTTCGCTCCTTGCTTCGCCCAAGGATGACGAAATTGAAATGCGCTTTCGGCCAATCTCCACAGTTTGCGATTTTCCCAACGCGAGCACTATCCGATACATCAAGACTTCTGGGCCAGGGCCTCAATGGTTGGGCGGCCTGATTCCGCCGGTTGCCATATCGATGGTTATGCTGCCGGAAATCCTGACATCGGTATTGCCGATCTTGAACGAGCCGCCGTTGCCGGCGGGCAGCGCGTCGTCCGGCTCAGGCTGCGGCGCAGGCTTGGCGATGCGGTAATCGCCGCTCACGCCTGGGAGCTTTTGCGCCAAGCTGTCGTCCGCCAAGGCCGCGGTGCCGGCCAGGAACGCGCCGGCGAGCGCGGCGAGGGCGATGCGCAAATGTCTGGATGTCTTCGTCATCGGCTGACTATAGGCGCGGGCCGGCGCCGAAACCAGACGCGCGGTGTTCAATTCGCCGCGCGTCATCTACATGTTTTCACGCCGCCTTCTTGCGGGTGTCGTAGACATGGTCGACAAGGCCCCAGGCCTTGGCCTCCTCGGCGCTCATGAAATAGTCGCGGTCAAGCGTGCGCTCGACCTCTTCATAGGTGCGGCCGCAGTGCTTGGCATACAGCTCGGTCATGTGCTGCTTGGTGCGCACAATGTCTTCGGCATGGCGCTGGATGTCGGAGGCCTGGCCCTGGAAGCCGCCAAGCGGCTGATGCAGCACGATCCGCGTGTTGGGCAGCGCGATGCGCCGTCCCGGCGCGCCGGCCATCAGCAGGAATGAGCCCATCGAGGCCGCGAAACCCATGCAGACCGTCGACACCGGGCAGGAGATGTACTGCATCGTATCGTAGATGGCGAAGCCGCTGGTCACCATGCCGCCGGGCGAGTTGATGTAGATCGAGATCTCCTTGTCGGGATGGTCGGATTCCAGCGACAGAAGCTGGGCACAGACCAGCGCCGACACGTTGTCATTGATCTCGCCGTTGATGAAGACGATGCGCTCGCGCAGCAGCCGCGAAAAAATGTCGAAGGAGCGCTCGCCGCGGCTCGACTGCTCGATCACCATCGGCACCAGATTGCCAACACTCATCTCTTTTCTCCTCGGTTGTTTTTCAGGCCGCGCGCAGCATCATGCAGGGCGCGTTGGCGGCGATGGGATTCTTGCGCGCGTCGAGCGAAAGCCCGCAGCCGGCGCCAGCCACGGCAACGAGAGGCTGTGCTGCCGCCACGAACCCGCCATGGACGATGCGCAGATGTGTGCCGCCGGACACCGCGGCGGCGAGCGTGAAAGTGACGACGCTGTCGAAGGCCGGCAGTCCTTGCTTGTCATCGCGGTCCGCTTGCTGGCGCCAGGAATAGCGCAATAACTTGCCGGGCTCGGCATCGAGCACCCGGCATTCGATCGGCGCGTCCGGCCCGGCAAAGGCGAAGCGGCTGCCGATCTCAGGCCTGATATCGTTCGGCATCAGCCAGGCGGCCAGCAATTCCGGCTCGGTCAGCGCCCGCCAGACTTTTTCCGGCGGATCGGGAAGCTCGCATTCGAAGCTGAGCGGCGCCTCGGTGGCTGCCGGATGTTCGGTTGCCGTCATTGATCCATTCCCTTCAGAACCGTCTTCAACTTCTCGATGCGCTCCGGCCAGAAGGCGCGGTAGCGTTCGATCCAGCCAAGCAGCGGATCGAGCCCTTGCGGGTCGGCGCGATAGTAGGCGTTGCGGCCGGCGCGCCGCTCGACCACCAGGCCGGCGCCGCGCAGCACGGCGAGATGCTGCGAGACCGCCGGCTGCGACACGCTCATGCCGGCCCGCAGCTCGCTCACGCTCATCTCGCTGGCAGCCAGCCGCTCGTAGACGGCGCGTCGCGTCGGGTCAGCCAGGGCGCGAAAGATCTCTGCTTCGATCATGTCAGAAGCATAAGTCGATACTTATTGGTTGGCAAGCATCGTTTCAGTGCCATATGAGAGGTATGGTGGCGAAATCTACGATTGCTGACATTCCTTGACAGAAGGGGTGGTCAAGATTAGAACGAAAAGAGAACGAAAAACCTTGTGGGAAAAGCCAGCCGCGGCAGGCGTCAATTGCCCGCAGGCTGTAAGGTGAGCGACTTAAAATTTGTTTCGGATGAGCGCGGAGAAATACGATGGCGGGTAGCGTCAACAAGGTCATTCTGGTCGGCAATCTCGGCGCGGATCCTGAAATCCGCCGCCTGAATTCGGGTGATCCGGTCGTCAACATCCGCATCGCCACGTCGGAAAGCTGGCGCGACAAGAATTCCGGCGAGCGCAAGGAAAAGACCGAGTGGCACAACGTCGTCATCTTCAACGACCAGCTCGCCAAGGTCGCCGAGCAGTATCTGAAGAAAGGCATGAAGGTCTATGTCGAGGGCCAGCTGCAGACGCGCAAATGGCAGGACCAGACCGGCAATGACCGCTACACGACGGAAGTCGTGCTGCAAAAATTCCGCGGCGAATTGCAGATGCTCGACGCGCGCGGCGAGGGCGGCGGGCAGGTCGGCACCTATGCCGGCGGCGGCAACAGCAGCCGCGGCTCCGATTTCGGCCAGTCCGGCCCGAACGAAAGCTTCAGCCGTGGTGGCGGCGGTCCCAAGGGCGGCGGTGGTGGGTCGCGCGAGCTGGACGACGAGATCCCGTTCTAAGCCTCACGGCATGATCATTTGAGGATAGGCGCGATGTCGTTCGGACCGCTGCTATCGGCGCCGCCTCCCATTCCGTGGCACGCCTTCGCGGCCTTCGCCGCACTGGCGGTGGGCGGCGCCCAACTGGCGCTGCCGAAAGGCAATTTGCGCCACCGTGTGATGGGCTATGTCTGGGCGGCGCTGATGCTGGTCATCGCCATCTCGAGCTTCTGGATCCAGCAGATCCGCCTGGTCGGGCCGTTCAGCCCTATCCACCTGCTTTCGATCCTGGTGCTGGTCACCGTGCCCCTGGCGGTGTGGTACGCGCATACGCACCGCGTCACCGCGCATCGCGGCGCCATGATCAAGCTCTATGTTTTCGCCTTGATCGGCGCCGGCATTTTTACCCTGCTGCCCGGCCGCATCATGCATACGGTCGTGTTCGGGCAATAATGTCCGCAATGCTAAAGCATATATCGCGTGAAAAAGGGTTCACGCGATATGTGCTTAGGTCTTTGATTTAAGCATGTCTTTGTCCCGAAACCGCTGCACACTTTCGGGAGACATGCTTTGGGAAGGAAGAGTTCAATGAAGGCACGTGTCAAATGGGTCGAGGAGCGCACCTTCGTCGGCGAGTCCGGCAGCGGCCACAAGCTCGTGCTGGGGACCGCGCATGGCCCCGAGGGCAGGACGCCCGGGCCAAGCCCCATGGAGCTGGTGCTGATCGGCACCGGCGGCTGCACGGCCTATGATGTCGTCCACATCCTGGAAAAGGGACGCGAGGCGGTCGAGGACTGCGTGGTCGAGCTCGACGCCGATCGCGCCGAGACCGAGCCGAAAGTCTTCACCCGCATCCACATGCATTTCATCGTCAAGGGCCGCGCGCTGTCGCGCGACAAGGTGAAACGCGCCATCGACCTGTCGGCCGAAAAATATTGCTCGGCCACCGCGATGATGGCCAAGACGGCGACGATCACGCATGACTTCGACATCATCGATACGGCGGCGAAGTAGGGGATATGCTCAGGCAGCCATCAGCGCCTTGATGCCATCAGCCACGAACTGCACGGCAAGGGCAGCCAGGATGACGCCGAGCAGCCTGGTCAGGATCGAGCGGCCGGTCTGGCCGAGGATGCGGTCGATGCGCTCCGACAGCACGAACACCAGAAAGGTGATCACCAGGCAGATCGCGATGATGCCGACCAGCGCGACCTGCGCGCCAAAGCCCTGGAAGGAGCCGGACAGCAGCACCGTCGCCGAAATGGCGCCGGGGCCGGCGATCAGCGGGATTGCCAGCGGGAAGGCGGCGATGTTGTGGATCATGTCCTTGGTGATGGCGACGTCGCCGATCTTTTCCTTGCGGTCCTGCCGGCGCTCGAACACCATTTCGAAGGCGATGAAGAACAAAAGGAAGCCGCCGGCGACGCGGAAGGCCGGCAGCGTGATGCCGAACACCGACAGGATCGAGGCGCCGGCGACGGCAAACAGCGCCATCACCAGGAAGCCGATGATCGAGGCGCGAACCGACACCTGTTGACGCTCCTCGCGGTTCATGCCGCGCGTCACGGCAAGGAAGAGCGGCGCCAGCCCTGGCGGATCTATGGTCACCAGAATGGTGACAAAGGCGTTGAACAGGCTGTCGAAGCTCGGCATCGCTGGTCCCCTCCCGCCGGGCGAAGCCCAAGCCTTTCAATTGGTAGAGCAAAGCAGCAGCGCTGGAAACCGGATGGGCAGCAGGAAATCGATGACCGTTTCATCGTTTCACGGAAACGCTGAACCGCTCTATCTCTTTGTTTTGAAGCAATTCCGAACTGAAAACCGCTTCACACTTTTCCTGGAATTGCCCTAGTCGGCGCCGTCCATAGCGACGACCGCCGCCTCGCCAACGGCACTAAGCCGCGCTGCGTCACGCGCGGGCGGCAGGCCGAACTGGCGGGCGTACTCGCGGCTGAATTGCGAGGCGCTCTCATAGCCGACGGTGAAGGCCACGCGTGCCGTATTGCCGGGTTCCACGATCAGCAAATGGCGGGCCTCCAGCAGTCGGATCTGCTTTTGGAACTGGATCGGGCTCATCGCCGTCGCCGCCTTGAAATGACGATGGAATGAGGCGGTGCTCATATGGGCAAGCTCGGCCAGCTGCCGGACTTCGATCGGCTGATCGTAATGGGCACGGATCCAGGCGATCGCCCGGCGTATCCGCGACAGGGCGCCGTCGGCGCGCGCGAGCCGGCGCAGCTTCGCGCCTAGCGGACCCTGCAACAGCCGAAACAATATCTCCCGCTCGAGCATCGGAGCGAGCACGGGGATGTCCGAACCGGATAGATAGGTAACAGAATGGACCGATTAGATGGGTGACAGTTTTCTTGTCCGCCGGGAGGACCGGCGATGGTTTGGCGAGAGACTGGGCTCATGGATGAGCGGCTTCGTTTTGTTGCGGAATGCCTATCTGGCGAGGAGACGATGACGCAGCTTTGTGCTGCCTTCGAGATCTCGCGCAAGACCGGTTACAAATGGCTTGGACGTTACCGGGCGTTCGGGCCGGAAGGCCTGCACGACCAGCCGCGGGCGGGCGCCGCTCGAGCACGGCCGTGCCACGGCAGCGGAGCTGGTGGAGCGGATCGTGGCGCAGAAGGAAGCGCATCCGCTGTGGGGGCCGAAGAAGATCATGGCCCGGCTGAAGCGGGCGGAGCCCAGCTGCAGCTGGCCGGCGGTGTCGACAGCCGGCGAGATTCTGAAGCGGCATGGCCTTGTCGGGCGTCGGCGCGCGCGCTGGAGAGCGGCGGGCAACGGTCCATGGCCGGAGCCTGAGGCGGCGAACGCGCTGTGGACGGGAGATCACAAGGGCTGGTTCCGGACCGGCGACGGCTGGCGCTGCGAGCCGCTGACGGTGATGGATGGGGCGTGCCGCTACCTGTTGGCGCTGGCGGCGATCGGCTCGACGTCGGAGGGTGAAGCCTGGCCGGTGTTTGAACGGACATTCGAGGAGCATGGCCTGCCGGATCGGTTCAGAAGCGACAATGGGGCGCCGTTCGCGTCAGCCGGCGTCACCGGGCTGACGCCGCTTGCGGTGCGCTTCATCAAGCTCGGTATCGTGCTGGAGCGCATTCAGCCGGGCAAACCGCAGCAGAACGGATGCCATGAGCGCTTCCACCTGACCATGCTGCCGCTGGCCAAGGCGCCGGAGGCCGACAGGGCCGCCCAGGCTCGGGCTTTCGAGGCTTTCCGGCGCGAGTATAACGAGGAGCGCCCGCACGAGGCGCTGGGTATGGACACGCCGGCACAGCATTACCGCCCCTCGACCCGCGCCATGCCGAAGACGACACCAGAGCCGGACTATCCGGCCGAAGCTGCGGTGCGCAGCGTGCGCCAAAACGGCGAGATCAAGTGGAACGGCGACTTCATCTACGTCTCAAAAGCGCTGGCCGGTGAAGCGATTGCCGCAACCGAGACCGAGAATGGGGAATGGGCACTCCACTTCTATGCTATGCATCCGCTCGGCTTCATTGACGGCCGACACAAGAAACTGGTCCGCCGCAGTGCCGTTCAACCCCGACCAGACGGCACTGCGGCGGACAGCAACTCAGGGAGAAAACTGTAACCCATGTATCCGGTTCAAAGTGTTACCCATCTATCGGCTGGACAGGGATCTCTTCAGGCCGGTCAAGCAGCCGCAGCGTCCGGCGCAACGCGTCGAGCAAGTCATCGGAGATCGGGCAAGTCATGAAGTCGTCGCCGGCTGGCGGCTTGTGATCAACGAGAAGCGCCGCGACCGCTTCGACATTGAGGGCAAAGCCGATGGCCAGATAGGGGCGCGCGGCACTTGCCTCGATCAGCCGGCTGGTGGCGGGCGCCTCCACCGCATAGACGAAATAGCTGGCGGCATCGTAGCGAAGCGCTCGATCGCCGATCAGCACCGATTTCGTGCCCTGCAGCACGAACAGGGCCGTCGGCAGGCAAAGCTCGGGCAGCGGCGGCGTCGGGACCTCGCTGCGGCCGATCGAGACACGCGGGATCGCTGTCTTTGTCCGTCGTCCACGCGCATGGCGGCCGGCGATCGCGATCAGTTCCTGCAGTGCTTCACTCATCGTTCAAGCATTGCCGATCGGCGCCGGCCGTGCAACCTGGGTGAGAGGATTAGGCAAGAGCAAGAGAGTTTTCGGCGCGCGAGGTGGGCCGCGCCATGCCACATTCGAGGCTCCAGAAAGGAGACATCGATATGACGACACCGAAGAGCGCGCTGGTGACCGGCGCCAACAAGGGAATAGGCTTTGAGACCGTGCGGCGGCTGGCGGCGGAGGGCTTCAAGGTCTGGCTTGGCGCCAGGGATGCCGAACGCGGCATGGCGGCCGCAAACGCGCTCCGCGCCGAAGGGTTGGACGTCGAATGGCTCGAACTCGACGTCGCCAGTGACGACAGCGTGGCGGCCGCCGCGAACGCCGTCGCCGCGCGCGCACCCAGCCTCGATGTGCTGGTCAACAATGCAGGCATTGCGCCCGGATATGTCGAGTCTTTCGGCCCGGACGGGCGCTACGAGCGGCCGCCGAGCCAGGAGAATGTTGCCGACATCCAGGCCACCTATGACGTCAACGTTTTCGGCCCGATCCGTGTCACCAAGGCGTTTCTGCCGTTGCTTCTTGCGGCACCTGCCGCCCGCATCGTCATGGTCAGCAGCTCCACCGGGTCCATCGGACGCGCGCTCGATCCCACCACCGCCAATGCCGCAGTCAACCTGCTGGGCTATGGCAGCTCCAAGACCGCCTTGAACGCCGTCACGGTGGCCTTTGCGAGGGAGCTCGCGCCGCAAGGCATCAAGGTCAACGCGGCAGCGCCCGGCTATACCGCGACCGATCTCAACGGCTTCAAGGGACACCGCACCGTGCAGCAGGCGGCCGAGATCATCATACGCCTGGCGACCCTTGACGCCGCCGGCCCGACCGCCGGCTATTTCAACGACGACGGCCCGCTTCCGTGGTGATTGCGGCCGTGGCTCAGCTGGCGGCACTGCAATAGGCTTCGAGGCGATAGCCGTCCGGATCGATGACGAAGGCGGCGTAGTAATTGTCGCCATAGGCGGCGCGCAGGTCGGGCGCGCCGTTGTCTTTGCCGCCTTCGCGCAGAGCGCCGGCGTGGAAGGCATCGACGCCGGCGCGCGTCGGCGCCGCGAAGCAGAAGTGCAGGCCTGAGTGCGTATCGGCAGGCACCGGCCGGCCGGCCTGATTGACCCACAGCGCCACTGCTTCATTGCCATAGCCGAGGGAACCGGGCGACTGGCTGAGGCAAGAGTAGCCGAGCGGTTGCAGCGCGGCGTCGTAGAAGCGCTTCGAAGCATCGGCGTCGCGGACGCCGATCGAGACATGGTCGAACATCGTTTTCTCCATCATTACAGTGGGTTTGGCCGATCAGGTTTGAACCGTGCGCCTGGCCAGGAATTCGACCTCGATGCGCCAGGTGGCACCGCCGTCATGCGAACGCTCGCCCAGCCAGCGGAAGGAATTCTCGGTGATGCGCGAAAAGCTCCAGCGCACCGACGAGCCGCTGTCGTCGACGCCTTGCTGGACGATCATGTCGCCTTCGGCGCGGCCGAGTTGGCGGCTGAAATAGCGGCTGCGCGGATCGCTCCAGAAAATATGCCAGGCATCGACGCCGGGATCGTAGACGCGCAACGTCGTGCCGTAGAAGGTCCAGGGGCCAAGGGAGGGCGAGGGGCCGGCATCGCGAGCGGGCAGGATCCAGACGTCCTGGATCGCCTTGCCCTCCAGCACCCAGCCGAAATGGACCTCGCCACGGCCGCTCAGCGTCGTGCCGTCCCCGAGGTGGCGTCGAATGCCCAGGCGCCGACGAAGCGGCCGTAGAGCTGCAGTTTTTCGGCGAGGCCCTCGTCGGGGCCGTCGTTGTGCAGGGCTTCGGCGAAGGAGGATTGATCGGTCATGATTGCTGCCTCATCTGTCAGGAGTGTGCAGCGATAGGCCCAGGGCGGGGTTCTGCGCTTGGGAAAAATTGCTATCTTTCGGATCATGACGACGACCGCAAAAACCCTGGCCTCGGGGCAGGGCTGGCAAGTGTCCGACGTGGTGTGCACGGCCGCCGCCGGCGATCGGCCGTTCGAGGAAGAGCATTGCAGCTTCTGCGTCGCCGCCGTGACCAGCGGCACGTTCCGCTATCGCACGCGCCAGGGCACGGCGGTGCTGGCGCCGGGCGCGATTTTGCTCGGCAATCCCGGCGCCTGCTACGAATGCGGCCATGAGCACGGCGCCGGCGACCGCTGCCTCTCCTTCCATTTTGCCCCGGCCTACATGGAGCACGTCGTCGCCGACGTGCCGGGCGCCAAGAAGCTTGGCTTTGGGGCGGCTCGCCTGCCGCCTCTGCCGGCGCTGGCGCCGCTGTTGGCCGAGGCTGAAGCCGCGCGCGAGACAGGCGATGGCGATGCCCTCGAGGAACTCGGTCTGCGCATTGCCGGCGCGGTGGTTGCCGCTGCATCCGGCTCGACCAAAGCCGACCGGGCGCCCAGCCGCCGCGACCAGAAACGCGTCGCCGAGGCGGTGCGGCGCATCGAACTCGACGCCGATCAGCCGCTTTCGCTGGCCGAACTGGCCGGCGAGACCGCAACCAGCCCGTATCATTTCCTGCGCACATTCAAGCACGTCGCCGGGCTGACGCCCTACCAGTTCCTGCTCAGAACCAGGCTGCACCGGGCGGCGGTGCGGCTGCGCACGTCAAACGAGGCGATCTCGGCGATCGCCTTCGATGCCGGCTTCAACGATCTGTCGACCTTCAACCGCCGCTTCCGGCGCGAAATGGGAGAGCCGCCCGGCGCCTACCGCGCCAGGCGATCCGGCATGCGATAGGGCCGGATGCATTGGTTGGCAATTTTCGCCCGTCACCGGGATGCCTTCGGTGCCCGGGTCAGAGCCTTGGAAGATGCCGTGTGTCATTGCTTGAAGACATAAATCGCGCCTCCGGCGTCGTCTGATACGAGCACTGAACCGTCCGGCGCTTCCTTGACGTCCACGGGCCGGCCGACGCCTTTGACGAATGTCGTCGCAGAGACAGAACGGCCGCCCTGGAAGCGCACGCGCACGACCTGACGCCCGACCGGAACCGAGCTGTTCCAACTTCCATGTTCGGCGACCAGGGCGTCGCCGCCGAGGCTGCGGAAGAAATGGATACCCAGGGTTGCGACATGCGCCTGGAAGTCGAAGACGGGCGGAATCTGCTGCTCGGGCGGCCGCGCGTCCTCGTATCCTTTGAGCCGGATTTGGCCTCCGAAATACGGAAAGCCGTAGAAGCCGCCGGGCCGGAGCTCATTCAGCTCGTCCGGCGGGATATCGTCGCCCATCCGGTCAGCGCCGTTATCGGTGAAGAACATGGTGCCGCCGTGCCAGTCGAAGCCGACCGAATTGCGCACGCCCGAGGCGACGCGCCGAAAGTCGGATCCGTCTTGCTTCATGCTGACGATGGTGCCCTGCAGTCCGCGCGGCAAGCAAATGTTGCACGGCGACCCCAGCGAGATGTAGAGCCGGGAATCCGGGCCGACACCGATATAGCGAAGACTATGGACCCCTGAATTCGCTAAGCCCTGCCGAATGTCGCGCCTGCCGCTCAGGGCGCCCCCCGGCCCGATATCGAATGCGGTCACGCTATTCCTCGAGGCCACGAACAGACGACTGCCGGAGCATGCGACACCATTCGGCGCTGAGAATCCGGAAGCGGCCACTCGGGCGCGGCCGCCCGACACCGGCAAGGAATAGACCGAGGAGCCTTTGGTGCCGACGAACAGCATGTCGCCACAGACCGCCATCTCGCGCGCCGCTGGAACGCGGGCAAGAAGCGCTGCCTGCGCCGGGCCGAGTTCCAAGCCGGAGGCGACCGTAGCAACCGAAGCGAAAGCGAGAAATCGAATTCCAGCGGAAAGCAATCCGGTCTTGTGAGAAAAGCTCTTAGGGGAAAAGGCGTCCATCGCCGCCCTCCATGTATAAGCAAGCCTGCTGGAGGGAATTGGAGCGGCTTATTCTCGTTTCAAGTCGGAGCCACCAGCTGAGTGGCGGCGGCGGGCAACGCCGAACGACTATCAGCAACCTGCCAGGCTCGCCTGCCGTCAGTCCGATGTCGGACCGCACCAGCCGGGCAGATAGTCCGCATCCACCGGCGCCATGTGACGGCCGGGGAACGTGCCGGTTTCTCTTTCGCTCTGGGCGCGGATCATCCAGTTCATCGCGTTTGCAGTTTCCGCCCGAGGAAAACGATCCATGGCCGACGCCCCTTCGGCAGCGAACTCGACCCGTGGCCATATCGTCGCAATCTGCGGTATCCATTTGAAATTGCCGTCAAAATTGTCTCTGGAAAAGTGTCGCCGGGATTGGAGTTTCGCCCCGGCTTCCTATATAAGCAGCCAGTGATTCCCGACAGGATTGTGACCTGATTTGACCGACCAGAAGACTCCGCGCGGCGCCGACGGCGGCCCGACCGGCATCGAGCCGATTTCGATCATCGAGGAGATGCAGCGCTCCTACCTCGATTACGCCATGAGCGTGATCGTCAGCCGCGCGCTGCCGGACGTGCGCGACGGCCTGAAGCCGGTGCACCGCCGCATTCTCTACGCCATGCAGGAAGGCGGTTACCACTGGAACCGCAAGCATGTGAAGTCGTCGCGCATCGTCGGCGATGTGATGGGTAAATACCATCCGCATGGCGATGCCTCGATCTATGACGCTTTGGTGCGCATGGCGCAGGACTGGTCGCTGCGCGTTCCGCTGATCGACGGGCAGGGCAATTTCGGCTCCATCGACGCCGACCCGCCGGCGGCCATGCGCTACACCGAGTCGCGCCTGACCAAGGTCGCGCACGAGCTTCTGGAGGATATCGACAAGGAAACGGTCGATTTTCAGGACAATTATGACGGCGCTGAACAAGAGCCAAAGGTACTGCCGGCGCGTTTCCCCAACCTTCTGGTCAACGGTTCGGGCGGCATCGCCGTCGGCATGGCCACCAACATCCCGCCGCACAACCTCGCCGAAGTCTGCAACGGCGCCATCGCCATCATCGACAATCCGGCCATCGACCTGCCGTCGCTGATGGAGATCGTGCCCGGTCCGGATTTCCCGACCGGCGGCATCGTGCTTGGCCGCTCCGGCATCTACAGCGCCTATTCGACGGGGCGCGGTTCCATCGTCATGCGCGGCCGCGTCAACATCGAGCAGCGCGGCAATGACCGCGAGTCGATCATCATCACCGAGATTCCCTATCAGGTGAACAAGGCGGCGATGATCGAGAAGATGGCCGAGCTGGTGCGCGAGAAGCGCATCGAAGGGATCTCCGACATTCGCGACGAAAGCGACCGGCAGGGCTACCGCGTCGTCATCGAATTGAAGCGCGAGGCCGTCGCCGACGTCATCCTCAACCAGCTTTATCGGTTCACGCCGCTGCAGACCTCGTTCGGCGCCAACATGGTGGCGCTGAACGGCGGCAAGCCGGAAATGCTGACGCTGATCGACATGCTGAAGGCTTTTGTCGGCTTCCGCGAGGAGGTGATCAGCCGGCGCACGAAATACCTGCTGCGCAAGGCGAGGGACCGGGCTCATGTCCTGGTGGGTCTGGCGATTGCCGTCGCCAATATCGACGAAGTTATCAAGCTGATCCGCTCCGCGCCCGATCCGCAGACGGCGCGCGAGCAGTTGATGGAGCGGCGCTGGCCGGCCCATGACGTCGCTCCGCTGATCCAACTGATCGACGATCCCCGCCATCGCATCAATGAGGACGGCACCTACAATCTCTCCGAGGAGCAGGCTCGCGCCATTCTCGACCTGCGCCTGCAGCGCCTGACGGCGCTCGGCCGCGACGAGATCGCCGACGAGTTGAACAAGATCGGCGCCGAAATCCTTGATTATCTGGATATTTTGTCTTCCCGCGCGCGCATCCAAAAGATCGTCAAGGATGAACTCATCGCCGTGCGCGACGAGTTCGGCACGCCGCGCCGCACCGAGCTTACCGAGGGCGGCGCCGACATGGAAGACGAGGACTTGATCCAGCGCGAGGACATGGTCGTGACGGTGAGCCATTCCGGCTACATCAAGCGCGTGCCGCTGTCGCTCTACCGGGCGCAGCGCCGCGGCGGCAAGGGCCGCTCCGGCATGTCGACGAAGGAAGAGGATTTCGTCACCCGGCTGTTCGTCGCCAACACGCACACACCGGTGCTGTTCTTCTCCTCGCGCGGCATCGTCTACAAGGAAAAGGTGTGGCGGCTTCCGATCGGCAATCCGCAATCGCGCGGCAAGGCGCTGATCAACATGCTGCCGCTGGAGCAGGGCGAGCGCATCACCACCATCATGCCGCTGCCGGAGGACGAGACCAGCTGGGGCGAACTCGACGTAATGTTCGCCACCACGCGCGGCACCGTGCGCCGCAATAAGCTGTCCGACTTCGTCCAGGTCAATCGCAACGGCAAGATCGCCATGAAACTGGAGGAGGAGGGCGACGAGATCCTCGGCGTCGAAACCTGTACCGACAATGACGATGTGCTTTTGACGGCGAATTCCGGCCAGTGCATCCGCTTCTCGGTCAGCGACGTGCGCGTCTTCCAGAGCCGCAACTCAGTCGGCGTGCGCGGCATCGCCATGGCCGATACCGACCGCGTCATCTCGATGTCGGTGATCGAGCATGTCGACGCTTCGCCGGCCGAGCGCGCCGCCTATCTCAGGCGCGCCGCCGCCGAGCGCCGGGTCGTCGCGGATGCGGCTAACGGCGAGGAGGAAGAGATCGCTCTGACCAATGAAGAGATCGGCGAGGAAGCCGAGCTTTCGGACGAGCGCTACGAGTTCCTCAAGGCGCATGAACAGCTGGTGCTGACGGTGACCGAATATGGCTACGGCAAGCGCTCGTCGTCCTACGACTTCCGCCTCACGGGGCGCGGCGGCAAGGGCATTCGCGCCACCGACGTCTCGAAGGTCGCCGAGATCGGCCGGCTGGTCGCGACCTTCCCGGTCGGCAATGACGATCAGATCATGCTGGTTTCGGATGGCGGCACCGTCATCCGCGTACCGGTCGAAGGCATCCGCTTCGCCAGCCGCGCCACCAAGGGCGTGACCATCTTCAATACGGCCGAAGGCGAGAAAGTGGTGTCGGTGGAGCGGATTTCGGAACCGCAGGCAGACGAGGACGTCGAAGATCTTGTGTCGGGCGAGGCGGGCACCGATAAGACGGGCAAAGAAGGTTCCGAATAGGCCTCGCTGCGCATCACCGGCCGTCCGGCCGGTGCGGTCGCTACCGGAAATCAGAAGTGACGGTAAGGCTTGCGAGCGGCGCCGAAACCTTCGAGCCGCCTGGCGTCAGCCTTGACGCGGACTCGTCCTGCTTCCTGATGCAGCCCGAAGGCGGTTGCGATAAGCATGACGATGGTCATCGCGGTGGCGAGCATGTAGATCAGCATGTGCGTGTTCTCCTGCACCTTGTAACGGAGAGATGGGAGTTTGGTTTCATCTCTTGAAGCGGCAACCTAGTGAACGCTGCGTGAAACGTTCGTGATTGTCGCATTCATCTGTCGTTCACGTCGGTGAAAAGGTTCACGCGGATTTGCCTTTGTTTGAGAGCCTCGCTAAAGCGTTTCACCGTTTCAAGGAAATGGCGAACCGCTCTATCTTTTGGTTTGCGCAATTCCGGACGGAAAACCGCTCACACTTTTCCTGGAATTGCTCTAGAAGCCTGCCATGACCGAACGCATCGCCCTTTACGCCGGCTCCTTCGACCCGCTGACCAACGGCCATCTCGACGTGCTGAAGGCTTCGCTGGCCGTGGCCGACACGGTCTACGCGGCGATCGGTATCCATCCAGGCAAGAAGCCGCTGTTTTCCTTCGAGGAGCGCGTCAAGCTGATCGAGGCCGCGACCCGGGCCGAGTTCGGGAACGACAGCGCCCGCATCAAGGTTGTCGCCTTCGACGGGTTGGTCATCGATGCGGCCAGGAGAGAAGGCGCCTCGATCATGATCCGTGGCCTGCGCGACGGCACTGACCTCGATTACGAGATGCAGATGGCCGGTATGAACGAGACCATGGCGCCGGAACTGCAGACGGTTTTCCTGCCCGCCAGCCCTTCGGTCAGAACCATTACCGCCACACTTGTCCGCCAGATTGCGTCGATGGGCGGCGACATCCGCCCCTTCGTGCCGGCGGCGGTTGCCGGCGCGCTCACCGCCAAATTCGCTAGGTAACCCTCCCGGAGAATATTATGCAGCTGCAGAAGCTCGCTTCGTTACTCGTCGTGCTTGCCGGCCTTTTCGCGGCATCTCTGCCGGCCGTCGCGGCCGACAAGGAAAACACCATGATCATCACGCTGAAGGACGGCGATGTGACCGTCGCGCTGCGTCCCGATCTGGCGCCCAAGCATGTCGCGCAGATCAAGAAGCTGGTGCGCGAAGGCGCCTATGATAACGTCGCCTTCCACCGCGTCATCGACGGTTTCATGGCGCAGACCGGCGACGTCAAGTTCGGCAATATGAAGAAGGGTTTTAACCCGGAAGCCGTCGGCACCGGCGGTTCAGATCTTCCCGACCTGCCGGCCGAATTCTCCAAGACCGAGCAATTCACCCGCGGCGTGCTCGGCATGGCGCGCTCGCAGGATCCGAATTCGGCGAATTCGCAGTTCTTCATCATGTTCGCGCCGGCGCCGAACCTCGACGGACAATACACCATTGTCGGCAAGGTGGTCAGCGGTATGGAACTGGTGGACAAGATCAAGAAGGGCGACGAGGCCGACAACGGCACCGTCACCGATCCAGACCGCATGATCAAGGTGCGCATCGCCGCCGACAGCAAATAAGCCTCTCAATTTTCAAAGGATTTCTGACATGGCTGAGATCAAGGACCGCGAGAACGCGCTCATCATGGAAACGACCAAGGGCAACGTCGTCATCGAAATGTATCCCGACCTGGCGCCCGGCCATGTCACCCGCATCAAGGAACTGACGCGCGAAGGCGCCTATGACGGCGTCGTCTTCCACCGCGTCATCGACGGCTTCATGGCGCAGACCGGCGACGTCAAGTTCGGCAATTCGAACAAACCCTCGTTCGCGCCTTCCCGCGCCGGCATGGGCGGGTCCGACAGGCCCGACCTGAAGGCCGAGTTCTCCAACGCCAATCACGGCCGCGGCACCTGCTCGATGGCGCGTGCCCAGAACCCGAATTCGGCCAACTCGCAGTTCTTCATCTGCTTCGACGACGCGGCCTTCCTCAACCGCCAGTACACGGTCTGGGGCCAGGTCATCGAAGGCATGGAGAATGTCGACAAGCTCAAGCGCGGCGAGCCGGTGCAGGACCCCGACAAAATCGTGTCGCTGAAGGTCGCGGCCGACGTCAAGTAAGGGCAGAACCACAATGATGGGCGCCGTCTGGTCGCTTCTCGGCATTCTGTCCGGCGCCTTCATCGCCATTCAGGCGCCGATCAATTCGCAATTGGCGCGCGGCCTCGGCCTTCCGGTCGCGGCCGCGGCCTTTTCGTTCCTGTCCGGCGCCATCGTGCTCGGCATCATCGCGGTCTCGGTGGTGAAGGTCCAAGGCATCTCGCTCGACTGGAAGGCGCCGGCGCCGTGGCTGTTCATTGCCGGCGGCGTGCTCGGCGGCTTTTACGTGACGCTGTCGACCATCCTGACGCCGCGCATCGGCGCCGCGGCGCTGATGGCCTTCCTTGTCGCCGGGCAGCTGCTTGCCGGCATGCTCATCGACCGCGTCGGCTTCCTTGGCGTGGCGGTGCGTGAAATCTCGCTTGGCCGCGTCGCCGGCGCCGTGTTGCTGCTGGCCGGAGCGCTGCTCGTCCGGCTGTTCTGATGCGCGTCGATCTGTTCGACTTCGACCTGCCGGAAGAGCGCATTGCGCTGCGTCCGGCCGAGCCGCGCGACAGCGCCAGGATGCTGGTGGTCAAGCCCGGCGAGGTGCTGGAAGACCGCACCGTGCGCGAGCTGCCGTCGCTGCTGAGGAATGGCGACGTCCTGGTGTTCAACGACACCAAAGTCATCCCGGCGCAGCTGAAAGGCATCCGCAAGCGTGGCGAGGCGACGGCGCAGGTCGAGGCTACGCTGCATATGCGGGTGGCGCCGGACCGCTGGCAGGCGTTCATGCGGCCGGGCAAGCGCATTGCCGCCGGCGACCGCATCCATTTCGGCCATGACCAAAATTCCTGCTTCCTCGGCCAGCTCGATGCGACAGTGGTCGAGAAGGGCGAGGCGGGCGAGGTGCTGCTCGGCTTCGACCTGTCAGGTCCGTTCCTCGACGAGGCGCTGCATGCCGTCGGCCACATCCCGCTGCCGCCTTACATCGCCTCCAAGCGCGACGATGACGAGCGCGACCGCGCCGATTACCAGACCATCTATGCCAAGGAGGAGGGCGCGGTGGCCGCGCCCACCGCCGGCCTGCATTTCACGCCGGAACTGTTTGCTGCGCTCGACGCCAGGGGAATCGAACGTCGCTTCGTCACCCTGCATGTCGGCGCCGGCACCTTCCTGCCGGTCAAGGCCGACGATACGGCCGATCACAAGATGCATGCCGAGACCGGCTCGGTCAGCGCCCAAACGGCGCAGGCGCTCAATGCGGCAAAGGCGCGGGGAGGGCGGATCGTCGCCGTCGGCACGACATCGCTTCGCCTGCTGGAAAGTGCTGCCGCCGAAGACGGCAGAATCGAGGCCTGGTCCGGCCCCACCGACGTCTTCATCACGCCGGGCTACCGCTTCCGGACGGCCGACCTGCTGATGACCAATTTCCATCTGCCGCGCTCGACATTGTTCATGCTGGTCGCGGCCTTCTGCGGACTGGAGACGATGCGTTCGGCCTATGCGCATGCCATCGAGAGCCGCTACAGGTTCTACTCCTATGGAGACGCAAGCCTGCTTTACCGGGCGGAGACAGGCGATGGATGAGCAGATATCAGCGCGCCGGTGCATGACAAGGAATTCAATGGCTGAGACCTTTTCCTTCAAGCTGCTGGCGACGGACGGCAAGGCGCGGCGCGGCCTGATCTCGATGCCGCGCGGCGAGATTCGCACGCCGGCCTTCATGCCGGTCGGCACCGGCGGCACCGTCAAGACCATGTATATGGACCAGGTGCGCAATCTTGGCGCCGACATCATCCTCGGCAACACCTATCACCTGATGCTGCGGCCCGGCGCCGAGCGCGTGGCGCGGCTTGGAGGCCTGCACGAATTCGCCCGCTGGCCATACCCGATCCTCACCGACAGCGGCGGCTTCCAGGTTATGTCGCTGTCGAAGCTGAGGAAGCTGACGGAAAAGGGCGTCACCTTCCGCTCGCATATCGACGGCGCGCCTTACGAGATGTCGCCGGAGCGGTCGATCGAGATCCAGGGATTGCTCGATTCCGACATCCAGATGCAGCTCGACGAATGCACCGCACTGCCGGCCAAGCCCAAGGAGATCGAGCGCGCCATGGAATTGTCGCTGCGCTGGGCCGAGCGTTGCAAAACGGCGTTCGGCGAGCAGCCGGGCAAGGCCATGTTCGGCATCGTCCAGGGCGGCGACAGCGCGGCGATGCGCGTGCGATCCGCGCAGGCGCTGAAGGCGATGGATTTGAAAGGCTATGCCGTTGGCGGACTGGCGGTCGGAGAGCCGCAATCCGTCATGCTCGAGATGCTCGACATTACCTGCCCGGAGCTGCCGGCCGACAAGCCGCGCTATCTGATGGGCGTCGGCACGCCGGACGACATATTGAAATCGGTGGCGCGCGGCATCGACATGTTCGATTGCGTGATGCCGACGCGGGCCGGCCGTCACGGCCTTGCCTATACCCGCCGCGGCAAGGTCAATCTTAGGAATGCCCGTCACGCCGACGATCCGCGTCCGCTGGACGAGGAAAGCGATTGCCCGGCCGCGCGAGACTATTCACGTGCCTATCTGCACCATCTGGTGCGCTCGCAGGAGGCGCTGGGGGCGATGCTGCTGACCTGGAACAACCTGTCCTACTACCAGAAGCTGATGCAGGACATCCGCGCCGCCATCGAGGCGCAAGCCTTCGAAGCGCGCGCGGCGGAGATTTCCGAAGGTTGGGCGCGCGGCGATATTCCGACGCTGTAGCGAGCCGGAAGAGTTCTTCTGCGAACCCTTTTGAAATATCTGCAAAGTAGCGTCGCGGGATAGACTGGAGCTGTTCATCCCGGGGCGAACTTCAATGTCAAGCACGACCGCGCGGGCGGATGGCATCACCCGAACGCCTGCCGCCCCCTTCGAGGCAGCACGGAGATCGCTGACGTGGCCGTGGCTGGCGGTCTCGCTGATCGCGGTGGCCGGTCTTGTGCTGCGGTTCGTCGGTGCGCGCGGCGACCTGTGGCTGGATGAGATCTGGAGCTTTGCGCTGTTGAAGCCGCTCGGCTCGATCGACCAGATCTTCTGGCGGGTAAACCACGACAACAACCATTTCCTCAATTCCGTCTATCTCTACCTGGTCGGCCCCGATGCTCCGCCGCTGGCGCAACGCGGCCTGTCGATCGCGTTGGGGGTCGCCACTATCGTTGCCGCGGCAGTGGCGGCAGCACCTCGCGGACGGCTGGCGATAATTGCGACAAGCCTCTTGTTCGCCGTCAGCTATCCGTTGGTCCACTACGGCTCGGAGGCGCGAGGCTATGCCGGCCTGGTGCTGTTCACCGTGCTTTCCCTGGTGTTTCTGGAGCGCAGCCTCGATGGTCGGCGCTACGCCAGGACGGTGCTGGCCATTGCCATGCTGTTCGGGATGTTGTCGCACCTTACCATGATCTTCACGGGGATCGTGCTGGTCGCCTGGGCCTGCTGGGTGGTCTGGTTGCGCACGCGAAAGGCCACCGGGACGTTCATCGAAATCTGGTCGATTTTCAGGCCGACATTGGTCGCGGTCTTGCCGTTGGCCGCCTGCGTGATCGTCGGCGCCCGGCTGTATGGTGTCACGGTCGGCGGCCTGTCGCCCTTCTCGCCGGCGGCCTTCGCGGCCGGCTATGGCGGGATGATCCGCTATCTGTTTGGACTGCCGGCCTGGACGAACGACTGGGCCGGCATCGGCGTGTGCTGCGCTCTTGTCTGTGCCTCAGCCTGGATCTTTCGCGACCGGCGGGCCAGCCTTTATGTGATAGCCATTGTCGGACTGCCCGTGCTGATGTGGCTGGCGCGTCTGCCGAACCTCGAATTCCCGCGCTATTTCATCGTCAGCGCGACGTTCATGCTGCTGTGGGTTGGCGAGTTGATCGGCCGCGGCCTGGCGGCCGGCGGACGCAATCGCTTTCTGGCGGCCGTCGGGATGGCGGCAATTGTCTTGGGCAGCGCGGTCTCGCTGTTCTCGTTCTATCAAAGCGGGCGAGGGTCCTACGCCGCAATGGTCGAAAAGATGACGCGTGACGGGCCGGCCACTTTCTCCAGCAACCATGATTTCAGGACCCCGCTGGTCGTCGACTATTTTTCCGAGCGGATGGGCCGCCAGGCTTCTTTCATCCCGCAGGGCAAAATGTGCGCCGAACGGCCTGACTGGCTTATCCTCGAGGGTGACATGGCCGAACCGCTTGAGCGGTTCAAAGGCGCCTTCCAATGCTCTCTGGACTACGATCGCGTCGACGCGGCGAGCCACTGGGGCCTTTCGGGGCTGAGTTGGTCGCTTTACCGCCGGCGCGGTTGAAGCTGGCCGTCTTCAGGTGCTGACCGAGGTCGATGCGCGCAGGCTGCAGCCGGTGATCTGGAACGTGCCGTCGGGCTGCTGCTCGAGCGTGTAGACCGCTTCATAGTCCTTGCCGTCGGGCCCGACGATCAACACCTGCTGGATGACCGAGGTCGGCCCGGTCTGCTCGACCTTGCCGAAGGAATAGCTTTGCGGCTTGCGCACCGGCGCATAGCCATTGGTCACCATGTTCATGAACATGTCGACGGTCGGGAAGATCCGCTTCACGTTCGGCGCCGCAAAACTATAGGCGGTGGCGCCGTCATTGGCGATGAAGGCCTTGAGCTGACTGTCGATGACCGTCTGCGCCGCCTTTATCTCGGCATCGCCGGCAAAGGCGATCGAGGCCAGGAGCGTTGGGACCAGAGCTAATGCGAATAGTGTGCGGCGCATGGCCAGCCTCCCGGAATTCGCGTTGCTATGGCGCAATCTAACATACGCGCGATAGCGTACCGTGGTTTCATTGGACTGAGAAGATTTCGCAATTCCGGCGCGGCATGCCGTTTGCCGATTGCTGCAGGCCGTCGCCGGCGCGCGTGCGGCCTGACGCTTGAAAGCCCGGCGGCAGTCTGCCACAAGGACCGCTTATTCGGGTAAGGTTTAGGCAGGACCGGCAAATGAAGGCATTCTTCGTGCAGATTAAGTGCGATCTGGGCAAGGCCTATGAGGTCGCCGGTGCGCTAGCCGATGCCGAAATCGCCTCCGAAATCTATTCGACCGCGGGCAACTTCGACCTGCTCGCCAAATTCTATGTCGACGACGAGCAAGACGTCGGCCACTTCGTCAATGAGCGGGTGCAGATCCTGCCCGGAATCAAGGACACCTTCACCATCGTCACCTTCCGGGCGTTTTGACAGAAGTATGCCCGGCCACAAGGCAAAGCCTTGACCCGGCCTTGGCCGCGTTGCCTTAATCTTAGGCAATTTGCATAGAGTGACCTGCGCCGCCCGTTAAATCACCGATTGCGCTTGATTTTCTCCGACGAGGCCATTGAAATGGTCTGACAGGGGAGTACGCGATTGGCAGCGTTCGACGAGATGCTTCCGGAAATCTCCGGATTGAGAAGTCCATATGCGGCTTACGATCGCTGGCTGAAGGAACAGGACCCGGCCAGGCTTACAGAGAAAATGCAGGATGCCGAGCGCGTCTTCCGCAAGACCGGCATCACCTTCGCCGTCTATGGCGAGCAGGAAGCTTCCGAGCGGCTGATCCCCTTCGACATCGTCCCGCGCATCATCTCCGGCAATGAATGGCGCCGGCTGACGCAAGGCATCGAGCAGCGCGTGCAGGCGCTGAACGCCTTCCTCGACGACATCTATCACCGCCAGGAAATCCTGCGCGCCGGGCGCGTTCCGAGGGACCTTGTCGCCAAGAACGAGGCCTTTCTGCCGGAAATGATCGGGGTGCGGCCGCCGGCCGGCGTCTACACCCACATCATCGGCGTCGACATCGTGCGCATCTCAGAAAACGAATTCTACGTGCTGGAGGACAATGCCCGCACGCCGTCCGGCGTTTCCTACATGCTGGAGAACCGCGAGACGATGATGCAGCTCTTTCCGGAGCTGTTCCAGCGGATCAAGGTGCGGCCGGTCGAGAATTACCCGCAGTTGCTCCGCCAATCGTTGGCGGCAGTGCGGCCGCAGAGCGCCAAGGGGGCGCCGACCATCGCAGTGCTGACGCCGGGCTCGTATAACTCGGCCTATTTCGAGCATGCCTTCCTGGCCGACCAGATGGGGGTGCAACTGGTCGAGGGGCAGGATTTGCGCGTCGTCGACGGCCATGTCGCGATGCGCACGACCGAGGGCTACAAGCAGATCGACGTGCTCTACCGGCGCGTCGACGACAATTTCCTCGATCCGCTGACCTTCCGGCCGGATTCGGCGCTTGGCGTGCCCGGCATCATGGATGTCTACCGGGCCGGAAACATCACCATCGCCAACGCGCCGGGAACCGGGATCGCCGACGACAAGGCGATCTATTCCTACATGCCCGAGATCGTCGAGTTCTATACAGGCCGCAAGGCGATCCTCGGCAACATTCCGACCTGGCGCTGCTCGGAAGCCGACAGCCTGAAATATGTGCTGGAGCACATCCACGAACTGGTCATCAAGGAAGTGCACGGCTCCGGCGGCTACGGCATGCTGGTCGGGCCGGCGGCGACCAAGAAGGACTGCCAGGATTTTGCCAGGAAGCTGCAGGCCAAGCCCTCCAACTACATCGCCCAGCCGACGCTGGCGCTGTCGACCTGCCCGATCCTGACCGAAAAGGGCCTGTCGCCGCGCCATGTCGATTTGAGACCCTATGTGCTCGTCTCCGACCGCATCCAGATCGTGCCCGGCGGCCTGACTCGCGTCGCGCTCAAGCAAGGTTCGCTCGTGGTCAACTCGTCGCAAGGTGGGGGGACGAAGGATACTTGGGTGCTGGATGATTGAGATAGTGAATAGTGAATAGTGAAGGGAGACGTTCAATGCGTTGGTTCGTTGAAGGTGCGGACATGATGCGCCGTCGATCTCGACTGTCGGATCATTCACTATTCACCATTGACTACTCACTATTCACTACTCACTAGCCCGAAGGGCCCCACATGCTTCTCGGCCGCACCGCCAACGGGCTCTACTGGATGAACCGCTACATCGAGCGGGCCGAAAATATGGCCCGCCTTGTCGATGCCGGTTTGCGCATGGCGCTGACGCGCACGCAGAGCGCTTCGGAGGAGTGGAATTCAGTTCTGCTCAGCGCGGGTTCGGACGCCGCCTTCAGCCAGAAATACACCGACTACACCGCCGCTAATGTCTCCGACTTCCTGCTGCGCGACACTTCGAACCCGTCGAGCACGATGTCGGCGATCGAGACCGCCCGCAACAATGCGCGCATGGTGCGCACCGCGCTGACACGCGAGACCTGGGAGAGCATCAACGAAGCCTGGATGGCGCTGAAGCGCATGCTAGCGCGGCCGATCGACGAGCGCGACCTGCCGACCGTGCTCGACGCGATCAAGCGCGAGACGGCGCTGATCCGCGGCTCTTTCTACGGCACCATGCTGCGCAACGAGATCTTCGACTTCTCGCAGCTCGGCACCTATGTCGAGCGCGCCGACAACACGGCGCGCATCCTCGACGTCAAATACTATGTGCTGCTGCCCTCGATCTCCTGGGTCGGCTCGACGCTCGACAACTACCAGTGGGAATCGATCCTGCGCTCGGTGTCGGCGCACCGTTCCTATCGCTGGGTCTACGACGCCGACTACAAGCCGACCAATATCGCCGACTATCTGATCCTCAATGTGCGCATGCCGCGCTCGCTCACCTTCTGCTACCGCTTTCTCGGCGAGCATCTGAAGTTCCTCGCCGACGATTATGGCGAGCGCCACATCTGCCACGCGACGGCCGAGAAGACGCAGGCGATGCTCAAAAGAGGTTCGATCAAGGACATCTTCGACCACGGCCTGCACGAATTCCTGGTCGAGTTCATTCGCGACAACACCAGGCTGGGCGACGAGATCGCCCAGGATTACCGGTTCCACTGAGTGTGCTCAGAACGTTAGAGACGGGGCGCCATGCGGCTCAAGATCACCCACCGGACCGAATACCGCTACGATGCGCCAGTGCCCTATCTGCTGCAGCGGCTGCGCCTTTTTCCGCAGAGCGGGCAGACGCAGACCGTCGCCTCCTGGGCGATCAAGATCGACGGCGCGCGCGAGGAGGTGCGCTTCACCGACCATTTCGGCAACGACACCCGGCTAGTCAGCGCCGAAGGCGGCCACAACGTCATTGCCCTCGAGGCTTCGGGTGAAGTGACGACGCGCGACACGGCAGGCGTATCGGGCCCGCACCACGGCTTCGCGCCGCTCTGGCTGTTCGGCCAGCAGACGCAGCTGACCGCCGCCGGCGAGGGCATTCGCGAACTTGCCGCATCGGTCGGCGAGGGCGCCGATATCGAGCGGCTGCACAGGCTGATGGGCATGGTCGGCGAGCGCGTCGCCTACAGGCCGGGCGCGACCAGCGTGGTGACGCCGGCGGAGGAGGCCCTGGCGCTGAAGACCGGTGTCTGCCAGGACCACAGCCACATCTTTGCCGCCGCCGCCCGTGCCATGGGTTTTCCCGCCCGCTATGTCAGCGGCTATCTGATGATGGATGCGGCCGTCGAACAGGCGGCGAGCCATGCCTGGGCCGAGGCGCATGTTTCGGGACTGGGCTGGGTTGCCTTCGATCCCGCCAACGGTATCTCTCCCGACGAGCGCTATGTCAGAGTGGCGACGGGGCGCGACTATCGCGACGCTTCGCCGGTGTCGGGGATCCTGCTCGGGCAAGCGGACGAAAAGCTTGCCGTCACCGTCACGGTCGAGCAGTAATTTCTGTCAGGATCTGCAGCTACAAGAAGAAACAATGACCTATTGCGTCGGCCTCAAGATCGATCGCGGGCTCGTGTTCATGTCGGACACACGCACCAATGCCGGCATGGATTCGATCTCCACCTTCAAGAAGATGCATGTCTGGGAGCAGCCCGGCGAGCGCGTCATCGTTTTGATGTCGGCGGGCAATCTCGCCACGACGCAAGCCGTGGTCAGCCTGCTCGACGAGCGAACCAAGGCCGTAGCCGACCGGCATCCGGCGCTGCTTGAAATACCGTCCATTTACCAGACGGTGCGGCTGGTCGGCGACACGGTCAAGGAAGTCATCGCGCATGCATCGCCGGAAGGTGACAAGGCAGATTCCTATTTCAACGCCTCCTTCATCCTCGGCGGCCAGATCAAGGGCAGTCCGCCGCGGCTGTTCATGATCTATCCCGAAGGCAATTTCATCGAGTCGACCGACGACACGCCGTTCTTCCAGATCGGCGAGACCAAATATGGCAAGCCGATCATCATCCGCGCCTATGACCGGGCGATGAGCCTGGCGGCGACGGTGAAGCTGCTTTTGGTATCTTTCGATTCGACGCTGAAATCCAACCTGTCGGTCGGCCTGCCGCTCGACCTGCTCTTCCTGGAGAAGGACGCCCTTGCGGTCGGTTTACGCAAGCGCATCGGCAATGACGACCAATATTACCGCGCCATCTCCGACGGCTGGTCGAGTGCGCTGAAGGCAGCCTTTGCCAGCCTGCCGGACTTTCCGGGGTGATTGGCCGCCGGGAGGGAACCCATGGACAACAATGAATTCCGCGCCTGGTCGAGGCGCGCCGCCGACTGGGGCGCCGACTATCGCGCCAACTTGCGCAACCGGCCGGTGCGGCCGGCGATCGCGCCGGGCGAGATATTCGGGAGCATCGAGGCCTCGCCGCCTGAGACGCCGGAGCCGATGGAAAAGATCTTCGCCGATTTCGAATCCAAGATCGTGCCCGGCATGACGCATTGGCAGCATCCGCGCTTCTTCGCCTACTTTCCGGCCAATGCGGCCCCGGTGTCGGTTGTGGCCGAATATCTGGTCTCCGTGATGGCCGCGCAGTGCATGCTTTGGCAGACCTCGCCGGCGGCGACCGAGCTCGAGATGCGCATCGTCGACTGGATGCGCCAGGCGCTCGGCTTGCCAGAAGGTTTCTCCGGCGTCATCCAGGACTCGGCGTCGTCGGCAACGCTGGCCGCGGTGCTGACCATGCGCGAGCGCGCGCTCGACTGGCAGGGAAACAAAAAGGGACTGGCCGGGCAGGGAAAACTGCGCGTCTATTGCTCCGACCAGGTTCACACCTCGATCGACCGCGCCATCTGGGTCGCCGGCATCGGCGAGGAGAACCTCGTCCGCATTCCTGTCGCCGGACGTTTTCGCGCTATGGATACGGTGGCATTGGAAGCGGCGATCCTTGCCGACCGCGAAGCCGGCCTGCTGCCTGCGGGCATCATCGCCTGCGTCGGCGGCACCAGCACCGGCGGCACCGATGATATCGCGGCCGTCGCTGCGATGGCGAAGCGGCAGGGGCTCTATCTGCATGTCGATGCGGCCTGGGCCGGATCGGCGATGATATGCCCGGAATTCCGGCATTTCTGGGCCGGCGTCGAAGGCGCCGATTCGATCGTCTTCAACCCGCACAAGTGGCTGGGCGCACAGTTCGACTGCTCGATCCAGTTCATTCGTCAGCCGGAGGATCTCGTGCGCACTCTGGCGATCAGGCCGGAATTCCTCAAGACACATGGCCATGACAGCATCATCAATTATTCCGAATGGTCGGTGCCGCTCGGCCGCCGGTTCAGGGCGCTGAAGCTCTGGTTCCTACTGCGCGCCCACGGTCTTGAAGGCCTGCGCGGCATGATCCGCAATCATATCGCATGGAGCGAAGGCCTCGCCGCGCGGCTGGCCAAAGAAGCGGATTTCGAGCTCGTCACCGAGCCGATGCTGTCCTTGTTTTCGTTCCGGCATCGCGCGGCGCCCGGCGCCG
Organism: Mesorhizobium sp. B1-1-8; assembly: GCF_006442795.2. Classification (NCBI taxonomy): domain Bacteria; kingdom Pseudomonadati; phylum Pseudomonadota; class Alphaproteobacteria; order Hyphomicrobiales; family Phyllobacteriaceae; genus Mesorhizobium; species Mesorhizobium sp. B1-1-8. Next base: position 3,527,291 of record NZ_CP083956.1, read on the forward strand.
ATCCCGATGAGCACAATCTGCGCCTGGTCGACGCCATCAACACTGACGGCCGTATCTATCTGACGCAAACGCGGGTCGACGGACAGGTGGCGATCCGCTTCCAGGCCGGTCAGTTCGAATCGACGGCAGCGGACGTCGACATGGCTTTCGATGTCATCTGCGAATGTGCAAGATCGGTCATGCCTTAGAAGGCATTTGTCGCTTGCAGGGCTGCGGCCAAGGAAGCCAATGACCGTCCAGGAAGAGACAACGCAAAATCTGACCGGGGTCTGGAACGGCCGCTATTTTTATCCGCGCGAACTGCCGCCGGTATCGTTCGTTGCGACGCTGATCGAGACGGCAAGCCTCTTGACCGGGACAACCCACGAATCAGCCGGGCCTGCCGGCGCCGCGCGATATGCGACCCTGCAGGGGCAGCGCCATGGCAGCAGCGTCGTCTTCGTCAAGACATACAACGCCGGGCCGCATGTTCATCCCATCGACTACAGGGGCGTTCTGAACGGCGATGCCACGGAGATCGAAGGCGTCTGGCAAATCCGTGGGAACTGGTGGGGGAAATTCCTGATGATCCGCTCACCGGGCAAAGTCGCTGCCGTGGTCCGCAAGGCAGCGGAGCGGGTATGACATTTACCTTCCGCGCTCAGGTCTGTTTCGATAACCGATCGATGCCTTTTCACTGCTTTCGTTTTCCGCTATAGACGGAAAAAACGAAAAAGGGGAGGACGCCGATGTTTCTTTCGCCACGCCATGCTGAAATCATCCAGATGGCGAAGGACCATGGCCGCGTGCTGGTCGACGACCTGTCGACCCATTTCAGCGTGACGCCGCAGACGATCCGCAAGGATCTCAACGATCTCTGCGACCAGCGACTGCTGACGCGCATCCATGGCGGGGCGCTGTTTCCGTCCGGCGTCGAGAACATGGAATATGAGGCGCGGCGCAAGATCGCCGCCGACGAGAAGGAGGCGATCGGCCGCGCCGCCGCCAGGCTGATCCCCGACAACGCCTCGCTCTTCATCAATATCGGCACCACGACCGAAGCCGTCAGCAAGGCGCTCCTCGACCACAACGGGCTTATGGTCATCACTAATAATATCAATGTTGCCAACAGGATGCGCATCTACCCCTCGATCGAGGTGGTGATCGCCGGCGGCGTGGTGCGTGGCTCCGACGGCGGCGTCGTCGGCGAGGCCGCCGTCGACTTCATCCGGCAGTTCAAGGTCGACTACGCCGTCATCGGCGCCTCGGCCATCGATCACGACGGGGCGCTGCTCGACTTCGATTTCCGCGAGGTGAAGGTGGCCCAGGCGATCATCGCCAATGCGCGCCATGTCATCCTCGTTTCCGACCGGACCAAGTTCGAGCGCACGGCACCGGTGCGCATCGGCCATCTGTCGCAGGTCAACACCTTCATCACCGATCGTTGCGAGATTCCGTCGGTGCGCAGGATCTGCGAGGAAGCCGAGGTTCGGCTTGTCGAGACCTTGGTCAGCAAATGAACTTCACAGGCTCGCGATATTTCGTTTGACATTCGATTTTAGTTCGAAATAATTCCGCCACGGTTTCGTAAAACACAAAAATGGTGCAATGCGAAATCGTTGGAGGAATTTGTGGACACATCTCCGATCCATGACGTTTTCGTCATAGGCGGCGGCATCAACGGCTGCGGCATTGCCCGCGATGCCGTCGGCCGCGGCTTTTCGGTATACCTCGCCGAGATGAACGATCTGGCCAGCGGGACCTCCTCAGGCTCGACCAAGCTTATCCATGGCGGCCTGCGCTATCTCGAATTCTACGAATTCCGCCTGGTGCGCGAAGCGCTGATGGAGCGCGAGGTGTTGTGGAAGAACGCGCCCCACATCATCTGGCCGATGCGCTTCGTGCTGCCTTATGCCAAGGGCCTGCGGCCGGCCTGGCTGATCCGGCTCGGCCTGTTCCTCTACGACCACATCGGCGGGCGCAAGCTGCTGCCGGCGACGAAGACACTGGACATGGCCACCGATCCGGCTGGCAAGCCGTTGAAACCATTGTTTCACAAGGCTTTTGAATATTCCGACGGCTGGGTCAACGATGCCCGCCTGGTGGCGCTGAACGCTCGCGACGCTGCCGATCGCGGCGCCATCATCCGCACCCGCACCAAGGTCGTCAGCGCACGCCGTGACGGCGCGCTGTGGACGATCGGGCTGCAGAACGTGCTGAGCGGCGAGACCGAGGAAGTCCGCGCGCGGCTTCTGGTCAACGCTGCCGGTCCCTGGGTCGACCAGGTGCTGGCCAAGGCGGTGGGCCAGAACAATGTCCACAATGTCCGGCTCGTGCAGGGCAGCCATATTGTCGTGCGCAAGAAATTCGACGACCCGCGCGCCTATTTCTTCCAGAACAAGGACGGCCGCATCATCTTCGCCATACCCTATGAGGAAGAATTCACGCTGATCGGCACCACCGACCGCGATTTTCCGGGCGACCCGCATGAGGTGAAGATCAGCGACGCCGAGATCGACTATCTGTGCGCTGCGGCAAGCGAATATTTCGCGCAACCCGTCAAGCGCTCCGACATCGTCTGGACCTATTCCGCCGTGCGCCCGCTGTATGACGACGGCGCCTCGAAGGCGCAGGAAGCGACCCGCGACTACGTGCTGAAGGCCGATGGCGGGGAGGGCGCGGCTCCCTTGCTCAATGCCTTCGGCGGCAAGATCACGACCTTCCGCCGGCTGGCGGAATCGATGCTGGAGAGGATCGAAGGGTTTCTCGGCAAGCGCGGCAAACCGTGGACGCGTGACGCGCCGCTGCCCGGCGGCGATTTCCCGGCGACCGGTTTCGATGCGCAAGTGACAAAGCTGAAGAGCGCCTATCCGTTCCTCGACCAGCGGCTGGCGCGCCGGTTCACCCGGCTCTACGGCACGCGCGCGCAAAAGCTGCTCGGTCTCGCCAAGTCGAATGCCGATCTCGGCCGCAATTTCGGCGCCGACCTTTATGAGGCGGAAGTCCGCTATCTCGTTGAAAACGAATGGGCAGTCACCGCCGAGGATGTGCTGTGGCGCCGCACCAAGCGCGGCCTGCATTTCAGCCGCGAGCAGACGGCGGCGTTGGAAGAATTCATGCGTGGCCGCCGCCATGTCGCGGCGGCGGAATGAAGACCGCCCGGTAATGCGCAAGGCCTGGGAGGAGGCGTAAATGCTGGAACTGAGGAACGTGACGAAGACGGTCGGCGCGCAGGAGCACGTCCGCGACGTGTCGCTGACGCTTCAGCACGGCTCGCTGAACGTTCTCCTTGGCCCCACGCTTTCCGGCAAGACCAGCCTGATGCGGCTGATGGCAGGGCTCGACGCGCCGACATCCGGCTCGGTCTGGTTCGACGGCAAGGACGTCACCGGCCAGAAGGTGCAGAAGCGCAACGTCGCCATGGTCTACCAGCAGTTCATCAATTATCCGGCGATGACGGTCTACGAGAACATCGCCTCACCGCTGAGGGTCGCGGGCACCGAACAAGCGAAGATCGACAGAGAGGTACGCAATGCCGCGGCACTCCTCAAGCTCACCCCTTATCTCGACCGCACCCCGCTCAGCCTGTCCGGCGGCCAGCAGCAGCGCACGGCGCTTGCCCGCGCCATCGTAAAGAACGCCAGCCTTGTGCTGCTCGACGAGCCGCTCGCCAATCTCGACTACAAGCTGCGCGAGGAATTGCGCGCCGAACTGCCGAAGATCTTCGCCGCTGCCGGCACCATCTTCGTCTATGCGACGACCGAGCCGCACGAGGCGTTGCTGCTCGGCGGCAACACGGCGACGCTTTCCGAAGGTCGCATCACCCAGTTCGGGCCGACCGTGGAGGTGTTCCGCAGGCCGGTCGACCTGGTGACGGCGAAGACCTTCGCCGATCCTCCGCTCAACACCATCGTGCTCGCCAAGAAGGGCCCGGATTTCCTGCTCGAAGGCGGCGTCAAGCTGCCGGTGCCGCCGGAACTGCAAGGCATTGCCGACGCCAGCTACACGATCGGCTTCCAGCCGCACCATCTGTCGCTCGATCATCCGAACGCCGGCGCCGTGCCGGTGCGGGCCAAGGTGACGATCACCGAGATCACCGGCTCGGAGAGTTTCGTGCATCTCGACTTCGCCGATGCGCGCTGGGTGATGCTCGCTCACGGCATTCTCGATTTCGAGACGGACGACGAGGTCGAGGTGTTCATCGACCCGCGCCACGTCATGGTGTTCGACCAGAACGGCCGCGCCATGACCGCGCCGAAGCTGGCGGCCTGAGGAGGAGCGGATGGCGCGCATCGAGGTCAACCATATCCGCCACTCCTACCTGCCCAATCCGCAGAAGGATTCCGATTTTGCGCTGAAGGAAGTGCACCACACTTTCGAGGATGGCGGCGCTTATGCGCTGCTCGGCCCCTCGGGCTGCGGCAAGACCACCTTGCTCAACATCATTTCGGGCCTGCTGCATCCCTCGCACGGGAAGCTTCTGTTCAACGGCCGGGACGTGACCAGGCTGTCGACGCAGGAGCGCAACATCGCCCAGGTGTTCCAGTTCCCGGTCATCTACGACACCATGACCGTCTATGACAATCTGGCCTTCCCGCTGCGCAACCGCCGCGTGCCTGAGGCCGACGTCGACCGCAAGGTGCGCGAGACGCTCGACATGATCGACCTTGCCTCGATGGCCAGCAGGAAGGCGCGCCGGCTGACCGCCGACCAGAAGCAGAAGATCTCGCTCGGCCGCGGCCTGGTCCGCTCGGACGTCAACGCCATCCTGTTCGACGAGCCGCTGACCGTCATCGATCCGCATATGAAATGGGTGCTGCGCTCGCAGCTGAAGCAGCTGCACCGCCGCTTCGGCTACACCATGGTCTATGTCACGCATGACCAGACCGAGGCGCTGACCTTCGCCGACCGGGTGGTGGTCATGTATGACGGCGAGATCGTGCAGATCGGCACGCCGGCCGAATTGTTCGAGCGGCCGCGCCATACTTTCGTCGGCTATTTCATCGGCTCGCCCGGCATGAATGTCCTGCCCGTCTCGCTCGACGGCAAAACGGCTAAGCTCGGTTCGCAGCGCATCGAATTGCCCGGCGTGCCCAAGGCGGAAGCCGCAGCGGTCGAGCTCGGCATTCGGCCCGAATATGTGCGGCTTGGCCGCGAGGGCATGGCGGTGTCCGTCAGCAAGGTCGAGGATGTCGGCCGCCACAAGGTGGTGCGCGCCAATCTCGAGGGCCGGGAGATCGCCGCCGTCATCGGCGAGGACGAGGACGTGCCCGCCGATCCCAAGGTGCGCTTCGATCCGGCCGGCATCAACATCTATGCCGATTCCTGGCGCGTCGAGATGGGGGCATAGGTGGAAAAGACCTGGAACAACAAGGCCTGGTTCCTCGTGCTGCCGGTGCTGGTGTTGGTGGCGTTCTCGGCCGTCATCCCGCTGATGACCGTCGTCAACTATTCGGTGCAGGACACGTTCGGCAACAATGTCTTCTTCTGGGCCGGCACCGAGTGGTTCGAGGAGTTGCTGCAGTCAAACCGCTTCTGGGAAGCGATGGTCCGCAACCTGATCTTCTCCTTCATCATCCTGGCGATCGAGGTGCCGCTCGGCATCTTCATCGCGCTCAACATGCCGAAGAAGGGCTGGGGCGTGCCGGTCTGCCTGGTGCTGATGGCGCTGCCGCTCTTGATCCCGTGGAATGTCGTCGGCACCATCTGGCAAGTCTTCGGGCGCAACGACATCGGCCTGCTCGGCTACTACGTCAACGCGCTCGGCATCGACTACAATTACGTTCAGGACCCGGTCGACGCCTGGGTCACCGTCATCGTCATGGACGTCTGGCACTGGACAAGCCTGGTCGTGCTGCTCTGCTATGCCGGCCTTGTCTCGATCCCAGACGCCTTCTATCAGGCGGCCAAGATCGACGGCGCCTCGCGCTGGGCGGTGTTCCGCTACATCCAGCTGCCGAAGATGCAGCGCGTGCTGTTGATCGCCGTGCTTTTGCGCTTCATGGACAGTTTTATGATCTACACCGAGCCCTTCGTCGTCACCGGCGGCGGCCCCGGCAACTCGACCACGTTCCTGTCGATCGACCTCGTCAAGACGGCGCTTGGCCAGTTCGACCTCGGCCCGGCCGCGGCCATGTCGCTGGTCTATTTCCTGATCATCCTGCTGTTGTCATGGGTGTTCTACACCGTGATGACCAACTACGACGCGGAGCGCTGAGATGAGGGGCGTCAACGAGACAACGCGCGTGAGCGAAACGGCGGTCACCGAAGTAGAGAGCACGTTGTCGCAGGACGAGGTGGCGAAGCTGATGCGCCATCGCGGCGAGGAATCGCGCTGGTGGTGGATCGTGCCGACGGTCTATATCGTCCTGCTTCTTTTGCCGATCTACTGGCTCATCAATATGAGCTTCAAGACCAACCAGGAGATCGTGTCGTCGCTGACGCTCTTTCCGCATGAGCCTACGCTGCGCAACTACAAGATCATCTTCACCGACCCGTCCTGGTATTCCGGCTACATCAATTCGATCACCTATGTGGTGATGAACATGGTGATCTCGGTGGCGGTGGCGCTGCCGGCGGCCTACGCCTTCTCGCGCTACCGCTTCCTCGGAGACAAGCACCTGTTCTTCTGGCTTTTGACGAACCGCATGGCGCCGCCGGCGGTGTTCGCGCTGCCGTTCTTCCAGCTCTATTCGGCCTTCGGCCTCATCGACACGCATATCGCAGTGGCGCTTGCGCACTGCCTGTTCAACGTGCCGCTGGCGGTGTGGATCCTGGAAGGTTTCATGTCTGGCGTGCCGAAGGAGATCGACGAGACCGCCTATATCGACGGCTATTCGTTCCCGCGCTTCTTCGTGAAGATCTTCATGCCGCTGATCGCCAGCGGCATCGGCGTCGCCTGCTTCTTCTGCTTCATGTTCTCGTGGGTGGAGCTCTTGATTGCCCGCACGCTGACGACAACCGATGCCAAGCCGATCGCCGCCACCATGACGCGCACGGTTTCGGCTGCGGGCATGGACTGGGGCCTGCTTGCCGCCGCCGGCGTGCTGACGCTGATCCCCGGCGCGCTCGTCATCTGGTTCGTGCGCAACTATATCGCCAAGGGCTTCGCCCTGGGGAGGGTCTAGCCATGAACCTCGACTTCTCCTGGATGGCGTGGACATGGCCGACGGCCGCCTTCTTTGTCGTCATCGCGCTGATGCTCTGCGGCATGGGCGTATGGGAATATGTCTCGCCCGGCGGCAATCCGCGCATCGGCTTGCTGCGCTTCGAGACGACGCGCGGCGACCGCCTCTTCGTTTCGCTGCTTGGCAGCGCCTTCATCCATCTCGCTTGGCTGGGTCTGGTTGGACCCAACCTGTGGTGGGCTCTCGCTCTCTCCGTGGTCTACGCCGTTGGCGTGTTCCGCTACGTATAGAGGGGGATTAGTCGGAGCGGCCGCGTGCTGGTGGCCGCTCCGGATCGTACTTGAAACCTTTGAACTGTGGGAGGAAACACATGCGACGGCAATTTTTAACATCGACGACCGCCCTTGTCCTGTTGCTCGGAGCAGGCAATGCCTATGCCGGGATGGATGAGGCAAAAGCCTTTCTGGACAAGGAGATAGGCCCGCTGTCGACGCTTTCGCGCGCCGATCAGGAAAAGGAAATGCAGTGGTTCATCGACGCCGCCAAGCCGTTCGCCGGCATGGAAATCAAGGTCGTGTCGGAAACCCTGACAACGCATCAGTACGAGTCGCAGACGCTTGCACCGGCTTTCACCGCCATCACCGGCATCAAAGTCACGCATGACGTCATCCAGGAAGGCGACGTCGTCGAGAAGATCCAGACCCAGATGCAGACCGGGCAGAACCTCTATGATGGCTGGGTCAACGATTCCGACCTGATCGGCACGCACTGGCGCTATCAGCAGGCGCGCAACCTGACCGACTGGATGGCCGGCGAGGGCAAGGACGTCACCGATCCAATGCTCGACGTTGACGACTTCATCGGCAAGTCGTTCACGACCGCGCCCGACGGCAAGCTTTACCAGCTGCCTGACCAGCAGTTCGCCAACCTCTACTGGTTCCGTTACGACTGGTTCAACGACGAGAAGAACAAGGCCGATTTCAAGGCCAAATACGGCTACGACCTCGGCGTTCCGGTCAACTGGTCGGCCTATGAGGACATCGCCCAATTCTTCACCGGCCGCGAGATCGGCGGCAAGAAGGTCTATGGCCACATGGACTACGGCAAGAAGGATCCCTCGCTCGGCTGGCGCTTCACCGATGCGTGGCTCTCCATGGCCGGCAATGGCGACAAGGGCATTCCGAACGGCAAACCTGTCGACGAATGGGGCATCAAGGTCGACGAGAATTCGCGCCCGGTGGGTTCCTGCGCAGCGCGCGGCGGCGACACCAACGCCCCGGCCTCGGTCTATGCCATCCAGAAGTATCTCGACTGGCTGAAGGCATATGCGCCGCCGGAAGCGCAGGGCATGACCTTCTCCGAATCGGGTCCCGTTCCCTCGCAGGGCAACATCGCCCAGCAGATCTTCTGGTACACGGCGTTTACCGCCGACATGGCCAAGCCCGGCCTGCCGGTGGTGAACGACGACGGCACGCCGAAATGGCGCGTCGCGCCGTCGCCGCACGGTGTCTACTGGAAGGACGGCATGAAGCTCGGCTATCAGGACGCCGGTTCCTGGACCCTGCTGAAGTCGACGCCGACCGACCGCGCCAAGGCCGCGTGGCTCTATGCGCAGTTCGTGGTGTCGAAGACCGTCGACGTCAAGAAAAGCCAGGTCGGTCTGACCTTCGTCCGAGACTCGACCATCCATGACAAGAGCTTCACCGAGCGGGCGCCGAAGCTCGGCGGCCTGATCGAGTTCTACCGCTCGCCGGCGCGCGTGCAGTGGACGCCGACCGGCACCAACGTTCCGGACTATCCGAAGCTGGCGCAGCTCTGGTGGCAGAACATCGGCGACGCCTCCTCGGGCGCCAAGAGCCCGCAGGAAGCGATGGATTCACTTTGCGCCGACCAGGAGAAGGTACTGTCTCGCCTCGAGAAATCGGGTGTGCAGGGCGATATCGGACCGAAGATGGCCGAAGAGCACGATCTCGAATACTGGAACAAGGACGCCGCCTCGAAGGGCAACCTTGCGCCGCAGCTCAAGATCGAGCCTGAAAAGGACAAGCCGATCACCGTCAACTACGACGAGCTGGTCAAGAGCTGGCAGAAGTAACTGCATGACGCGGGCGTGCTCGCCCGCGTAAGAAATGCAGGGGAGGCGGCTTTGCCGCCTCCCCTGTTGCATGAGAAGCGGAGGGAAGCGGAATGAGCGGTTTTGTGCTGGCCATCGACCAGGGAACGACATCGACCCGGGCGATCCTGTTCGACGACAAGATGAAGGTCGCCGGCACCGGCCAGCAGGAATTCACCCAGCATTATCCGGGCTCGGGCTGGGTCGAGCATGACCCGGAAGACATCTGGGCGAGTGTTCTCGCCACAGTGAAATCGGCGCTGAAGGCGGCCGGCCGCGCGGCATCGGATGTCGCCGCGATCGGCATCACCAACCAGCGCGAGACGGTTGTCGTTTGGGACAAGGCGACGGGCAAGCCGATCCACAACGCCATCGTCTGGCAGGACAGGCGAACGGCATCGCTTTGCCAGAAACTCCGCAAGCAGGGGCTGGAGAAGACATTCACCCGCAAGACCGGCCTGCTGCTCGACCCCTATTTTTCCGGCACCAAGATCGCCTGGATGCTGGACAAGGTAACGGGCGCAAGGAAGCGCGCCGAGAAGGGCGAGTTGCTCGCCGGCACCATCGACAGTTTTCTCATCTGGCGGCTGACCGGCGGCAAGATGCACGCTACCGATGCGACAAACGCCTCGCGCACGCTGGTCTACAATATCGAGAAGAACGCCTGGGATGACGAGCTGCTGTCGATCCTGCGCATTCCGGCCGCGATGCTGCCCGAGGTCAAGGATTGCGCCGACGATTTTGGCGTTACCAACAAGGAGCTCTTCGGCGCGGAGATAAAAATCCTCGGCGTCGCCGGCGATCAGCATGCAGCGACCATCGGCCAGGCCTGTTTCGAGCCGGGGATGATGAAATCCACCTACGGCACCGGCTGCTTCGCGCTGCTCAACACCGGCGCCGACCTGGTGCGCTCGAAGAACCGGCTGCTGACCACGATTGCTTACCGGCTGAACGGCAAGACCATCTATGCGCTGGAAGGCTCGATCTTCATTGCCGGGGCGGCTGTGCAATGGCTGCGCGACGGCATCAAGGTGATCGGCAAGGCAGAGCAAAGCGGCGCGCTGGCGGCGAGCGCCGATCCGGCGCAACAAGTCTATCTGGTGCCGGCCTTCGTCGGGCTGGGCGCGCCGCATTGGGACGCTGACGCACGCGGCGCCATCTTCGGGCTGACGCGCAACTCGGGCCCGGCGGAATTTGCCCGCGCGGCGCTCGAATCCGTCGCCTTCCAGACGCGAGACCTGCTCGACGCCATGCGCAAGGACTGGAAAGGCGCTTCGGCCAAGACCGTGCTTCGGGTCGACGGCGGCATGGTGGCGTCGGACTGGACCATGCAGCGGCTGGCCGACATCCTCGACGCGCCGGTCGACCGCCCGACCATCCTGGAGACGACCGCGCTCGGCGCCGCCTGGCTCGCCGGCTCGAAGGCCGGCGTGTGGCCGAAAGCGCGGGAATTTGCCAAGACCTGGGCGCTCGACAGGCGCTTCAAGCCGGACATGAATGCCGCCACACGCTCGGTGAAGCTGGCGGGCTGGCGCGACGCGGTGCGGCGCACGCTCAGCACGCACTGAAATCCGTCAAGGAGCCCGCGCCTTGCGATGCGGGCTTGGTCACGACTCCGGGTACCTGCTGCAGCCGTCAGTAGGGCGAGCGGCACTCACGCCTGCCGTAGCTGGACATGTAGGTATTGTCCGAGGCGCGATAGCTTCTGTAATGGTCATAGCACCACTGCACATGCGCATTCGCATAGCGGTTCTGGCTGTTGACGATCGCGCCGGTGATCAGCGCGCCGGTAGCGAAGGCGGCCAGCGGGAACCAGAAATCGCCGTGACGGCGATAGCCGCGGTGATATTCGCGATAGCCGCGGTGACCGTTCCAGTACACGGCACCATTGCGTTCATACATGCCGCTTGGGGAGCGATTGAAACCGGGGCGCCTCCTCCAGTCCTGGTACTGTACTGTCTGGACGTTCGAAAGGTCCTGGCCTTGCGGCACATAGTTCGGCTGGGCATTGACGGGCACGATCTCCGCCGCGGCGAACGAAACCGATAGAGCTGTTGCCAGCAGACCCGATGAAATCCTGTTCATGGTCTTCTCCTTCAGGATGGTTGTCGTCCCTTGCGGGAGGAACGGACGGGAGGTGCGATAGTTCCGCTAATCCCCACGTCGCGTTCGACGCCCGGCGCGAGCAGCCGACATGGGAGTAAGACATCCATGAAAACAATAGTTTAAGCGCGTCTCGCGGTTTTGTTCAACACGACGCGCACGACCCCGATGCGTCTCGCTGCGGCCATGCGGGCAACAGGGTTCGGAAGGGCCTCGATGTCGTGAAAAGCAGACTTGCCGGCGATCTTTTTCCGGTTGACCGGCCGATGTACTCTCCCTATGTTCCGCGCAATTTCGAGGGCGGCGTTTCCAAGCCCGCGGGAGCGCGTAGCTCAGCCGGTAGAGCAACTGACTTTTAATCAGTAGGTCTCGGGTTCGAACCCCGACGCGCTCACCACATTTCCCTGTGTACGGCCCGGAGACATAGGTAACAGTTTGTACCTAAGACATGGGTGACAAGCTCGTGTCGAACGGGTCGTCGATGGACCGGCAAGCCCGATTGGCGGGAGGTTCATCTCTCGGCTTGAGGAGGAGGCCGGCTTGCATGGGCAGAACGGTTGCGCAATGCTGTCGCCGGGGAGTGGTGTTCGCAATATCGATTCTGTGGAAGCACCACCATGTTCATTGACTATTACGAACTTCTTGAGATCAGCCCGAACGCGAATTCGGAAACGATTGAACGCATATTTCGCTATTTTGCCATGCGCTATCATCCCGATAATCGGGATACCGGCGACGAGTCACGTTTCAGCGAAATCGTGGAAGCCCACAATACGCTCAAAGATCCGGTCAAGCGCGCCCAATACGACATTCATTACAAAGACCATCTGGGTCTTCGCCGTGAGCTGACCGAGCAAGCCAGCGATGCGAAAGGTCTTGAACGGGATATCGTCATTCAAGCCAAACTGCTTTCGCTTCTTTACGTAAAACGCCGACAGGACGTCAACAATCCTGGTATCGGCGATGAAGAACTTGAACGCTTGTCAGGTTGCCCGCGAGAACATCTGGAATTTCATCTTTGGTACCTGAAGGCAAAGGGCTGGATAGCAAGGATCGAAAACGGGATGTTCGCGATCACCGTGGAAGGCGTCGACCGCGCCAATTCCGAAAATCGTCGTGATGCCGCAACGACCAGACTGTTGAATCACGCGAACTGAAGGGGAGGGCAAAATCGTCCGGGAAAAAGGTGATCGCAGTCAAGGACTGGACCTGCGTACACGGCTGTCTATCTAGCGAGGGTACTGGCTCTCACGACGGGACCTCGGGCAGCAATCCAACCTTGTGACCAGATTGGGTGAAGGTTGAAGTCGACCTTCCGAAGGAGGCTCGAACATGGCACTTGACCTTTCGGTAGATGCGTCAGCCACCAAGGCGGCGCCACCCGGTAAATATCTCTTCGGCCCGGTCGCCGACTTTCTCATGCTCGGCGGCGGCGCCTTTCTCATTCTGCCTGTTCTGTTTCTTGTGCCGCTCGAATACGAAGGCGCCTTGGCGGCGACAATGGTGGCTGTGGCCTATCTGGTGAACTATCCGCACTTCGCCCACTCATACCAGATTTTCTACCGCAATTTCGGGCGCAAGGTGAGCGGGGACGGCTACGACCGCAGCCTCCAATTCCGCTACATTTTCGCCGGCGTTGCCGTTCCGCTGGTCATGGCCGGGTTTTTTGCCTATGGCGCGGCGACGGCAAACACCCGTCTCTTGGGTTATGCGACCAACGCGATGTTCTTTTTCGTCGGCTGGCACTACGTCAAGCAGGGCTACGGCATGCTGATGGTGGATGCCGTGCTGAAGCGCAAATTCTTCGACGATCGCGCCAAGAAGGTGTTGCTGTTCAACAGCTACGCGGTGTGGATCCTGGCATGGCTGCAGACGAATTCGGCTGTCACCCAAGGCAAATATTACGGCCTCGAATATTACACATTTGCAGCGCCTTCCTGGATCACCGACATTGCCTTGCTGGCGGCGGTCGCGTCTACGGCGGCCACGGTTCTGATGTTGATCGACCGCTGGCGAAAGAACGGCGGCGGCCTGCCGTACAACGGCGTCGTGGCCTATGTGGCGTCGCTCTATCTCTGGATCCTGATTGCGAGGATCAATCCGCTGTGGCTGCTTGTGGTGCCCGCGCTCCATTCGCTCCAGTACCTGGCGGTGGTGTGGCGCTATCAGACCAATGTCGAGCGCGACGGCCCGGACGCGGCACGCGATCCGGAACCGAAGATGCTGTCCTTTCTTGGCCCTCTCTACAGGCTTCGAGTCCTGGGGTTTATCGTCGGGGGCGCAGCGCTTGGATATCTCGGTTTCTGGCTGATCCCGTTCATGCTGACCGCCTTGATCCCCTACGACAAGCAGGTCCTCGGCTCATCGCTGTTCTTCTTCATTGTGCTGATATTCATCAATGTCCATCATTACTTCCTGGACAACGTAATGTGGCGTCGCGGCAACCCGGAAGTATCGAAATATCTGTTCCGTTAGGCTGCTCGGCGATGGCACACGTCACGAAACCAGCGACACGTTCCCGCCGGCATGGCGCTCCAGCCGACCGGCGAGGTCTAGCTCCAACAGGACCATAGATATCTGCGCCGCGCTTAGGCCGGTGTGGCGGATGATTTCGTCGACCGCGACCGGCGTCGGGCCGAGCGCTTCGAGCACATCGGCACGCTCGTCCTCGCCGGGCGGGGGCAGCGCCGCCAGGTCGGGCGCCTCGGCGAGCGGCGCGGTCCTTGGCGGGCGGGTGCCGGCCAGCGGTGCCAGCGCGCCCAGAACGTCGGCGGCTTCGGTGACGAGCGTGGCGCCGTCCTTGAGCAAAGCGTTACAGCCGGCGGCGCGCGGGTCGAGCGGCGAGCCCGGCACCGCGAAAACCAGCCGGCCCATCTCGTTGGCAAGGCGGGCGCTGATCAACGAGCCGGAGCGCTGTGCGGCCTCGACCACGACCAATCCCAGCGCCATGCCGGCGACAAGCCGGTTGCGGCGCGGAAAATCCTGGGCGCGCGGCTGCCAGCCGAACGGCATTTCCGAGACGATGGCGCCGCCGCGTCCGGCGATCTCGTCGCAGAGGCCGGCATTTTCGGGCGGGTAGGGGACGTCGAGACCGCCGGCAAGAACACCCACAGTGCCGGTCGCAACGCTTCCCTGATGCGCCGCCGTGTCGATGCCGCGCGCCAGGCCGGAGACAATGGCGTAGCCGTCGCGACCGAGATCGGCCGCCAGCATGCGCGCCATCTTGATGCCGGCAAGCGAGGCATTGCGGGCACCGACAATCGCCAATGCCGGCAGGCGGAAGACCGCGCCTTCGCCTTTCATCGCGAGCAGCGGCGGCGGGTTGTCCATGGTCTTCAGCATCGGGGGATAGTCGGCCTCGCCAATGCCGACGAAACGGGCGCGGGCTCGGCCAGCGGCATCGAGCTCCGCCTCGGCCTCGGCGACGGATGGAATGCGCACGATACGGTTGGCGCCACCTGAGATCATCAATTCCGGCAACATTTCGAGCGCCGCTTCGGCCGAGCCGAAGCGGTTGATCAATTCGCGGAAAGAGGCCGGGCCGACATTCGGTGTGCGGATCAGGCGAAGCCAGGCGAGCCGCTGCCGGTCGCTGAGGCGCGGGCCGGCGGTCGGCACACTCAACCCTTGGCCCCGATCTTGCCTTCGGTACCCGCAAGCAGCCGCGAGATGTTTTCGCGATGCTTGGCGATGACGATCAGGCTCATCACCGCGAACAGGCCGGCAATCTGAGGCGTGCTGATGAAATAGAGCGCGATCGGCACGACCACCGCCGCCGTCAGCGCCGCCAGCGAGGAATAGCGGAACAGGAAGGCCATGGCGAGCCAGACGACTGAGAAGATAAGCATGACCTGCCAGGCAAGGCCTAGCAACACGCCGAGATAGGTGGCGACGCCCTTGCCGCCCTTGAAGCCGAGCCAGACCGGAAACAGGTGGCCGAGGAAGGCGCCGAAGCCGGCCAACAGTCCGAAGTCCGACGAAAAATGCCCGGCGATCAGCGCTGCGGCCGTTCCCTTCAGCGCATCGAGGACCAGCGTGGCGGCGGCGAGTCCCTTGTTGCCGGTGCGCAGCACGTTGGTGGCGCCGATGTTGCCGGAGCCGATCTGGCGCACGTCGCCGAGGCCGGCGGCGCGGGTGAGCAACAGGCCGAACGGGATCGAGCCGAGCAGATAGCCGAAGATCAGTGAGAGCACGTAACCCATTGTTTCCCCCGCGTTCCACTGGCTAGATCGGATCGTCTTTGCCTTGTCGCCTGGTGGCCTCAGGCAGAGAACACTGTGCGGCCCGCGACCATGGTTTGCAAGACCTTGCCCTGCAGCCGCGCGCCCTCGAAGCAGGTGTTCTTCGAGCGCGAGCGAAGACCGCCCTCGCTGACGATCCATGGCTCGTCGAGATCGATCACCGCAAGATCGGCCGCCGCGCCAGGTTTCAGCGTGCCGCCGGGCAGGCCGAACAGCTTTGCCGGCGCGGTGGACAGCGTCTCGATCAGCCTGAGCAGCGGCACCTCGCCATTGTGGTAGAGGCGCAGGGCTGCGCCGAGCAGCGTCTCCAGCCCGATTGCGCCGGCGGCGGCATCGGCGAAGGGAAGGCGCTTGGTGTCGACATCCTGCGGGTCGTGCGAGGAGACGATGATGTCGACGGTGCCGTCCCTGATCGCTTCGATCATCGCCAGCCGGTCGTCCTCGGCGCGCAAGGGCGGGGTCAGCCGGAAGAAGGTGCGGTACTCGCCGACATCGTTTTCGTTGAGCGACAGATTGTGGATGGCGACGCCCGCAGTGACGTCGGCGCCGTCGGCCTTTGCCCGGCTCACCGCTCCGGCCGCCATGGCGGTCGAGACCTTGGCCGCGTGATAGGCGCCGCCGGTCAGTCGCGCCAGCGCCAGGTCGCGCTCCAGCGGGATCAGTTCGGCCTCGCGCGGAATGCCGGCGAGCCCGAGCCAGCTGGCATAGAGGCCTTCGTTCATGACGCCGGCGGAGGCGAGGTCGTGGTCCTGGGTCTCATGCGCGATGACGCCGCCGAAGTCGCGCGCATAGGTCAGCGCGCGGCGCATCACCAGCGCGCTGGCAATGGTGTGGCGGCCGTCGGTGAAGGCGACGGCGCCGGCTTCGCGCAGCAGGCCGAACTCGGTCATCTCGCGGCCGTCGAGACTCTTGGTGATCGCCGCCGCCGGGAAAACGTTGACGCTTGCAGTGTCTTTCGCGGTGCGCAGCACGAATTCCACCAGCGCGACATTGTCGATCACCGGGTCGGTGTCCGGCATCATGACGACGGAGGTGACGCCGCCCGCGGCTGCCGCGACGCTCGCCGAGGCGATCGTCTCGCGGTGCTCGCCGCCGGGTTCGCCGATGAAAACGCGCGCATCGACAAGGCCGGGAATGATCGTCTTGCCGGCGCAGTCGATGACGGTTGCGCCTTCGGGAACGCCCTGGTTCAGCGCCGCCTTACCGGCGGCGGCGATCTTGCGGCCGTCGACGATGACGGCGCCGATCTCGTCAATACCTCGCGAGGGGTCGACGATATGCGCCTTGCTGAAGACCGTGATGCTCATGCGCCGCGCCCCTCATGGTTGCGGCCTTCATAGTTGCGGCGCGGATCGAGCAGCGCTTCCATGACCGCCATGCGCACGGCGACGCCCATCTCGACCTGCTCCTGGATGACGCTTTGCGGTCCGTCGGCGATTTCCGAGGCGATCTCGACGCCGCGGTTCATCGGCCCCGGATGCATCACCAGCGCGTCGCCCTTGGCGGCTTTCAGCTTTTCGGCATCGAGCCCGAAATAGCGGAAATATTCGCGCACCGAAGGCACGAAGGCGCCCTCCATGCGCTCGCGCTGCAGGCGCAGCATCATCACCACGTCGGCATCCTTGAGACCCTCGGCCATCGAGCGCGACACGATCACGCCCATCCTGTCGATGCCCGCCGGCAGCAATGTCGAGGGCGCGACGACGCGCACCTGCGCGCCGAGCGCGTTGAGCAGCATGATATTGGAGCGGGCGACGCGGGAATGCAGGATGTCGCCGCAGATCGCCACGATCAGCTTCGACAGCGGGCCCTTGGCGCGGCGGATGGTCAGCGCGTCGAGCAGCGCCTGCGTCGGGTGTTCATGCGCGCCGTCGCCGGCATTGACCACCGAGCAGCCGACTTTCTGCGCCAGCAGAGCGGCGGCGCCCGCCGACTGGTGGCGGATGATCAGGATGTCGGGTCGCATGGCATTCAGCGTCATCGCCGTATCGATCAGCGTTTCGCCCTTCTTCACCGAAGAGCTTGCCACCGGCATGTTCATGACGTCGGCGCCGAGCCGCTTGCCGGCCAGTTCGAAGGACGATTGGGTGCGTGTCGAGGCCTCGTAGAAGAGGTTGATCTGGGTGCGGCCGCGCAGCGCCGAGGTCTTCTTTTCCGGCTGCCGCGAGATCGCCACGGCGCTATCGGCCCGGTCGAGCAAAAGCTCGATATCGGCGGGGGAAAGATCGCGGATGCCCAGAAGATGGCGGTGAGGAAAGAGCGGCAGGGACGAAGCGTCGGTCATCTCAAGGCGCTGCTATAGGGTGCGGTCCTGTCAGCCGCAAGCGCCAGCTTTGGATTGCCGGATTTCTCCCCGGTATTTTCGTCGCGCACGCGGTAAAGCTTGGGCTATAAGGCCCGATGGCTTCGGATTCGCGACCGCGGCCTTGAGATGAAGGACCTCTCCTGAAGGATTCGGCGTGACCGACGACGTGATCAACCAGCCGCCGCCGCTGACGGGCGGCAACGCCTGGCGCGGCGATCCGTTGCTGATCCAGCTTGCCGAGCGCTTTTCCGATACCGTGCGTAAGGATCTCGACGGACTCGGCCGCTTCGCCATGACGCAGGAGGCGCAGGAACTCGCCCGCCTCGCCAATGTCGACACGCCGAAGCTCAAGACACACGACCGCCAGGGCCGGCGCATCGATCTGGTCGAATTCCACCCCGCCTATCACGCGCTGATGCGCCGTTCGGTGGCCAATGGGCTGCATTCTTCCGTATGGGAAAACGGTGATGCCGAGATTGGCCGCCGCCATCAGGTGAGGGCGGCCCGTTTCTACCTGACGGCCGAACTGGAGACCGGTCATCTGTGCCCCATCACCATGACCAGCGCTTCGCTGGCGGCGCTGATGGCGAGCCCAAAGCTGTTTCGCGAATGGGCGCCGCGGGTGACGACGCGCAAATACGACCAGAGCCAGAAGCCGCCGGTGGAAAAGACCGGGCTGACGCTCGGCATGGGCATGACCGAAAAGCAGGGCGGCACCGATGTGCGCGCCAACGTCACCAGGGCCGAGCGCACCGGCAGCGGCTTTTACCGGCTGACCGGGCACAAATGGTTCATGTCGGCGCCGATGTCGGACGCCTTCCTGGTGCTTGCCCAAGCATCGGAGGGGCTTTCCTGTTTCCTCGTCCCACGTATCCTGGGCGACGGCTCCGGCAACGGCTTCCGCTTCCAGCGGCTGAAGGACAAGCTCGGCAACCGCTCCAACGCTTCGTCGGAAGTCGAATTCGTTAATGCCATCGGCGAGATGGTCGGCGAGCCGGGCGCGGGCGTGAAGACGATCATGGACATGGTGACGCTGACCCGGCTCGATTGCGCCGTCGCCTCGTCGGCGATCATGCGGGCGGGGCTGGCCGAGGCCGTTCACCACACGCGTCACCGCCAGGTGTTCGGTGTCAACCTGATCGACCAGCCGCTGATGCAGCGCGTGCTTGCCGACATGGCGCTCGATGTAGCCGCCGCCACGGCGCTGTCGTTCAGGCTGGCGCGTTCCTTCGACGAGGCGGCAAGCGATCGCGGCGAGGCGGCTTTTGCCCGCACCATGACGCCGGTGGTCAAATACTGGGTATGCAAGATCGCGCCGCCGCTGCTTTACGAGGCAATGGAGTGCCTGGGCGGCAATGGCTATGTCGAGGAAGCGCCGCTTGCCCGCTACTATCGCGAGGCGCCGGTCAACGCGATCTGGGAAGGTTCCGGCAACGTCATGGCGCTCGACGTGCTGCGCGTCCTTGGCCGCGCGCCCGGCCTGTTCGAGGAGGTGCTGGCCGGCATCGACCGCGACCTCGGCGCCGGCAGCCGCGGCACCATAGGCGTGCTCAAGGCGGCGATGCAGGTGGCCTCGACCGACCAGGGCTCGGCGCGCCTGCTCACCGAGCAGCTGGCGCTGTCCGCCGCCGCGGCGGAACTGCGCCGGCTCGGAGCAGGGCGGATCGCCGACGCCTTCGTCGAAACGCGCCTTGCCGGCCAATGGCGCACCACCTACGGCATGCTCGATCCGCGCCATGACGCGCGCATGATCATCGACACCCTCTATCCGCCGATGAGCTGAGCGCGCCCGTGGCGCATTTCTTCGCTGAACCCTGTGGCCGTCACTGGCCCTGTGGATGGCCGTTAACCTTAACAAATGGTTTCCGTTGCGGGGAGCACTCGCAAAGCCCACTCTCCGTTTGCTGGAGTAGGGAATGGTTAACTATGGACCGCCAGTTGCCCAGCGAAACGGGAAGCGCATGCGGCACATCTTGACCTCATTTCTGGCCTTGCATTGGGCGGTCGTTTTCGCCCTGCTGGCGTATATCTGCATGGATGGCGACCGCGGCATCGCATCGGCGCTCGGCGTGCTTGGCGTGTCGGTGCAGAACAGCACTTTGCCCGGTCTCGAACATGCCGCCATCGTGGCGCCGCTCTCGATCGCGCTGCTTATCGTGGCGGTGCTGTTCTGCTGGGCCTTCGTCGAGACGCTGCTCAACATTGCGGCGAGGCCGGAGGCGGGCGACAGCGTGGTGCGGATCGCCTTCATCTCGGCCTCCTTCCTGTTGTCGCTGATCTTGGTCGGCGGCGTCGCGCAAGGCGTCAACGGGCTGTTCATGGTCGTCGCCATCCAGATGACGGCGCTGCTTGCATCCTATGTCGCGGTGCTGGCCGAGCGCCGCTCGGCGACTGCGATGACTTTGCATGAAAGCGAACTCCATGTCGCCGCCCATCGCATGGCGATCGGCGCAGCGCACAGTTCCCTGCTTTCCCGCATCTCCGGCCGGCCGGAAATCAAGCCCGGAGGTCGCCGCTGATGCGCACCCTGTTCGCACTCTGGGCGGCTCCGCTGGTCCTGTTCTGGGGCTGGTTCTTCCTGTCGCTCAACGACATCAATTTCGGCTACGTCATGCTCAGCCGGCAGCTGCACGACTTCGCCTTTCAGCTCTACGGCCAGATGCTCGGCGTCGATCCGGCAATCATCCCGGGCATGGTGGCGAAGACCTGCGTCTTCGACTCCTTGCTGCTTTTCGGCTTGTGGACATTCCGTCGCCGGCGCAACATCGCCGCATGGATCAGGCAGCGCCGGCAAGGCGGCGTCAGCGAGCAGCGGCTCAGCCGAGCGATTGAAGCCGGTCCAGAGCTCCCTGCAGAATAAAGGCGGCTGCGGCCGAATCGATCTTGCCGGCGCGTTTCCTGCGCGAAAAATCCATCTCGATCAGCGTGCGTTCCGCGGCGACCGTCGACAACCTCTCATCCCACAGCACGAAGGGCAGGTCGGAAAGTGCCGCCATATTGCGTGCGAAGGCACGCGATTTTTGCGCGCGCGGCCCTTCCGATCCGTCCATGTTGACGGGAAGCCCGAGCACCATTGCGCCAACGTTGTCCTTCTCGAGCTGCGCCAGCAGCAGGGCGGCGTCAACTGAGAACTTCTTGCGCAGGATGACCGGACGCGGGTGGGCAAAGGACAGCCCGCGATCCGAAACCGCGACGCCGATCGTCTTGTCGCCGAGGTCGAGCCCGGCGAGCGTTCGGCCGCCGGCGAGCCGCGCCGGCAATTCCTCGATTGAAATAACGGCCAACGGCTTCCTCTGACATTCGGGCGTCACATCCTTTTGACGTTTAGGAGCGCTGCGCCACTTTCAATTTGTTGCCAGCGTTCTATCCTCCGGCAACGGAAAAATCGAGGAAAGCATTGATGAAACTCACTTGGTACGGACATTCGGCGTTTCGCGTCGAGACCAAGGACGCCACCATTCTCATCGACCCCTATCTGGTCGGCAACCCCTCCTGGACGGGCGGCTGGGAAGGGCCGGCGGAAGGTGTCACTCACGTTCTGCTCACCCATGGCCACAGCGACCATATCAGCGGCGCGATCGAAGTGCTGAAGAAGAGCGGCGCCATGCTGGTCGCCAATTTCGAGATCTGCATGTATCTGGTCGGCCAGGGCGTCAGCGGTGACAAGATCAATCCCGGCAATATCGGCGGCACCGTCGATTGCGGTCCCTTTACCACCACTTTCGTCCAGGCGCTGCATTCTTCCTCGTTCGGCGGCGAGGGCGGCACCAACACTTATCTCGGCAATCCGGGCGGGCTGGTCCTGCATTTTCCCGAGGACAAGACGCTCTATCACATGGGCGACACCGATATCTTCTCCGATATGGCGCTGATCAACGAGCTGCATGAGCCGAAGGTCGGCATCGTGCCGATTGGCGACCGCTTCACCATGGGCGGCGCGGTGGCGGCCCTTGCCTGCCGCCGCTTTTTCGGCTTCGATACGGTCGTTCCCTGCCATTTCGGCACCTTCCCGATGATCGACCAGACCGCCGACAAGTTCGTGGCCGGCATGGAGGGATCTGGCGTCAAGGTGGCGCTGCCTGAGATCGGCAAGCCGATCACGATCTAGCCCGGCCGTCAGGAAATTGGAATGAAAGCATGGCCTTGAGGCGGATTCTTTGTGTTTTCGATGCCGGTCGCGGCAACTTTGTCCCGACATGAAGCTGTCGGCGCTGCTGTCCCCGCTTCTGCGACGCGAGCGTCCGGTCTTCCGGAAGCTCGAGCTGCATGTCGGGCATGGCTGCAACCTGTCTTGCGAGAGCTGCTCGCACTATTCCAATCATGGCCATGCCGGCACGGTCTCGATCGAGGAGGCCGACCGCTGGATGGGCTTGTGGAGCCGACGGGTGTCCGTGGACCGCTTTACGCTTCTCGGTGGTGAGCCGACCATCCACCCGCAGCTGCCGGCCTTTGTCGGACTGGTGCGGCGGCACTGGCCGCGGACCAGGATAGAAATCGTCAGCAACGGGTTCTTCCTGCATCGGCACCCTTCGCTGCCGGCGGTGCTGGCGGCGGATCCCGATGCGCGTCTGGTCATTTCGGTGCACCACGATGCCGAGGAATATCAGGAGCGGCTGAAGCCGGTCTTTGCCCTGCTTGAAGAATGGCGGCGTGAGCACGGGCTTGTCGCCAGGATACGGCCGGCGAGCAAGAACTGGACCCGCCGCTATGAAGGTTTCGGCGATGCCATGCTGCCCTTCGAGGACGGCGACTCTCGCTCAAGCTGGGAGATTTGCCCGGCCAAGCACTGCAAGCAGCTGCTTGAAGGGCGCATCTGGAAATGCGCCCCGCTCGCCTATCTGCCGATGCAAAAGGCCAGGTATCGCCTTTCCGAGAAATGGGACTCCTATCTGGCCTACAAGCCGCTTGAGCCGGACTGCTCCGATGCCACCCTCCGGGCTTTTGCGGCACTGGAAGACGAGGCGGCATGCGGCATGTGCCCGGCGACGGAGCGGCTTTTCGAATTGCCCGTCCCGCTGCGCCGGCCAAAGCCGCGCGCCGGAGCGGCGGCCTGACTGCATCCGCCATGAACGATGTTGCACCGCAAGCGCCGCGCCGCTATAGCCCGCACTGGTTTTCCCGAGGCAATTGACATGTCCGTTGATCTTCAGACCGTGAAGCGCGTCGCGCACCTTGCCCGTATTGCGGTGAATGAGGAGGATGCCGAGCGCATGACCGGCGAATTGAACGCCATTCTCGGCTTCGTCGAGCAACTGAACGAGGTCGATGTCTCGGGCGTCGAGCCGATGACCTCGGTGACGCCGATGGAGATGAAGAAGCGGCAGGATGTCGTCACCGACGGCAACAAGGCCGCCGATATCGTTGCCAACGCGCCGGCCACCGAAGAGAACTTCTTCCTCGTTCCGAAGGTCGTGGAGTAGGGGCGGCCCGGTGCCGGACTGTCCCGATTTCTGCCTGGTCGGTGTTTTACGAAAAGAGCCTTGCCTGATGAGCGATCTCACACATCTCACCATTTCCGGGGCCCGCGCCAAACTGCGCGGCAAGGAGATCACCGCGGCCGAGATCACCGAGGCCTATCTGCAGGCGATCGAGCGTGCCAATCCGGTGCTCAACGCCTATGTCGCGGTGACCGGCGACAAGGCGCGCGACATGGCCAAGGCTTCCGACGCCAGGCTCGCGAAGGGCGAGGGCGGTGCACTGGAAGGCATCCCGCTCGGCATCAAGGATCTTTTCGCCGTCGAAGGTGTTCACACCCAGGCCTGCAGCCATGTGCTGGACGGTTTCAAGCCGCATTATGAATCGACCGTCACCAGCAACCTGTGGGCCGACGGCGCCGTGATGCTCGGCAAGCTCAACATGGACGAGTTCGCCATGGGCTCGTCCAACGAGACCTCCTATTACGGCCCGGTCATCAATCCGTGGCGGCGTTCGCGCCTCGACACGGTGGTGATGCCGACGACGCATCAGGGTGACGGCGGCTTTGTTTCCGCCGGCGGCACGAAGACCGCACGCACCCTCGACAACGCCCAGCTGGTGCCGGGCGGCTCGTCCGGCGGCTCGGCTTCGGCTGTTGCTGCTTTCCTGTGCGCCGGCGCCACGGCGACCGATACCGGCGGCTCGATTCGCCAGCCGGCCGCCTTCACCGGCACGGTCGGCATCAAGCCGACCTATGGCCGCTGCTCGCGCTGGGGCGTGGTTGCGTTCGCTTCCTCGCTCGACCAGGCCGGGCCGATCGCCCGCGACGTTCGCGATGCCGCCATCCTGTTGAAATCGATGGCGTCCGTCGATCCGAAGGACACCACCTCGGTCGATCGCCCTGTGCCGGACTACGAGGCAGCGATCGGCAAGCCGGTCAGGGGCATGAAAGTCGGCATTCCCAAGGAATACCGCGTCGACGGCATGCCGCAAGACATCGAGGCGCTGTGGCAGAAGGGCGTGGCCTGGCTGAAAGACGCCGGCGCCGAGATCGTCGACATTTCTTTGCCGCACACCAAATATGCCTTGCCGGCTTATTATATCGTGGCGCCGGCCGAGGCGTCCTCGAACCTCGCGCGCTATGACGGCGTTCGCTACGGCCTGCGCGTCCCCGGCAAGGACATTGTCGATATGTACGAGAAGACCCGCGCCGCAGGTTTCGGCCGCGAGGTCAAGCGCCGCATCATGATCGGCACCTATGTGCTGTCGGCCGGCTACTACGACGCCTATTACCTGCAGGCGCAGAAGGTACGCAATTTGATCAAGCGCGACTTCGAGACCGTCTTCGCTGCCGGCGTCGATGTCATCCTGACCCCGGCGACGCCGACGGCCGCCTTCGGGATCGCCGACGAGGACATGGCCTCCGACCCGGTCAAGATGTATCTCAACGACATCTTCACCGTGACGGTGAACATGGCCGGCCTGCCCGGCATTTCCGTGCCCGCCGGTCTCGACGGCAAGGGCCTGCCGCTCGGGTTGCAACTCATCGGCCGTCCCTTCGATGAGGAAACGCTGTTCCAGACGGCGCGTATCATCGAGCAGGCGGCGGGCGGGTTCCAGCCGGAGAAGTGGTGGTAGGCTCGGTCCCGTCAGGGTCGAAGTTGGCCAGCGGGGCGAATGATGTTCTTCTTACTTTCCAAGCTTTTTTGGTTTGTAGCCAAGCCACTCAACCTGGCGATCTTCCTGCTTCTGATAGGCTTGGTTGCCGGTCTGTTCGGCCGGCGGCGATTGGCAACGGCCGGCAGCGCCCTTGCATTTTTCATCCTTGCGCTTTCGGCATGGTCGTCGATTGGCGTGATCATGCTCAATCCGCTGGAGGAGCGCTTCCCAAGACCGCCGCTGCCGGCAAAGGTGGACGGTATCGTCGTGCTGGGCGGCGCCATGGACGGTGCGGTCAATTTCGCGCGCGGCGGCTATGAATTGAATGCCAGCGGGGACCGCATCGTCGAGGCGGCTGTGCTGGCGCTGCGTTTCCCGACAGCGAAAGTCGTCGTCTCCGGCGGGCCTATCGAAATGATCGGCGAAGGCGAGGGTGATGCGGACGCGGCACCGCGCCTGCTCACAGCGCTCGGCATAAGCGCCGATCGCCTGGTCATCGAGAACAAATCACGCACCACTTACGAGAATGCGGTCTTCACCAAGAGGCTGGTGATGCCGAAACCGGGCGAGACCTGGCTACTCGTCACATCGGCTTTCCACATGCCGCGCGCCAAGGCGCTGTTCGACAAAGCCGGTTTTCCCACTATTCCCTGGCCGGTCGACTACTGGACCACGGGCAGAGAACGCCTGTACCGCACAAGTCCCGGCGACAATCTGGATATCACCACCAAAGCGCTTCGCGAGTGGACAGGGCTCATCGCCTATTGGCTCGTCGGCCGTATCGATCAGCCTTTCCCGGGGCCGGGCGGCTGACCGATCACCGCCTGGCGGGCATTCGAGAAGAACTGACGGCGCACCAGCACCGCCAGCAGCACGAGTGTCGAAATCACGAAGACCGCCGGATCGACGAACCAGCCGAGATAGCCGATCGAGAAGAACACGGCGCGCAGGCCGGAGTTGAAATGCTTGCCCGCAAGCTTGTTCATCTCGGCCGCCCGCCACACCGCCGTTTCGGTCACCGGGTTGCGTGACGCCTCGCCATGCGGGATCGGCACGGCGCCAATCAGGATCGTGCAATAGTTGAACAGCCGATAGGCCCAGCCGAACTTGAAGAAGGCAAAGGCGAGGATCAGCACCAGGCCGAACACCTTGATCTGAAATGCCGCGCGATCCGGCGCGCCGCCCAGCGGCAGGTTACTCAACACCTCGATGACCCGATCGGAGGCACCCAGCAGGGCAAAGCAGCCGCCCAGTGCGATCAGTGAACTGGAGGCAAAGAAGGCGGTGCCTTGCTGCAGGCCGCTCATGATGGCGGTATCGACGATGCGGATCTCGCGCTCGGCCATGGTCCGCATCCACGCCTCGCGCTGCTTGTTCATCGCTGTCGTCAACGACACCCGGCTGACCAGCTTGCCGTCAGAGGCGAGCGTGTGCAGCACCCAGACAATCAGGAAGAAAGCCAGCGCCGCCAGATCGGCCGTCGAAAGATGCAGGGAATCGAGCATGCGACCCTTCTACCACAGGCGAAGCAGTCGCTTCGACGGCTGACAGGCGCGACGCCCGACAATGTCGCTGCGGGAGCAAACAAGGTCGGCAGGTGCCGCGCCGCGGCACGCAAAACATCGGAAACATCACGACAATTCCTATATGTATATTTTTAGCAGGCCTCAGGAGGCAGTGGCGCGTGTTTCTTTCGGTTTTCGACCTGTTCAAGATCGGCATCGGACCATCGAGCTCCCACACGATGGGACCGATGACGGCCGCGCGCCGCTTTCTGGACGAGATTCTTACGGGCGACTGGCCGCGTCCGGCCGGCGTCGAGGTCGATCGCATCGCCGCCAGCCTGCACGGCTCGCTCGCCTATACCGGCATCGGCCACGGCTCGGATCGCGCGGTCGTCCTCGGCCTCGCCGGCCAGTTGCCGCAGACGGTCGACCCGGACGAGGCGGACTCCATCGTGGCTCGCATCGCAGCCGACAAGCGCATTTCGCCGCCCGGCCATCCGAGCTACCGCTTCGATCCGGCCAGGGACCTGGTTCTAGACCGCAAGACGCCGCTCCCCGGCCACGCCAACGGCATGGCTTTTTATGCCTACGACGCGTCCGACCGACTGCTGCTCAAGCGCGTCTATTATTCGATCGGCGGCGGCTTCGTCGTTTCCGAGGAAGAGTTGCAGCGCATGAAAGCCAAGGGCTCGGTGACGACCGAAGGCAAGAAGGTGCCGTATCCGTTCAAGAATGCCGTCGAGATGCTGTCGATGGCGTCAAAGAGCGGGCTTTCCATCGCAGAGATG
Organism: Mesorhizobium sp. B1-1-8; assembly: GCF_006442795.2. Taxonomy (NCBI): domain Bacteria; kingdom Pseudomonadati; phylum Pseudomonadota; class Alphaproteobacteria; order Hyphomicrobiales; family Phyllobacteriaceae; genus Mesorhizobium; species Mesorhizobium sp. B1-1-8. The sequence continues at coordinate 3,554,526 of NZ_CP083956.1, forward strand.
AAGCGCGTCAACGAGGAGACGCAGATGTCGCGCGAGGAGCTCGATGCCGGTCTCGACGCGATCTGGAGCGCCATGAAGGGCTGCATCGACCGCGGCCTGTCGCAGGACGGCATCATGCCGGGCGGGCTGAAGGTGCGCCGCCGCGCGCGGCAGTTGCACGATAAGCTGCAGGAACAGTGGCAGCAGAACCGGCCCAATCCTCTGCTCGCCAATGACTGGCTGTCGATCTACGCCATGGCGGTCAACGAGGAGAACGCGGCTGGCGGGCGCGTGGTGACCGCGCCGACCAATGGCGCGGCCGGCACGCTGCCGGCAGTGCTGCGCTACTGGCTGCATTTCCACCCCGAGGCCGACCAGCCGAGCATTCGCGATTTCCTGCTCACCGCCGCCGCCGTCGGCGGCATCATCAAGTCCAACGCCTCGATCTCCGGCGCCGAGGTCGGCTGCCAGGGCGAGGTGGGCTCCGCCTCGGCGATGGCGGCGGCCGGCCTGTGCGCTGTCATGGGCGGCTCGCCGGAGCAAGTCGAGAACGCCGCCGAGATCGCGCTGGAGCATCATCTGGGCATGACCTGCGACCCTGTCGGCGGGCTTGTGCAGGTGCCGTGCATCGAGCGCAACGCGCTGGGCGCGGTCAAGGCGGTGACTGCCGCTTCGCTGGCCATAAAGGGCGACGGCACGCATTTCGTGCCGCTCGACGCGGCGATCGAGACCATGCGCCAGACCGGCCTCGACATGAACGAGAAGTACAAGGAAACCAGCCTCGGCGGACTGGCCGTCAATGTGGTCGAGTGCTGAGGACCCACCGACAAGTGGGTCTGGCCCTGTGGAGAAGTCGCTCAAGGCGTTGACGCTCGGGCTCGCCCAGCTAAATCTTGTGCCATGTCTCTCAATCTCATCAAACTCTGCGTCGGTTGCGACAGCGTCGAGGATCTGGAAGAGTGGATCGCCTTCCGCCTGGACGAGCGGCGCCGCGCCGGCGAGCCGGCCGAGCATTGGCACACGACCCGCATGATGCCGACGCGTGGCGATGAGGTGACCGACGGCGGTTCACTCTACTGGGTGATCAAGGGCAATGTTCAGTGCCGGCAGCTGATCACCGAAATCCGGCCCTTCACCGATGACGAGGGTATCGGCCGCTGCCATCTGATGCTCGACCCGCACGTTGTGCGCACCGAGTGGCAGCCACGCCGCGCCTTCCAGGGCTGGCGTTATCTCAAGCCCTCCGATGCCCCGGCCGATCTCGGCAAGGGCAAGACCGCGCTGGCCGAGATGCCGCCGAAACTGCGGCTCGAGCTTGCCGAGCTTGGTCTGCTCTAATCCCGGGCGCTTCGCCACTGGCCCTTTCGGCTCGTCCGATGTGGGACTTGCAAGCATCGGACCTAAGCCCCATCCTCTTCCTAGGCACAATCATCTGGATGGTAGCGCAAACCGATGGGCGTGATCATTGCTTCGGCGGCACTGCTCGTGTTGCTTTTCGGCGCCGTGACCATCTTCGTGCGCGCCGACCCGGCAAGGATGGCCGACAATCTGAGGGCACTCGGACCGGCGCTGCTGGGTGTGGTCGGCGCGGTCACGCTGGTCGTCGGCCGCAGCTTCATCGGCGGCCTGCTTCTGGTCGCGGGCATGGTCTGGTACGGTTGGCTGCGGTCGCAACGGCCGGCGGCAAAGACTGCCGCGGCCAAACGCTCGACCGTGCGCACCGCGGCTCTCGAAATGGAGCTCGAGCATGACAGCGGCAAGCTCGAAGGGCTGGTTCTGGCCGGCCGCTATGAAGGGAAGATGCTGGGCGCCATGGCGATGGCGGATCTGCAGCGGCTCTACAGCGAATTGCGCGCCGATCCGGAGAGCTGCCAGCTCCTAGAGGCGTATCTTGACAGCCGTTTTCCCGTCTGGCGCAAGGACGCGCAGGCGGACGGTGGCGAAAGGCTGGGTATTGCGCCACGTCCGGGCGCCATGACTAAGGAGGAGGCCTACAAGATCCTTGGTCTTGAAGCGGGGGCTGCCGCGGCGGATATCCGCAAGGCGCACCGCCGCCTGCTGCAGCGCCTGCACGCCGACGTCGGCGGCACGTCTGTTCTGGCGGCGCGGATCAATGAAGCCAAGGACGTCCTGCTCTCCAATCACGACTAGTCTCCTTCGACGCGGAACCTTCCGGGAGATTTCAAAAACCGCCTATTGCTGGACGGCGTAGCACGATATCTTCTTTCGCTTCAGGGCATCGCAGGCCTTCCAGGCGGCGTCCTTCGATCCGAAGCCGCCGAAGCGGGCGCGGTAGTACGTGACGCCGTCCTTGTCGAAGGCGACGGTGAAGCCCGAGGCATCGGCCAGGACTTTCGGCGCCTGCTTGCTCGTCTTGTCGAGCAAGGCCTGCGCGCCCGACTGCGTCGGCGAGGAAGCGACCTGCACCGCCCAGCCCGACGGCACCGACGCTGTGCTGACCGGGTCGACCCCAGGCGCGGCCGGCGTCGGCTCGGCATATGCTGCGACGGCCTGGGACGCGTCCTGCGACGCAGGGGCGGAAGCCATGCCGGCCACAGCGACCGTCTTCACCTTCCTGACCTGGATCACCGGCTTGGTTTCTTCGGCAGCCGGCGCGCTGTCGTCGGCGGAGGCGACGGTGGCGTCATCCTCGACCGCCGGCTTGTCGTCAGGAACCGGCGCGTCGTGCTTCGGCAGGAAGACCTTGGCCAGCGTCTTGATCGCATTGTCGCCGCCCGCCTTGGCGATCAGCGCCCCCCCGCCGCGGGTCGAGGCGCGCGGCAGATAAGTGTTGATCAGCGAGGCCATCTGGTTGTCGCGGCTGCGGCCCGAAGCACCGCCCATAACCACGGCGACAAGACGGCGGTCGCCGTCGGCGACGGAGGAGACGAGATTGTAGCCCGAGGCGCGGGTATAGCCGGTCTTGATGCCGTCGACGCCCTTGATGCGGCCGAGCAGGCGGTTGTGGCCGTTGATGCGCTGGCGTCCGTACAGGAAGGAGCGCTGCGAGAAATAGCCGTAATATTGCGGAAAGTGTTCCCGGAGCGCGATGCCCAGCATCGCCATGTCGTGAGCGGTGGTGAACTGGCCTGGATCAGGCAAGCCGTTGGCATTGCGGAAGACGGTGCCGTCCATGCCGAGCTGGCGCGCCTTCGTCGTCATCATGCGGGCGAAATTGTCCTCGCTGCCGCCGAGCAGCTCGCCGAGCGCGGTTGCCGAGTCGTTGGCCGACTTCGTCACCATCGACAGGATCGCGGTCTCAACCGGGACCGAGCCGCCGGCGCGGACGCCGAGCTTGGTCGGCGGCTCGGACGCGGCATGGGCCGAGTATGGCACCGGCGTATTCTTGCTGATCCTGCCTTTCGCCAGCGCCTCGAAGGTGAGGTAGAGCGTCATCATCTTGGTCAGCGAGGCGGGATAGCGCCGGCCGTTGGCGTCAACCGAATAAAGCACCTTGCCGGTCTTGGCATCGACGACGATGGCCGCCGACCTTGCGGCAAAAGCCGAGCCGACATCGGCAGCGACGACCGTCACCGCCAGCGCGGCGATCATGATTGCCTTGAAGCAGATTGAGAATTTGGAGACGAACCCCGACAACGCCTGACGCACCACGACTACCCTGAATTTTCGTTTGCCCCGGAGGCGGCAGAGGGAGTGCCAGCCTCACTTCCGGCCAAACTATCGCGGGCAGCGTTACCAATCCGTTTATGGTAACCGCCGCGTTCACACTTTTCCGCCGATTTGAGCCTTCCTTTATGCGAATTTTAGCTGTCGCCAGGGCTTCATCCCTTGCATCCAAAGGAAATCTTGACTTTTGTGCACTGCACAATATATTGAGATGCACTGCACAAGGGCGCCCGGGGCAAATGGGCGTTTCAAACCAAAGGGAAGTATGAAATGACCCAGACCTATGAGGACTTCGCGAAATACGGCAAGGAGTTTGCCGACACCGGACTGAAGAGCTTTGCTTCGCTCACCAAGGGCGCGCAGGCGATCGCCACCGAAGCGGGCGAGTACACCAAGAAGAGCTTCGAGGCCGGCAACGCCGTGGTCGAGAAGCTGTTCTCGGCCAAGTCGTTCGAAAAGGCCATCGAGATCCAGACCGACTACGCCAAGCAGAGCTACGAGAGCTTCGTGGCCGAGGCCAGCAAGATCGGCGACCTCTACGCGGAGCTCGCCAAGGAAGCCTACAAGCCGTTCGAATCGGTCGTCGCCAAGGCGAAGTAATTTCGCCCGATCACCATCGGATTGGCCAGCCGGCCTTGAGAACAGACCCGGTCGCGCAAGCGCGGCCGGGTTTTTTCATGCCTTGCGGCGTCCACGCGCCTTTGCCGCCTTCACGATTGAGAAATTCGCCCAAGTTTGCTCACCTAGCCATATTGTCAGCTAAACAGAAGGGCTTAAAATCGTCCATCGAAGACCTACATGTTGAACTCGCATGAGGATTCGAAAAAAGGCAGGACTACGTGACGATCGGTTTGACTGCCACGGCAGGCGTGGTGCGAATGCAAAGTGACGGTGACCGCAACGATGTCGGTCGCGGCACTGCGGTCATCACGCGCACCAAAACCAAGACCAAGAAGCCAAGCCTCTACAGGGTCCTCATCCTTAACGACGACTACACTCCCATGGAGTTCGTGGTTCACGTCCTGGAGCGTTTTTTCCAGAAGGACCGCGAGGCCGCCACACGCATCATGCTGCATGTTCACAATCATGGAGTGGGCGAGTGCGGGGTCTATACATTCGAGGTGGCCGAGACCAAAGTGTCTCAGGTCATGGATTTCGCCCGACAGAATCAGCATCCGCTGCAATGCGTGATGGAGAAGAAGTGAGGTAACATGCCGGCTTTCTCCCAAGGCCTGGAAAAGGCGCTACATCAGGCGCTGACGCTCGCCAATGAGCGGCACCATGAATACGCAACCCTTGAACATCTGCTGCTCGCGTTGATCGACGACACCGAGGCGGCCGCCGTAATGCGCGCCTGCAATGTCGATCTCGACGAGCTCAAACACACCGTTCTGACCTATATCGACACCGAGCTCGACAATCTCGTCACCGGCTATGACGAGGATTCCAAGCCGACCGCGGGTTTCCAGCGCGTCATCCAGCGCGCCGTCATCCATGTGCAGTCGTCCGGCCGCGAGGAGGTGTCCGGCGCCAACGTGCTCGTCGCCATCTTCGCCGAGCGCGAGAGCCACGCCGCCTATTTCCTGCAGGAACAGCAGATGACCCGCTACGACGCGGTCAACTACATCTCGCACGGCATCGCCAAGCGCCCCGGCGCGTCGGAGACGCGCACGCCGCGCGGCGCCGAGGAAGAGCAGGGCGGCCAGAATGGCGCCGAGCCGCAGGAAGAGGGCGGCAAGAAGAAGCAGCAGGACGCGCTGACGGCCTATTGCGTCAACCTCAACAACAAGGCCAGGGCCGGCAAGATCGATCCGCTGATCGGCCGCGACAGCGAGATCAACCGCACCATCCAGGTGCTCTGCCGCCGTTCCAAGAACAACCCGCTCTATGTCGGCGATCCCGGCGTCGGCAAGACGGCGATCGCCGAGGGCCTGGCCAAGCGCATCGTCGAAGGCGACGTTCCGGAAGTGCTGCAGGACGCCACCATCTTCGCGCTCGACATGGGCACGCTGCTCGCCGGCACCCGCTATCGCGGCGACTTCGAGGAGCGGCTGAAGCAGGTTGTCAAGGAGCTCGAGGATTATCCGGGCGCGGTGCTTTTCATCGACGAGATCCACACCGTGATCGGCGCCGGCGCCACTTCGGGCGGCGCCATGGACGCGTCGAACCTTCTGAAGCCGGCGCTGTCGTCGGGCGCCATCCGCTGCATCGGCTCGACCACCTACAAGGAGTTCCGGCAGTTCTTCGAGAAGGACCGCGCGCTGGTGCGGCGCTTCCAGAAGATCGACGTCAACGAGCCGACCGTCGAGGACGCCATCGAGATCATGAAGGGTCTGAAGCCCTATTTCGAGGAGTTCCACAAGGTCCGCTACACGAGCGAGGCGATCAAGGCGTCAGTCGAGCTCTCGGCGCGCTACATCAACGACCGCAAGCTGCCGGACAAGGCGATCGACGTGATCGACGAGACCGGCGCCTCGCAGATGCTGGTGCCGGAGGCCAAGCGCAAGAAGACGATCGGCATCAAGGAGATCGAGGCGACGATCGCCACCATGGCGCGCATCCCGCCGAAGACGGTTTCGGCCGACGACGAGAAGGTGCTGCAGGGCCTCGACATCGAGCTGAAGCGCGTCGTCTACGGCCAGGATACGGCAATCACAGCGCTTACTTCTGCGATCAAGCTGGCGCGCGCTGGCCTGCGCGAGCCGGAAAAGCCGATCGGCTCCTATCTGTTCTCGGGCCCGACCGGCGTCGGCAAGACCGAAGTCGCCAAGCAATTGGCAGCTTCGCTGGGCGTCGAGCTGATCCGCTTCGACATGTCGGAGTATATGGAACGCCATACCGTCTCGCGGCTGATCGGCGCGCCTCCCGGCTATGTCGGCTTCGACCAGGGCGGCCTGCTCACCGACGGCGTCGACCAGCATCCGCACTGCGTGCTGCTGCTCGACGAGGTCGAGAAGGCGCATCCGGACCTGTTCAACATCCTGTTGCAGGTGATGGACCACGGCAAGCTAACCGACCATAACGGCAAACAGATCGACTTCCGTAACGTCATCCTGATCATGACCACCAACGCGGGCGCATCGGATGCGCAGCGCGCGGCGATCGGCTTCGGCTCGACCAAGCGCGAAGGCGATGATGTCGAGGCGATCAACCGGCTGTTCACGCCGGAGTTCCGCAATCGTCTCGATGCGATCATCCCGTTCGGCTCGCTGCCGGTGCCGGTCATCCATCAGGTGGTGCAGAAGTTCGTCATGCAGCTCGAGGCCCAGCTTTCCGAGCGCGGCGTCACGTTCGACCTGTCGCCGGACGCGATCGCCTGGCTGGCCGACAAGGGCTATGACGAGCGCATGGGTGCGCGGCCGCTCGGCCGCGTCATCCAGGAGCACATCAAGAAGCCGCTGGCCGACGAGGTGCTGTTCGGCAAGCTCAAGAAGGGCGGCACGGTGCGCGTCACCGTCGAGAAGAAGGAAACCGGCGAGACCGGCCTGAAGCTTGAATCGCTGGCCGACGAGGCGCCGGTGAAGCCGAAGAAGGAAGAGGTCGAAGACGCGCCCAAGCCGCGGAAAGCGGCGGCGAAGAAGCCGGTTGCCAAGCCGGCCACCCGGAAGGCCGTGGCGCAGAAGCCGGAGCCGAAGGGCAAGGACGGCGGCAAGCGCAGCCTGGTGCCGCAACTGCCGCGCAAGGGCTGACACGGCTCTCGTTGAAAATTACGAAAAAGCCCCGGCAACGGGGCTTTTTCTTTGAGACTATCAGGAGCAGTCGCGCGATGAGCAGCTGCCTCAGCTTCCCAGCGCCGCCCGGATTTTGCCGGCGTTTTCGGCCAGCACCTCCGGCTTTTCCATCTGCCCGGAATGGGGCTTGAGCGGCACGCCGTCGAAGCGAGGGATGACGTGGACATGCAGGTGAAAGACCGTCTGTCCTGAAGCCGGCTCGTTGAACTGGACAATGGTGACGCCGTCGGCGTCGAAAGCTTTCTTCACCGCTACCGCCACTTTCTGGACGATCGCAAACAGCGGTTTGAATATTGCCGGATCGGCGTCGAGAATGTTGCGCGACGGCGCCTTTGGCACCACCAGCGTATGGCCGGTTCCCTGCGGCATCACATCCATGAAGGCAACGATCGCGTCGTCCTCATAAACGCGGTGCGACGGGATCTCACCGCGCAGGATTTTCGCGAAGATATTGCCGGGATCATAGACGCCTTCGGCCATGGCAAGTGCTCCGGATTGTGATGTCCCGTCTCGTGTAGCGAAGCGCCCCTTGCAGGGCAAGGCGGGATCACGCCGGTGGGGTTAGTCCGGAAGGTCCTTGCGGAATGGCGTATGCTCTTCGAGATATTCGCCCATTCGCTCGACCTCCCGGCGCTCCCGACGCAAATAGTCTGCGACCGCGTTGCGCAAGCCGGGATGCGAAATGTAGTGCGCCGAATGCATGGTCACCGGGCGGTAGCCGCGCGCCAGCTTGTGCTCGCCTTGCGCGCCGGCCTCCACCACCTTCAGCTTGCGCTCGATGGCAAAGTCGATCGCCTGATGATAACAGACCTCGAAATGCAGGAAGGGGTGGTCCTCGACGCAGCCCCAGTTGCGGCCGTAGAGCGCGTCCGAGCCGATGAAGTTGATGGCGCCGGCGATGTAGCGGCCGTTACGCTTGGCCATCACCAAGAGGATGTCGTCGGCCATCCGCTCGCCGATCAGCGAGAAGAACTGACGGTTGAGATAGGGCCGGCCCCATTTGCGGCCGCCGGTGTCCATGTAGAAGGCGTAGAAATCGTCCCAGGCGCGTTCGGTGATGTCCTTGCCGGTCAGCCAGTCGATGGTGATGCCGTCGACCAGCGCCTCGCGCCGTTCCTTCTTCATCGCCTTGCGCTTGCGCGAAGCGAGCGTGGCGAGGAAATCGTCATAGGTCGAAAAACCTTCGTTGAAGAAATGGAACTGCTGGTCGGTGCGGTGCAGGAAGCCCGCCGCTTCCAGGGTCGCGACATCGGTTTCGGTGGCGAAGGTGACATGCGCGGAAGAGACGCCGAGCCTGTCGGTCACCATCTTCAGGCCGGCGGCGAGACCGGCCCTGATCGCGCCGGCGTCTTCGCCTTTTCCGACCAGCAGGCGAGGGCCGGTGACCGGCGAAAACGGCACCGAACATTGCAGCTTCGGGTAATAGCGTCCGCCGGCGCGCTCGAAGGCGTCCGACCAGCCGTGGTCGAAGACGTACTCACCCTGGCTGTGGGATTTGAGATAGCAGGGCACGGCGCCCAGCAGCCTGCCTTGCGCCGTCTCCAGCCTGAGGTGATGGCCTTGCCAGCCGGTGCGCCGCACGGCGCAGCCGGAATCCTCCAGCGCGCTCAGAAAAGCGAATGAAACGAGCGGGTTATAGCCGTTTTGCTTGTCGCCGCGCGTGGTTCCGGCGAAACCGTTCCATTCGTCACAGGTGAAGGCGCCGATGGCCGCCGCGATGCGGATCGCATAATCCGCATCCGCCATCCGTCCATCATCGTCGTCACCCTGATCCATGCGCCTTATTTAAGCTTCGCCCGGACCGCTACAAGTCACGTTTCGGGCACTGCCTTATGCAACTTTCACCAGATCGGGTTCGAAGCCCTCGAAGGTCATCTGGTCGGCATATTTGAACGTCAGATCGACTGCCGGCTGGTCGTGCACCGTCCAGGTGATGACCGGCATTTTCAGCTTTTCGCGCACGAAGGTGATGAACGGGTTGGGCAGGTCGCCGGCGGCATAAGAGGTGAAGGCGATCTCATGCGCCAGCATGGCGAAATGCGCCTCGATCAGCTGGTTGTCCCTGCCGTAAGCGGTCAGCCCGCCCGGAATGCCCGGCGCATCCCTGGCGAAATCGCGGATCAGCCAGTGGTCGAACGACATGATCGCCACCTTGCCCTTGTAGCGCTTGAGCAGCCTGCCGACGCTCGCCACCAGGCCCTTGTCGTAGCCAGGCATGCCTTTCAGTTCGACCACCAGCGGCACCCGGCCGTCGATGAGATCGAGCGCCTGCTGCAGCGTCGGGACGTGGTCGGCGGTGCCGCCGATCCTGAGAGCGGCCAGCTCGGCCGCGGTGCGCTGCCAGACGAAACCGTCCTCGCCGGTCAGCCGCTTGAGATCGCCGTCATGGATGATGATGGGGACGCCGTCGGAGGTGAGGTGCACGTCGCATTCGATCGCATAGCCGCGCTCGGCTGCCGCCGCGAAGGCCGACAGCGTGTTCTCCCACCGCGTCTTGTTCATGTCGTGAAAGCCGCGATGGGCGACCGGGCGGGCAATCAGCCAGGAAAGGTCGGTCATCGCAATCTCACTCGATTTCGAAAATGGCTTCGATTTCGACCGCGGCATTGAGCGGCAGCGAGGCGGTGCCGACAGCCGAGCGCGCATGCTTGCCGCGCTCGCCGAGTGCCGCGACCAGAAAGTCGGAAGCGCCGTTGGCGACCAGATGCTGCTCGACGAAACCCGGCGCCGAGGCGACGAAGACGGTGATCTTGACCAGCCGGCGGATCTTTTCGAGGTCGCCAAGCGCTGCCTTGGCCTGCGCCAAAATGTTGATGGCGCAGAATTTCGCGCCCTCCTTGCCGGCGGCGGTATCGACGTCTCGGCCGAGCAGCCCGCTTGCCTGCAGCTTGCCGTCCTTGAGCGGCAACTGGCCGGCGGTGAACAGCATGTTGCCGGTCCGGCAATAGGGCACATAGTTGGCGGCGGGCGCGGCTGCGGCGGGGATGGTGACGCCGAGATCGCTTAGCCGCTTTTCGATTGTTTCACTCATTGGTTTTCCCTATTGCTGGAAGGCGCCGCGTTGGCCGGGCCGAAATTGCTATTTTTGCCCAGCTTCCGCCACGACTTTTTTTAAGCTGGACCATCTTTCCCTGCGGCCTGCCATTGACCGCGACGATCGGAGTAGCTCATGCGCGCATCGCGCCTTTTTGTTTCCGCCGCTCTCTTGTCGGCCGCCTTGCCGATCGCTCCGGCTCTTGCCGTGCCGGCGCTGCAGGCGCACCGCGCCGTCTACGACCTCACGCTCAACAAGGCGTCGGACCGTTCGGGCATCACCGGCATTTCCGGCCGCATGGTGTATGAGTTCAACGGCTCGCCCTGCGAGGGCTATACGGTAAAATTCCGCTTCGTCACCCAGATCGTCACCAACGACAATACCAGGCTGACCGACCAGCAGACGACCACCTTCGAGGACGCCGAAGGCAAGACCTTCTCCTTCGTGACCAAATCCTTCGTCGACCAGAACCTCGACAAGGAGGTCAAGGGCATCGCCACCAGGGAGCCGAAGGGCCTCAAGGTCGATATCGACAAGCCGGAAAAGAGCAGCATGGAACTCGCCGCCACCCAGTTCCCGACGCAGCACCTGGTCGAGCTGATCGGCAAGGCCGAAAAGGGCGAAAACTTCTATCAGACCAATCTGTTCGACGGCTCCGAGGACGCCAACAAGGTGATGACGACAACCGTCGTCGTCGGCAAGAAGACGGACGCCCAGACGTCGGACCCGGAAGGGCCGGCGCTGGCCAAGCTCGCAAGCGACAAATACTGGCCGGTCGACATTGCCTATTTCGACGACACCGACAAGTCGGGCGAGGAAGTGCCGGAATACCGGATCAGCTTCAAGCTGCACGAGAACGGCATCACGCGCGACCTCGTCATGGACTATGGCGATTTCTCGATGACCGGCAAGCTGGTCAACCTGTCGCTGTTCGACCAGGCAAAGCCCTGTCCGGCGTCGAAATAGCAACGCTTTGACGACAGGCGGCCCGGCTTGCAAGCCTGGCTTCAACACGCCATGTGTGAGGCTCACGGAAAGCGGCGAGCCTGATGGCGGTCTATGTCGATGCGGCGATCTGGAAATGGGCCGGCCATCGCTGGTGCCACCTGCTCGCCGACGACACTGACGAACTGCACCGCTTTGCCGCCGAACTCGGCATCAAGCGCTCGTCCTACCAGGGACCGCCAAGGACATCGGCGCCGCATTACGATATAACCGGCTTCGAGCGCGACCGCGCGGTGCGGCTCGGCGCCATCGAATGCAGTCGCGAGGAGATCGTCGCGATCTTCAGGCGGGTGCGGGTGCCGAACGGGAAGATGCGGCCATGACATTGACGGCATTTCTAGCTTATTGCACGGCGATCACGCTTGCCGCCGCCACGCCAGGGCCGGCGATGTTCACCGTCATCACCAGCGGCGTGTCGCGTGGGTTCCTACGTGCATTCGTTGCCGGAATTGGCGTTGCGGCAGGTGATGCTGTGCTGGTCACCCTGGCGCTGCTCGGGCTGGTGGTATTGGCTCAGACGTTTGAGTGGGTCTTCCTTCTGCTGAAATATGCCGGCGCTGCCTACCTGGTTTTCCTTGGCGTCAGGATGTGGAGGGCCGCTGCGGAACAAGCGAACGAACCGCAGGCCTCTGAAGTCGGATTATCGCGGTCGTTCCTGCTCGGCGCGTCCGTTGCGCTCGGCAACCCGAAGGCTATCTTGTTCCATGCCTCGATCATGCCGCTGATCCTCAATCTCGACACTATGACGCTTGCCGATGGCCTGCTGGTGGTGCTTGTCGTCATCAGCGTCAACATTCTCACTATGGGTGTCTATGCCGCGCTCGCCGGGCGGGCTTCGGGCTGGTTCAGGACACCGAGACGCATGCGGCTGATGAACAGGTTGGCCGGCAGTGCCATGATCGGCACCGGGGCGCTGATTGCCGCACGCTGAGCGCAGAGGCGCAACAGCGCTTGCGTTTAGGGCGCTTCCCCTCTATATGCGCGCTCATTCCACACACGGACTTTGGTGTCTGCCCGGGAGAAATCCGGCTGAAACCTCCGGTGGCGTTCAAGGACTTCGGTCCAAAAATGCCTGTGTCCGTGGAGGCCAACCGGAAAGGAACTAAAGAATGGCTCTGCCTGATTTCAGCATGCGCCAGCTTTTGGAAGCTGGCGTTCACTTCGGCCACCAGACCCACCGCTGGAACCCGAAGATGGCGCCCTACATCTATGGCGCCCGCAACAACATCCACATCATCGATCTGTCGCAGACGGTGCCTTTGCTGCACCAGGCGCTGAAGCAGGTGTCCGACACCGTCGCCAAGGGCGGCCGCGTGCTGTTCGTCGGCACCAAGCGCCAGGCGTCCGACATCGTCGCCGATGCGGCGCAGCGTTCGGCCCAGTATTATGTCAACTCGCGTTGGCTGGGCGGCATGCTCACCAACTGGAAGACGATCTCGAACTCGATCCAGCGCCTGCGCAAGCTCGACGAGATGCTCGCCGGCGAGGCGCAAGGCCTGACCAAGAAGGAGCGTCTCAACCTGGACCGCGAGCGCGAGAAGCTCGACAAGGCGCTGGGCGGCATCAAGGACATGGGCTCGACGCCTGACCTGATGTTCGTCATCGACACCAACAAGGAAGCGATCGCCATCCTCGAGGCCAAGCGCCTCGGCATTCCGGTCGTGGCCATCATCGATTCCAACTGCGATCCGGACAAGATCGACTTCCCGATTCCCGGCAATGACGACGCGGCCCGCGCCATCCAGCTCTATTGTGACCTGATCGCCAAGGCAGCCATCGACGGCATCGCCCGCCAGCAGGGCGCGCTCGGCGTCGATATCGGCGCCTCGGCCGAGGCTCCGATCGAGCCTGCGCTCGACGCGACCCCGGCGGGCGAGACCCCGGAAGCCTGATAGGGAAGGCCGGTTGCGGCCTTCATCTTTCCAATATCTTGGCGCGCTAAAGCGCTAGCTACAGACGCATCACCGAGATTCGGTGGTGCGTCGGCGCATTATAAAACAAAGAGGCGACAATGAGCATTTCGGCTGCACAGGTCAAAGAACTCCGCGACTTGACCGGCGCGGGCATGATGGACTGCAAGGCGGCGTTGAACGAAACAAACGGCGACATGGAAGCCGCCGTCGACTGGCTGCGCAAGAAGGGTATCTCCAAGGCCGACAAGAAGGCCGGCCGCACCGCGGCGGAGGGCCTGATCGGCGTCGACGCCGGCATTCGCGAAGCTGCCATTGTCGAGGTCAACTCCGAGACTGACTTCGTCGCCCGCAACGAGCAGTTTCAGGACCTTGTCCGCAACATCGCCAAGGTGGCGCTCGCCTATGGCACGACCGAAGCAGTGGCAGCGGCCAAATATCCAGGTTCCGACAAGTCGGTCACCGAGACCGTCAAGGATGCGGTCGGCACCATCGGCGAGAACATCAATTTCCGCCGTTCGGCCAAGCTCACCGTGCCGCATGGCGCGGTGGCGACCTATGTTCACAATGCGGTAGCCGAAAACCTCGGCAAGCTCGGCGTGCTGGTCGCGATCGAAACCACGGGCGATGCGCATGCCGCCAATGCCTTCGGCCGTCAGGTCGCCATGCATGTCGCCGCCACCAACCCGATGGCGCTGACCACCGAAGAGCTCGACCCGGCCGCGGTCGAGCGCGAGAAGGCGATCTTTGCCGACCAGGCGCGCCAGACCGGCAAGCCGGAAGCGATCATCGAGAAGATGGTCGAGGGCCGCCTGCGCAAGTTCTACGAGGAAGTCGTGCTGCTCAAGCAGGCCTTCGTGCTCAATCCCGACATCACCGTCGAGAAGGCGCTGAAGGATGCCGAGAAGGAAATCGGCGCTCCGGCCAAGATCAGCGCCTATCTGCGCTTCGCGCTCGGCGAAGGCATCGAGAAGGAAACGACCGACTTCGCGGCGGAAGTCGCCGCGGCGGTCAAGAAATAGCCCCACAACGGGCTAAGCCAGCTCAGGCAACTCGGCCGGGTGTCCGCAAGGATGCCCGGCCGATTTCTTGTGCGGTGTCGATGAAGGCCCTGAGCTTCGGCGCCATCGCCGCGCGGCGTGGGAAGTAGAGGAAAAGTCCCGGCTCCTCGATCGCCGTCTGCGGCAGGATCTGGACGAGGCGGCCGGCGGCGAGGTCGGCGCGCACCAGCGGCTCGAACACATAGGCGAGCCCGACACCGGCGAGCGCAAGGTCGATGGCCGCAAGCGAATCGGTGACGATGGCCGTGCCACGCGTCTCGATCACCACGTCCTTGCCGTCTTCGGTCAGATCCCAACGGTAGAGGGCGCCTGAGCGGACCAGCCGGTAGCCGATGCAATTGTGGTTCGCCAGATCGGTGACGTTGCGCGGCCGGCCATGCCGGCCGATATAGGCTGGAGAGGCAACGATCACGGCCCTGAATGGCTGCGTCAGCCGCACTGTGATCATGTCCTGCGCGATCATCTCGCCGAGCCTGATGCCGGCGTCGAAACCCGTGCCGACGATGTCGACGAGGCCCTGGTCGGTGAACAGCTCCACCGTCACGTCCGGATAGCGCTCGGCCATCGCCGCGACCACCGGCGTTACCGCCAGCGGGACGGCGATGTTGGAGACGTTGATCCTGAGCAGGCCTGAGGGTCGGCCCTTGATGCCGCAAATGCGGTCCATCCGCTCGGCGATGTCCTGCAGGGCAGGGGCGGCCGCCTCAACCAGCGCCTTGCCGGCTTCGGTCAGCGAAACGCTGCGCGTCGTGCGCGCGAACAGCGGCTGGCCGATACGCTCCTCCACCAGCCGCACCGCGTGGCTCACCGCCGAAGGGCTCATGCCGAGCTCGGCCGCGGCCAGTGCAAAGCCGCCGCGCCGCGCCACAGCCACGATCACAGGCAGATGCGTGAGCAGATCTCGATCCATTCATGAGCGATATCGCATAGTGCATGCGAACAATGCAATCTTGTCGTGTCAGGACAACGGCCCACATTATCGCCCAATACATCGGCGGCGGGCTGATGCAACAAGGAGAAAAAGATGAATGCGTTGAGACACATCACCTTTGCGGCGGGTGTGGCGCTGGCCCCTGTCGATGCCGGCGGGGCCGAACCATCCGACTGGCAGGCGCTCGCCGATGAGCGCGCCGTCATCCGCATTGCTGATGCCATCGATCGCGCCGTCGACGCGCAGGACTGGAAGCTGGCCCGAAGTTATTTCGCGGATCGGGTGACCGCAGACTTCAGCACCTTGTCCGGACAGCCCGCGGCCAACATAGCCTCGGACGATCTGATCGGGGCCTGGGCGGCCAACCTCAAGGCCAGCAAGACCAGCCTGCACCTGCGCACCAACCATCAGGTCTCCTTCGACGCCGGCGGAGCGACGGTCCGCTCCAACGGCTATGCGTGGAACCGGATGGAAGGCAATGGCGACCCGCTCTGGGAAGTCTGGGGCACCTACGAGCACCACCTGACGCATTCCGCCGCCGGCTGGAAGGTGGATGGCTTCACGTTCCGGATGACGCATGAACGCGGCAATCCGTGGGTCAAGGCGACCCCCGGCCAATAGCGGCATCAATCGGACCAGGATTGGAGAGAGATCATGACGATGACCTATTACACGCTCGGCAACAGTGGCCTCAGAGTGAGCCGGCTGGCGCTGGGCACGATGACCTTCGGCACCGAATTGGGTTGGGGCGCCGACAAGGATACCTCTCGCGCCATGTTCGAGGCCTATGTCGAGGCGGGCGGCAATTTCTTCGATACGGCCGACCTTTACACGAGCGGCACCGCCGAGACATGGCTCGGCGAGTTCGTCGCCGAGCGCGGCTTACGCGACAAGGCGGTGATCGCCACCAAATTCACCATGAACATGGATCCCGGCAATCCGAACGCCGGCGGCAATGGCCGCAAGAATATCATGCGCGCCGTGGACGCCTCGCTGAAGCGGCTCGGGACTGATTATATCGACCTCTATCTCCTGCATGTGTGGGACAGGCTGACGCCGGCCGAAGAAGTCCTGCGCACGCTCGACGACCTGATGCGCGCCGGCAAGGTGCGCCACATCGGCCTGTCCAACGTCCCGGCCTGGTATGCCGGCCGGACGCAGGCGATCGCCGAACTGCGTGGCTATGAGCCGATTTCGGCCCTGCAGCTTGAATATTCGCTTGCCGAACGCGCCATCGAGCACGAATTCGTGCCGTTCGCCACGCGATACGGCGCCGGCATCATGGTGTGGAGCCCGATGGCGAGCGGCCTACTCAGCGGCAAATACCGTCCGACGCAGGCGGGCAATGCCGGACGGCTCGACGGTTTCCGCAACACCACCCATCCGAGCTTCCAGAAATTCAGCGATCGCAACTGGGCGATCGTCGCCGAACTCGAAAAGGTAGCTGCCGAGGCTGGCCACAGCATGGCTCAGCTTGCGCTGAACTGGGTGGCGACACAGCCCGGCGTCGCCACGGTCATCCTCGGCGCGACGAAGCTCGCCCAGCTGCAGGACAATCTGGCCTCGCTTGATTTTTCAATCCCCGCAGAGCTTCGCCAAAGGCTGGATACGGTGAGCCGCGCTCCCGCGCCGTTCCCGCATTCCTATTTCGGCCCCGAGATCCAGGTCAGAGTGACCGGCGGGGTGGTGACCGGCGACAAGCCTTCAGGCTATGCGTCACCGGTGATCATCGAAGGCGAGGCCGTCAGCATCAGGAGCAACTGATCCAAAAAGCCTGGAATTTTGCACAAGGGCGCGGCGTGACATCGCCGCGCCCTTCGTGTATCGGGTCAACCCGTCATGACAGCACCGCCGGGCGAAGCGGCGCAGCTTGCGCCTCCAGAATTTACCGCGCTGAGATTTTCGAGGAACCAGATGACGGCGAAGCCCCTCTATCGACGTGTCGTGCTGAAAGCTTCGGGTGAAGCCTTGATGGGCGAGCAGCATTTCGGCATCGACGTTTCGGTCGTCGACCGCATTGCCGCCGATATCGCCGAGGCGCGCGCGCTGGATGTCGAAGTTGGCGTCGTCATCGGCGGCGGCAACATCTTCCGCGGCGTGGCCGTGGCCTCCAAGGGCGGCGACCGCGTCACCGGCGACCACATGGGGATGCTCGCCACCGTCATCAACTCGCTGGCGCTGCGCACCTCGCTGAACAAAATCGGCGTCGATGCCGTGGTGCTTTCGGCGATCGCCATGCCCGAGCTGTGCGAGAGTTTTTCGCAACGTCAGGCGACCGCCTATATGAACCAGGGCAAGGTGGTGATTTTTGCCGGCGGCACCGGCAATCCGTTCTTCACCACCGATTCGGCCGCCGCCCTGCGCGCCGCCGAGATCGGCGCCGACGCGCTGTTCAAGGGCACGCAGGTCGACGGCGTTTACTCGGCCGATCCCAAGAAGGACCCGAATGCGGTCCGCTTCGAGCGCATAAGTCATGCCGAAGTCATCAAACGCGGGCTTGCGATCATGGATACGGCCGCGATTGCACTTGCGCGCGAAAACAACATTCCGATAATCGTCTATTCGATCCACGAAAAGGGTGGTTTCGGAGATATTCTAAGGGGCGGCGGCCATTGCACGGTCGTCGCCGACAATTGATCGGTCCGGGATTCGTCAGGCGACTGCCGATCGCGGACGAGACCAAAACACAAACAGTGAACCCGGCGAACGGGTCGAGGAGATGATCATGAGTGGCGAGTACGACGACCTCAAGCGACGCATGGACGGGGCTATCGCAGCCTTCAAGCACGATCTCGCTTCGCTGCGCACCGGCCGGGCTTCCAGCAACCTGCTCGACGCCGTCCAGGTCCAGGCCTATGGCACGACGATGCCGATCAACCAGGTGGCCAATGTGACGGTGCCGGAGCCGCGCATGATTTCGGTCTCGGTCTGGGACAAGTCGATGGTGAGCGCGGTCGACCGCGCCATCCGCGAAGCCAATCTCGGCTTCAATCCGATCGTCGACGGCACCAATCTGAGGATTCCGCTGCCCGAGCTCAACGAGCAGCGCCGCAAGGAACTGGTCAAGATCTCGCATGGCTATGCCGAAAACGCCCGCGTCGCGGTTCGCCATGTGCGCCGTGACGGGATGGATTTCCTCAAGAAGGCGGAAAAGGACGGCGACATCAGCGAGGACGATCACCGCAAGCGCTCCGACCAGGTTCAAAAGCTGACCGACGAGATGATCAGCAGCATCGATCACCTGCTTTCCGATAAGGAAGCTGAAATCATGCAGGTTTAGGGTCGGTCGATCCTTCACCGGTTCGAAAGCGAGACCATGGCAACGCCCGCGCATGTCGCGATCATCATGGACGGAAACGGACGCTGGGCCAAGGCGCGCGGCATGCCGCGCCTTGCCGGCCATCGCGCCGGCGTCGAGGCCTTGCGCAAGACGGTGCGCGCCGCTCCCGAACTCGGCATATCGTTCCTGACGGTCTACGCCTTCTCGTCGGAAAACTGGTCGCGGCCGAAGTCCGAGGTCAGCGATCTGATGGGGTTGTTGAAGCTGTTCATCCGCCGCGATCTTGCCGAACTGCATCAGAACGGCGTGCGGGTGAGGGTGATTGGCGACAGGGAAGGGCTGCAGCCCGACATCAGGGGCCTGCTGCAGGAAGCCGAATCGCTGACCGCGGGCAATGAGGCGCTGACACTCGTCATCGCCTTCAACTATGGCGGCCGTGACGAGATCGTGCGCACCGCGCGCAAGCTCGCCGCCGCCGTCGCGCGCGGCGAAATGGACAGCGACGCGATCACCGCGGAAAGCTTTGCCGGCTCGCTCGACACCGAAGGCATCCCCGATCCCGAACTGGTGATCCGCACCAGCGGCGAGCTCAGGCTGTCGAATTTTCTTCTGTGGCAGGCAGCCTACAGCGAGTTGGTCTTCCTGCCGTGCTACTGGCCGGATTTCAGCCGCGAGCATCTTGCCGACGCCCTGCGCGATTTTGCCGGCCGCGAGCGCCGTTTCGGCGGGCTTGCCGCGCGCGACGTCGCCTCATAGCGCCAACACGGATGAGCAATCTCCAGCAGCGCGTCATCTCGGCCCTCGTGATGGCGGCCGTCACGCTCGCGGTCACCTGGTTTGGCGGGCTGCCTTTTCGCCTGTTCTGCGCTGCGATCGCGGCCGCGATCTTCTACGAATGGACGCGCATGTCGCGCCCGGCAGGTGGCGCCACGATCGGCTTTCTGCCGGAGGCGCTGGTTCTGGTCTTTCTCGTCGCGCTGATTGCCGGCCTGCCGGCTTTGTGGCTGCTGCTCTTGGTCGCAGCTCTCACCATCATCGTCGCCGTCGCTACGCGCATGCAGGCAGCCGCGCAATGGGAAGCCCCGGGGCTGGCCTACGCGTCTTTGTCCGGTTTTTCGCTCGCCTATCTGCGCGATGGCGACCATTCCGGCCTGATCGCCATCCTGTTCCTGTTCGCGGTGGTGTGGGCGACCGACATAGCCGCCTATTTCGTCGGCCGCGCCGCCGGCGGCCCGAAGCTGGCGCCGTCGATCTCGCCCGGCAAGACGCAAAGCGGCGCGCTTGGCGGCGCCGTCGGCGGCGTCATTGCCGGACTGCTGCTGGCAGTCGTGGCCGGGGCCGGAAATCTGGTCCAGCTTGGCCTTGTCGCGCTGGCGCTCTCGATCGTCTCGCAGGTCGGCGACCTGTTCGAATCCTGGGTCAAGCGCCGGCACGGCTGCAAGGACTCGGGCAACCTCATTCCCGGCCATGGCGGCGTCATGGACAGGGCGGATGGGCTTGTCGCGGCGGCTCTGGCCCTGTACGTGATCGGCTGGGTTTCGGCCGCGAACGCCGATCATCCGGCGCTGGGGCTGTTTGCGTTCTAACGATATCGCTACAAGGCGAAAACGGGACGCGTCACGGATTCGCCCCGGATTGATGTCACAGTTGCGGGCGATTTTGAGGGCATGACTTGAACGAGCTTCTTCACGCGGTCTTCAGCATGCAAGGCTTTGTCCTCGGCACGCTGGTGCCGTTCCTGTTCGTGCTCACCGTGGTCGTCTTCGTCCATGAGATGGGTCATTACCTCATCGGCCGCTGGTGCGGCATCGGCGTAAAGGCTTTTTCCATCGGCTTCGGCCCGGAACTCCTGGGTTTCAACGACCGCCACGGCACACGCTGGAAGCTCTGCGCCATTCCGCTTGGCGGCTATGTGAAATTTGTCGGCGACATGAACGCGACGTCGAGCCAGCCGAGCACCGAGGATATCGAATCGCTGACCGAGGCCGAGCGCGCGGTCGCCTTCCATACACAGCCGGTCTGGAAGCGCGCGGCGACCGTCGTTGCCGGACCGCTGTTCAATTTCCTGCTGACCATCGCCGTCTTTGCGGTGCTGTTTTCGCTCTACGGGCGCCCCGTCATGGAGCCGACAGTGGCAGAAGTCACTGCTGGCAGCCCGGCCGCCAGGGCGGGGATTCAGCCGGGCGACCGATTCGTCAAAGTCGGCGGCAGCAAGGTGGAGACCTTCGCCGACGTCCAGCGCCTGGTTTCGGGGCGCGCCGGCGATGCCATTACCTTCACCATGCTGCGTGACGGCAAGGAGGTCACCGTCACGGCGACGCCCGAGCCGATGGAGCAGCAGGACGCGCTGGGCAACAAGGTCAAGGTTGCCGTCATCGGTGTCGTCAACAATACCGAGCTTGGGCAGCCGCGGCTGATTTCCTACAGCCCCGCGGGAGCGCTGGCGGCGGCGGTCGAGGAAACCGGCCATGTCGTCGAGCGCACCGGCCAGTTCCTGCAGCGTTTCGTCGTCGGCCGCGAGGACAGATGCGCCCTGGGCGGACCGATCAAGATCGCAAAAATGTCGGGTCAGGCTGCAAAACTCGGCTTCGAATGGCTGGTGCAGCTTGTGGCATTCTTGTCAGTCGGGATAGGGATTCTCAATCTTCTGCCGATTCCCCCCCTCGACGGCGGCCATCTGTTGTTCTACGGCGTGGAGGCCGTCATCAGGCGGCCGGTGTCGGAGCGGGCGATGGAAATGGCCTACCGGACCGGTCTCTTTCTGGTGCTCGGATTTATGGGCTTCGTTTTTTGGAATGATCTGTTTGGATGCTGAAATCATGAAGAAATTTGGCTCTGATCACGATCACGTTGAGGCGCCGTTTACCATGCGTGGGGATAGGCGTGACGCGAAAGCCACGCAACAGGGTTAAGTAATTACAAATTAACCGGGAGCCTTGCGTGTAGGGAAAATCCGGTTAATACGGTAAGGGAAAATACCGCACGTCCGGTTTTCTCGCCGTGGGGACTACGAGAAAAAGGTACAAAAGCCCGATGAAGGCAGCATCCAAGTTTCTGAGCGCCGCGTCCGCGGCGGCTTTGTCCGCCGCGCTGGTTTTGCCGGGCGCGCTCGCAGTGCAGATCGTTGCCACATCGGTAGCAGAAGCAGCAGTCGTCAGCAGAGTCGAGGTCAGCGGCAACCAGCGTGTCGATGCTGAAACCATCCGCAATTACATCTCGATCAAGCCCGGCAAGGCCTTTTCCAGCTCCGACATCGACGATGCCGTCAAGGCATTGTTCGGCACCGGGCTGTTCTCGGATGTCCAGATCAACCAGGTCGGCTCGACCCTGGTCGTGAAGGTTTCCGAATACAAGGTCGTCAACCAGGTCCTGTTTCAGGGCAACAAGAAGCTGAAGGATAACGCGCTTCAGGCTGCGATTCAGCTGAAGCCGCGCGCGACATTCTCGCAGCAGGCGCTCGATGCCGACGTCGAGGCGGTCAAGGCCGCCTATCGGCGCATCGGCCGCGACGACGCCGCCGTGACGACGCAGATCATGGATCTCGGCGACAACCGCGTAAACGTCGTCTTCAACATCAATGAAGGCGGGCGCACCCAGATCGCGGCGATCAATTTCGTCGGCAACAGCGCCTTTTCCAGCCGCCGCCTGTCGGATGTGATCAACACCAAGCGTTCGTCGTGGCTTTCGTTCGTGCTGCGCGACGACGTCTATGACGAGGACAAGCTGCGCGCCGACCAGGAACTGCTGCGCCGCTTCTATTACAATCAC
This sequence comes from Mesorhizobium sp. B1-1-8, assembly GCF_006442795.2. Taxonomy (NCBI): domain Bacteria; kingdom Pseudomonadati; phylum Pseudomonadota; class Alphaproteobacteria; order Hyphomicrobiales; family Phyllobacteriaceae; genus Mesorhizobium; species Mesorhizobium sp. B1-1-8. The sequence continues at coordinate 3,576,852 of NZ_CP083956.1, forward strand.
GGCTATGCCGACTTCCAGGTCGTGTCGGCCGTCGGCGAGCTCGACGACGCCACCAACAAATACACGGTCACCATCACCGTGCAGGAAGGCGAACGCTACACGTTCGGCGACATCAGCGTCGAGAGCACCATCCCGGAAGTCGACTCGAAGTCGCTGGAATCGGTGGTCGAGACCCACAAGGGCGATGTCTACAACGCCAAGGATGTCGAGGATTCGATCGTCGCCCTGACCGAAAAGGTTGCGGGATCGGGCTACGCCTTTGCTCAGGTGACGCCGCGCGGCGACCGCAACTTCGAAAACCACACCATTTCGGTCGTCTACACCATCGACCAGGGCACCAAGGCCTATGTCGAGCGCATCGAAATCCGCGGAAACGACCGCACGCGCGACTATGTCATCCGCCGCGAATTCGATGTCAGCGAAGGCGACGCGTTCAACCAGGTTCTCATCCAGCGCGCGAAGAAGCGCCTGGAAGCACTGGATTATTTTGAAAAAGTCGACATTTCGACTGTTCCTGGGTCGGCCCCGGACCAAGTCGTCCTGGTCGTCGACGTGGTCGAGAAGTCGACCGGCGAGTTCTCGGTCGGCGCCGGCTATTCGACCGGCGGCGATACGCCCGGTCCGTCCGTCGAAGGCTCGATCACCGAGCGCAACTTCCTCGGCCGCGGCCAGTACATCAAGCTGTCGGCCGGCGGCGGCAGGCACTCGCGCGACTACAGCATTTCCTTCACCGAGCCGTATTTCCTCGGCCGGCGCATCGCGGCGGGCTTCGATATCTACAAGTCGACCCGCGAGTACAGCCACTACGATACCGACGTCTTAGGCGGGACCATTCGTTTCGGCCTGCCGATTACTAACAGTATCTCGACGCAGCTGGCATACAACATCTCGCAGGAGAAATATAAGCTTTCCGACAGCTGTGATGCCAATGGCGACGGCGTTCCTGATGCCGGCTGTAATGTCTCGCAGGCTATTCTCAATGGTATCAACGAAAGCCCTTGGCTGAAATCTTCGGTCAGCTTGGGCTTGGTCTACAACACAATCGACGACATGAAGAACCCGCATGAGGGTCTCTATATCACCGGCGCGACCGAGTTCGCTGGTCTCGGCGGCGATGCGAAGTGGGTGAAGCTGACCGGGCGCGCAAGCGTCTATCAGACGTTGTCGGAGCAACTCGACCTGGTGGGCCTGGTTTCGGGCGGCGCTGGGTATATAGCGGGCTACGGCAGCAACGATCTGCGTATCTTTGACTATTTCCAGAGTAACGAACGCATGATCCGTGGTTTCGAATACGGCGGTATCGGTCCCGTAGCTACCGGAACCAGTGGCGACCATCTTGGCGGCACGACTTACTTCAATGCCTCTGCGGAGGCCCAGTTCCCATTGCCGGTCATCCCAGAGAGCTTCGGCTTGCGTGGTGCGGTCTTCGCGGATGCCGCAACGCTCTATGGTAACACGCTTGCCGGCGTCGATACGGCCACAACCGGCATGCAGTGGCGCGCCTCGGTCGGTGTCGGCCTGATGTGGGCTTCGCCGTTCGGCCCGATCCGCATCGACTATGCGTTCCCGGTCAAGAAGGAGCCGACCGACAAAACGCAGGAATTCAACTTCGGCATCGCAACTCGCTTCTGATCTGTGGGCGCGATGTTTCCGGGCCGCCTGACGGCCCGGAGTGGACTGATCCGACCTAGCTGGATAATGCTTCTGGAATGACCGATCCGGTGTTCTTCGCGCCTTCACGCCTGTATACGGCTGGCGAAGTCGCGAATCTGACCGGCGCCAACCTTGTCGATTCCTCCCATGCCGATATCGCCATCCAGGCGCTGGCGCCCGCCAATGAGGGCGGCAACGGCGCGCTCGTCTTCGTTGACGGCAAACGCAATTTCGCCCTGATGCATTCGCTGAGGGCAGCCGCGGTCCTGTGCCCCGCCGATTTTGCCGGCAAGGCGCCGCAGGGCATTGCCGTGCTGGTGCATCCGCGCCCGCAACAGGCTTTCGCCATGGTCGGCCGCCTGTTGTTTCCGCAAGCCGCCACGCCGGGGCCGATGACCGCGGAAACCGGCATTTCGCCGCATGCGCATATCGATCCGTCGGCGCACGTCGAGATCGGTGCGATCGTCGAGGCAGGTGCCGTGATCGGCCCTGACGTGTCGATAGGCGCCGGCACCGTCATTGCGCCTCACGCCGTCATCGGCCGTTCCTGCAAGATCGGCCGCGACGGCTATATCGGCCCCAACGCCAGCATCCAATATGCGCTAATCGGCAACCGCGTCATCATCCATGGCGGCGCCAGGATCGGTCAGGACGGCTTCGGCTTCGTCGGCGGCGCCAAAGGGCCCGAGCGCGTGCCGCAGATCGGCCGCGTCATCATCCAGGACGACGTCGAGATCGGCTCCAATTCCACGGTCGATCGCGGCGCGATGTCCGATACCGTCATCGGCCAGGGCACCAAGATCGACAATCTGGTGCAGATCGCCCACAATGTCCGCATCGGCCGCAATTGCATTATAGCCGGACTTTCGGGTATTTCCGGTTCCGTCACCGTCGGCGACAATGTCACCATGGGTGGCGGTGTCGGCCTTGCCGATCATTTGACCATCGGGCCAGGAGCCAAGCTTGCTGCGAGAAGCGGATTCATGAGCAACGTGCCGGCAGGCGAGGTCTGGGGAGGCTACCCGGCGCAGCCGATGGCCGAAGCCTTGCGCGAGATCGCGATGCTGCGCAGGTTCGCCAAGTCCCGCAAGCAGGGCGACGGAAATGGCTGACATGGTGGCGACGACACTCGAGGCGGTGGACATATTGGGGCTGATGAAGCTCCTGCCGCACCGCTATCCATTTCTTATGATCGATCGCATCGTCGATATCGACGGCGACGATTCGGCTGTCGGCATCAAGAACGTGACCATCAACGAGCCGCATTTCCAGGGCCATTTCCCGGAGCAACCGGTGATGCCGGGTGTGCTCATCGTCGAGGCCATGGCGCAGACCGCCGGCGCGATCTGCATCCGCAGCCTCAACACGGAAAAGCCGTCGCTGGTCTATTTCCTGACCATCGACAACGCGAAATTTCGCAAGCCGGTGGTTCCTGGCGACCAGCTCAGGATCCACGTCAAGAAAATCAAGAAACGCGGCAACCTGCTCAAATTTGCCTGCGAGGCCCTGGTGGACGGCGCCAAGGCCGCCGAAGCCGAGATTTCGGCCATGATGGTCACCGGCGACTGACGATCGAAATGCTTATGAAAATCAAGACTTCCATCCATCCTTCCTCCGTCGTGGAGGAAGGCGCTCAAATCGGCGAAGGCGTCCGCATCGGACCGTTCTGCCACATCGGCGCCGACACCGTCATTGGCGACCGCGTCGAGCTGGTCAGCCACATCTCGGTGATGGGCGCGACCACCATCGGCGCCGCGACAAAGGTCTATCCGATGGCGACGCTCGGCGCGCCGCCACAGAACACCAAGCACAAGGGCGGGCGCACGACGCTGGTCATTGGCGAAAATTGCACCATCCGCGAAGGCGTCACCATGCATGTCGGCACGGATTCCAGCCGCGGCGAGACGACCGTCGGCGACAACGGCAATTTCCTCGCCTATGCCCACATCGCCCACGATTGCGTCGTCGGCAGGAACGCCACCTTCGCCAATGGGGCGACGCTCGGCGGCCATTGCGAGATCGGCGACAACGTCTATATCGGCGGCCTTACGGCCGTGCATCAGTTCGTGCGCGTCGGCGACAACGCTTTCCTGGGTGGTTGCTCGGCGATCGTCGGCGATGTCATTCCCTACGCCATCGCCGTCGGCAACCGCGCCAGCCTGCGCGGCCTCAACATCATCGGCCTGAAGCGCTCCGGTCTGCCGCGTACCGAAATCCAGCTGCTGCGCAAGGCCTACAAGACGATTTTCGACCGCTCCCGCACCGTCGGCGAGAACGTGGAATTCGCCAGGGCGGAGTTCGCTTCCTCGCCATCGGCCATGAAGATCATCGATTTCATCACCAGTCGCGGCAAGCGGCATTATGCCGTCCCGTCGCTCAAGGGTGGCGGCGCCGATGACGATGGCGATGACGAGGGCTGAGATTCCGGCAGCCAGGCTTGATCTCGCGCCGGGCTCCAGGGTCGGCATCGTCGCCGGTGGCGGCAGCCTGCCTGTGGAAATCGCCGACGGGCTTGCCGCGCATGGGCATGCGCCATTCATTCTGCTGATGGAAGGCGAGGCCGATCGCCAGCAGGAGCTTCGCCGATACGAGAACGACAGCCTCGCGCTCGAACAGATCGGCTCACTGGTGGCGACGCTGAAACGCCACGGTGTCACCCATCTTGTCCTTGCCGGCGAAATCAAGCGCAGGCCGAAGCTGACCGACATGCGCCCCAGTCTCGGCTTGCTGGCAATCGTGCCTTCGGTGGTCACGGCGCTGGCGCGCGGCGATGACGGGCTGCTGAAGGTGCTCACGCGGGGGCTGGAAAAACGGGGCATCAAGGTGGTCGGCGCGCACGAGGTCGTTCCCGAACTCGCGGCTAGCGAAGGCACGCTGACCGCGGCAGCACCAAATCGATCCGACTGGCGCGACATCGAGGCAGGACGGGCGGCCGCCAAGGCCATCGGCGCGCTGGACATCGGCCAGGCTGCGGTTGCGATCGGCGGCCGGGCCATCGCGCTGGAAGGCATCGAGGGCACCCACGGCCTGCTCGAAAGAACGCGGGACTTGCGCGGGCACGGCAGGCTTGCCGGAAAGGCGCGCGGCGTGCTGGTCAAATGCGCCAAGCCAGGGCAGGAGTTGCGCGTCGACTTGCCTTCAATAGGACCTCGGACGGTCGAAGCAGCACATGCCGCCGGGCTTGCCGGCATAGCCGTGGAGGCCGGTCGCTCGCTCATTCTCGAAGGCCCGGCAACATTGTCGCGTGCCAATGCGCTCGGCCTTTTCATCGTCGGCCTACCCGCGTCGGAGTCGGCCGATGGCCGGTGAAAAGCCGCTCAAGATCGCCATTGTCGCCGGCGAGGAATCGGGCGACCTGCTCGGCGCCGACATCGTGCACGCGCTCGAACGGACAACTGGCCGCAAGATCAAGCTCGTCGGCATCGGTGGGCGGCATCTGCAGGAACTCGGGCTTGTGCCGCTGTTCGACGGCGGCGAGATCGCGCTGATGGGGCTCAGCGCCATTTTGCGCGACCTGCCGCGGCTGATGCGGCGGATCGGCCAGACTGCGGCGACGATCGCGGCCGAGCGGCCGGATTGCCTGATCACCATCGACAGCCCGGATTTTTCGCTGCGCGTTGCAAAGAAGGTTCGCGCAGCCGATCCAGCCATCCCGATCGTGCACTATGTCTGCCCGAGCGTATGGGCGTGGCGACCGGGCAGGGCAGTGGCGATGAAGCCCTATGTCGATCATATCCTGTGCATCCTGCCCTTCGAGGTGAAGGCGCTTGCCCGTCTCGGTGGGCCGCCGGGCACTTATGTCGGACACCGGCTGACGCAGGACCCCGGCGTGCTCGGCGCCCTCAGGGCGCAAGAGATGCCGCGCGATTTGTCCGACGACCGTGTCAAGACGCTGCTCGTGCTGCCGGGCTCGCGCCGCGGCGAGGTGAGCCGACTTATCGGTCCGTTCGGTGAGACAGTATCGGTCCTGCGCGCCCGCGGACACCGCTTGCGCCTGCTTTTACCCACGGTACCGCATGTCGCCGACCTGGTCAGGACGTCGGTCTCACGCTGGGATGAAAAGCCCGAGATAGTCCTCGAACCCGAGCGCAAATGGCAGGCCTTCGGCAAGGCCGATGCGGCTCTGATCGCATCGGGGACCGTGTCGCTCGAACTGGCATTGTCCGCGGTGCCGATGATCTCGTGCTATCGGCTCGACCCGGTCATGCGCTTGGTCCAGGGGCTGGTCACGGTGTGGAGCGCCGCCTTGCCCAATCTGATCGCCGACCAGACGATCGTGCCGGAGCACTACAACCAATATGTGCGGCCGCATTATCTGGCCAGGCAGCTCGAAGGTCTTTTTTCAGCCACCGCCTACCGCGCCTGGCAAAAGGACGGCTTTGCAGAGGTTGCAAGACGCATGGCAACCGAGAGGCCGTCGGGCGAGATCGCCGCCGAGGTGGTGATGGGATGCGTCAGGAGAGCGAATAGAGCGTAGTGAGTAGTGAGTAGTGAGTAGTGAGTGGTCGGCTTTCTTGGCCTTACTACTCACTACTCACTACTCACTATTCACTCACCTTTTCGCAATCGGCACGTAGTCGCGTTCCGTGGCGCCGGTGTAGAGCTGGCGAGGGCGGCCGATCTTCTGGTGCGGGTCCTCGATCATTTCCTTCCACTGGGCGATCCAGCCGACGGTGCGGGCGACGGCAAACAGAACCGTGAACATCGTGGTGGGGAAGCCCAGCGCCTTCAGTGTAATGCCGGAATAGAAATCGACGTTCGGATAGAGCTTCTTCTCGATGAAATAGGCGTCGGTCAGCGCAATCTTTTCCAGTTCCATGGCGATATCCAGCAACGGGTCGTCCTTGATGCCGAGCTCGCCCAGCACCTCATGCGCGGTCTTCTGCATGATCTTGGCGCGCGGATCGTAATTCTTGTAGACGCGGTGGCCAAAGCCCATCAGCCGAAACGGATCGTTCTTGTCCTTGGCGCGGTCGATGAATTCCGGGATGTGGTCGACATGGCCGATCTCGCCCAGCATGTTGAGCGCCGCTTCGTTGGCGCCGCCATGCGCCGGACCCCACAGGCAGGCGATGCCGGCGGCGATGCAGGCGAACGGATTGGCACCGGACGAGCCGGCAAGGCGGACCGTCGAGGTCGAGGCGTTCTGCTCGTGGTCGGCGTGGAGGATGAAGATGCGCTCCATGGCGCGCGCCAGCACCGGGTTGATCTTGTACTCCTCGCAGGGCACCGCAAAGCACATGTGCAGGAAGTTGGCGGCGAAGTTCAGCTCGTTCTTCGGGTAAATGAAAGGCTGGCCGATGTGGTATTTATAGGCCATCGCCGCGATCGTCGGCATCTTGGCGATCAGCCGCATCGAGGCGACCATGCGCTGATAGGGGTCCGAGATGTCGGTGGAGTCATGATAGAAGGCCGACAGCGCGCCGACCACGCCGCACATCACTGCCATCGGATGCGCGTCGCGGCGGAAGCCGGTGAAGAAGCGCGACATCTGCTCATGCACCATGGTGTGGCGCGTCACCCGATAGTCGAAGTCGTCCTTCTGCGCCTTGGTCGGCAGTTCGCCATAAAGCAGCAGATAGCAGACCTCGAGGAAGTCGCCATGCTCGGCCAGCTGGTCGATCGGATAGCCGCGATGCAAGAGAATGCCGGCATCGCCGTCGATGAAGGTGATCGCCGACTCGCAGGCCGCCGTCGAGGTGAAGCCCGGGTCGTAAGTGAAGGCGCCGGTGGTGCTGTAGAGCGAAGCGATGTCGATGACATCGGGCCCAACCGTGCCGCTTCGCACCTTGAACTCATGGGTCTGGCCGGCGAGTTCGAGCCTGGCGGTCGACTCGCGCGTCTTGCTGACCGGTTCCCGTTTTGTGGCAGCTTCGCTCATTTGCAAACTCCTTTTGTATCCTCATGCCGGCAAGGCAAATTCCTGCAAACGACACGTCGAAGTCACCGAATGCGCGAACTCGCCACCGCATTTTAGGAGGTGCGTGCCAGATTGGGCCAAGACGTAATGTTGCACTGCGAAACGCACCTTTCAATGCCAATCTTCTTGGGCCAGCTCGCTCCTAATCGATTTGATCCGCGATCCGCGCCAGGCTCTCCTCGCGCCCCAGCACGGCAAGCACGTCGAACACGCCGGGCGAAGTGCTGCGGCCGGTGAGCGCGGCTCGGAGCGGTTGAGCCACGGCACCGAGCTTATGGCCGCCGGCCTGTGCAAAGTCACGGATGGAAGCCTCAGCTGCCGCGGCGCTCCACTCGCCCGGGATCGCCGCCAGTGCGGAATGGGCGCCGCGCAGGATGACGCGCGCGTCGCCGCCGAGCAACCCCGCCGCCTTTTCATCCAGCGGCAGCGGTCGCGCCGCAAACAGGAAGGCCGCACCGTCGACGAGCTCGACAAGTGTTTTCGCCCGCTCCTTGAGGCCGGGCATGGCGGCAAGCAGCCGCGCCTTGCCCTGATCGTCAAGATGCAGGGTGAGCGCCGGGCCACCTTCGAGATAGGGCAAGGTGGCGACGAAGATGTCGAACAGCGCGTGATCGTCCATCTTGCGCATATGGACGCCGTTCAGCGCCTCGAGCTTGGCGAAATCGAAGCGGGCGGCGCCCTTGTTGACGTCGCCGATGTCGAACCAGGCGATCATATCCTTGATCGACATCACCTCGTCGTCGCCATGGCTCCAGCCGAGCCTGGCGAGGTAATTGAGCAACGCCTCGGGCAGATAGCCCATGGCGCGATAGGCCTCGACGCCGAGCGCGCCGTGCCGTTTCGACAGCTTGGCGCCGTCGGCGCCATGGATCAGCGGGATGTGCGACATCGACGGCACGTCCCAGCCCATGGCGTTGTAGATCACGGTCTGGCGCGCGGCGTTGGTCAGGTGGTCGTCGCCGCGGATGATGTGGGTGACGCCCATGTCGTGATCATCGACAACAACGGCATGCATATAGGTCGGAGTGCCGTCCGAACGCAGAATGATGAAGTCGTCGAGATCCTTGTTGGGGAAACGCACCTCGCCCTGCACGCGATCGTGGACGACTGTCTCGCCTTCGGTCGGCGCCTTGATGCGGATGGCGCCCCTGACGCCGGCCGGTGCCTCCGACGGGTCGCGGTCGCGCCAATGGCCGTTGTAGCGCGGCGGCAGGCCTTTGGCCCGCGCTGCCTCACGCATGGCCTCGAGCTCGGCGGGCGTCTCGTAGCTGTAATAGGCCTTGCCCAAGCGCACGAGCTCCTCAGCCACTTCGCGGTGGCGTGGCGTGCGCATGAACTGCGAGACGGCGTCGCCGTCCCATGTCAGGCCGAGCCAGGTGAGCCCTTCGAGGATCGCCGTCGTCGCCGCCTCGGTGGAGCGCTCACGGTCGGTGTCCTCGATGCGCAGCAGCATCGTGCCGCCGGTGTGCTTGGCGTAGAGCCAGTTGAACAGCGCCGTGCGCGCGCCGCCAATGTGCAGGAAACCTGTCGGCGACGGGGCAAAACGGGTGACGACCTTGTCGGGCATGGAACTCTCAGGCTGGCACTGAAGGGCAGACGTTTGTCGCGCGGACTTTCGCGCGGCCGGCGTTCATGTAGCATAGGGGGTCTGGGGCGCAAGGGGCAGACCCGATGGCTGCAAGAGGCCGGGGCGCGGAGGAAGGCGAGGGCACGACAGTGGGCGTCAGCGAGCGCCTGCTGTTTGCCGGCAACGCACCTTCCGAAGCGGCGCCGGTTTTGGTTCCGGAGCCGCGTCCGGCCACGGAAATTCTGCCGCCCGACGGCGGCGCGTCCCGCGCGGTCGCACCAACGGCAGCTATTGTCCGGCTCCGCAGAGAGCTTCACCGTGTCTCGCTTCCCGCGCTTCGCCGAAATATCGGTGTAGCCGCCACCACGGAGCTCGACCGCGGCGTTGCCTTCCTGCTGGTTCCGGTGTTTCTCGCCGCCGGTGTCATCTATTACTTTTCGCTGAGCACCGAGCCGGATCTCTACAGGCCCATCGCGGCGGTTGCACTGCTGGCTGTCTGCGCGGCGGTTTCGCGGTCGTGGCAGACGACGCATCTCATCTTCATGGCGGCGCTGTTTTGCGCATTGGGTTTTCTCGCCGCCAAGGTCGAGACCTGGCGGGCGGCGACGCCGATGCTCGGCTCTGAGATCCAGACGCGGCTGACCGGCCGGCTCGTTATCGCCGAGCCGACAGCCAATGGCCGCGTCAGGCTGACCATCGATCTCATTTCGACGGCCAATCCAAAGCTGCGTTACGCGCCTGACCGGGTCAGGGTTTCGGCGCGTCGCATTCCGCCCGACATGAAGGCCGGATCGGTTCTGACCGGCTATGCCAAGCTTCTGCCGCCAACCGGACCGGTGCGGCCCGACAGCTATGATTTCTCCTTCGACAGCTATTTCACCGGCATCGGCGCCAGCGGATTTTTCATGGGCGATCCGAAGCTCATTGCGGCAACGGTCGACTCGCCTTTCGGTTCAAGCGTCGGCTTGGCCATCGAGAATGCGCGTGAGAACATCGCCGATCACATCAGGAGCACCATCGGCGGTTCCGAAGGCGAGATCGCAGCGGCATTGATTGTCGGCGTGCGTGCCGGCATTCCCGAAGAGATCAACGAGTCGATGCGGCGCACCGGCATCTATCACATCATCTCGATCTCGGGCCTGCACATGGCGCTGGTGGCCGGCACGATCATGCTTCTGCTGCGCGGCGCCTTCGCGCTGTTTCCGGATTTCTCATCGCGCCGGCCGGTCAAGAAATACGCCGCGGCCATCGCGCTTGCGTCGATCGCGGCCTACCTCGTCATCTCCGGCATCGTGGTCGCCGCCGAGCGAAGCTTTATCATGCTGGCGGTGATGCTGGTTGCAGTGCTCTTCGATCGCGCGGCGCTGACCATGCGCAATCTGGCGATCTCGGCGATTGCCGTCATCCTGGTGTCGCCGCATGAGGTGGTCGGTCCAAGTTTCCAGATGTCGTTTGCCGCCACGGCCGCCCTTGTCGGCGCCTATGCCGGCTTTGCCGACTATCGCGCCGGTAAAACAACAGCACCGCCGGCAAAGCTGTCGTTCCTCCGGTTCTGGTCGCGAAAGCTGGCGGTTGGAATTGGTGGCGCCGCCCTGACGTCGCTCATCGCCGGCAGCGCGACGGTGCTGTTTGCCATCTGGCATTTCCAGCGGGTGTCGCCACTCAGCGTTGTCGCGAACCTTGCGGTCATGCCGATCGTCTCGCTGATCGTCATGCCGTTTGCCGTCCTGAGCGCGCTGGCCATGCCTTTCGGCTTCGATGGCCCATTCCTCTACGTGATGGGAAAGGGCCTGACGGCGATGGTCGCGATCTCGGCGTGGATTTCGGAGCGCTCGCCGGTCGATGCCGTCGGGCTGATCTCGATCCAGTCGGTGCTGCTGGCGACGGTCGCGCTCGTCATCGCAACGATGGCGACCACGTGGCTCAGGCTGTTCGCGATTCCTTTCGCGCTCGCTGGCCTGCTTGCGATCCCGCACGTTCGCACGCCGGACGTCCTGATCTCCGAGGATGCGCATCTGGTGGCGATGCCGATCGGCGGCGGCGAACTCGCCATCAACCGCGCACGCTCGAACGAATTCACCACCGACAATTGGAAGCGCGCGCTGCAAGCCGAGGAAATTGTGCCGCCCGAAACGTTCGCGAAGGGCGCGCTGGACATCGCCGACCCCGTCGACTTGCCGCCGGGCTCGCCTTTCTATTGCACCGGCGACCTCTGCATCGCCCGGCATCCTTCGGGCGCCATCGTCGCGCTCGCCGAAGACCGTAACAGCGCGCGCCCGGCCTGCGGCTTTGCCGATCTCATCGTCATCAACGACGTCACGGCCTACAATCCCTGCCGCGATCCGCGCGTCCTCGTCGTCACCAAACGGCAGCTTGCGCGCGATGGCAGCGCCGCCGTCTTCTTCGACCCGCAATCGGCAACGGCGCAAGCGACGATCCGCTACTCGGTCGAAAAGCCTTACCGCCCCTGGCATGAGCAGCGGCGATATTCACGCGAGGCGAGGGGCCTGCCACCCTATAAACGTCCCGAGAAACCAGAAGCCAAGTCTGAGCCAGCTCAGTAGCGGTTTGTCCAAACCGCTACTGGTGTTTCGTTTTCCCGCAATTCCGGACGGAAAACCGCTGCGCACTTTTCCTGGAATTGCTCAATAGCGGCGGATCAGCCCGACGAGCTTGCCCTGAACCTTGACGCGATCCGGCCCGAAGATGCGGGTCTCATAGGCCGGGTTGGCGGCTTCCAGCGCGATCGAGGCGCCCTTGCGGCGGAAGCGCTTCAGCGTCGCTTCCTCCTCGTCGACCAGCGCCACCACGATCTCGCCGGGGCTGGCGGTGTCGGCGTTGCGGATGATGACGGTGTCGCCATCGAAGATGCCGGCCTCGATCATCGAGTCGCCCTTGACCTCGAGCGCATAATGCTCGCCGCCCGAGATCATGTCCGGCGGCACCGAGATCGAATGCGTCTGATGCTGGATGGCGTCGATCGGCACACCGGCGGCGATACGGCCCATCACCGGAATGGACACCGCCGGCACCGCATCGTCATTGCTGGGCGCGGGCGTGCGCGAGGGCGCTGCGGGCTTGATCTGCCGGCCGATATTGCCCTGTCCGCCTTGGATGACGCTCGGCGAAAACTTCCTCGCCGCGTTGAGGCCGGGCGCGATCGAATCGGGCAGGCGCAGCACTTCGAGCGCGCGAGCCCGGTTCGGCAGCCGGCGAATGAAGCCACGCTCTTCCAGCGCCGTGATCAGGCGGTGAATGCCCGACTTCGACGCAAGGTCAAGTGCTTCCTTCATCTCGTCGAAAGACGGCGGAATGCCGCTTTCCTTCAGCCGTTCGTGGATGAACATCAAGAGTTCATGTTGTTTGCGCGTCAGCATGGCGGCCCCCACGGGTCTCTGAAACCAGAATCAGAAAAACAAACCCAGAACAAACACTATCTGTTCCAGTTGTGTTCGGCAACCGTTTAAAGTTTAGTGAATGTGTTGACGTTTTGTTCAGCGTAACATCAGCACGCTGCATTCGGCGCCAGCTTCCGCGGCCGGCGCGAAGGGCTCGCGCACGATCAGGCCGTTGGCGTCGGCAAGCATTCTCAGCATCGAGGAATCCTGGATGCCGAACGGCGTCGCGACCAGCGCGCGATCATCCTCGCGTACCACGGCCCGTACATAATCCTGCCGCAGATCGTTGGCCTGCATCGCAGCAGCCAGCCGCGCCCTGCGCATGTCCTGCTGGAAACTACGGCCGCCGAGTCGCGCCAGCAACGGCTTCAGGAACAGCTGCGAGCAGACCAGGCTCGCCACCGGATTGCCGGGCAGACCGATGCAGCGGATATCGCCCAGCCGGCCAAACATCAAAGGTTTGCCGGGGCGCATGGCGATCTTCCAGAAGTCGAGGTTTATGCCTTCGCCGGTCAGCACGTCGTGGATCAGATCATGGTCGCCGACCGAGGCGCCACCAAGCGTGACGATGACGTCGGCCTTTGCCGCGACAGCTTTCTTGACCAGCGCCGCTATATCCTGCTCGCGGTCGGCGGCGATGCCGAGATCGAGAGCGCGGGCACCGACCGATTGTGCGGCGGCTGCGACGCCATAGGCATTGGAGGAGATGATCTGGTCCGGCCCGGGTTCACTGCCCGGCGCCAGCAATTCGTCGCCGGTGGCGACGATCGCGACCAGCGGCCGTCTCACCACGTTCAGCGTGGGATGGTTGGCCGATGCGGCCAGCGATAGCGCTGCCGGATCGAGTATGCGGCCCTTATCCAGCAGAACGTCGCCTTGCGAAAAATCCAGCCCGCGGCGGCGGATGTTGCGGTCTTTTGCCGTCGGCTCGGTCACCTCGACATGGCCATTGCCGAGATCGCGGACATTCTCCTGGATGACGATGGTGTCGGCGCCCTCCGGCACGGGAGCGCCGGTGAAGATGCGCACCGCCTCCGCCCGGCCGACGGACCCGTCATAGCCGCGCCCGGCCGGCGCCATGCCGATCACCGAGAGCCGCACCGGCACCGATGCCACATCCGCGGCCCGCACGGCGTAGCCGTCCATGGCCGAGGCGTTGAAGGGCGGCTGGGTGCGGAGCGCCACCACCGGTTCCGCCAGCGCACGGCCAGCCGCATCGGCCAACGGAACGCTTTCGCCCGGCAGTGCCGTGGCACCATCCAGCAGACGTTCGAGCGCCTCGGCGACCGGAACCAGCGCCATCTAAGAACCCGCCTTATAGTCGCCGGACTTGCCGCCGGTCTTCTCGACCAGTTTTATGCCGGAAATCACCATGGCGCGGTCCACCGCCTTGGCCATGTCGTAGATGGTTAAGCAGGCGACCGAAGCGGCAGTCAGCGCCTCCATCTCGACGCCGGTCTTGCCGGTGACGCGCGCGAGCGCAGTGACCTTGAGGCCTGGTAGTGCGCGATCCGGCTCGATGTCGACGGCAACCTTGGTCAGAAGCAGCGGGTGGCAGAGCGGGATCAATTCATAGGCCTTCTTGGCCGCCATGATGCCGGCGATGCGCGCGGTTCCCAGCACATCGCCCTTCTTGGCGTCGCCGGCAAGGATCATGTCGAGCGTTTCCGGCCGCATCGCGACAAAGCCTTCGGCGATGGCCGTGCGCGTCGTCTCGGCCTTGTCGCCGACGTCGACCATGTTGGCCTCGCCCTTGGCGCCGAGATGGGTGAGGGAGGCCATTTTCAAACGGCCTCGGCCGGCGCCTGGCCCGTGAGCAGGAGCTGCGTTGCCGCCGCGACATCCTGTTGCCGCATCAGGCTCTCGCCGACGAGGAAGGTGCCTATCCTGCTCTCTTCCAGCCGCCGGCAATCCTCATGCGTGAAGATGCCGCTCTCGCTGACCAGCAGCCGATCCGCCGGCACCACGGCCGCCAGCCGCTCCGAAACCCCGAGGCTGGTCTCGAATGTCCTGAGGTTGCGATTGTTGATGCCGATCAGCCGCGAGGAAAGCGCAAGCGCACGCTCCATTTCCACCTCGTCATGCACCTCGATCAGCGCATCCATGCCGAGGTCGAATGCTGTCGATTCCAGTTCACGGGCCATGGCGTCATCGACGCTGGCCATGATGATCAAAATCGCGTCCGCGCCCCAGGCACGGGCCTCATGGACTTGATAGGGATCGAACAAAAAGTCCTTGCGCAGCGCCGGCAGCGTCACGGCCGCGCGCGCACTGGTGAGAAACGCCGGCGCGCCCTGGAAAGACGGCGCGTCGGTCAACACCGAAAGGCAGGCGGCGCCGCCTTGCTGATAAGCCCTGGCCAGCGACGGCGGGTCGAAATCGGCGCGGATCAGGCCTTTGGACGGGCTCGCCTTCTTGATCTCGGCAATCAGCGCGAAGCCGCCGGCCTTGCGCTTGGCTTCCAGCGCCGCAAGGAAGCCACGCGGCGGCTCGATATCCCTCGCTTTGGCCTTGATCTCGGCCAGGGGCACGCTGAGCTTTGCCGCGGCGATCTCATCGCGCTTGTAGGCCTCGATCTTGCGCAGGATGTCGGACAAGGTTCTAACCGTTCGAAATCTCGATAAGCTTGTCGAGCACCGCAACCGCCCGGCCGCTGTCGATGGCTTGCGCCGCCGCCGCGATGCCGTCGGCAAGCGTCGTCGCCTTGCCGGCCACCACAAGACCGGCGCCGGCATTCATCAGCACCGTGTCGCGATAGGCGCCGGCGGCACCGCTCAGCATATCGCGCAGCGCCCTGGCGTTGTAGGCCGCGTCGCCGCCGCGAAGCTCGTCTTTCTTGTAGCGCTTCAGACCGACCGCTTCCGGCGTCAGCGTGAAGCTGCGGATCTCGCCGCCGGCAAGCTCCGCAACCTGCGTCTCGCCGGTGGTGGTGATCTCGTCATAGCCATCACCGTGGACGACCCAGGCGTGATCGGCGCCGAGCGCCTTCAGCGTCTCGGCCACCGGCATGATCCACTCCGGCAGGAAGACGCCGACCATCTGGCGGCTGACGCCGGCCGGGTTCGACAATGGTCCGAGCAGGTTGAAGATGGTGCGCGTGCCGAGCTCGACGCGAGTCGGCCCGACATGCTTCATCGCCGGATGATGCGCCGGCGCGAACATGAAGCCGACGCCTGCCTCGTGGATGCAGCGGCCGATCGTCTCCGGCGGAATATCGATTTTGACGCCGAGCGCCATCAGCACGTCGGCGGCGCCGGTCAGCGACGACAGGCCGCGATTGCCATGCTTGGCGACCGGAACGCCGGCGGCGGCGATGACGAAGGCGGACCCGGTCGAGATGTTGACCGAGTGCGAATTGTCGCCGCCAGTGCCGACAATGTCGATGGCGCCGTGCGGCGCCTCGACGCGCAGCATCTTGGCCCGCATCGTAGCGACAGCGCCGGAAATCTCGCTCACCGTCTCGCCGCGCACGCGCAGCGCCATCAGGAAGCCGCCGATCTGGCCCGGCGTGGCGTCGCCCGACATGATGATGTCGAAGGCCTCGCGCGCTTCCTCGAAGGACAGCGCGCTGCCGCCGGCAACCTTGGCTATGTGTATCTTCAGTGCGCTCATCTGGTTTGTGCTTGGGCAACGGCGGTCGGGTCGATGCGGACGTCATACTGCGACTGCAGCTGCGCCACCAGTTGGTCGAGCAGGTCGTCGGACATGCCGGCGCCGAAAGATTTCTGCGCATCGTCCGGCACCGAGCTGGCATCGGCGCCGGCCGGCTCGAAGACCTCGGCGACTTTGAAGAGGATCTGTCCATCGCCGGTGGGCGAGGGGATCAGTCCGGTGCCGCCTTCGCCGACGCCGAACATGGCCGCAGCGCCTTCCTTGCCGAAATCGGCATCGTCGGCCTCACGCTTCAGGCCGCGCTTGGTCTGCTTCTCGAGCTTCAGCTCGCCGGCGATGACGTCGAGGGTCGCGCCAGCCTTGAGGCGCTTCTCCAGCTCCTGGGCCTTGGCGTCGAGCCGCTTGTCGGTTTCGGCAGCCGTCCAGTCGGCGACCACCTTCTGGCGAACTTCGTCCAGCGTGCGGTCGCGCGCCGGCGTGATCGATGCGACTTCATAGAAGACGAAGCCG
Organism: Mesorhizobium sp. B1-1-8; assembly: GCF_006442795.2. NCBI lineage: Bacteria > Pseudomonadati > Pseudomonadota > Alphaproteobacteria > Hyphomicrobiales > Phyllobacteriaceae > Mesorhizobium > Mesorhizobium sp. B1-1-8. Next base: position 3,593,512 of record NZ_CP083956.1, read on the forward strand.
TTGTCAGCGGTGGTCAGGGCTTCATTCTCGGTGTTGGGTTCGGCCGCGAACACCGACTTGATGAGGTCGGCAGATTCCGGCAGATCCTTGACGATGCTGCCGTCCGGCCGCTGACCGGTGCGGTCTATCGCATCGACGGTGACGACCTTGAGCTTCAGCTTGTCGGCCGCCTGCGCCAGCGAGCTGCCCGAGGCGCGGGTGTCCTCATAACTGTCGTGGACGTCGAGCAGGACGCGGCTTGCTTCGCCGAGCGCCAGATCCTTGCGGATCTGGTCGGACACTTCCGAAAGGGGCTTGACGACTTGCGGCTTGATGTCGGTGACGCGCAAAAGCACCGGACCGAACGTGCCTTGAACCACCGGGCTCACCTCATTGACATTGAGCGAGAAGGCCGCGTCCGCCACCGCTTTGTCGGCGATCTTGTCCTTGGCCAGCGTGCCGAGCAGCGTGTCGGCCTGCGTCTTGCCTTCGGCCGTGACGATCTTGTCGAAGGTGGCGCCGGTCTTCAGCGAATCGTAAGCCGCTTTCGCCGCATCCGGCGTCTTGAACACCAGCTGCTCGATCGTGCGCATTTCAGGCGTGGTGTAACGCGCCTTGTTCTTATTGTAGTCGTCGGCAACCTGCTGGTCGGTGATCGCGGTCGGATCCATGATGTCCCGCGGCTCCAGCCGGACATAGGAGAATTTGCGGTATTCCGGCGCGGCGTAGTTTTTCTTGTTGGCTTCGAAATACGCCTTCAAAGCACTGTCCGATGGTGCCTCGATCGGCTGCACCAATGTCTTCGGCAGGACGAGATAGTCGATCGTGCGGTCCTCGCCGCGATAGAGCGCGACCGCCTTCAGGAAGGTCTGCGGCACTTTCAGGCCATCGGATACCGCCTCGACGATCTGCTGGCGCACCGCCACCTGCGAGCGGTTCTTGAGATAGTCTTCCGGCCGCATGTTGACCTGTCGCAGCAGATATTCGAATGTCCTGCGGTCGAATTGGCCGCTCGGGCCCTTGAAGGCCGGATCCTCGCGCGTCAATTCGGCCAGCCTGTCCTTAGAAAGGCCCAGTCCGAGCTTGCGGGCCTGCTCGTCAAGCACGGCGCCCGATACCAGCTGCGCCAGCACCTGGTTGTCGAGGCCGAGCAGCTTGGCCTGCTCATGCGTGATGCGCTGGCCGTATTGCTGCGACAAAGCGTTGATCTGGCGCTCGTAGGCGAGACGGTATTCGTTGATCGAAACCTCCGTGCCGCCCGCGGTGATCACCGCATGGTGGCCGGCCAGCACACCACCCACCATCCGGGTAGTGATGCCCCAGGCGGCAAAACTTATCACCAGCAGGGACAGCAACGCCTTCGCGACCCAGGTGCCCGCCGCGCTTCTCAATATACCAAGCATACTTACTTCCGATTTATGCGCATTTTCGCATGCGCGGAGTCTGAAACAAGCGCAATAGCGCCCTTCCGACCGACTGTCGATTGCTTTGTGGGCTGATTTTGGTAGTGAGGGCGCTGCCTTATGTCGCCTGGAGAACCCGATCCCATGACCCCTGGAATCCGCCCCCTCGTTGCCGGCAACTGGAAAATGAACGGCACCAGCGCCTCGCTCAACGAGCTCAGGATGATCGGCAACGGCTTCATGAGCGGGCTCGACGCGGAAACGGAAGCAGTGGTCTGCGTGCCGGCGACCCTGCTTCAACGCGCCGCCGAAATCCTGTCGCGCACGCCGGTGCGGGCAGGTGGCGAGGATTGCCACACCAAGGAGAGCGGCGCCTATACCGGCTGCATTTCGGCCGAGATGCTGAAGGACGCCGGCGCCAGTCTTGTCATCGTCGGCCATTCCGAGCGCCGCGAGCAGGGCAGCGAGGACGACGCCACCGTCAATGCCAAGGCCTCCGCCGCGTGGCGGGCGGGCCTTATCGCCATCATCTGCATCGGCGAGACGGCAGCCGAGCGTGAGGCCGGCACGACGCTCGAAGTGTTGGCGCGCCAGCTCGCCGGCTCGGTTCCGCCGAGCGCAACGCCCGCCAACGCCATCATCGCCTATGAGCCGGTCTGGGCCATCGGCACCGGCCTGACGCCGACCGCCGCGGACGTCGCTGAGGCGCATGCGCATATCCGCGCCAAGCTTGGCGAGCTGCTCGGCGATGCGGCGGGCAAGATGCGCATCCTCTATGGCGGCTCGGTCAAGCCGTCCAATGCGGCCGAATTGCTCCGCGTCGACAATGTCGACGGCGCGCTGGTCGGCGGCGCCAGCCTGAAGGCGGCCGACTTCCTCGCCATCGCCGAGGCCTACCTGCACGTCGCATAGGTGGGGCGACCGCCGGACACGGCCGAAATCGTTGCATTGGCGGTATTGCTTCCCATATTCCGGCCTCGGGCTTGGAAATGCCGCCAAAGCATTGTAAGGAGCCGCCTCCAAATCACCGGTCGTAAGCGCTGACGCGCAAGGCCTCGCCAGGATAAATTATGGAAACCGTACTGATCGTCGTCCACCTCATGGTCGTGCTCGCCCTTGTCGGCGTGGTGCTGCTGCAGCGCTCCGAAGGCGGCGGTCTCGGCATCGGCGGCGGTTCCGGTTTCATGACGGCGCGTGGCGCCGCCAACGCGCTGACCCGCGCGACGGCGATCCTGGCGGCGGCTTTCTTCGTGACGTCTCTCGGTCTGTCCATCATCGCCCGCTACGGCGAAAAGCCGATCGATATCCTCGACCGCGCTCCGGCGTCGACCTCGAACAATGCCGGCAAGGGCGTGCTTAACCAGCTGCCTGGCGCCAACGGTCCGGTCGCTCCGGGCGGCAGCACGGCACCTGCCGCTCCGGCCGGCAGCACGACGACCACGACACCGCTTGCCAATGGCGGCTCGACGACGGCTCCGGCCACCGCGCCGGCCGCGCCGGCACCCGCGAATCCGACCGCGCCGCCGGCCACGAACGGCGTCACCTTGCCGGTCACCCCGCAGGTTCCAAACCAATAGCCGGGCAAGCATCGGGCCGCGACCTGTTGTCGTTTGAACACAGTCGCGGCAAATGCCGCTTGATCACGAAGATTCAACCGGGCCTTGCGCGCAGCTTGGCTTGAGCGGCTCATGGCTAATCGATTATAGGTTGCGCGCGGCACATTTCGGCGTCCTTGGGGGGCGCCGGGCGACGCCGTGGGCAACAAGCATTGAACGATCGGATCTTCGCCATGCAGCTTCGCAGCTTCATTATTCTGGGATTCTGCGCCGTCCTCGGCACGGCTTCCGCGGCCTTTGCCTCACCGGCAAACGTGGCCGCCTCACCGTCGGTTGAGAAGACCGACGCTATTCCCGTCGCCGCCAGGAGCGACGCCTCGCAGCTGAAGCTTCTCAAGAAGAAGAAAAACCCGAGCGCAGACGACCTCGCCCAGATCGGCAAGCTCGAAGCCAAGATCGCGGCCGAAAAGGAAGCCGCCAAGGACAAGGCGCTGGAAGCCCGCAAGCTGGCGATGCGCGAGGCGGCCAAGGCCAAGGCAGAGGCCGCCCGTCAGGAATGGCTTGCCAGGAAGGGCTCGGCGCCGGATGCCGAAATGGCCGACGCCAAGCCGGTGAAGAAAACCACCAAGATCATCGGGCCGCTCGAACCCTTGGCGCCGCTCGCGCCGATCCAGTCCGCGGAACCGATCCCGGCCGAGGCGATGAACGTCGCAGCCAACGGCAACAATGGGGAATTGCGCAGCGAGGCTCCCGGCCAGAAGCAGACCAGCGGCGGGCTGTTCGCCGGCCTGTTCGGCGGCCAGTCAGTGACCTCGATCAATTATTTGCCCGAGACCCGCGCCCTCGATTCGGCGCTCGCCCAGAAGGCGGCCAAGAAGCCGTTCAAGGTGAAGCCTGAGTTCGTGCCGCAGGATGTCGCCTTCTCGGGCTACGAACCGGGCACCATCGTGATCGACACCAGCGCGCGCCGCCTCTATCTCGTCGAGAGCTATTCGACCGCCCGCCGCTATGCCATCGCTGTCGGCCGCGAAGGCCTGCAGTTCAAGGGCACCGTGGCGGTCGGCGACAAGCAGGAATGGCCGCGCTGGATCCCGACGCTCGACATGCAGAAGCGCGAGCCGAAGCACTATGGCCAGTACAAGGACGGCATGCCCGGAGGCGGCGAGAACCCGCTCGGCGCGCGCGCCATCTACCTCTATGACGGCAAGAAGGACACGCATCTGCGCATCCACGGCACGATTGCGCCGCAGTCGATCGGAACCAGCGCCTCCAATGGCTGCTTCCGCATGATCAACGAGCATGTCATGGACCTCTACAGCCGGGTCAGGATTGGCACCAAGGTTGTCATCATATAACAACCAGTCGTCATCATCTGGCGCGTTCCACTATTCTGCCGAAAGGGCCGGCCTCGCCGGCCCTTTCGTTTTGACTGCTGCAGCACCCCCCGGGCACCGGCGCCATTTTGGGAAAAAGCCCTCGCGGCGGTTTTTTCTCTGGCGGAATCAATCAGGCCGCGTTAAGCGATGAATCCCATGGCGCGATATGTATTCATCACAGGCGGCGTGGTTTCCTCACTCGGAAAAGGCATCGCCGCAGCAGCTCTTGGGGCTCTTCTGCAGGCGCGAGGCTATCGCGCGCGGATCAAAAAGCTCGATCCCTACCTCAATGTCGACCCCGGGACGATGTCGCCCTACCAGCATGGCGAAGTCTTCGTCACCGATGACGGCGCCGAGACCGATCTCGATCTCGGCCATTACGAGCGCTTCACCGGGCGCTCGGCCAACCAGCAGGACAACATCACCACCGGCCGCATCTACAAGAACATCATCGAGCGCGAGCGGCGCGGCGATTATCTTGGGGCCACCGTGCAGGTGATCCCGCACGTCACTGACGAGATCAAGCACTTCGTTCTCGACGGCAATGACGACTACGACTTCGTGCTGTGCGAGATTGGCGGCACCGTCGGCGACATCGAGGCGATGCCTTTCCTGGAAGCGATCCGCCAGCTCGGCAACGACCTGCCGCGCAACAACGCCGTCTATGTGCATCTGACGCTGATGCCTTACATCCCGACGGCGGGCGAATTGAAGACCAAGCCGACGCAGCATTCGGTCAAGGAATTGCGCGGCATCGGCATCGCGCCCGATATCCTGCTGGTGCGCGCCGACAGGCCTATCCCCAAGGAGGAGCGGCGAAAGCTTTCACTGTTCTGCAACGTGCGCGAAAGCGCTGTCATCCAGGCGCTCGACGTGCCGCACATCTATGACGTGCCGATGGCCTATCACAGGGAAGGGCTCGATTCGGAAGTGCTGGCGGCGTTCGGCATCGACCCGGCGCCGAAGCCGCGCATGGAGCCCTGGCAGGCGCTGTCCAACCACATCCACAATCCGGAAGGCGAGGTGACCATCGCCATCGTTGGCAAATATACCGGCCTGAAAGACGCCTATAAATCGCTGATCGAAGCGCTCTCGCATGGCGGCATCGCGAACCGTGTCAAGGTCAAGCTCGACTGGATCGAGAGCGAGATTTTCGAGAAGGAAGACCCGACGCCGTGGCTGGAAAAGGTGCACGGCATCCTCGTTCCCGGCGGCTTCGGCGAGCGCGGCTCGGAAGGCAAGATCCTGGCCGCGAAGTTCGCGCGTGAGCGGAAAGTGCCTTATTTCGGCATCTGCTTCGGCATGCAGATGGCTTGCATCGAGGCGGCGCGCTCGCTCGCCGGCGTCGAGCATGCCTCATCGACCGAGTTCGGTCCGACAGACGAACCGGTCGTCGGGCTGATGACGGAATGGCTGAAGGGCAATATGCTGGAGAAGCGCAGGGCGAGCGGCGATCTCGGCGGCACCATGCGGCTCGGCGCCTATCAGGCGGACCTCGCCAAGGGTTCCAAGATCGCCGAGATTTACGGCGACACGCAGATCTCGGAGCGCCACCGCCACCGCTACGAGGTCAATGTCGACTACAAGCAGAAGCTCGAGGATTGCGGGCTGGTCTTTGCCGGTATGTCGCCCGACGGGGTGCTGCCGGAAACGATCGAATATCCGGACCATCCCTGGTTCATCGGCGTGCAGTATCACCCGGAGCTGAAAAGCCGGCCGCTTGATCCGCATCCGCTGTTCGCCAGCTTCATCGAGGCGGCGGTGGAGCAGTCGCGCCTGGTGTAGCCCCAAAAGCGGGAGCGCGGCGCATGCAAACCTATGTCGCGCTGCTCTACAGCATCGGTCTCGGCGAAGGGCGACGTCTCGTGATGTCCGATCTCAAGGCGATGGCGGAGGGCCTGGGCCTCAAGAATGCCCGCACGTTGGTGGCGACCGGCAATCTGGTTTTCGAGGCTCGGGCGAGCAAGCTTCCTTCTCTTGAGCAGCGGCTGGAGGTCGCTTTCGAAAAGACCTTCGGCCGCCATGTCGACATCATCGTGCGCCGCGCCGAGGACTGGCTGAAGCTTGCCGCCGGCAATCCGTTCCCGGGCCAGTCCGCGGATGCTGGCGACCAGGTGGCGGTGCGGGTGATGCGCGCGCCAGTGCCGGCAGATGCCATCACGGCGCTCAGGGCCTATGCGGCCGAGGACGAGCTGGTGCAACTGGTCGACGGCGATATCTGGCTTGTCTTTTCGCGCGAGCGGCCGAGCTCGCGACTGCTCGCCGCCGCCAATCACAAGCGCTTCGGCGTCGGCACGTCGCGCAACTGGAACACGGTGCGCAAATTGGCCGAGATGGTCAGCCCATAGACGCCCCAACAGGACGGCAGCCAGCTGGTGAAGTTGGGCAGGATCGAGGAGAAGATCGCGCCGATACTTCAGCAGCAATGATGCTGGCCGGCAGCACTCGACTGCCGCTCTGCCTGTTTTGGCGGACAGGGATGATCGCCGTAAGAGCAAAATACGCAGCAATCACCCGGTAGAGGCTTGAGGAGAGTTTTGCAGCTTTCGCATTCGTAGAAATGCTGGCAGGCATCAGTGGGCATGGTCTCGGTTCTGCGATGGCCGCAGGCGGGACAGGTGATGGTGCTGGTAAGCTCCATCATTGCGCATTCACCAATGCCGCTGCATAGCCAGCGTTGGTCGAAGCATCGGCGATCGCCCCGGTGCTCGTCTTGCCGTCGTCGAAGACAACCGTTGCAGTCTTGGCACCGACATCGGTTGAAACCGAGACAATGCCGTCGAGGCGCCTGATCGCGGTCGCAACGGTGATCGGGCAAAGCGGACAGACCATGTCTGGAACTGAGAATGTGGCGGTGCGCTGGGCTGCGAGGGCGGGCACGGTGGCCAGGAACGGGACAATGATTGCAATGGCGATGCGCATGGTGGGATCTCCTACAAATTGAGCTGCCCGAAGACATCGACTGCGGCCGCCGACGCTGCAATGAGGCTCGCTGCCAACAGGATGAATCGGGTGGAACGGCGATAAAGAGGACTGGCGCAAAGAGAGCCCGCAACGCACGTGGCCTCATTGCGGCGGTAGCGCCAGAATCCGAAACCAATCGAGACGGCTGCGAGCGTGAGGAAGTATGGCTGGTAAGGCGCCAGCGCGGTGAGGCGCGCGATCCAGGCGCCGCTGATCCCCGCGAGAGCCAAGGCGAGGGGAAGGACGCAGCAGGCGGAAGCGAGTAGACCTGCCGAGAGTCCGCCAAGAGCGAGCGACAAAGCGGCCCGCGATTTCGCCAAGTCGCCGATAGGCAGTGGTCCGCTCATTGGGGCCGCTCCAGGCGATTCGGCACGAACAGGTGGATGACGCCGCCCAACAACACAATCAACGATCCGGTGCCTAGGTTGAACATCAGAATCTCGACGCTGGCGTCGAGCGGGTGGAACAAGGTGAGCGCAGCCGCCGTGATCCCGGCGACGGAAAGGCTTGCCGCGAAGATCACCGGCGCCGGGTCGAAAAGAGCGGCATGGCGAAGCATGAGGGCCAAGGCGAGCGACAAGGGCAGGCTGGTCAGCACCAACGTCGCAATGCAGGAAGCCGTCTCCCCAGGAGGCGCGCCGCCGGGAACCAGCGGGGTCCAGAAGCTCAGGCACTGATAACCGATCGAGAAAAGCCATGCGGCAAGTGCCGGAACGGGCAGCCACAGCCAGTGACGCGAGCGGCCGGGAACGCTGACGAGGAATGCCGCGACCGCGGCGAGAATGCCGGTGAAGACGGCCCCCGCGAGGCTGAGGGCGAAGCGGATCTCGGCCAGGCGAACGAGCAGGCCCGGCCGCCAGCCATGGGCAATGGCGATCATGCCGAGGATCAGAGCGGCGAGGACCAGGAAGCCGGCGGCGCGCAATAGCGGCGGACGGAGCCGCCTGACCGGCCTCAGATTGGCGGCAAGCGCAGAGATGAGATCATCCGTGGGGATCATGTTTCACTCCCGCCGGAGAAGAAACTCCGAAGACGCCGGATGGCGCGGTGGGTGGCGACTTTGAGCGCTGCCACGCTCATACCGCTCGCCGCCGAGGCTTCCTTCAGCGACAGTCCTTCGATCTTTGTAAGCCGTAGGGCTTCACGCTGGCCGGAGGGAAGATGGTCGAGGGCCGCGGCGATCTCATGCATCTGTGTCATGTGTTCAAGGTTCGCGGGCGGTTCCGCAAAGGTTTCGTGGGTAGGTTCAAATGCCGTTTCCAAGGCCTGGCGGCGACCTTGGCGGCGCAGACGGTCGATCAGCCTGCGTTTGGCAATTGCCGTGAGCCAGGGGCCGAACGGCCGCGCCGGGTCATAGGTCGCACGCACGGCGTGCACGGTCAGCAGTATATCCTGCACCGCATCCTCGACATCGCTGAGATTGCGATGACAGCGCGCCGCGTGGGCGCGCAGGTATGGTGTAATGCTCGCGAGGAGCCGCCGGTAGGCGTCGGCATCGCCGTCCTGGGCCCTTGCCATGAGGATTGACCAATCCACCTCCCGCACCTGCGGAATGGGAGCAGATCCCCCCCTCACAAGCTTCAGCACAGGAGGGGTGGTCATTGCCGACGCGCCTCCGAAGCAAATCGTCGCGCGACCAGCCGATCAACGGAAATGGGCCCTGCGCCAAGGGCAATGATGGAGATCGCCATGGCGGCCCAGGGCAGATGGAAGTTGGCCCAGCCGTCGGGCACCACAAGCTGGATGACACCGGTCATGACGAGCATCGCCAACGCCGCAAAGCGGGTAGCGAGGCCCAGAACCAGCAGCACCGGCAAAGTGATTTCGGCGGTCGCGACCAGATAGGCCACGGCATCGGGCATGGGGAACCCATACTCGGCACCGAAGATGTGCAGCTTGAACTCCTCTTCGAACAGATAGATGGTGCTGTCCGAGAGCTGCAGGAATCCGTCCCAGCGGGTGAGGCCGGAGCGGAAAAACGGCACCGCGAGCGCTGCTCGCAGAAACAGCGGCGCCAAGGCCATGGCGATTGTGGAAAGCCACGTCGTCAGCGTACGAATCAGGTTCGGAGCCGACATCATGATGGCTCGTCTCCGGTCTCCGGTTCGAGGCTCCAACCGATGAAAGCGCCGGCTTCAATCAGTCCGGCCAACATCGTCCTGAGATCGAAGTGCTGTGTAGCTTCGAGTACGGCGATCGTCGCGGCCACCACTGGCTTACCGGCGCCCAGGGTCCTGATGAGGGCCGCAGCTCCCACCGGCAGCTGGCGCACGACGACTTCCGTGCCTGGGCGGATGATGAGAGCATCCTCACCACCAGCCTGGAGATCGACAGCGGCGGGCTCGCCGCCGGCAATGTTCATGCGCCAGATAGTGAGGGCGGGAAACTGCGATTGCGTCACCCGGAGTGAAGGATGGAGCGCCAGCCGGACCTGGCCCAGGCAGTCCTTATCGATGGCAAGGAGATCATTCGCCGAAAGCGGCTCCGCATCAGCCGCGTGATACGCCTCGATCCAGGCGCGCTCGATCCTCGCCACGTCGGGGAGGTAGGGGAGTGTCGCCGCGGGCTCGAACCCAGCGATGAATTCGGGGAGGCCTGCACCATAGTCCAGCATGATGGGACGCCGTGGTGGATGGGCGGTTACGAATTGCCCCGTCATCGCGCGGAAGAATTCATCCCCGACGATGCGATGAACCGCCGGATAATTTTCCTTCAGTGTCTCAATGAGGCCGGCCACGACATTGTTGCGATAGACCGCGAAGCGGCGCGGACTTGGCAAGCCGTCGGGTCCCACGAGGCCTCGCGGCGTGGCGCGAGCAGCGTCAAACAAGGCCAGCGCGAATTCCTGTTGCTGTTCAGCCAGTCCTTGCAAGTCGCATCTCCTGTCCCGGCGCGTGAGACTTCATATACGCTTCGGCCCGCATGGCCTCGGCATGCAGTTCACTCCATGATGGTAAATCGGCATCCCATTCGATCAGCGTCGGCATGGGACCGAGTTTGCCGATCGCGTACGCATAGAGCGCCCAAACCGACGGGTCGACCGGCCGGCTATGGGTATCGATGAGCAGCGGCCTCTGTTTCTCGTCGGTTTCCGGCGTGAAGCCGGCAAGATGTATTTCCTGAACGGCGCCGAGCGGGTAGGCATCGATATAGCCGAAGGGATCCCACCGCTGATTGGTCGAAGCGACGTGGACGTTGCTCACATCGAGCAGCAGTCCGCAGCCGGTGCGCCGTTGCACCTCGGCGATGAAATCAGGCTCGGCATAGGTGCTTTCGGCAAAGGCGATATAGGTGGAAGGATTCTCAAGTAGCATCTGGCGGCCAAGTGTCTCCTGCACCTCGTCGATGTGCGAGGCGATGCGCCGTAGCGTTTCCACCGTGTAGGGCACCGGCAGGAGATCGTTCAGAAAGGCATCGCTATGACTCGACCATGCAAGGTGCTCGGAGAAAAGGCCTGGCTGATAGCGGGCGATCAGGTCTTTCAGGCGCCTCAAATGGTCTTGGTCGAGAGGCTTGGCCGCGCCGATCGACAGACCGACGCCGTGCAACGACAGAGGATAATGCTCACGCACCGCCGTGAGGTACCGGTGCGGTGGTCCGCCCGCTCCCATGTAGTTTTCGGCATGGACCTCGAAAAAGCCGATGTCCGGTCCGGTTTCCAGGATCTCGCGGTAGTGCTGCGGCTTAAGTCCCACTCCGGCGCGCGGAGGAATGTTCATGGTCAAGCTCCCGGAAGGCAATGGAAAGGGCGGATGGCGATGCCACCCGCCGCGGTTCCTGAGATTCAGCCGATCGGCTTTAGTGAACCATGGCCATTAGGCGTGGTCATGGCAGTGCAGGTCCCCTTCGCCACCAGCTTGAAGGCATTGCCCTGGTAGTCCTTGGTGGACGTGCCCGCGCAGGTGGTTCCAGCGCCCGCGTAGCAGTCGTTGTGGCCCTTCAGCGCCACGCCGAAACACTTCTCCATCTTGCCGGATGCGACCTCCTTCTTGGTCATTTTCTGCATCTTCATCATTTCTGCCTCGCTCATCGCGGCTGATGCGGAACCAATGGCGGCGGCGCCAATGGCTGCGGCGAAGGCACTGGCGACGGCGGCGGATATGAGGCGGTTTGACATGCTTTTCCTCCAATGGTCGTTGTTGCACGAACCCTTCTCCCCCAGCGATGCCGGAAGCCGCAGGTTCTTCTGGAAGTTCGCGGCAGCGCCGGCGGAGGTTACGGCGGTTTAGACCATCACGGTTCACGAATCTGTGTAGTGCCGCAGTCGGGCTCGTTACGTGGGATGATTCGTGCTGGCTGTGCGCGAGATGCGCGAGCCCGTTCCCGCTGAGTTCTTCACGGCCTGAAGCCAATGTCGGCGAGGATGAAAAGCTGCAGGCAGTCGGCGGCGATATTTGGATTCTTTTCTCTCGCGCGCCACCCAATTTGCGGCTGCTTGCGGTGACCAATTACAATGGGCATCGGCACCTCGCGCAACTGGAACACCGTGCGCAGGCTGGCCGAGATGGTAGGGGAATAGGGGAATAGGGAATAGGGGAATAGGGGAATAGGGGAATAGGGGAATAGGGGAATAGGGGAATAGGGGAATAGGGGAATAGGGGAATAGGGGAATAGGGGAATAGGGAATAGGGGAATAGGGGAATAGGGGAATAGGGGACCCAATTCCCTACTCCCTTACTGCCCTACTCCCTTACTCCCCTATCTACTCCCTATTGTCAGGCCTTCGCCATCCTGGCGCCTGCGCCGAGCGCCATGGTACGCAGCACGTAATAGACCGCGCCGGCGATTGCCACGCCGAAGAACCAGCCGTAGACGCCCCACCAGGACGGCAGCCAGTTGGTGAAGTTGGGCAGGATCGAGGAGAAGATCGCGCCGATGCCGGCGGCGATGAAGGCGTTGATATGCCAGCCGCCCTGGAAGCGGAACTCGCCATTCTCCCTATAGAGCGCCTCGACATCGACCTCGCTTTTGCGGATCAGATAGTAGTCGACCATCATCACCCCGAAGATCGGCCCCATCGTCGCGCCGATGATGTTGACGAAAGAGGCGGCACTGCCTTCCCACGGTGCGAAAGGATAGAGCACCAGCGCGATCAGCGCCGCGATATAGCCGCCTTTCTTGAAGTCGATCTGGCGCGGAAAGACGTTGGAAAAGTCGAAGGCCGGCGAGACGAAATTCGCCACCACATTGATGCCGAGCGTCGCCACCGCGAAGGTCAGCGCCGCAAGGGCCGCCAGGAACCAGCTGTCGAATTTGGCCGAGATCTGGTCGGGATGCAGCAGCACCTCGTGATAGACGTCGTAGGCGGCAATGGTGGTGACGCCGGCGACCAGCGAAAACAGGATCAGGTTGACCGGCAGGCCCCAGATATTGCCCTTGCGCAGCGACGCCTTGTCCGGCGCGTAACGGGCGAAGTCGCAGAAGTTGAGATAAAGCGCCGAGAAATAGGTCACCCAGATTGCCGCCACCGCAAACAGCGCGGTCCACGATCCAGGCTCGCCGGGCACGCCCGCGTCCTTTGTCTTGTCGAGCAAGACATCCATCGGGATGTCGCTGGTGAACGCGAAAGTGCCCGACTTGATGCCGAGGTAGATTGCCAGGATCAGCATCATCACCCACACGGCGGGGCCGGCCCAGTCCTGGAAGCGGCGCACCGTCTCCATGCCTTTCTGGATGATCAGCAACTGCAGCGCCCAGATGACGACGAAACAGATCACCTCAAGGGTGGAATGGCCGAGAAAATGCGAGCCCTTGTTGAACTCGTCGAACCATTGCAGCCGCGTCAAAAGCGCCACGATGGCGCCGGAGGCAGCGGCCGTCTGCGCGCCGTACCAGAAGCAGGCGACGATCGCCCGCACCAGCGCCGGAATGTTGGCGCCCCAGATGCCGAAGGAAGCGCGGGCAAGCACGGGGTAGGGCACGCCGGTCTTGACCCCGGCATAGCCGACCATGTTCATCAGCGCGTAGATGATCAGCGAACCGATGCCGATGGCGATGATGAAGTTGACGAAGCCGCCACAGAACAGAAACAGACTTGCGGCGAGATAATAGCCCCAGAGGCTGTGGACGTCGGAGGTCCAGACGTTGAAGATGGAAAACGGTCCCCAGTTCCTGACCGTTGCCGGAGCCAGATCCTCGTTATAGAGGTCAGGCGATGCGCCTTGGATGGTCATTGCAAGTGTTCCCCTTTTTGCAAAACGCGCCCTCACGCGTTAACAGTGGAGGGTAAGCCTGACGCAGGGGAACCGGCAAGCAATCCATTTGCCGGCTTTGGCCTTAAAGACATTCAATGAGAATCGCCCTTATCGTGACCCTGAAACAGGGATTGCATCGCCTGAGTCGGCTTGGCCTCAAGGGCGGCAGAATCACTGCCGATCGGTCCGCTGTCAAAAAATCTTTTTGACAAGAGCATTTTTTCGGAACCAAATCGCATGGCGGGCGTTTGGCATGGTTCGACTGCGGCGCGGTCGACCGGGAGGATAAATATGGATCGCTTGCATTTCTTTACCCCAGTGCGAATTGCGCGTGGGCAGGGACACCCTGTCGAGGAAATCGACAGTGTCCCCGAAGCAATGGTGTTCCTGCGAAAGTGGCCGACGGGAAGACGCGGCCCGGTATATCAATGTGCGCTGAATTGCTGCGCGGCGGCGATGTCGGGCAAGATGTCAGCCGAAGAAGCAAGAAAGGCTTTCACCGGCTTTGCCCGCATCACCCGACTGCTCGACGACGACATGGCGCTGCCGCTGGGCGGACCGTCCATGGACACCGACAACGTCTACGCCTTGCGGCGCTAGAACCGTCACGACCCTCCGGCGGCTGCCGGACACCGGGTTCACGAGGCGTTGGCCTTGAGGCCGACGTCTGGTGGTGTTTGTCTTTCATCGGCACCTGATCTGTCTATTCAATTCTCCTTGAAAGGGCGCGTGAGGGAAGCCTTGCCCGGCAAGTCCGCGCCGAACCCGTCAATCCGCCACTCCATCATCTCTCCTTGAAAGCCTCCGAAGCTGCTTTGGCGAGCGGCGAGAGCAGGTAGTCGATCACACGGCGACTGTCGGTTTTGATTTCCACGGTCACCGTCATACCCGGAGTCAGAGGGATCATCCCGCCGTTTATGTTCATCGCCTGCTCCTCGATCGTGATGGTGACCGGGAAGACGAAGCTCTGGGACTGCCCGGCCTGACTTGCGGGGGCGGCGGCCGCTGTATTGGCGGCGGCGGCTGCGTTGGCGAGCCCACGCTTGGCCTCTTGCTCCTCGACCGCTTCGGAGGCGACGCGGGTGACTTTGCCGTGCAACACGCCAAAACGGGTGAAAGGGAAGGCGTCGACCTTGATCGCCGCGCTCTGGCCGGGTTTGACGAAGCCGATGTCGAGGTTGGCGACGAGCGCCTCAACCTGCAGTGCCCCTTGTGTCGGCGCCACGACCAGGAGCTGCTGCCCGGTGGTCACGACCTGGCCGATCGTGGTCACGGCGATCTGTTGGGCGATGCCGTCGGCCGGTGAATAGAGCTTGGTACGCGCGAGGCGAGCGTCCGCCTTGACGACCGCCTGTTTTGCTTCGTCCGCCTTGCGGTCGGCGGTGGCGAGCTTGTTCTCGTTGTCGGCTACGAATTGCGAGAGCGTCATGATCTTCTCGCTCCCAAGCTCCTTCAGGGCGGCATCGGTCTCGATCAATTCCCCTTCGTCCGAGGCGAGCGACGATTGCGATTTTTCCAGCTGCTGCTTGGAGTCATAGAGATTGATCTTGCTGCCGACTTGACGATCGAGCGCCTCCTGGCGGGTGCCGACAAGCTGGATCAGCGTTTCGATCAACTTGTTCTGGTAGGCTATGCTCATATCGAGGCGCTGACGCGTCGCCTCCTTCTGCAAAATCTGCTTATCGAGGCTCTGCAAGGCGCCGGTGAGCTGGTTGAGATCGGCCGTCAGCACCGAAGCCTCGCGCAGGCGGACCGCCTCCGGCAGCTCGACGCCCCAGACGATTCGCGGCTCGGGGTCGGCGGCGGCTTGCGCCAGCTGCGCGACAATGACCTCGCCTGCGCTCGCCTCGCTCGATTTCGCTGGACCATCGAGCACGGCGCGCGCCGTCGCGATCGCGAAGCGCCGGCGCGCGATTTCGGCGAGGTTCGCATTGAGCTCGTCGCGCTGCGCGTTCTCCTCCGCCGCCGGTTCCGTGGAATCCAGCTCCAGGAGCAGATCTCCCGCCCTCACGTGCTGCCCGTTCTCGACATGTATTGAGGCGACCTTGCCGGGATCGAGCGGCTGTATCACCTTGGCGTGCCCGGCCGTGTCGATTTTGCCGGGCGCCACTGCGTGCACGTCGAGCCGCCCGTAGAACGACCAGGCGAGCGCGGCCGCGAAGAACACGCAGATCGTCAGCATCGTGACGACCGACAACGGCGGCGCCGGCGTTTCCAGGATTTCGATCGCCGCCGGCAGGAATTCGCGATCGCGGCCTGAGATGGCCAACGCGGGTTGGTTGACCGGATGCGGCGACGCCGCAGGGAGCGGCACGGTTCTTTGGTTCATGCTCCGGTCCCCGCTTGATCCGACTGCAGCGCCCAGAGCCGAGCGTAGAGGCCGCCTTTGCGCGCGAGGAGTTCCTCGTGGCTTCCGATCTCGACGACCTCGCCCCTTTCCATTCCCACGATGCGCGTGCACGGGCGAACCGCCGCCAGGCGATGGGCGATGATCAGCACCGTGCGGTCGCGTACGATCGCGCGCATATTCTCCTGGACGATGCGCTCGCTCTCGTAATCGAGCGCCGAGGTCGCTTCGTCGAAAATGAGGATACGTGGATTGGTGGCGAGCGCGCGGGCGATGGCGATGCGTTGGCGCTGTCCTCCCGAGAGATTGGCGCCGCGCTCCTCGATAATCGTGTCATAGCCCTGCGGCATCTGCGCGATGAATTCGTCGGCGCCGGCAAGCCTGGCCGCCTGAATCACCCACGCCCGCGGCACGGCGGGATCGCCGAGCGCGATGTTTTCGTGGATTGACCGGTTGAACAGGATGTTCTCCTGCAATACGACCCCGATCTGCCGGCGAAGCCATCCCGGATCGAGCTGGGCGATGTCGATGCCGTCGAGCATCACTTGGCCCGCCTGCGGCGAATAGAGCCGTTGCACCACCTTGACCAGCGTCGACTTGCCCGAGCCCGACGCGCCGACGAAGCCAATGACTTCGCCCGCGCCGATCGACAGCGTGACGTTGCGCAGGGCCTCGGCGGCGTCCGGCCGATAGCGCAGCGTCACGCCGCGCAGTTCGATCGCGCCCTTCGGGGGAGGCAGCGTCAGCAGGTTCTGGGGCACGGGTTCTGGCGGCGTGTTCAGGATGTCGCCGAGCCGCGCCACCGAAACCTGGACCTGCTGGAAGTCCTGCCAGAGCTGCGAGAGGCGAAGGATCGGCGCAACGACCTGGGAGGCGATCATGTTGAACGCGATCAACTCGCCGACCGTCATTGCGCCGTTGATCACCGCCTGCGCACCGAAGAGCAGGATCAGCGCCGTCGTCACCTTGCTCACATACTGGACGAGGTTCTGGCCGAGCGTGCCGGTGACACCGGCGTCGAACGAGGTGCGGACGTAGGACGCCAGCCGCTCCTCCCATTGCGCCTGCATCATCGGCTCGACGCTCGCCGCCTTCAGGGTCGGCGCTCCGACGATCGACTCGACAAGAAACTGCTGCGAGCGCGCGCCGCGGTTGAACTTCTCATTGATCTGCTCGCGAAAAATCGGGCGGATCAGCACCGCAATCAGCAGATAGACGGGGACCGTGCCGAGCACGACCAGCGTCAGTGTGGGCGAATAGATGAACATCACGACGAAGAAGACCAGTGTGAAGACGAGATCGAGCAGCGACGTCAGCCCCT